>JBQTKD010000058.1:0-119055 GCA_052386455.1 Sporichthyaceae bacterium
CGCCCCGCGGGGCCCGAACAGGGCCTGTGGAACGGGAAACGGCGCGCCATCGGACCCTTCGACGACCCGTCGAGACAGGTCACGGCCCGTCACGCTCCAATTGCGCCTTGATCAGCGCTTCCTTAGCGGAGCGCCCCGGGGGTACTGCCCTCGCGGTAAACCGAGGGTTCTCGGGACGAGAAACGGCGGCGCGACCACGCGAGGTACGCAACAGATCCGGTGAACAGGACCACCGACGTGAAGATGTTCAGCCGTAGTCCGAGGAAGTGCTCCGCGGTGTCCACGCGCAGCGCCTCGATCCAGAAGCGGCCCACGCAGTACGCCGCGACGTAGAGCCAGAACGCCTGACCGTGCCCAAGGTTCCACCGCCGATCGGCCCAGATCACCAGCAGCGCTACCCCCACGCACCAGAGCGACTCGTAGAGGAACGTCGGGTGGTACCTCCCGATGTCCGGGGTGGCGTCGGGACGGTGCGCGGGGTCGATCTCCAACGCCCACGGCAGGTCGGTGGCCTTGCCGTAGAGCTCCTGGTTGAACCAGTTCCCCCAGCGGCCGAGCGCCTGGGCGAGCGCCAGCCCGGGCGCGACGGCGTCCGCGACCGACGGGCACAGGATGCCAAGCCGTCGGGCTCCGATGTACGCCCCGAGTCCGCCGAAGGCGATCGCGCCCCAGATGCCGAGGCCGCCCTTCCAGATCATCAGGGCCTCGACGGGGTCCCCACCCTTGCCGAAGTACGGCTCCGGGGTGGTGATCACGTGGTAGATCCGGCCGCCGGCGATGCCGAAGGGCACGGCCCAGAACGCGATGTCCGCGATCATGCCGGGCGCGCCGCCGCGGGCCCGCAGCCGCCGGTCCCCCACCACGATCGCCGCGACGATCCCGACCACGATCGACAGGGCGTACCCGCGAATCGGAAAGTCGCCGAGATGCCACACGCCCTGCGCGGGGCTGGGAATCGAGGCGAGGACCATGGCGCCCGCCAGACTAGTCGGCGAGGACCGCCAGCTCGCGCACCCGGCTGGGGGCGTGGACCGGACCCGGCGCCCGGTGGCGCCCACCGGGCACCAGGCGAATGCCGGTGGGCGGGGTTGCGGCGAGGTCCGGCTCCTCCGGCCGACCACCGGCCCTGTGCCGGCCACGACGTGGTTCCGGTCGTGGCTCGAAACGAGCCAGCGCCCCCACCGCGAGGGCGCACAGTGCGGCGGCGACGGCCATCGCCACGTTGGTTGCCGGCCAGGCGGTCATGAATGTCTCGGCCGGGGTCGCCGCCGGCCGCAGGTTGGCGATCAGCACCGCGCCGGACACGGCGATGCCGAGCGCCGCGCCGAGTTCGCGGGTGATGTCGTTCACCGCCGAGGCCAGCCCCTGCTCCTCGTTCGGCAGCGCCTCGACCACGGCCGCCGTAGCGGGCGCCTGCATGAACCCGATTCCGCCGCCGAAGAGGACCGCCATCGCGATGTAGGTCCCGAGCGAGTCGTCCGCGTCCAGCGTCGCGAACAGCAGGTAGCCCACGGAGATGACCAGCAGCCCGAAGACGATCAACGGACCGACGCCGACTCGACGAGCGACCCGACTGGACAGGAACGTCAGCGGCACGACGAGCACCGCGTACGACATCAGGGCCAGGCCGATCTGCAACGCCGAGAGCCCGTGCACCGCCGACAGGAACTGGATGGTCGTGAAGGCCAGGGCGTAGATCGCGAAGAACAGGGCGGTGCAACCGATCAGCCCGAGCCCGACGGTGACCCCGACCAGCTTGCGGACGTTCAGCAGCGGGCGTTCGGCCCGCCACTGCCGGCGGAGGAACCACCCGGTCAGGGCGAGACCGCCGAGCAGACCGCCGAGAGCGCGCACGTCGAGCAGACCGTGAACCCCGGCTTCGATGATCCCGAACGTCGTTGCGCCGACGCCGAGGACGGCCAACAGGGAACCGAGTGGGTCCAGGACCACCTCGGGGTTGCGCTCGGACTCCGGTACGACCAACCGCACTGCGGGGAGCAGCACGGCTCCGAGGATCGCGCTGGCCCAACAGATCGAGCGCCACGACCAGAACTCCATCAACAGGCCCGCGCCCAGCAGTCCGAAGAACGCACCGATGATCGCCGCGATCGACCAGACCGCTACCGCCCGGTCCCGCCGTTCGCCGCTGAACGCCGTCGTCAGTGTCGACAGCGTTGCGGGGAACACCAGAGCCGCGCCGATCGCGCAGGCGACGCGCCAGGCCACCGCGGCGGGCGCCGACCCGGCCAGCGCCAGACCGACGTTGGCCCCGGTCATGAGCACCAGACCGACGAGCAGCATGCGCCGCCGTCCGAGCCGGTCCCCCAGCGCACCGCCGGGCAGCAGCAGCGCCGCCAGCGCCACCGGATAGCTGTCGAGAATCCACTGCAGTTCCGTCTGCGACGCTTCGAGGTCCGCGGTCACCTGGGGCAGCGCGATGCTCAGCACCAGCTGCTGGGACACGACCAAGGCGACGGCCATCCCGATGACCGTCAGGGCCGAACGTCCGTAGAGCACGTCCGGATAGTGCCATCCGTCCGTTGCAATCCGGTTGCCGGCCGGGACACGCAGGCGTACGTCGAGCGTCGAGTGAGGTACGTGACAGGCTGACCGGACCAACTCGTCCAGGAGGCCGCGATGTACGCCCGTTCCGGCTCGGTGGCGCTGGTGACCGCCGCGATGGTCGTCGCCGGTCCCGTGGGTGCGGCGACGGCCGCGTCGTTGCCGTTCACGAGATGCGGCACCGACGCCTCGGCCACGGTCACCCGCGTGGACGTCTCGCCGCATCCCCTCCAGCCCGGCAGGGACGTGGCGGTAACGGTCCGCGGCAAGCCGAGCGAGCGGGTTACCGCCGGCAGCTACGACCTCACCGTTTTCTACCTCGGCAGCGCCCTTCTGCAGCGGAGCGGCAAGCTCGGCGACGTTGCGAAGCTGCCGTTGTCGGCCGGTGAATTCCGCGTTTACAAGCGGGTGCCGGTCCCCCAGCAGGCGCCGTCGGGCGAGTACCGCCTGCGGTTGCGGGCAACAGACCAGGACGACGGGCAACTGCTCTGCATCAGCGTGCCCTTCGAAGTGAACTGACGCACCGTCAGTCGAAGGTCGCTAGGTTCCCCCGGGCGCGTGGAAACGAGGAGGTCGGCCGTGGGTGTCGGGATCGTCGGTGGGGGCGTCTCGGCGCTGCATCTGGGACTGCTGCTGCGCGCGAACGAGGTGCCGGTAACCGTCTACGCCGAGCAGTCCGGGGAGCAGATCGCGTCGGGGCGCCTGCAGAACACCGTCGCGCACCACCACCTGACGCTGGCCCGCGAGGCCGAGTTGGGTCTGGACCACTGGCCGGCCGCCGAGTACGGCTACCGCGGCCACACGCACTGGTTCGCCGACGGCGGCCCGCCGCCGTTCCGCGGCGAGTTCTCCGCACCGTCGCGAGCCGTCGACTACCGGATCTACCTGCCGCAGCTCATGGCCGATTTCGCGGAGCGCGGCGGCGATCTGCGCGTCGGCCCCGTCGATCTGGAGATCGCCTCGCTCGATCACGACCTCACGGTGGTCGCGGCCGGGCGCGGCCCGGTGGCCGAGGTGTTCGGGGTGCGGCCGGACCGGCACCGCACCGAGCCGTTCCGGCGGTTGACCGCGGCGCTGTACCGCGGCATCGCGCCCGCGGACCCGTTGGACGTCGTCCTCAGCGTGACCCCGGGGGTCGGCGAGGTCATCGAGATCCCGATTCTCACCTTCGACGGCATGGCTACGGCCGTGCTGATCGAAGGCGTCCCGGGCGGGGACCTCGCGGCCGCCGCCGAGTTCGACCGCGAGGACCTGCCCGGCTTCGCCAAACAGGTCCTCGACCTGCTCGCGCGCTACGCCCCGTTGGTGCACGAGCGCGTCGACGCGAACGCCTTCGCGGTGAACGGGCCGCTCGACGTACTGCAGGGCGCCATCGCGCAGCGGATGCGCGAGGACTGGGTCCGGCTGGACAACGGCCGGCCGGTGCTGGCCGTGGGCGACGCGCACTGCCTGCTGGACCCCGTCGTCGCGCAGGGCGCGAACGCCGCGTCCTACAGCGCCTGGGTCGTCGGCCACGCGATCCTCGAAGGGGGTCCCTTCGACGAGGCCTTCTGCGCGAAGGTCGCCGAACGGCGGCGCGAATTCCTCGAGTCCGCCTACGACTGGGTGGAGTCGATGCTGCTGCCGCCGTCCCCCCAGATGATCGCCACGACGGTGGCCATGGTCGCCAACAAGGGCGTGTGCGACACGTTCACGGACAACTTCGCGCACCCGGACCGCCAGTGGGCCTCGCTCCGCTCCATGGACGCCGCGCGGACGCACCTCGCCGGCTACGGCATGGACGCCGACGCCCTGCTCGCCATGGCCGGCCCGCCGCCGTCGTAGCGGACGCGTCCGAACAAGGGTGGTACCGGCGTCACGGTGATTCGGACGCCTGGGTGTTAGCGGCGGCGGACCCCGGCGGCCAGGTCCTCGGCGAGGGCCGCGCAGCCGCGCGCGCCCGCCGCCTCGTCCGCGCCGTCGAGCAGTTGGCGCACGAACGCGGAGCCGACGATGACGCCGTCCGCGTAGGACGCCACCTCGGCGGCCTGGTCGCCGTTGGACACGCCGAGTCCGACACCGAGGGGCAGGTCGGTGACCTCGCGCAGCCGGGAGATCAGCAGCGGTGCCGCCGCGGAGGTTTCGGTGCGCGCACCGGTCACGCCCATGACGGCGGTGGCGTAGACGAACCCGCGGCAGGCCGCGACGGTGAGTTCGAGCCGTTCGCGCGACGTGGACGGCGCCGCGAGGAAGATCCGGTCGAGAGCGTGGGCGTCGGAGGCCTCGAGCCAGTCCGCACCGAAGTCCGGCGTCAGGTCCGGGGTGATCAGCCCCGCCCCGCCGGCGGCCGCGAGGTCGCGCGCGAACCGGTCCACGCCGTAGCGCAGCACCGGGTTCCAGTAGGTCATGACAACGGTTGCGGCGCCGGCGGCGGCGACCGCCTCGACCGTGTGCAGCACGTCGGCGATGCGGGTGCCGTTGCGCAGGGCCTGGTCCGCCGCGGCCTGGATCGTCGGGCCGTCGAGCACCGGGTCGCTGTAGGGCAGGCCCACCTCGACGACGTCCACGCCGGCGGCCACCATCGCGGTCAACGCCTCGATGCAGCCCCGGTTGGACGGGAAGCCGGCCGGCAAGTAGCCGACGAGGACCGCGCGGTTCTCCTCCCGCGCCTTTGCGAACGCCTGCCCCACCGAACTCACCTACACCACCCGCCCCACGCCAAGACGGCTGTACAGCGCTCCGTGCGACGCCACGCCGTACTGACACTGCAAGCCGTCGCCGGCAGCGCTGTACAGCGCGCTTGGAGACGGGGCCGGCCCGACGATCTGATGGATCGTCACGTGAGGTTGAACCACTTCGCTGCGGTGTCGACGTCCTTGTCGCCGCGGCCGGACAGGTTCACCAGGACCGTCGCCGAAGGACCGAGTTCTCGGCCGATCAGCAGGGCGCCCGCGAGGGCGTGCGAGCTTTCGATCGCCGGGATGATGCCCTCGGTCCGACACAGCAGCATGAGCGCGTCCATCGCCTGCGCGTCGGTGATCGCGCGGTACTCGGCGCGGCCGGTGTCCGCGAGCCACGCGTGCTCCGGACCGACGCCCGGGTAGTCCAGGCCCGCGGAGATCGAGTGCGACTCGATCGGCTGGCCCGCGTCGTCCTGCAGCAGGTAGGACCGGGCGCCGTGCAGTACGCCGGGCGCTCCCCCGGTGATGGTGGCCGCGTGTCGATCGGTGTCCACGCCGTCGCCGCCGGCCTCGAAGCCGTAGAGCTTTACGGAGTCGTCGGGGATGAAGTCGTAGAAGATGCCGATCGCGTTCGAGCCGCCGCCGACGCAGGCGCACACCGCGTCCGGCAGGGCGCCGGTCAGCTCGAGCACCTGCGCGCGTGCCTCCTGCCCGATGACCCGGTGGAACTCGCGGACCAGGTACGGGAACGGGTGCGGGCCGGCGACGGTGCCGAGCAGGTAGTGCGTCTGCTCGACGTTGGTGACCCAGTCCCGCATCGCCTCGTTGATGGCGTCCTTCAGCGTCTTGCTGCCGGTGCTCACCGGGATCACCTCGGCGCCGAGCATGCGCATGCGGGCGACGTTGAGCGCCTGGCGGCGGGTGTCCTCCTCGCCCATGTAGACGACGCACTCCAGCCCCAGCAGCGCCGCCGCGGTGGCGGTGGCGACGCCGTGCTGGCCGGCGCCCGTCTCGGCGATGACGCGGGTCTTGCCCATGCGGCGCGTCAGCAGCGCCTGCCCGAGCACGTTGTTGATCTTGTGTGAGCCGGTGTGGTTGAGGTCCTCGCGCTTCAGGATCACGCGGGCGCCACCGCACGACTCGGCGAAGCGCGGAACCTCGGTGATCGGCGAGGGCCGGCCCGTGTAGTTCTTGAGCAGGCCGGACAGCTCGGCCTGGAAGGCCGGGTCGGACTGCGCGGCGGCGAACTCGGCGGTGAGCTGATCGAGCGCGGCCATCAGCGCCTCGGGGACGAACCGCCCGCCGTACTCGCCGAACATGCCCGCCGCGTTGGGCAGCACAGTGCTCGTCACGCGCTTGTGCTCCTCACTCGTTCCTCGCTCGTCGCAGTCGCGCGGCTAGCAACCACCGCGCGGATCCTTCTGCAGTGCCGGGTGCGCGCCGGCGGCCACCATGTCCGCCACGGCCGTGCGCGGGTCCTTGCCGGTCACCAGCGTCTCCCCGACGAGCACGGCGTCGGCGCCCTGCCGGCCGTATTCGATGACGTCGCTCGGGCCCCGCACGCCGGACTCGGCCACGCGCACCACGTTGTTCGGGATGAGCGGAGCGAGCCGGGCGAAGGTGCCCCGGTCCACCTCCAGGGTGCGGAGGTTGCGCGCGTTGACGCCAATCAATTTCGCCCCGGCGTCGACCGCGCGCATCGTCTCGGTCTCGTCGTGCACCTCGACGAGCGGAGTCATGCCGAGCGACACGGTGCGCTCGATGAGCGAGATCAACGCGTTCTGCTCGAGCGCCGCGACGATCAGCAGCACGATGTCCGCGCCGGCAGCGCGCGCCTCCCAGAGCTGGTAGGCGGTGAACATGAAGTCCTTGCGCAGCACTGGAATGTCGACCTGCGCGCGCACCGCGTTGAGGTCGGCGAGCGAGCCGCCGAAGCGCCGCTGCTCGGTCAGCACGCTGATCGCCGAGGCGCCGCCGTCCTCGTAGGCGCCGGCCAGCGCGGCCGGGTCGGCGATGGGCGCCAGGATGCCCTTGGCCGGGCTGGACCGCTTCACCTCGGCGATGACGCTCACGCCCGAACCCCGCAGCCGGCCGAGCACTTCGAGAGGCTCCGGTGCCCGGCGCGCGCGCTCCTTCAGCGCCTCCAGCGGCAACGCGGCCTGGCGCTCGTCGAGGTCGGCACGAACCCCGGCCAGGATCTCGTCGAGGACCGACACGGAGTTCCAATCGTCGGGACGCGGGTCGCGTGTTGGCGCCGGTGCCCGGGACAGGACGGCCGGCGGTACAGCGGGCCTCGCATCCCCCGGTGTCGTGACGTTCGCCGCTTTCGCGGGCTAGCGAGACAGCGGCATGGTAGCCCGAGGGCCTTCCCCCTCAGATCGTCGGGTCCTCGCCGCGGTCGAGCGCCCGCCACTGGTCCAACGCGCTGTCCGCCTTCGCGACGGGGGCCTGCGCTGACGTCGCGTCGGGGCGCTCGTAGCGCGCGGACATCCCCGGCCACGTTCCGCCGCGCGCCACGGTGAGCAGTCCCGACACCGCGCACAGCGCCGCGGCGAGCACCGCGAGCCACGGCCACGGCGTGTGCTGCACGTCCGTTGCCAGTGCCGACGCGGTTCCGACCGCATCGCCCGCGCGCTCGGCGAGGTCGCCGTCGCTCGGATTCGCGCCGAGCACCGCCGCCGCGGCAGCCGCCGCCCCGGTGATCGCGAGCACCAGCCCGACGACCCGACGCAGCCTGGCTCGCGCCGCGAGCAAACCGAGGCTTCCGGCCAGGCACACCAGCCCACAGGCCGGAACCACCGGGGACAGCGAACCGCCTTTCACCGCCAGGTCCACCCGCAGCGGGTCCTGGACGGCGACCGCCTCGACCCACGGCCGGCCGGCCGCGAACAGGAGCAGCGTGGCCCCGAGCAGACACCCGAGGACCGCGAACCCCATCTCGCGCCGACTGCTCGTGCTCACCGTCCTCCCCCCAACTTCTGCCCGCGAGTCGGGGTATCGCGGCCCGCCGCGCTCGACCAACCTCTGCCCGCGAGTCGGGGTATCGCGGCCCGCGGATGGCCCCACACGCGGGCAGAAGATGGGATCGAGGGCATCGGGCTAGTCCGCCGCGCGCAGGGTGCCCGCGACCGCGATGGCCCGCAGGACGGCCGAGGCCTTGTGGCGGCACTCGGCGTCCTCGGTGGCCGGGTCGGAGTCGGCGACGATGCCCGCGCCGGCCTGCACGTAGGCGACGCCGTCGCGGATCAGGGCGGTGCGAATCGCGATCGCGGTGTCCAGCTCGCCGGCGAAGTCCAGGTACCCGACGACGCCGCCGTAGAGGCCACGGCGGGTGGGCTCGAGCTCTTCGATGATCTCCATCGCCCGCGGCTTCGGCGCCCCGGACAGCGTTCCGGCGGGGAAGCAGGCGGTGAGCGCGTCGAACGCGGTCAGCCCGTCGGCGAGGCGGCCCACGACCGTCGAGACGATGTGCATGACGTGCGAGTA
Source organism: Sporichthyaceae bacterium (assembly GCA_052386455.1). GTDB lineage: Bacteria > Actinomycetota > Actinomycetes > Sporichthyales > Sporichthyaceae > JBQTKD01. The sequence continues at coordinate 8,709 of JBQTKD010000058.1, forward strand.
CCGCTCGATCGACATGAAGTCGACGACCTCGACGCTGCCGGGCGCGCAGACGCGACCGAGGTCGTTGCGGCCGAGGTCGACGAGCATCAGGTGCTCGGCTCGCTCCTTCGGATCCGCGAGCAGGTCGGCGGCCAGGGCCGAGTCCGTCTCCGGATCCGCACCGCGCGGGCGCGTGCCGGCGATGGGATGCAGCATCGCCCGGCCGTCGTGCACCTTCACCAACGCCTCGGGGCTGGACCCGACGACGTCGAATCCGCCCTGCAGCGTGCCGTCCGGCCCCGGGAAGCGGAGCAGGTACAGGTACGGGCTCGGGTTGGTCAGCCGCAGCACGCGGTACACGTCCAGCGCGCTCGCGGAGGTCTGCATCGCGAAGCGCTGCGACACGACGATCTGGAAGGCCTCGCCTGCGTAGATCTCCTCGACGGCACGGGAGACCGAGGCCAGGTAGTCCTCGCGCGCGGTACCGGAGGTGTACTCGGGCACGACGTCCTTGTCGAGCACGGCGGCCGAGCCGGCGTTGGGCCGCGCAAGGTCCGCGGTCATCGCCGCGAGCCGCGCCACGGCGGATTCGTAGGCCGCGTCCACGCCGGCGTCCGAGCCGTCCCAGTTCACCGCGTTGGCGATCAGGACGACCGACCCGTCCTCGTGGTCGAGCACGGCGAGGTCGGTGGCGAGCAGCATCGCCAGCTCGGGCAGGTGCAGGTCGTCGACGGCCTTTTCCGGCAGGCGCTCGAGGCGGCGCACGGCGTCGTAGCCGATGAAGCCGACCAGTCCCCCGGTCAGCGGCGGCAGCCCCTCGCTCGCTTCGGTGCGCAGCGCCTCGACGGTGCCGCGCAGGGCGGCGAGGGGATCGCCGCCGAGCGGGACGCCGACGGGCGGGCGGCCGACCCAGACGGCGTCGCCGTCGCGTTCGGTGAGCATCGCCGGGCTGTTGACGCCGACGATCGAGTACCGGCCCCAGACCCGGCCGTGTTCGGCCGACTCCAGCAGGAACGTGCCCGGCCGTTCGTGCGCGAGCTTGCGGTACAGCCCGACCGGCGTCTCGGCGTCCGCGAGCAGGCGGCGGGTGACCGGGATGACCTTGCGGGTATGGGCCAGTTCGCGAAAGGCGTTCAGGTCGGGGGTGGGACCAGCGTCGAAGCTCACTCGTGGACTCCAGTAACCGGCAGGACGTCGGCGTCGAAACAGGTGCGGGTGCCGGTGTGGCAGGCCGGGCCCTCTTGGTGGACTCGGATCAGCAGGGCGTCGCCGTCGCAGTCGAGGGCGACCGAGCGCACCCACTGCCGGTTTCCGGAGGTTTCGCCCTTGGTCCAGTACTCCTGCCGGCTGCGGCTGAAATAGGTGACTCGACCGGTGCTCAGCGTCCGATGGAGTGCTTCGTCATCCATCCAGCCCAGCATCAGGACCTCTCCGGTGTCCCACTGTTGGGCTATTGCCGCGACAAGACCGCTGGAATCGCGCTTGAGTCGTTCCGCGATCAATGGGTCCAAAGCTGACATGCAGGAGATTCTGCCGGTTCGCGGACACTCGGGCGTCGCGTGGCGGCACACAGATGTGACACGGGTTATCTAGAGTGGTGGGGATCGATGATCACTGTCGCGACGGCGACAATGAGCACCGTGGCCCTGCCTCTCCCGGGAACGCGGGGCCGAACGGGGGAAGGTATGCCGAATGAACCCGAGACGTCCCGTCGACCCGCCCCACGAGTGGGACTCGACGTGGGACCATGCGCACAGCGACGCGAGTGCGCGAACGAGCCTTCTGGACGTAGGCGAGGGGGACAGCGGCATGAGTAAGGGCAACGGTGCCGATCGGGCTGCCGGACGCTCCGGCGAGGCCGTCCCGCCGGCCCAGCGCGAGGGCTCGGCGGCAAAGGACGGCGAACCCGGCACCCGCGGCTGGCTGTACAACCAGCTCGGCATGGCGGCCGAGGCCGCCAACTCCCCCGAACCGGCCGCCACGGCGCCCGCCGCCCCGGCCGCGCCCGGCGACAAGGCCGGCATGCCGAAGATCGACTTCGACGCCCTGCGCCCGGGCGACCCGAACGAGTCCCCGTTCCCGCCCGGATCCCTCGGCGGCGGCGCGGAGGACCCCGAGCCCCGCAAGTTCCACGGATTCCCCAAGCCCGGCACGGGCCTGCCCACGGTCGTGGAAAGCGGCAGCGGGCTGCCCGCAGCCGTGGTCGAATCCAACGCGCTGCCCACCGCTTCGGCGGGCGGGCGCCCGGCCAACCGCACGCCCGAACCGGCGCCTGCGGACAACCCCTTCCGCATCTACGACGAGCGGACCGCGACGGGAGACATCGACTTGCCCGCCCATCCCGCCCCCGCGCCCGTCAAGGGCTCCAAGGCCAAGCCGGCCCGCCCCACGGCACCCACGGCTGCGCTTCCGCCGGACGCCGACCGCCTCTCGGCGGACAGCCTCACCGCCGCCAACGTCCTCAAGCAGCGCCGCACCGCGGCCACCAAGGGTTGGCGCAAGGGCCTGATGGCCTCCACCGGCATCAACCTCGGCCCGGGCCGCAAGGAGCTCAAGGACGCCGAGTTCGAGAACCGCGTGCGCACGCCGATCGACGGCTGCCACCGCCTCGCGGTGATCAGCCTCAAGGGCGGCGTCGGCAAGACCACCACCGCGGCCACGCTCGGCTCGATGTTCGCCTCCCTGCGCGGGGACCGCGTCATCGCGGTGGACGCGAACCCGGACCGTGGCACCCTCGGGGACAAGATCGTCGCCGGGATGCAGCGCGCGACCGTGCGCGACTTCGTCCGCAAGAGCCCGCAGCTGGACCGGTACTCCGCGGTGCGCGAGTTCACCGCGCAGGCGCCCTCGCGCCTGGAGGTGCTCTGCTCGGAGTCCGACCCGCTGGCCTCCATGGCCTTCTCCGAGGCCGACTACCGCGTCATCTCCGACATCCTCGAGCGCTTCTACAACCTGGTGATCACCGACTGCGGCACCGGCCTGCTGCACTCCGCGATGGTCGGCGTGCTCGCCAAGGCCGACCAGGTCGTGATCGTCAGCTCGGCCAGCCTCGACGGCGCCCGCTCGGCCTCGGCCACCCTGGACTGGCTCGAGGCGCACAACTACTCCGACCTCGCGCGCGAGTCGGTCACCGTGGTGACCTCGGTGCGGCCCAAGTCCGACGCGGTCCACCTCGAGGAGATCGTCGCGCACTTCGCGCGGCGCACTCGCGCCGTGGTGGCGGTCCCGTACGACCCGCACCTGGCCGAGGGCGGCCAGATCGACCTGGACCGCATGGACAAGGTGGCCTACCATGCCTACCTGCAGTTGGCGGCCGAGGTCGGCGACGCGTTCGGCCGCTTCTCCAGTGGCAAGGGCATCAACTGACGCTGGGTCACCTTCCCTGTTGCGTACCGGTTTTGCGTAGTTCTACGGCAGACGCCGTTCGTTCCGGCACCTAACTTCGAGGCCATCCCGCCGAGTACCCACTCGGCGGTCTCGAAGAAGGGACCACCACCGTGAACCTCGTGCGAACCAGAGTCCTCGCCCTGCCGCTCGTCGGCGTCCTGCTGTTCGGAGCGGGTCAGTTGACCGGGCGGAGCGCCGCCGCGGACGGGGCCCCCGACGCCAAGGACGGCGAGCCGGCCACGTGCTCGACCTCGCTGCTGAAGGGGCGCTACGTCTTCTCCGGCGGCGGCACCATCGCCGGCAACGAGTTCGACACGGTCGGCAACTTCCTGATGGACGGCAAGGGAACCATCTCCGAGGGGTTTGCGACCGTGGGCCTGCAGCGAGTTGCGTACGCCGAGGAGCTCACCCTCTCCCGCGGCACCTACTCGGTGGACGAAACCTGCATGGGCACGTTGTCGTTCTTCGCTGCACACAACAACGACCTGCTGGGTCCGACCGACCACACCCACGACACCAGGCTCGTGGTCTTCGACGGCGGCCGGCAGTTCAGCGTGGTCAACCTGAGCACCAAAACCCCCGGCGGACCGAACAACATGTCCGAGGCCTTCCGGTTGACGGCGCACCGCGTGTGAGCACGTTGCGTACTTGTACGGCAGACGCAAGGCGCTAGCAGCAGCGCCGAGCAACGAATGCGCGCGGGGTTTGCGACCAGCGCTCGAACCCCGCTGCGCATCTCGGCCGCCGATTTCCGTACATGTACTGCAGACACCCGAGGGGCCACCCCTCTAGCGTCGGAGGCGTCGATCGACGCCGAGGAGGCGCAATGACGCACCAGTGGAACCCCGGCGTCCGGATCAGCCGGCGCACCGCGCTGCGCGGGGCCGTCGGATTGGGCCTAACGGCCGGCGCAGGACCCCTGCTGTTCGGCTGTGGCTCGGCTGTGGCTCGGGCGGCGGAGACGAGGTCGCGACCGACCCGGCGCCGCAGGCGCCCTCGGGCGGCGGGACGCTGGAGACGACGAGCATCCGCATGCTCGCCCTCCCACCCTCCACCTGCTTCGCCGCCGTGTACGTGGCCGATCCACTCCTGCGGGAGCAGGGCTTCACCGACGTGCAGTACAAGCCGTTTCCGGCGAAGGAGGCCTTCGGCAAACTGGCCGCCGGAGAGGTCGACATGGGCGTCGGGTACGCCGCCGCCTTCATCCCCATGATCGACGCCGGCGCGCCACTGGTGATGCTCGGCGGGGTGCACGTGGGCTGCTGGGAGATCTTCGCCTCCGGCGACATCAAGTCGATGCGCGACTTCAAGGGCAAGACGGTGGCGATCGTCGGTTCGGAGTTCATCGACGGCCGGTTCCTGGGAATGACCCTGGCGAACGTGGGCCTGGACATGCGCACGGACGTCACGCTGGTCAACCATCCGCCGACCGAGTTCGCCCGGCTGCTGTCCTCGGGCGAGGTCGACGCCGTGCTGGCCTTCCCGCCGCTGTCCACCGATCTGCGGGCCAAGAAGATCGGCCGGGTAGTGCTCAACTCCATCACCGACGCGCCGTGGTCGAGCTACTACTGCTGCACGGTTGCGGTGCACAAGTCCTGGCTGGACAGGCACCCGATGGCCACCCGGGCCGCCCTGCGCGCCGTGTTCAAGGGCGCCGACTCGGTCGCCGCGGACCCCAAGGGTTCGGCACGCCACCTGGTCGAGCACGGCCACACCCCGAACGAGTCCTACGCCCGCCAGTCACTTCAGGAGATCCCCTACGACATCTGGCGGGACTTCGACCCCGCCGATAGCGTCCGTTTCTACTCGCTGCGCCTGCGGGAGGCCGGCGTCATTCGCAGCACGCCGGAACAGATCCTCGAGCGGGGCACGGACTTCTCGCACCTGGCAGCGCTCAAGCGAGAACCGAAGGGGGCCTAGCCATTCGCGCCCGGGCAGGCTCCGAACGCGTGCGGAACAGCGCCGTGGTGCGTCTCGTGGCACGCGCGGCCGTCCCCATCCGCCGCAAGCTGCAGGTGGCCTTCGGAGCGGTGGTGGCACTGCTCGTGGCGGTGGGCGCGATCGGCCTGCACGCCCTGGGCGAGGCCAACGATCGCGCCGCGGGAGTGAGCGACCTGCAGGGCAAGGTCTCCATCTACCGGCAACTGCAGAACGACACCAACATCAAGCTCTACGGCGGCGCCTCGGTGCTGTCCGATCCGGACCCCGACGCCCTCGACGCAGCCCTGCGTCAGCTCAACCAGTCCTACGACTTCAGCCGCCTGCAGTTCGTGGCGCAGGACGAGGGCGAACTGCTCGCCCAGATCGAGGCCACCTACAACGAGTTCGTGATCGTGATGACCAAGGGGATCGACCTGGCGCGCCAGGGAAAGCTGGCGGAGGGTCAGAAATTGCAGCGCGTCGACGCCAAACCCCTGGCCGACGACGTGGAGCGGCTCACCAACCAACTGGTGAACAAGGCGCAGGCGAGCATCGCCAGTCTCGTCGACGACAACCAACGGCAGTACGAGGACTCGCGGCGAACGTTCGTCGTGGTCGCCCTCGGCGGCGTCGCCCTCGCCGTCCTGCTCGGTTTCGCCATCTCCCGATCGATCGTCGGGCCCATCAAGAAGATGGACGAGCGTTTCGGCGAGTTGGCCGCAGGCGATTTCTCCCGCCACGTGGAGGTGCCCAACCGCGACGAGTTGGGAACGCTCGCGGGCAACCTCAACCGCATGAACGACGAGCTCGGCCGGCTCTACCACGATCTCGAGGCGGCCAGCCGCCACAAGTCCGAGTTCCTGGCCAACATGAGCCACGAACTGCGTACGCCGCTCAACGCCGTCATCGGCTTCTCCGAGGTGTTGGGCGAGCAACTCTTCGGGCCGCTGAACGAGCGCCAGGCCGACTACGTCTGCGACATCGTTTCCTCCGGGCGCCACCTGCTCCTGCTGATCAACGACATCCTCGACCTCGCGAAGGTCGAGGCCGGGAAAATGGAACTGGAGCTCTCGACCTTCCCGCTGGTCGAGGTGCTCGAGGTCGGTTTGACGATGGTGCGCGAACGGGCGACGGCACACGGCATCTCCCTGGACCTGCAGGTCGACGGCGCCGTGGACGAGATCGAGGCCGACGAACGCAAGATCAAGCAGGTCGTGTTCAACCTGCTGTCCAACGCCGTCAAGTTCACCCCCGACGGCGGGCGAGTCTCGATGCACGCCACCCGCCGCGGGGAGTGCATCGCAGTGGCGGTTCGGGACACCGGCGTCGGCATCGCCCCGGCGGACCAGCCCCGCATCTTCGAAGAGTTCGAACAGGTCGGCCTGCGCGAGGGCACCGGGCTGGGGTTGCCGCTGGCCCGCAGCTTCGTCGTCCTGCACGGCGGCGACATGGACGTCGAGAGCGCACCGGGGGCGGGCAGCACCTTTACGGTGACCCTGCCCGTTCGCCAGACGCTGGCGGTGTCGCGGTGACCGGGTCGCTGATCCTCATCGTGGAGGACAACGTCAAGAACATGAAGCTGGCACGCGACCTGCTCGGGTACCACGGGTTCCGCACGCTGGCCGCCATGACCGCCACCGACGGGATCGCGTTGGCTCGGGAACACGGACCGGACTTGGTTCTGATGGACATTCAGCTTCCGGACATGGACGGGGTGACCGCCCTGCGGGCGTTACGGGCGTCGCCGGACACCGCGGGCCTGCGCGTGGTGGCGCTCACCGCCTTCGCCATGCGCGAGGACGAGCAGCGCATGCTCGTCGCCGGCTTCGACGGGTACCTGTCCAAGCCGATCGACGTCCGCGAGTTCCCCGGCCAGATCCACCAATTCTGCGAACAGAGGTAATCGGCCATGTCGCGCCTTCTCGTCGTCGACGACACCCCGCGGAACGTCAAGCTCCTCGAGGCCGTCCTGCTCCCCCGCGGCTACGAGGTCCTGTGCGGCACCTCGGGCGAAGAGGCACTGGAGGCGGTTGCCAAGGACCGCCCCGACCTCGTGCTGCTCGATCTGTTGATGCCCGGCATCAACGGCCACGAGGTGTGCCGGCGGCTGCGGGCCGATCCGGCCACCGCCACGCTGCCGGTGATCATGGTGACCGCGAGCGGTTCCGCCGAAAAACTCGAGGCACTCGAGTCCGGCGCGGACGACTTCGTCGCCAAGCCCTTCGATCAGGCCGAACTACTGGCTCGGGTTCGCTCGCTGCTGCGCGTCAAGGCCTACCACGACGTCATCGAGGCGCAGGGTGCCGAACTCGCGGAGTTGAATCGCACGCTCACCGCCCGAGTGGCCGAGCAGGTGGGCGAACTCGAACGCCTCGGCCGGCTGCGCCGCTACCTCTCGCCCCAGGTGGCCGAATTGCTGGTGTCCTCCGCCGACGAGACCGTGACGCGCAGCCACCGCCGTGAGGTGGCCGTGCTCTTCTGCGACCTACGGGGGTTCACCGCCTTCTCCGAGGTGTCCGAACCCGAAGAGGTGATGACCGTCCTGGCCGAGTTCCACGAGGCGGTCGGACCGGTGATCAACCGGTTCGAAGCCACCGTCGGATTCTTCGCCGGCGACGGACTGATGGTCTTCTTCAACGACCCGCTGCCCTGCCCCAACCCGTCCGAGTCGGCGGTGCGCCTGGCCGTGGCGATGCAGGAGGCAACAGCCGGCCTGGTCGCGAACTGGGCTCGGCTGGGCCGTGCGCTCGGCGTCGGCGTGGGCATCGCGTTCGGGTTCGCCACACTCGGCGAGGTCGGTTTCGACGGCCGGTACGACTACACCGTCGTCGGCAACGTGGCCAATCTCGCCGCTCGACTCTGCGATCAGGCCGCCGCCGGCGAGATCCTCGTCAGCGGCAAGGTCCAACTGGCCGTCGCCCCGATCGCCCGAACCGAGCCCGCGGGCGACTTCACGCTCCGGGGCTTCCAACGCCCCGTGCCCGCCCACCGGGTGACGGGCCTGACGGGAACCGAAGTGGCCGAGTCCACCCGGAACGGTGCGAGCACGGGCGCCGGGCTCGCGGGCCTGACCGCTCGGGAGCGCGAGGTGGCTCGCCTGGCCGTCCGCGGCCGGACCGCCCCGGCCATCGCCCGCGAACTGTTCATCGGCGAACGGACCGTGGAAAGTCACCTCGGCCGTATCTACGCCAAGCTCGGGGTCGAATCGAAGCTGGACCTCGTCCACAGGGCGTCCGAGCTGGGCTTGGCGGAATAGCGCGGGACGTGCTGCCTCAGCGCGTTCGGGACAGGTAGGTCCGCGCCGCCACCACTTCGGGCAGCCGGTTGTCGCCGGTCTTGGCCAGCTCGACGAACTGCTCGTAGAAACGGCGAGCCTTCACGTCGTCGCCCGCCGCCGCGGCGGCCCGAGCCGTGCCGGACAGGCCACGGAACCGATTGGGTTCGACCAGCTGCGAGGCCTCGAACTCGGCCAGCGCCTCCGCAGGCCGGTTCAGCTCGAGGAGCATCTCGGCGAGCAGTTCCCGTGCGGGCAGCAGCGGGCCCGGCATCACCGGATGCTTCTCGGTGCTCGCCTCACGGGCTGTGGCCTCGCGCATCAGCCGCATCGCCTCGTCGGTACGGCCTTCGACGAGCGCGCTCCAGGCTGCGACGGTGGTCCGTTGAATCTCGGCCTGTTCGGCCCAGTAGTCCTGCTTGGCGGCGAGCATCGCGTCCCGAAGGACGCCGAGCCGTTCCCGCGCAATCTCAGCGGCGGCCGCGTCGCCGCTCCGGGCCGCGCCCAACCCGCGGGCGAAGGCGTTGACGGCCTCGGCCTGCGGGAACTTCGTCCACTCCAGGCCGGCGGGATGCAGGGCCAGCCCGGCGGCGCGCTTCCAGTCCCCGCGCTCGAAGGCCTGCCGGGCAGGGATGGCGGCGAAGGCGTAGGCCGCCGCGAAGTTCACGACGTCGAGCTGCTCGATCGCCGCAATCTCGTCGAGCACCGCCTGCGCGTCCGCGTCGCGGCCCAATTGCAGGTAGGCGTACACGAGGTAGTCCATGGCGTGCAGGGCGTTGTAGGAACCGGCCCCCTGCTGGTGGCCCGTGCCGAGTTCCTCCTTGGCCAGCCGGGCGGAGGCGACGTTGGAACGGATCGAGGCGTCCCAGTCCCCGCGGCGGGTGAAGATGTGGGAGGGCATGTGATGGGCGTGCGGCGCCGCTGGGGCGATCCCGGCATAGCGTTCGGCGGCGGCCTGGCCGCGGGCCGCGCCGGACGGATAGTCGTAGGTGTGGATCAGGTAGTGGGCCACCCCCGGATGGTCGGGCTGGGCCACGGCGGCGGCTTCGAGGATCTGCGCGGCCTGCTGCTGATTGGCGTAGGTCTTGTCGGTGGGCGCAGCGGTGGCGGCGAGCGCCAACGCGTAGAAGATCTTCGCCTCGGAGTCCTCCGGGTAGTCGGCGACCAGTTGGCGCATGGCCGCGGTGTAGGCCAACGCCCTGATCCGATGCTCGACAGTGCCGGCGTCACGGTAGAACGCGCCGACGGCCTCCACGTAGGACCGCTCGCGCGGCGTGGGGGACCCGAGAGCTCTGGCGCGGTCGACCGCGGCCTGGCCGTCGGCCAACGCCGGACCCGTAAGCGGCCAGGCGAAGGGATTGCCCAGCAGGCTCGTGGCCGTCCCCCAGTGGCCCGCGGCGCACGTGGCGTCGAGTTCGACGACCTTCTTGAAGCCGGCCATCGCCGGGGCGAACCAGAAGGAGTGCAGTTGTGCCACGGCCCGGTTGAACTCGGTCTGCGCAGCCGGGGCGCACGTGACGGGGAACGCCACCGTCCCCAGTTCGCCGGACGCAGCGTGCGCGTGCTCGTCGGCCTCGGCGGGCGCGCTGCTCGTGGGCGGAGCACCGCTCTGCGCAGCCTGCTCGGCCGCCCCGCAGCCGGTGCTCAACAGGATCAGCGCCAGGGTCGCGGCTGCCGGACCAAACGGGATCGGGCTCATCGGGCACCTCGCTCATCGGCACCGCCGGGTGATCGGCGGCTGCCTCACAGCATCGCGAGAACATGCGGGCGACGTCTGCCGTACAAGTACGGATTTTCGCAGAGATCAACGCACGGGGTGGCCCGCGGTCCGCAGGGCGTCCTTGACCTGCCCGATACGCAGGTCTCCAAAGTGGAAAACGCTGGCGGCCAGGACGGCGTCGGCGCCCGCGGCGACTGCCGGGGCGAAGTCCTCGAGGCGGCCCGCTCCACCGCTGGCGATCACGGGTACGGTGACGACCTCGCGGACCTGACGCAGCATCACGAGGTCGTAGCCGTCCTTGGTGCCGTCGGCGTCCATGGAGTTCAGCAGGATCTCCCCGGCGCCGAGTTCGCAGCCGCGGCGGCACCACTCGACCGCGTCGATGCCCGTGCCGCGGCGTCCGCCGTGGGTGGTCACCTCGAAGCCCGACGGCGTGGGAGTCTCCCCCGCTGGCACGCGGCGCGCGTCGATCGAGAGCACCAGCACCTGGTTGCCGAACCGGTCGGCGATTTCGGCAATCAGGGACGGCCGGGCGATCGCGGCGGTGTTGACGCCGACCTTGTCCGCGCCCGCGCGGAGCAGTCTGTCGACGTCCTGGACGGTGCGCACTCCTCCGCCGACGGTGAGCGGAATGAACACCTGCTCGGCGGTTCGTGAGACGACCTCGTAGGTGGTCTCACGCGAGCCGCTGGAGGCGGTGATGTCGAGGAAGGTCAGCTCGTCCGCACCGTCGGCGTCGTAGCGCCGCGCGAGCTCCACCGGATCCCCCGCATCGCGCAGGTTGCGGAAGTTGACGCCCTTCACGACCCGGCCCGCGTCGACGTCCAAACACGGAATCACCCGCACCGCGACGGTCATTCGGACACCGCAGCCAACGCCTGTTCCAGGGTGAACGCGCCCGCATAGAGCGCTTTGCCGACGATCGCGCCCTCGACGCCGAGCGGGACGAGCGACGCGATCGCGCGGAGGTCGTCGAGGCTGGAGACGCCGCCCGACGCCACCACGGGCTTGTCGGTCCGCTCGCACATCTCGCGCAGCAGGTCCAGGTTTGGGCCGCGCAGCGTCCCGTCCTTGGTGACGTCGGTGACGACGTACCGAGCGCAGCCCTCGGCGTCCAGGCGGGCGAGCACCTCCCAGATGTCCCCGCCCTCCTTGGTCCATCCGCGGCCCGACAGCGTCGTGCCGCGCACGTCGAGGCCGACCGCGATCCGGTCGCCCCACTGCGCGATCGCGGCGGCGCACCACTGTGGGTTCTCCAGCGCGGCGGTGCCGATGTTGACCCGCGCGCACCCGGTGGCCATCGCGGCCGCCAGGGACGCGTCGTCCCGGATGCCGCCGCTCATCTCCACCTTGATGTCGAGCTTTGCGACGACCTCGTGCAGGATCGCTCGGTTGTCCCCACGGCCGAAGGCGGCGTCGAGGTCGACGAGGTGCAGCCACTCCGCGCCGGCGGCCTGCCAGGCCAGCGCGGCGGCGAGCGGTTCGCCGTAGTTGGTTTCGCTTCCCGCCTCGCCTTGGACCAGGCGCACGGCCTGGCCAGCGGCAACGTCGACGGCGGGCAGCAATTCGAGCTTCGGCATGGGGTCGGAGAATACCGGTGCGGCTCAGCCTCGTTCGCGGACGTAGCGCGCGAAGTGCGGCAGCGTGAACGTCAGGTAGCCCGTACCGGCGGGCACCAACAGACCCTTCGAGATCAGGTTCTCGCGGATTCGGGATAGATTCTGGGTCGTGCGCCCCAGCGCGCGGGCGATGTCCGCGGAGGCGACCTCGCCGTCGCCGAGGCTCGCCATGGCCACGACGTACGCGCGCTCGGTAGGCGTGATCTGCGTCCACCGTCCGGTGAAGACGTTCGCGGCAAGCTCGCTCAGCGCGGCCGGGACGGCGATCGCCGCGTGCGCGGCGGTGATCGTGGGTCCGCCCTGTGCGGCCTCCCAGGCCCGGCGGCCGAGAAGCTGCACCAGATACGGATAGCCCTGCGCGGCTGCGACCAGCGCGTCGAGGGCCTCCGGCCGGTACGTCACGTCCAGACGGGCGGCCGGCGCCTCCAGCGCGACGCGGACCGCGACCGGGTTCAACGCCTCGAGTTCGGCGAAGCGAAACCGCTCGCCGTAGGTAACGGCCGTGCGGATGTGCTCGGGTGCCGAGGGCAGGCCCGCCGTGGCGAACAGGACCGGCCGCCGGGCGGCGGCGCACGCCTGCAGGCCGCGCGCGAGCGCTCGCACGATCGGGGTGGCGACGGTTTGCACCTCGTCCAAGAGCAGCACCACTCCGCGTTTGCGTTCGGCGGCGATCTCGCCCAGCGAGGACACCAGATCGGCAAGGCTCTGCTCGGCCGTGCTGGGCCGGGAACGCACCTCGGCTTTGACCGGACCCGCGTCGATCGACAGCGTCACCTCTTCCACGGCCTCCCGCAGGCGGCGCAGTCGGGGGCCGCGAGACACGAGATCGGAGCCGACCTCCCCCAGCGCGGCCGCCAGACTTGCGGCGAACGACGGCTCCGGCGTGCCCTCGATGCGGCGGGCCGCCAAGCCGTCGGCCCGGGCGAGTTCGCCGAGCCGTTCGAGCAGCACCGTCTTGCCCATGCCGCGCGGCGCTGCGAAGCAGAGGTGTTCCACCGGGAACCCCGCACGGAGCCCCTTGAGGAAGCCGTCGAAACGGCTCAGCCACTCGTCGCGGCCAGTTAGGGCCGGCGGAACCGACGCCATGCCCGGCGCGTAGGGGTTCTGCCAGGCCTCTGCCACCTGGCATACGTTAACAGATCTTGGCTCATTGAGCATACAAAAACATACGGTGCCGTCGGACGCATACGATCACATACGCTGGCCTTAGCGGAGGCTGGCGAGCCAGTTCTCCAGCAGCGTGGCACCGGCGTCCCCGGACTTCTCCGGGTGGAACTGGGTGGCGCACAGCGCCTCGTTCTCCACCGCGGCGACGAACGGTTCGCCGTGCTCGGCCCAGGTGACCTTCGGCGGCAGGAAGGGGCGCTCGGACTTCAGCGTCCATTCGCGGGTGGCGTAGGAGTGCACGAAGTAGAAGCGTTCCGTCTCGATGCCCTTGAACAGCCTGCTGCCCTCGGCGACCTGCACCTGGTTCCAGCCCATGTGCGGGAGCACGGGGGCGTGCAGGCGCTCGACGACGCCCGGCCATTCCGCGCAGCCCTCGGTGGTGACGCCGTGCTCGACGCCGCGGTCGAAGAGGATCTGCATGCCCACGCAGATGCCGAGCACCGGGCGCCCGCCGGCGAGGCGGCGGCCGATGATCTCCGGGCCGTGCACCGCGCGCAGTCCGGCCATGCAGGCCGCGTACGCGCCGACGCCCGGCACCAGCAGGCCGTCGGCGTTCTCGGCCAGTGTGCGGTCCGCGGTGACCGTGACGTCGGCTCCGACGCGCTCCACGGCGCGCTGGGCCGAGCGGAGGTTGCCCGACCCGTAGTCGAGCACGACGACCGAGGGACTCATCGAGCATCTCCGTTGCGTCCGAACGAGCGGGCGCTATAGCGCCCAGTTGTTCGGACGCAACGGGGTTGGGGGGCGCTCACGTGTTCAAGGTGCCCTTGGTCGACGGCACACCGGTTTCGCGCGGGTCCAGCGTCAGGGCGTCGCGCAGTGCGCGAGCGACGCCCTTGAACTGCGCCTCGACGATGTGGTGGGCGTTGCGGCCACGGAGCACGTCGATGTGCAGGCAGATCTGCGACGCGTTGACGAAGGACTCCCAGATGTGACGGGTCAGCGTGGTGTCGTAGTCGCCGATCATCGGCGCCGCGCCCTCGAGTTCGGTGTGCACCAGGTACGGCCGGCCGGACAGGTCGACGGCCACTCGCACCAGCGCCTCGTCCAGCGGGACCAGGGTGTTGGCGAAGCGGCGCGTGCCGGCCTTGTCCCCCATCGCCTGACGGAAGGCGGTGCCGAGGGCGATGGCGGTGTCCTCCACCGTGTGGTGCATGTCGATGTGCAGGTCGCCTTCGGTCTTCACCGTGAGGTCGAACAGGCCGTGCTTGCCCAGCTGGGACAGCATGTGGTCGTAGAACCCGATGCCGGTCGAGATCTCGAGCTTGCCGCTGCCGTCGAGGTCGACCTCGACGAGAACGTTCGACTCTTTGGTGATCCGCTCTACCCGACCGGTCCGTGACATCTCGTCAGCCATCCTCTTTCTGGAGTGGGGGCTTCACAGCAAGCTTGCGCAACGCGTCGAGGAACGCGTCGTTCTCCTCCGGCAGCCCCACGGTGACACGCAGCATGCCCGGCAGGCCCACGTCGCGGATCAACACGCCCTGATCCAGCAGGCCCTGCCACACCACGGCCGCGTCGTCGAAGCCGCCGAACAGGACGAAGTTCGCATCCGACGGAACGACGTCGAAGCCCTCCGCGCGCAGCTCGTCGACGACGCGGTCGCGCTCGAGGCGCAGCGCGTTCACCTTGCCGAGCAGGTCCGCGTGGTGGCGCAGCGCGACCCGCGCGGCGACCTGGGTGAGCTCGGAGAGGTGGTAGGGCAGGCGGACCAGCAGGAGGCACTCGACGAGCCTCGGATCCGCGGCGAGATAGCCGAGGCGCAGCCCGGCCATCGCGAACGCCTTCGACATCGTGCGGCTCACCACGAGCCGCGGGCGGCCGGGCAGCAGGGTCAGCGCGCTCGGGACGCCGTCGCGTGCGAACTCCGCGTACGCCTCGTCCACCACGACAACGCCGTCCGTTGCGGCGTACACGGCCTCGACGACCTCCAGCGGCAGCGAGGTGCCGGTGGGGTTGTTCGGCGAGGTCAGGAAAACCACGGCGGGTGCGTGTGCGGCGATCTGGGCGAGCACGTTGTCCGCGTCGAGCGTGAAGTCCCCCTCGCGGTACCCGGAGACCCACCCGGTGCCGGTGGCCTGGGCGATGAGGCGGTGCATCGTGTAGCTCGGCTCGAACCCGAGCGCGACGCGGCCCGCTCCCCCGAAGGCCATCAGGATCTGCTGGAGGATCTCGTTGGACCCGTTGGCCGCCCAGATCTGATCCTCCGTCAGATCGTGCCCGAGGTAGGCGGCCAGCTCCCGGCGCAGCGCCATGGCGTCGCGGTCCGGGTACCGGTTCAGGCTCGTCGCGGCCGCACCTACGGCGGCGGCCAGGTCCGCGGCCAACGCGGCCGAAGGCGGGTACGGGTTCTCGTTGGTGTTCAGGCGCACGGGAACGTCCAACTGCGGCGCACCGTAGGCGGTGCGGCCGCGCAGGTCCTCGCGCAGCGGAAGTTGGTCCACGAAGTCAGTCTTTCGGAACGCGGACGCGGACGGCGTTGACGTGCGCCAGCAGCTGCTCGGCGCCACCGAGCGCGTCGATGTGCCCGGCGACCTCGGCCAGGGCGGCGCGCTCGTATTCCACGATGTGCACGCTGCGCAGGAACGAGTGCACGGACAGGCCGCCGGTGTGCCGCGCCGTGCCGCCCGTCGGGAGCACGTGGTTGGAACCGGCCAGGTAGTCCCCCAGGCTCACCGGGGAGTACGGGCCGACGAAGATCGCGCCGGCGTTGCGCACCCGGCGGGCGACCACTGAGGCGTCGGCGGTGAGGACGGCGAGGTGCTCGGCGGCCCACTCGTCGACGACGGCGATGCCCGCCTCGAGGTCGGCGACCAGCACCAGCGCCGACTGGTTGGCCAGCGCCGAGTCCACCTGAACCGTGTTGAGCGACACCCCGCGCTGACGGTCGACCTCGAGCTGCACCGCGTCGATCAGCTCCGGGCTGGTGGTCACCAGCAGCGTCGCGGCGTTCTCGTCGTGCTCGGCCTGCGAGATCAGGTCCGCGGCCACGAAGGCCGGGTCCGCGGTCTCGTCCGCGAGCACGGCGATCTCCGTGGGCCCGGCTTCGGCGTCGATGCCGACGATTCCCTTGAGGAGCCGCTTGGCGCTCGCGACGTAGATGTTCCCCGGGCCGGTGACCAGGTCGACCCGCTCGCACTCCTCGGTGCCGTGCGCGAACATCGCGACGGCCTGCGCTCCGCCGACGGCGTAGACCTCTTCGACGCCCAGCAGCGCACACGCCGCGAGCACGACGGGGTGTGGCCAGCCGTCGTTGTCCGCCTGCGGCGGGGAGGTGACGGCGAGCGATTCGACCCCGGCCACCTGCGCCGGGACCACGTTCATCACCACGCTCGAGGGATAGGCCAGCAGCCCGCCCGGCACGTACAGCCCGACGCGGCGCACCGGGACCCAGCGCTCGGTGACGACCCCGCCGGGGGCGACCTCCACGACGGCGTCCGGGTGGCGCTGCGCCGAGTGCACGATCCGGGCGCGCCGAGCGGCCTCCTCCAGCGCCGCCCGCACGCACCTGTCGAGATCGACCAGCGCCTTCTCGAGGATCTCGGCCGGCACGCGGGTGCTCGCCGGGCGCACCCGGTCGAACTTCTCGCAGTAGTCCAGGACCGCCTCGACCCCGCGCTCTCGGACGTCGTCGCAGATCGGGCGGACGGCCTCGACCGTCGTTGCGACGTCCGCCGCGGCGCGGGGCAGCCGCTCCCGCGGCACGTCGGCCGGCGAGCGCAGCTGGAGTTCGCGCAGGTCAAGCACGGGGATCATGCCCCAATTCTAGTCGCGCACATTCTGCGGACGTCCGACCAGGCGTGACCTATGGCTCACGTGCGGTCGGACGTCCCGCTGCGGCTCTAGGGTCGTTCGGGTGAGCGTGCGCCTGCCGCTGTTTCCGCTGGGGACCGTCCTGTTCCCCGGCGTCCCCCTGCCGTTGAACATCTTCGAGCCCCGGTACCGGCAGTTGATCGAGGACCTGACGGACGGGCGCTCCGTCGGCGCGGATGCGCCGGTCTTCGGCGTGATCGCGATCCGAGAGGGCTGGGAGGTCGGCCCGGATTCGGTGAACGCGCTCTACGACGTGGGCTGCGCTACGGCGCTGCGCACGGTGAACCCGCTTCCCGACGGGCGGTACGAGGTGTTGACCGTCGGCCGCGACCGGTTCCGCCTGCTGGAGGTCGACCGCCGCGGGCCGTACCTGGTGGGCGAGGTGGAGTACCTCCCGGAGTCCGGCGGACCCGACGCGATCCACGAGGCGCAGACCGCCGAAAGGGCCTTCCGGCGCTACGTGGCCGACTTGATCGCGGGCGCCGAGGGGGCACCGCAGCCGCCGGCCGACCTGCCCGACGATCCCCTCGTGCTCTCGTACCTGATCGCGGCCTCGATGGTGCTGGACCTCGCCGACCGGCAGGCCCTGCTCGAGGCCGCGGACGCCGCTACGCGCCTGCGCGTCGCCTCAGCCCTGCTGGCGCGCGAACGCTCCATCCTCGCCCGGCTGCCGTCCGTCCCCGGGACCACTCTCACCCGCGGCGGCTTCGGCAGCCTCAACTAGCTGCATCTGGGCGAGCTCGGCCTCGGGGTCGACCTTCCGGGCGGGCTGTTCCAGGCCGAGGATCATCGAGACGTAGGCGATGAGCACGCCGATCGGCCAGCCGAGCAGCGCGATGTTGGACCGGACCTCGATCGCCCCGTTCACCTTCTCGCCGTCGACGGTGCCGAGCGCCGCCTGTGCCAGGTCGATCGGTCCGAACTGCTCGCCGGTCTCCCGCGCGATCAGCGCGGCGGCGAAGGCGGCGGCGGTGACGGCGACCATCGCGGGCAGGGCGCGGCGGTGCCGCCAGTACGCCAGGGCACCGCAGGACATGCCGACTCCCAAGCCGATGCACAGGAACCAGACGTCGGCGGCGATGAACTCGGAGCTGTCCTCGTCCGCGGCGAACACCGAGCCGTCGATGTTCACGTAGGCCGGGGCGGGCGCAAGCCACTCCCACAGCCATCCGACCCACGGGGCCAGCAACAGCGTGAACAGCGCGGGGAGCAGTCCGACGCGCAGGAAGCCGATCGCGCGGTGCAGCGGCGAGACGGGCGCGTCCGCCGAAGCGTTGGACGTTCCGCGCAGACCCACGTGGACCAGTCTCCCCCGTCTACGAGGGTGTGTCGCACCGTTTGGCTACGCGGCCCTCGAACGGCCCCGACCCTACCCCTCGGACGGGCTACCGAACGGCCACCCCGTGCTGCGTGGACCGACCTAGATCGTCCGGCTGGGCGGCGCGCGTTCCGGCCGCCAGACCCGCGATCGCCAGGGCCGCCGCGAGCACGACGACGACGGCCGCGGCCGCGAGTGCCTTCCGCGAACGCACGGACTTCTCGACGATCGCCGGAGCCGCGGGCCGCGCGGCCACCTGGGCTCGTGCTCGCATGGCGAGCCTCCCGACCACAACCTGAAACTTTTCTGGGACTCCCTCAGAGTGCGGCGACGAGCCTCCGCAGAAAAGAGCCGGGACGCGAGTCCATCCGATCATCGCCGGAGTCGAACCGAACGGATGAGGGATCCAACCCCCGAATGCGGCGATCCGGCGGGATGCATCGCAAGGCGGAGGAGGAGGCCGATCCCGCGTTTGGATCGGCGACGACGACAACGCAGCGAGGCGCCCGCCGGGCGTCGCATTCACCCCAAGCAGGAGGAGCCGAGTAAGGCCTTCAGGTCCCCCATCAGCGCGGGCGAGGGTGTGACGTAGGGGCCCTTCTCCAGCCGCATCACGGTGGTGCGGCTGCGGGCCTGCAGGTGCAGGTGGACCTCGGTGGTGCCGGGGTGGCTGGCGAGGACCTCGCGCAGCCGCTCGACGAGCGGCGGTGTGCAGCGCCCCGCCGGGAGGTGGACGGAGACCGGGCCGGCGGCGCCCTTCGTGGTGTCCGGGAGGGTGAGGTCGGAGACGATCAGCGACGGGCTGTCCTTGTCCTCGGACCGCAATCGACCCTTGACGGCCACGACGGTGTCCTCGGCCAGCAACTGTCCGATCGCGGTGTAGGACTGCGGGAAGACCATGCACTCGACGGCGCCGCCGAGGTCCTCGACGATCGCGATGGCCCACTGGTTGCCCTGCTTGGTCATCTTCCGCTGAATGCCGGTGACGAGGCCGGCGATCGTGACGACCGAACCGTCGTCGCGATCGGCGAGCGAACTGATCGGGCAGTCCGCCGCGGCGGCGAGCACGTGCTCGATGCCGGCCAGCGGATGGTCGGAGACGTAGAGCCCGAGCATCTCGCGCTCGTAGGCGAGCAGTGTGGACTTGTCCCATTCGGTGTCGGGGATCTCGACGTCGAACGTGGAGTCGACGACGTCGGAGGAGTCGTCGAAGGCACCGAAGAGCGAGTCCTGTCCGATGGCCTCGTTCCGCTTCACGTCGATGATCGCGTCGATCGCCCGTTCGTGGACGTGCAGCAGGCCACGGCGCGGATGGCGAAGCGAGTCGAAGGCGCCGCCCTTGATCAGCGATTCGACGGTCTTCTTGTTGCAGACCCCGGCCGGGACCTTGCGCAGGAAGTCCTGGAAGTCGGTGAAGTCGCCCTGCTCGGTGCGGGCGGCGACGATCTGGTCGACGACGTTGGCCCCGACGTTCCGTACGGCGGTGAGGCCGAAGACGATGTCCTGGCCGCGCGGGGTGAAGTTCGCGTCGGAGGCGTTCACGTCCGGCGGGAGCACCTTGATGCCCATGCGCCGGCACTCGTTCAGGTAGATCGCGGACTTGTCCTTGTCGTCGCGGACCGAGGTGAGCAGCGCGGCCATGTACTCGGCCGGGAAGTTCGCCTTCAGGTACGCGGTCCAGTACGAGACCAGGCCGTACCCGGCGGTGTGCGCCTTGTTGAACGCGTAGTCCGAGAACGGGACGAGGATGTCCCACAGCGTCTTGATCGCAGCCTCGGAGTACCCGTTGGCCTTCATCCCTTCGGAGAAGGGGATGTACTCCTTGTCGAGGATCTCCTTCTTCTTCTTGCCCATCGCGCGGCGAAGGAGGTCCGCGGCGCCGAGGGAGTACCCGGCAAGCTGCTGGGCGATCGCCATGACCTGTTCCTGGTACACGATCAGGCCATAGGTGTCGCCGAGAATTCCGGACAGCGCCTCTTCCAGCTCCGGGTGGATCGGCACGACGGGCTTCCGCTTGTTCTTGCGGTCCGCGTAGTCGTTGTGCGCGTTGGCGCCCATGGGGCCGGGGCGGTAGAGCGCGAGGACGGCGGAGATGTCCTCGAAGTTGTCCGGGACCATCGAGCGCAGCAGCGCGCGCATGGGCCCGCCGTCGAGCTGGAAGACGCCGAGCGTGTCTCCCCGGGCCAGGAGCTCGTACGCCTTGCGGTCGTCGAGTTCCAGCTTTTCGAGGACCAGCGGCTGCCCGCCGTTGATCCCGATGTTGTAGAGGCAGTCGTCGAGCACGGTCAGGTTGCGCAGGCCGAGGAAGTCCATCTTCAGCAGGCCGAGGGACTCGCACGCCCCCATGTCGAACTGGGTGATGATCGCGCCGTCCTGCTCGCGGCGCTGGATCGGGATCACGTCCAGCAGCGGCTCGGCGGACAGGATGACGCCGGCGGCGTGCACGCCCCACTGCCGCTTGAGGCCCTCGAGGCCCTTGGCGGTGTCGACGACCTTCTTCACGTCCGGGTCGGAGTCGTACAGGGCACGGAATTCGCCGGCCTCGCCGTAGCGCTTGTGCGTGCTGTCGAAGATTCCCGAGAGCGGAATGTCCTTGCCCATCACCGCCGGCGGCATCGCCTTGGTGATCCGGTCCCCCATCGCGAACGGGTACCCGAGCACCCGGGAGGCGTCCTTGATCGCCGCCTTCGCCTTGATGGTCCCGTAGGTGATGATCTGCGCGACGTAGGCCTCGCCGTAGGTCTCCGTGGCGTAGCGGATCATGTCGCCGCGCCGACGTTCGTCGAAGTCCAGGTCGATGTCGGGCATCGAGATGCGCTCGGGGTTGAGGAAGCGTTCGAAGATCAGGCCGTGCGCGAGCGGGTCGAGTTCGGTGATGCCCATCGCGTAGGCGATCAGCGCGCCGGCGGCCGAGCCGCGGCCGGGGCCGACGCGGATGCCGTTGTTTTTGGCGTACCGGACGAGGTCCGCGGTGACGAGGAAGTACCCCGGGAACCCCATCTTGATGATCATGTCGACCTCGTGGGCCGCCTGATCGACGTGCGTCTGCGGCACCTGGCCGTCGAAGCGCTCGGCGAGCCCGCGCTGCACCTCCTTGCGCAGGAAGGTCTCCTCGGTCTCGCCCTCGGGGACCGGGAAGCGCGGCATCAGGTTGCGGGAGGCGAAGTTCATCTGGCAGCGCTCGGCGATGAGCAGCGTGTTGTCGCACGCCTCGCGCAGGCCGTACTGGTCCTGCCACTGCGCCCGCATCTCCGCCGGGCTCTTGAGGTAGAAGTCCGTGGCGTCGAACTTGAACCGGTTCGGGTCCGCGAGGGTCTTGCCGGACTGCACGCACAGCAGCACTTCGTGCGCTCCGGCGTCCTCGGCGGCCGCGTAGTGCAGGTCGTTGGTGGCGACCAGCGGCAGGTTCATGTCCTTGGCCAGGCGCATGAGGCCGTCGTGCGCGCGCTTCTCGATGCCGATGCCGTGGTCCATCAGCTCGCAGAAGAAGTTCTCCTTGCCGAAGATGTCGCGGAACTCCCCCGCCGACTCCCTCGCCTTCTCGTAGTTCCCGATCCGCAGCCAGGTCTGAATCTCCCCCGACGGGCAGCCCGTGGTGGCGATCAGGCCCTTCCCGTAGAGGTTCAGCAGCTCGCGGTCCGCGCGGGGCTTGTAGAAGAAGCCCTCCGTGCTCGCGCGGGAGGAGAGCCGGAACAGGTTCTGCATGCTCTCGTTGTCCGTCGCGAGCATCGTCATGTGCGTGTACGAACCGGAACCCGAGACGTCGTCCTCGCCGCCGTCGGCCCACCGCGTCCGGACGCGTTCGCCCCGGTGCGTGCCCGGCGTCAGGTACGCCTCCATGCCGACGATGGGCTTGATGCCCGCGTCGTTGGCCTTCTTGACGAAGTCGTACGCGCCGAACACGTTGCCGTGGTCGGTCATCGCCAGGGCGGGCATGCCCATCTCCTGGCACCCGCGGAACAGGTCGTCCAGGCGCGCCGCGCCGTCCAACATGGAGTACTCGGTGTGCACGTGCAGGTGCACGAAGGAGTCGTTGCGTCCGTTCCCCGACCCCGTTGCTCCCACGGCGCAAGCCTACGATTCCGGACCGACAGTTTTCGACCGCAGCCGGGCGTCCCAGGCCCGCAGGCGCGGCGCGCCGCGTGTCGCGGCAATCTGGGCCGTGGCTACCCCGCCCACGGGTCGACGAGATCGACGCCCGTGTCCTCGAAGTCCGAGCGGTTGCGGGTTGCCAGGACGGCTCCGTGCAGCGTGCAGATGGCCGCGATCTGCGCGTCCGCCGTGCTCATGGGACGCCCCTTCGTTTCCCGAGCGGCCAGCAGGGGGCCGTAGATCTCGGCGGCCCGGCGGTCGTAGGAGAGAACCGTGGTCTCGAGCGCGGTCGCGATGCGCGCCACGTTCCCGGCAAGCGCTTCGCGGCGCCGACCGGGAGGCATCCGTTCGATGCCGTAGGCAACCTCGCCCACGGTGACCGAGGTCAGCCGCAGGACCGCCGAAGGCTGTCGGGCGAACCACGCCGCGACCACCGGATCGGGAACGTCGCGCATCATTTCCGAGACGACGTTCGTGTCGAGAACGATCACCGATCGAAACTCGGATCGCCGAAGTCCGGTACCCGGGAGGGCTCGGGTAGCCGCCGCGGAATGTCGAGGTCGACGCCTCCGACCTCCCGACTCGCCGCGATGAGCGCCTCGACGAACGTGGTCGGCTCACCGGGCGGACGAACCGCCTCGGTGAGGATCTCCCGGATCTCGGCCTCCATAGACCGGCCGTTGCCGGCGGCACGGAGACGCAGCCGCTCCTTCACGCGTTCGTCGAGTCCGCGAACGCTGACGTCAGCCATCGCCCACCTCCTTGCTAGCAATGCTAGCGGTTGCCTCGGCCGGTCGCACCCGCGACCTGCTTCTGTTCGCAGGACGACGCGCACGGTGTCGGCGGGGCGATAGCGATCGAGGTCACAGTGGTACATACTCCGAGGTATTCCGATAGGTACCCCGGAGGATGCCGTGAACCGCTCGCTGAGGACGTTCGCTCGCATGCTCGCCGGCGCCGCGCTCGCCACCCCCGGCGGCGGAGCCGCGTACGCCGCGCTGCTCCGGTCGGAGCACGAAGCGCCCATCGATCCGCTTCCCGCGCCCGCCCCCGCGGCCTCGACGTCGACCACCGTGCTCACTCCAATGCCGCGCACCCTCCCGTCCGGAGCGCTGCTGTCCTAAGGGCGCGCCCATCTCGGCCGCCCGCGTACTCAGGCGGTGGCGCCGCGGCCGCGCCGCCACGGCCGCCAGGGCGTGCCCGCCCGGGCGAGGATCGTCGCGCCGCTCGCGAGGAACACCGCGCCGGCGGCACCGAAGCCGAAGACCCACCACCACAGCTCTCCCCCGGCCGTGTACACGCCCGGCCCGTACCAGTGCAGGTCCTGCTTGAACGCGACCATCACGACGTTCGCCATCAACTGCCAGAACAGCAGCGCCATCACCAGCGCCAGCACCAGGCCGATCGCCAGCGTCGCGAGGCCGGAGCCGAGGATCGCCAGGACGAGCCCGAACCAGGGCCGTCGAGGCGTGGGTTGCGAGTGGTCCGACATGACGCCCTCCTGGGGCGACACTATCGCCGGGCCCGACGCTCCGTCAGATGCCGCGGACGGTCTCCAGCGCCTCGGCGAGATCGTCGGGATACTCGCTGGCGAAGGAGATCCACTCGCCGCTGTCCGGGTGCTCGAACCCGAGCGACATGGCGTGCAGCCACTGCCGCTGCAGGCCCAGCCGGGCCGACAGCGTCGGATCGGCTCCGTAGGTCGCGTCCCCGGCGCAGGGATGGCGCAGGGCCGACATGTGCACCCGGATCTGATGGGTCCGTCCCGTCTCGAGCTTGATCCGCAGCAGGCTCGCGTGGCGGTGCGCCTCGAGCGTCTCGTAGTGCGTGACCGACGGCCGTCCGCCGGACTCCTCCGCCACGATCGCCCACTTCCAGTCGAGCGTCGGGTGCCGGCCGATCGGTGCGTCCACCGTGCCGCGGCTCGGGTCCGGGTGCCCCTGCACCAGCGCGTGGTAGATCTTCTCGACCGTCCGCTCCTTGAAGGCGCGCTTCAGCAGCGTGTACGCGCGTTCGGACTTCGCGACGACCATCAGGCCGCTGGTCCCCACGTCGAGGCGGTGCACGATGCCCTGGCGTTCGGCGGCTCCGCTGGTGGAGACCCGGAAACCGGCCGCGGCCAGCCCGCCGATCACCGTCGTGCCCGTCCAGCCCGGACTGGGATGCGCGGCGACGCCGACGGGTTTGTCGACGACGACGAGGTGCTCGTCGTCGTGCACGATTCGCATGCCGGGAACGGGTTCCGCGACGATCTCGGGCTCGGCCGGGCGCTCGGTGGGCAGCTCGACCTCGAGCCAGGCGCCGGGAATCAGCCGGTCGGACTTGCCGACCTCGGCGCCGTCGAGGCGCACCAGGCCGGCTGCGGCGATGTCCGCCGCCTTGGTGCGGGACAGCCCGAACAGCCGGGCCAGACCGGCGTCCACGCGCTCCCCCGCCAGGCCGTCGGGGACGGGCAGCGCGCGGCGCTCGCTCAGTGCTTCCCCTGGAACGACGTGCGGTCGACGATCGCCAGGAGCAGGGCCGAGCCGACGAAGGTCAGGTGCACGACTGCCAGGACCAGGAGTCCCTCGTTGTCGACCTTGTCGGGGTCCATGTAGTTCTTCAGCAGGTGGATGCCGGAGATCGAGACGATCGAGGCGGCCAGCTTGAGCTTGACCGTGCCGAGGTCGAGCTTGCCGAGCCACGCCGGGCGCTCGTATTCCTCGTTGACGTCGAACTTGGACACGAACGACTCGTAGCCCGACATCGCCACCATCACCAGCAGACCACCGACCAGCGAGAGGTCGATCAGTGCCAGCGCGGCGAGGATCAGTTCGGTCTCGGTGACGGAGGTGATGTGGGTGAACAGGTGCCACAGTTCGCGCCAGGCGCTGACCGAGAACACGACCAGCACGAGCATCAACATGAAGTAGAGCGGCGCGAGCAGCCACCGGCTGATCAGCAGGGCCAGCTCGATCGTGTGCTCGGTCTTCTTCAGCGCGGATCGGTTGTCCGGCTTGGGCGCTTCGGCGGCGGTGGACACCCGGCGAACGCTAGTCGATGGCGCGGGTCGCCACCGCAACGCCGAGGCGCACGGCCTCCGCATCGGCCTCGGCCCGCAGACGGGCGGCCTCGGCGAAACGGACCTGCTCCTCGTACAGGGCGGCCACACCGCGACGAGCCCGGAGTCCCTCCAGCGGGTGCGGGAGGCGATCGGCCCAGTCGATCGCCGCACGGAAGTGCCGCTCGGCGGCGTCCCCGTCGCCCGCCGCGGCGGCCGCGATCCCGAGAACGCGTTCGAGGAGCCGCCCGCCGATGTAGTCGGTGACGACCGCCCCCGTAGCGCAGGCCTCGCGGACGAGCGGGTACCACGCGCCGACGCGTTCGCGATCGCCCAACAGGTCGAGGGCCTCCACGGCGGCGAAGAGCAGCGCCCACGAGGTCCACGTGTTGGCCCTGCCCGCGACCGGCAGGTGCTCGACGTGTGCGGCCAGGAACTCGACGGCCTCCTCTGCTCGGCCGGTCGCGGCGAGGAAGTGCAGGCGAGCGCCCCAGACGAAGCCGCCGAGCAAGGTCGCGTCGGTGTGGGCCAGCGCGGTGGCGTACGCCTCCTCCGCCCCGTCGAGGTCGCCCACGAGATGCCGAGACAGCGCCAGCCAGGCGTGCGAGTGGCCGGTCCACCACGTCCAGCCCAGCCCCTGCGCGAACTCCAGGTCGGCCTGCCCGTGGCGGGCGCAGACCGTCGGGTCGCCCGAGGCGAACCACTCCCGCATGCCGGAGGCGCGCAGGTGGGCGTAGGCCGCCATGGCGTTGCCCGTACGGCCGGCGATCCGCGCCACGTGCTCGCCGATCTGCGCCGACTCGGCGAAGCGACCGGAGTGCAACAGGTTGTACTCGAGGAAGCAGCCGGCATAGGCCTCGCCCCACAGGTTGCCGCTGCCCGCGAGCAGGGGCAGCGCCGCCCGCCCGACGGCGACTCCCTCGGAGAACTGCATGCTGCCCTGAAATCCGGCGCAGAGTTCGCCGAGGGCCGCGCCCCGGACGCGGTCGGAGTCGAGCGCGTCCAGCAGTGCGTGCACGAGGTCGACCTGCGGCGCCGCGGTCGCAGGATCGACGTAGAGCTGGATCGAGGTCAACCGGGCGATGAGTTCGGCCCGGCTCGGGCTGACGCGATCCCCCAGGCCGGCCAGGCCGCGTGCCATGAGCCCGAAGGCGTCGGGCACCCGGTTGCCCCAGACCAGGGCCAGACCGCCGGAGATGCACACCCGGCCCACGGACTCGACGTCCCCGGCGGACTCGAACTCGGCCAGCGCTGCGTCCCAGGCGGCGAGGGCGGGCTCCCAGCGGCCGATGGTCTGGCGAGCGGTGCCCAGGGCGAAGAGGAAGTCGCCCCGAGCCGAGGGATCGGCCACGTGGAGCAGGTCGGCCGCTCGCTCCAGGTGGGCGGCGGCCTCTTCGAACGCCGAGGTGTCCAGAGCGCGGCGGCCCGCCCGGCTCAACGCCCACCAGAGGTCCTTGGGGTTCGCCTCGTCGTCGGCCGCGTCCAGTTGGTGGACCATTTCTGCGGCGTGCTCGTCGAACTCGTCGGCGAACACCTCGGCCATGGCCTCGGCGGTCCTGTGGTGCGCTCGGCGGCGGCGTGCGCTGGACAGTCCGGCGAGGAGCGCCTGGCGAATGAGGTCGTGGGCGAAGAGGAACTCGTCGCCGCCGTCGACGATCAGGGCCGCCCGCCGGGCTTCGTCCAGTGCGTCGAGGACGGCGTCCTCTGACAGGTCCACCAGTCGCCGCACAAGCCGGAAGGGGAACGTGGGCCCGGCGACCGCCGCGGCGTCGAGCACCGTGCGGGTGGCCGGGGCGAGCCGGTCGAGGCGACGCTCGAGCAGCGCCCGGATGCCTTCCGGCACGTCCGCGGGAGGCCGCCGGTCCGCGAGGTCCCGGAAGACCTCCTCGGTGAAGAACGGGTGGCCCTCGGTGCGCGCATAGACCTCGGCGGCCACCTGGCTCGACACCTCGCGTCCGGCGAGGACGCCGAGGAATTCGGCGGTCTCCTCCCGGTCCAGCGGTCCGAGGCGGATCCGTTCCGCGCGCCGATGCCGATGCAGATCGGCGAGCAGACGCTCCAGGCGTGGGGTGGGCTCGCTGTCGCGGTACGTGGCGACGACCAGCAGTCCCGCCCGGGGCAGGTGGTCGGCCAGGTGCTCGACCAGTGCCAGCGTCCGTTCGTCGGCCCACTGCAGGTCGTCGAGCAGCAGCATGGCGGGCCGGTGTTCGGCGAGCCGTTCGACGCATTCCACGAGGCAGGTCAGCAGGTAGCGCTGCTCCTGCTCGGCGGGCAACTCGAGCGGGTCGGCGAGGTCCGGGTAGAGGCGGCGCAGGCGGGGAACGAGGCGAGCGATCTCCGGCGCCGTCTCGGCCAGCACGTCGGTTCGAAAGGCCCGGGCCGACGACCATCGGGAGAGGGCCTGTTCGAGCACTTCGATCACCGCGAGGTACGGCGGGGCACCCGAGGACTCTTGACAGTGGCCCGTGTAGAAGTCCAGGCCGAGCGCCGTACCGAGCGCGGCTGCCTGCTGCGCAAGCCGAGTCTTGCCGATGCCGGGCTCGCCGCCGATCAACAGCAGTTCACCCGAGCCTGCCGCGGCCCGCCGGGCCGCTCGCGCGAGCACCTGCAGTTCCGCGTCGCGTCCCACGAATCCCGCGGTCGCCGAGCTGGGTTCGGCTGGGGGCAACTGGCCGATCGAGGACAGCGATCGATCCTGACGCAGGATCAGAACCTCGAGCTCGCGCAGGGCGGGCGACGGTTCCACGCCCAGCTGTTCGTCGAGCAGGCCGCGCAGTTCGCGGTAGGCCGCCAGGGCCTCGGCCTGGCGTCCGAGGGCGTAGAGGGCGCGCATCCGCAGCTCCCAGGCCCGTTCCCGCAGCGGGTGGGCCGCGACGTGCGGGACGAGGTGTTCCAGCGCCGAGGCGGGACGGCCGGCGGCCAGCTCGGCGGCGGCGAGCTCCTCCGTCGCGTCGCTGCGAGCCTCCCCTAGCCGGCGAGCCTCGAGCCGAGCGAACTCCCGGTCGGCGAACTCGACGATCGCCGGGCCTCGCCAGAGCTCCAGCGCCTGCCGCAGCAGATCGGCGGCGGCTTCCGGGTCGTTGGACGTCAGCTCGCGCGCCCGGGCGATCAGCTCGTCGAAGCACCCGACGTCGATCCGCTCGCGGTCCACGTCGAGCACGTAGCCGAGGTCGCGCCAGCGCAGGACGTCCTCTCGTTCGCCCGCCGCAACGAGCTCCGCACGCAGGCGTGCGACGCGGCCGCGCAGCGTGGACAGTGCCGTGGCCGGCGGAGCGTCGCCCCAGAGCGCGTCGATCAGCCGGTCGGGCGTGACGACGGAACCGCGGTTGAGCAAGAGCACCGCGAGCAGTGCGCGCTGGCCGGGCCCGCCGACGTCGAGCACGACCCCGCCCACGTACGCCTCGACGGGCCCGAGCAATCCGTAGCGCACTTCGGCAGTTGGCGCGACGTCGGCCACGGGGGCGAACGCTATCGGCCCGCCGCTCGGTTGCAATCCACCTGCGGGCGCTAGATCGAGCTGTTGCCGAACACGTAGGTGATTTCGGTGATCGCGCCCGGCAGGACGTTGGCGTCGATGTCGGGACACCCCACGAACGTGTTCCGGCTCGATCCACCGTCCGTCAGCGGCTGCACCAGTCGCGTGGCGTAGACGCGCCCGTCTCCCGAACAGAACGGGAAGTTCCCCGGGTGGCCGGGCATTCCCGGCCCGTAGCAGTCGAACTCGGGTTGCTCGGCCACGACCCGGTACTGGCCCGGCCCCGGCAACCGCAGCGTCGTGCAGGTTCCCTCGGCCACCCGGAAGGCGGCACTGCCGGCGGCCAGCCCCGCCCCCGGCGTCACCCGCACCCGGGCGGAGCCCTCGTCCGCGCACACCCGTAGAAGGCCCGCGGCCGCCGGCAGGCTCGCCGCCTGCGCCGTCCCGGTCGGCGCCGTCCCGATCAGCGTCGCCGACACCGCGACCGCCCCCATCGCCCATGCCGCCTTCATCGACCCGCCTCCTCGCTCTGAACGGTGCGCGTCTGCGCACCACATCCGGCCCGGTCTCCGTCCTTGGCCACACTCGAACACCGCGGCCCCGCCGGCGGCAGGGAGACCGCCGGTTCGAACCGCGCCCGCACCGTGGCGTCGGTGCCGTTCACCGTCACCGTGCAGCGCTTTCCGGCGGTCGAATCGCACCCGCTCCATCCGGCGAACCGCGACCCGGACCCCGCCACGGCAGTCAACGTGAACGTCGTCGACTCCGTCACCGTCTCCGTACAGTCCCCCGACGGCGGCGGTGCAGCGCAGGAGATCCCATCCGGTACGGACGTCACCGAACCGGTACCGGCTCCGGTCAACGCAACCGTCAGGGTGCCGGACGGTGGGTCGAGGGCGAACTCGGCCCCCACCGTCGCGCCCGCCGCCGTCAGCTGGAACGAGCACGTCTCGCCCGTGCACGCGTTGGAGAACCCGGTGAAGGTCGAGAGGGCACCTGCCGTCGCCGTCAGGTTCACCTGGCCGAGCGGCAGGGTCACGACGCACCCCGTGGCGTTCGTCGAGTCGTAGACGCAGTTCGGCCCGGACGGACCGGTGACGGTGCCCGAGCCGTTCCCGGTCGGCATGATCGTCACCGTTGCGGTGTTCGGTGCGGCCGCGGTGAAGCTCGCGCCGACGGTCACGTTCGCCGTGCCCACCGTGAACATGCACGTCTGGTCGGTGCAACCGTCCGGCCCAGCGAATCCGGCGAAGCTCGAACCGCCGGTCGGGGCGGCGGCCAACGTCACCGAGTCGCCCTGCAGGACCGTCTGCGTGCACACGTCGCCCGCAGCGGCCGGGGTGGAGCAGTCGAAGCCGGATCCGTCGACCCGGCCGGTTCCCGGCCCGGCCGGGGTGACCGTCACCGTGCGCGGCGTCCCGAAGCGCACCTCGATCGTCGTGTCGCCGGAGATCGTCTCCATGCACGGAGAAACCGTGCAGCCGGTGGAGGTGCGAAGAACCTGCCCGCTCGGCGGGAAGATCTCCAACCGCTGCGTCGTGCCCGTCGGCACCAGCAGGTCGCACGGATTCGGACTCACGCTCGTCCCGCCGCCCAGCGTGCACCCCGCCAACTGCTGGGTGCTGGTGGTCCCCCGGAACATCCGGACGGTCCCGGAACCGACGGCACCAGTGGTGGTGAGCGTCAGGATGCTCGCGGGCAGCCGATCGAGCACCGCCACGCCCACGGCGGCGGTGACGTAGACCGAGTCGGCCACGATGGCCTCGGCGCTGGGCGAGGTCGTGGCGTCGGCCGGCGGCACGGAGACGATGTCGGAGGTTTGGCCGATGGCCCTCGCCGTCGCGCAGTCTTGCGCCCCCTGCGCACCGTCGCGCAGGCACCGCGCGAGTCGGCGCTTCTCGACGAGGGTGCCGTCGGTCGAGTTCCGGTCGAAGATCCCGACTCCGCCGCTGCCCGCTCCGCTGCCACCGGTTCCGAAGGTCCCGACGAGCACGGCAGAGCCGTCGTGGGCCATCGCGAGGGTCTGCAGGCCCGCCAAGCGCGGGTTGGCCGCGCAGTC
Organism: Sporichthyaceae bacterium; assembly: GCA_052386455.1. Classification (GTDB taxonomy): domain Bacteria; phylum Actinomycetota; class Actinomycetes; order Sporichthyales; family Sporichthyaceae; genus JBQTKD01. Next base: position 39,572 of record JBQTKD010000058.1, read on the forward strand.
GGTCGGCGGGGTGGCCAGTCCACTGATGCAGCCTGCCTCCGCGTCCTTCTGCGTGAGCGCACCGCCGGTGCCACGGTTGAAGACAGCGACGGCCAGGTCGCCGAACTGAGTCGCGCTGTAGACGTGAGAGCCGTCTGGAGATACCGCGACGGCCACCACCCTCGCCAGCCCACGCCCTGCGACACAGACCGTGCTCGCCGCGGTCGCAATGCAGCCCGTGCGGGTGAACGGCGGAGTTTCGGAGCCGCGGGCGAAGGTGAGCAGGAACCCGTTGCTCTCGTTGGTCGCCGCCGCGTAGACCGAGCTGCCGTCCGGGGAGACCGCGACTCCGCGCACGAACGAGTTGCCGCTCGGCAGCGGACTGCAGCCCGCCTGCGGACCGAAGCACTGACCCACGGTCAGCGTGCCACCCGTGGCCTCGCGAGTCAGAAACTGCACTCCGGCCGACGAGGCCACCGCCAGGTAGGACCCGTCCGAGGGCATCGCCAGGGAAGGCTGCTCGCCCAGGCCCGGTGCGGGTCCAGTGCACGAGTCGGGTGGCGAAGGCGTGCCCGCGGACACGCAGCCGCCCGCGCCGGCCTTGCGGGTCAACACGCCGGTGTCCAGATTTCGGTCGAAGACGAGCAGCCGTTGGCTGCGCCCCACGTAGAGGTGCTTGCCGTCCGGGGAAACCACCAGATCGGTGACGAAGAAGACGTCGGGGTCGGTGGCGCAACCGCTGCGCGAGCCGTCGAAAGCATCGGACAACCCGGCTTGGGTGATGCAGCCGGCCTCGCCGGGGAGCTGGGTCAGGCGGCCGTCCGCTTCGCGTTTGAAAATTGCGATGCCGATTCCGCCGTTGCCGGTGTTGTTGCCGCCGACGTAGACGAATCGTCCGTCGGGCGAGGCGGCGACGTCCTGCGCGGCGGTGGTCGCCCGGCCGACGGTGCAGATGGGCGGCGTCCCGGTCACGGCTCCGTTGCTCGGGCTGGCGTGGCAACCGTCGGGGTTGAGCTTGCCGAACAGCGCGTCCCCGACCGCGGCCGAGGCCGGGGGTGCGGCGGCAACGACCGCGATGACCGAGACCGCTCCGGCGACCATGGCGAACGCCAGCGCCGAGGCCGTGGTCCGGCGACCTCTCCGTGGCCGCACACTCGCGATCCCACGCGCCACGCCCCGTTTCGACAGCACGTCCACTTGTGCCTCCCTGACAGCCCCGCGTCGCGGCCGGTCGGACGCCGGCCGGCTTCTACCTCGGGACTGTGGCCAGGGCACCGTGGCGCAGGCGTAGCGCAGAGGCCGTCCCATTGGTCCGATCGCAGGAGATCGGGGACGGGGTTCGCCCGATCGGCTCAGGGCCCGCCAGTCCCTGCCGGTGTCAGCGGGCGTCTGGTCGGCGCGGCGCGGTGCGTATCGACTGCTCTACCGGCTGCGCGACGACACCCGCGAACTTTTCGTCCTTCGAGTCGAGCACCGCACCGACGTCCACCGCCCTCGCTGAAGCGTTCCGGCGACGCAGGTCGATGCTCGCCCCGGACGTCGTAGCCCGGCGGCCAACCGAGGTGCGCCGCTGGATCGGAGGCGCCCGGCGATCACGAATCGACCGATGAAACCGGGACGGCCACGACCTCGAGCAGCTCTTCGAGCCCAGCGAAGTCGTCCGGGTTGGTCGTGTAGAGCGGCAACTCGTTCGCGGCTGCGACCGCCGCGATCATCAGGTCCGCGACCCGGGCACGCGGAGTTCGTCCGAGGGCCGCAACGGCGGCGCTGGCCCGGCCGAAGATCCGCGCGGCTTCGGCGTCGAAGGGCAGCGGATCGAACTCCGACTCGGCGCGCTGCAGGAGCCCGGTCCGACGTGCACGTTCGGCTTCGGCCCCCGGTCCGGGCGCAACGACGAGCGGTCCCGCGGAGAGCTCGGCGAGGGTGATCGCGCTGATCGCGGCCTCGTCCGGCAACGCGGAATCGGCGATTCGTCGGCGCAGGATCAGCACGTTCGTGTCCAGCAGTCCGCGCTTCACTGCGCGTACGGGTCCGCGAACCCGTTGTCGACCACTGCCTCGCGGTCCGCCCGAAACTGCGCCGGATCGACGTCCGGCGCCGTCCGCGAACCGGCGACGAACTTCGCCCGCGACACGAACTGCCGGCGCACCCGCAGCGCATCGGCGACGTCGGCGTGCTCGTGGAGTCGCTCGTAGTCCTCCAGGCCGATGATCACCGCCACCTCGCGCCCGTTGTCGGTGATCACGACCTCGTGCCCGGTGAAGGCGACGTCGCGCACGATGGCTCCGAGCCGGTCGCGCAGCTCGCGCAGGCTGACGGTACTCATGTTCCACGATGGTACACCGTCGCCATTCGTCGATCGTGTAGAACATTCGTTGAACACCGGTTAGCATCGTTGCATGCCTGCACCGATCGGCTTCCGCCCCACCGCCGAAGACGAGCGCATCCTGCGCGAGGCCGCCCGCGAGGGCGAGACCACCTCGGACACGCTGCGCAGAGCACTGCGACTGCTCGACCACGAACGGTGGCTCGTGCAGTTCCGCGCAGACGCCGAGACGATCAAGGACGAGGACGTCAACGCCGAGCCCGAAGCCTGGTGATCCGCGGGGCCGTCTACCGGATCGACCTCGGTCGCCCCCGCAGCCACGAGCAGGGCGGCAGACGCCTCGGCCTGGTCGTGTCCCCGTCGGACTCGCCGCTCTCCGTCGCGACCGTGATCCCCACCTCCACCTCGGCCGGCCCCTCCATTCACCGTCCCGAAGTCGAGATCGCCGGTCGCGCGACGCGACTGCTGGTGGAGCAGGTCCGTTCGATCGACGTCGCCTACGTCGTGGGCGACCCGGTCGACTATCTGACGCGCGATCAGCTCGCCGAAGTGGAGCGCGCCCTGGCCCACTACCTCGGCGTCGCGGACGTTTCCCCACGACGATCGACCTGACTCGCGCCGTTCGGGGGAACCCGGGAGCGGGGCTCCCCCGAACGGCTCAGGCGAGCAGGGCCGCGTCGCCGCGCAGCACCTGCGTCTGGACCTTGCGCAGGGCCGGACCGGGTTCCAGGCCGGCCAACGTCAACATCGCCTCGCGCGCCTGGCCGTACGCGGCCAGCGCCGCGGCGGGACGGCCCTGCCGGTAGCGCGCAAGCATCAACTGCGCCCACGCCCGCTCGCGCAGCGGATCGGCGGCGAGCACGTCCTCGAGCCGATCGGCGGCGGCGTCGACGCGCCCGAGCGTCAGCTCGGCGCCGGCGAGGTCCTCGCACGCGGCGAGCCGGGCGTCGTCCAGGCGGCGGGCATGGCCGCGCAGTTCGGGGTAGTACGCCTCGTCGCCGAAGGCGGGGCCGCGCCACAGCGCCAGGGCGCCGGCGAACTGGTGCACCGCGGCGCGGGTCTCGCCGCGTTCGAGCAGTGCCCGCCCGGCGGCGACGCCGGCGTCGAACCGGACCGCGTCCACGGCGGAGGCCGCCACGTCCAACGTCCACCCGTGCGGGTCGCTGCGCAGCACCTCGGGCGCGGCCCCGGCATTCTCGACGGCTCGGCGCAGCCGGTACACCAGGCTGCGTATCGTCGCGCGGGCCGTCGGCGGCGGTGCGTCGCCCCACAGGAACCCCGCCAGCTGACGGTGCGTCACCGTGCGGCCCGCGTTCAGCCCGAGGGCGGCGAGCAGCACGCGTTGGTGGGCGCTGCCCGGGGACACGTCCGCCCCGGCCCACAGGAGCGGCGGACCCAACAGGAAAATCTCTACCTCCACGCCGCCGACCTCCTCCCCCATCCCCGTGCTCGGCCGACGGACGCTACGACGCTTCGGATGCGACCGGATTGAAATCGGTGGGTACGAGCAGCGAGGCTGCCGTTCGCCGGACCGCGAAACATCCATCCAAAGGCTGATATCGCCGGCTCGACGGCGGCTACGGAGACCGGAACAGCGTGGGGAACACAAGACCCAGCCACGGCTTGCGCCCCCAGGCGAGGATCCGACCGCGCAGCGCGGGATGCCAGGCACCCGTCCGCCCGTACACCACCAGCAGCAGCGCGACCGGGTCCCCGGCGACGTAGCAGTCCGAGCCGCGTCCGGGCTCCACCGGCCCGATGCGCACGGCGCCGTCGGCGATGTCGAACACCGCACGGGTGCCCTCGCCGCGCAGCCGAATGTCCACCCGCGCCCGGCGATCGCCCGCGGCAGTCGGATCGAAGGCCATCGGCACGACGGGCAGCACACCTCGGAAGATCGAATGGGCGGCCGGAGCGGGAATCGTCCACGGCCTGCGGTGGCGCCGGGCGACGTCGAAGCCGTGCACCCAGAACTCGCCGGCGACCGTGGCGACCAGCGAGGAGACCGGTACGCACATGTCGGCGTGCCAGAACGCCCGGGCGTCCGGCGCGCCGGCGAGCACCGCACTCGAGAAGCGTTCGACGCCCGCGCGCAGGCTGGACTCGAGGTCCTCGCGGCTGCGCGCGGCCACCTCGGCGAGCTTCGCGGCGGTCCACGGCGGCATCTGCGACCAGTCGCGAATCGGCGAGCGGCCACCCTCGACGAGATCCCGGTAGCACTCGAGCATCGCCACGACGTGGGCGGCCACCTCGCGCACCGTCCACTCGCCCCCGCCGGGCACGTCGAGGTCGTCGATCGAGCGCAGCAGGGCACCGAAACGCGCGGCCCCGTCGCGCAGTTCCGCGATCCCCCGTTCGCGGTCGGCGGGGCGCAGGCTCGGGGCGTCCAGCGCCGACAGATCCGATCCCACGGCGTCCTCCACAACTCGGCAATACTCCGGCACCGGAGTAAACAACTACTCCGGTGCCGGAGTAAAGTCCAGCATCGTGGAGAAGGACCTTCCGATCACCTCGTACGCCGTGCTCGGCCTGCTCGCCATGCGGAGCTGGACCGGCTACGAACTCGCGCAGCAGTCCCGGCGCACCCTGCAGCACTTCTGGCCCAAGGAGGACAGCGTTCTCTACGAGGAGCCGCGCCGGCTCGTGCGGCTCGGCTACGCCACCTCCACCGAGGATCGGGCGGGTGGGCGCGCCCGCAATCGCTACGCGATCACCGACGCCGGCCGCGCCGCCCTCACCACCTGGCTGGCCCAGCCCTCCACCCAGGCCCCGCGCCTGGTCATGGAGCAGGTCGTGCGGATGATGCTCGCCGCGCAGGGCACCCCCGAGGACATGCTGCGCGAACTGCTCGTCGTTCGAGCCTGGGCGAGCGAGCGCATGGACACGATGCTCGGAATCTCGCGGGCGATCCTCGCCGGCGAGTCGGCCTTCCCCGACCGCGATCACATCAACACCCTCGGCTGCTCGTTCTTTCTCGACGTCTACGCGGCGGTCCTGCAGTGGTCGGTCCTGGCCGAACGCGAAGTGCGGGCCTGGCCGGGCGCCTCCGGTTTCCCTGCCGCGCCGGGCAGCCTGGCGATGCTCGCTGCGGCGGTGGAACGGGCCGACGCGGCCCGTGCCGCCGCGGCTCAGGCCCCGAGGCGCGCGGCTCCCCCGGCGATGTAGGCGATGGGGCCGACTCCTTGGGCATCGGCGAGGGTGTCGGCCAGGTGCCGCAACAGGACGGCGTCCAGGATCGAGTGGAACGTCCCGTCCTCGTTGAAGTTGACGTTCGCACCCTCGACGCGCACGAACACGACCGTGTCCTCGGCATTGGTCGCGGGCACCGTCAGCGTGTGCACCGAGCCGCCCGGTTCGAAGAGATACGAGCCCGCGGTCTGCACCTCGTCGGGGTACTCGACGTAGTTCCAGGAGCCCTGCAGCGTCAGTACCTCGGCCGTCCCGGTGTGGTAGTGCAGCGGGATGACGGTGCCGGGCACCAGGGTCACCAGCACGGTCCAGCAACCGGCCTCCAGATCCAGGCGCAGTGGCTTGAAGTGCACGCCGGGGCCGATCGCGTCGGTCAGCAGGGGAATGTCGCGTTCGTTGACGGTCAGCAACTCCGTCTGCGGCAGGGCGACGAACGGCAGGGCTGCGCCACGTCGCGTCGTGGCCGGAGCGGGGGCGGTGGTGGTCATGGAATCGCCTCGTGTCGTAGTGGTGGTCAGAGCAGGTCGACGCCGAGTTGGCGGTTGAGCCCGAGCCCGTCCCAGGCGACGGTCATCTCGCAGATGCGGCCGTCCCGGAACGTGTAGATGCCGATGCCCTCCACCGAGAACTTCCGGCCGGTGGGCGGTTGCCCGCCGATCTCGCCCTCGTGCGTTCCGCTGAGCACAAATCGAGTGACGACGCGGTCGCCCGCCGCCAGGTGCTCGATCGCCGTCATGGTGATGTCGGGGACCGCCGCCCAGTAGGCACGGGACATCGCCACGTAGCCCGCCAGGCCGGTGCCGGGATCGACGTTGGGGTCGCGGTCGACGAAGTCCTCGGTCAGGAATTCGGCGGCCCGGTCGGCGTTCTGGGCATTCCAGTAGTCCTGGTAGGCCCCATCGACGATCGCCGTCAGCGTTGCGGACATTGCTCCTCCGTCTCGGTCGTTCGGCCGAGGCCAGCGTCGCGCGGCCGGATGGACCGGCGGATCCGTGCGATCTACGGGTTGCGCACGGAGGCGCACGGGTTCCACGCGCGGCAGAATCTCCGCGTGAGCTCACCGGGTGACCGCGTCGCGCCGGAGCTGCGCGCCCGCGGCGTGACCGCTCGCGAAGCCGAGGTCCTCCTCGCCGTAGCGGAGCGGTTGACCAATCCCGAGATCGCCGCCCGGCTCGTCATCTCGGTGCGAACCGTCGAGACCCACGTCGGCGCGCTGATGGCCAAGCTCGGTGCCTCGAGTCGCCTCGCCCTGACGGAGCTGGGCAGGACCCTCGGCGCCGGCTGGGTGGCGTCGGCGGCCGTCCCGAGGGCCTTGGCCGCCACCCGGCACGCCCCCTTCGTCGGCCGCGAAGCCGAGCTCGGTCGGCTGCACCGGACGTGGACCGCAGCCTGCGCCGGGCAGCCGCAGGTCGCCCTGGTGTGCGGCGAGGCGGGTATCGGCACGACCCGCCTGGCGGCCGAACTGGCGGCGGAGGTGCATCCCACCGGGGCGCTCGTGCTCTACGGCAGGTGCGACGAAACGCTCGCCGTCCCGTTCGACGCCGTGGCAGAGGCGGTGGGGGCATACCTGGAAGCGATCCCGACGGAGGCGATCCGCGCGCAGGCGGGCGCGTTCCTCCCCGAGCTCGCGCGCCTGGTTCCCTCGCTGCGGGCGCGGTTGCCCGAGCTCTCCGACCCGCGGTCCGGTGGGTCCGAGGCGAATCGCCATGCACTGTTCGAGACGGTACGGACGATGCTGGAGCACGCGTCCGGCGCGGCGCCCGTGCTCGTCATCCTCGACGACCTCCACTGGGCGGGCGAGCCGACCCTGCTGCTGATTCGGCACCTGGCGCGTGCGGCCTCGCGGGCACGCGTGCTGGTGCTGGGCACCTATCGCGACACGGAGCCCGGGCCACTTCTTCCGGGGGTGCTCGGCGACCTGCGTCGCGACACCGGCGCCCTGACCCGGGTGTCCCTCGCGGGCCTGGCCGCGGCCGAATTGGACGCGCTGGTGCGGGCCACCGCCGGCGCCCATCCCGAGCCCGACCGCCTGGTCCACACGGTGCAGACGGGCAGCAATGGCAACCCGTTCTTCGCCGTCCAACTGCTGGATCACCTCATGGAGTCGGCGGCACGTCCGGCGCACGAGATCCTCGTCCCCGAGGCGGTCCGGGAAGTCGTCGTCCGCCGCGTCGCCCGGCTGGCCGAGCCCGTCGGCCGGGCGCTGCGGGTGGCCGCCGTCCTGGGTGCAGAGTTCGACGTGGATCTGCTCGGGCAGGTCTGCGGGCTGGACCCCGAAGAGCTCCTCGACGCCCTGGATGCGGCGCTGGCGGCCCGCCTGGTCGTCGAGACCGCGCAGCCCGGCCGCACCGCCTTCGTCCACGCGCTGGTGCGGCGCACCCTGCTGGAGCAGTTGTCCGGAGCCCGGCGACGGCATCTGTTCGCCTCGGCGGCTGGGGCGCTGGAACGACTGCCGCCGGAGCAGGTCCGCGTCCGAGCCGCGGAGATCGCCCACCACCTGCTGGCCGCCGCCGACGAGTCGAAGGCGCCCCGCGCCCTGCACCACCTCGTCGTGGCGGCCGAGACGGCGATCGGCAGCGCCGCGTTCGAGGACGCCCTCGCCCACCTCGAGCGAGCCGGCCGGTTGGCGGCACCCTCGGACCACCACCGCCGCGGCTCCCTGGCGTTCGCGCGCGGCCGCTCGTTGCGATCCCTCGGCCGGTTCGCCGAGGCCATCGAGGCCTGGGACGACGCCCGCGTCGAGTTCTCGGCTGCCGGCGACCGGGACGGCACCGCTCGTGCCGGCCTCGCGAAGGGCATGGACCTGATGCACCACGGCGATCTGGAACCGGCTCGCGAGACCCTGGTGCAGGCGCTCGAGGTGGTCGGCCCGCAGGCCGGCGAAGGTCGGGCACACCTGCTGTCGGGCATTGGCCTGCTCGACGCCATGGTCGGCAACCTCGTCTCCGGCGACGCCGAGTTCGCCGCCGCGGCCGAGGTGGCCGCGACGTTGGCGAACCCGGCGGTGAGCGCGGCGGTCGACGTGGCGCGCTGCGTCGCATGCCACGGATCCATGCGTGCCGCGGAGGTGGTCGAGTCTGGCCTGCGGGCGGCGCGCACCCTCCGCGCCGCGGGCGACCTGTGGGCACTCACCGACGCACTGTGCGTCACGGGCTGGAACCTGATCGGGCAGGGCCGGTTCGCCGAGTCGGACGAGGTGTTCGACGAGTTCGTTCCGCTGGCGCACCGGGTCGCGCACCCGTGGGCGCTGTTCATCGAACATCGCGGAGCCGGGCAGCGGGAGTTCTGCCGGTCCGGCGACCTGGCCCAGCTCACGGCAACGGCGCAGGCCGACATCGACGTGGGCAACCTGACCGTGGGCGGGCAGTGGAACGCCTGGGCCTACGGCTGGCTCGGCACGGCACACTTCCTCGGCGGCGACTGGCCGGCGGCCGAGCACTGGCTACGCCTGGGGGTGGAGACCGCCTCGCTCCCGGCCTTCGACGGGTGCTGCACCGCCTCCCTGTTCCTCTTCCTGGCGCACACGGGCTGTCGGGCCGACGCGCTCGCCATCCTCGAACGGCACCGCGGCGAGCTCCCGCGTCCCGGCCGGCCGAACAACATCGGAAGTTGGGCCCTGCTCTTCGCGTTCACCGACGGGCTCCACGTGCTCGGCGAGCAAGTGCAGCAGGCCGGCTGGTACTCGACGATCCTCGAGGCCCTGGCGGACACCGGCAGCGTCATGCCGCTGTTCGCCCCCGGTCAGCTGGTGCAGCGTGTGGCCGGCGTCGCCGCCGCGGCGGAGCGCGACTGGGATGCGGCCGAGGCGCACTTCGCGATCGCACTGGCGCAGGCCGACGAGCTTCCGCACCGGTTCGAGCAGCTGGAAACCCGCCGGTGCTACGCCGCCATGCTCGCCGAACGCGGCGCTCGCGGCGATGCGGAGCTGCGACACCGGCTCCTGCGCGAGGCCGCCGACGGGTACGGCCGACTGCTCATGCCGGCGCACCGCGACCTGACGCTGCGTCACCTCGCCGCAGCCGAACCGCGCAACGAACCGTTGCACCTGACGCGCTAGGCCTCACGAACAACGGTCGGCTCAGGAGCCGGAGCGGATCTTCGCCTGCATCGTGATTCGGCCTTCGCGGATGCCGTCGACGCAACTGCCCTTGGTGCCGAGGAACACGAACTTGGTGTCGATGCGCTCGCCCTTGGTGTTGCCGACGTCCTGGCCCTCGGTGTTGGCGCCGAACGTCGCGGTGAAGGTGTCGGCGATGGTCTCCTTGCCGAGGGTCACGCGCAGGACGCCCCACCCGTCGCCGCCCTTGACGCAGTCGGCGGGCTTGCTCGTGCCGTACCGGCCGTCCAGCTGGGCGGTGCCCTTGAGGGAACCGCACTCGACCGTGCCCTTGCGGATCGAATGGAACGTGCCCTGCTCGACGGCCTTCAGACCCAGTGGCGGGTCCACGCTCAGCCGCGGAATGACGATGGTGCAGGTGCGGTCGGCCGATTCGGCCGAGTCCGCCGCCGAGGCGAGGGGTGCTCCCACGATCGTGGCGGGCAGCAGGGCGAGGGCGGAAACGGCAACGACGACGCGCACGGGGTGCTCCGATCGCTCGGGATGGCTGGACGAGTGCAACCCTGCCGTCGCGGGAGCGACGCAACATCGGTCGAAGGGATGACTCTGCGTCAGGTTCGACGAGCGACCAGCGCGGCCAACTGCGCGCGGCTCGTGACGTCCAGCTTGGCGAAGATCCGCCGCAGGTGGGTCTTCACCGTCGGCACGCTGACGAACAGCGCGTCGGCGATCTCCTGGTTGCGTTTGCCGGCGGCACAGAGCCGGACCACCTCGAGCTCGGTCGGGGTGAGCGACTCCCAGCCCGCCGCCGGGCGCCGGCGCGGACCCCGACCACGCGTGCAGTAGTCCACCGCCTCGGCGATCGACAACGCTGCACCAGCGGTCCACTCGGCCTCGAAGCGGTCGCCGAGCGCCTCGCGAGCGGCGGTCAGGTCCGCCGTCAGCGCATCGGCGGCGGTGGGCGGTACCGGAAGACCGAACGCCTCGCGGGCCGCGCCGGCGGCGGCCAGCAGGCGCGCGCCCTCCGCGGCGGCGCCCAACTCCACGGCCAGCCCGCCGAGGCACTCGAGGACGGCGACGGTTTCGAGGTCGTCGCAGGCTCGCCGTGCCGCGGCCAGCGCGCGATGCGCCTCCCGCTCGGCCTCCAGGGCAAAGCCGCGCGCCCGCGCGACGCGCGCCGCCGCCAGTGCCGCCGGGCCAAGCGCCCGCCCGCAGTACGGCGCCTCCGCAGCGGTCAGGGCGGCCGCCGCGATCTCGCCCGCCGCGTCGAGATCGCCCGACCGCAGCAAGCTTTCGGCCCGCAGGGCCATGGCCCACGCGGCCATGAACGGCATCCCGCCGGCTGCGAACGCCTCCTCGGTGTCGGCGGAGAGCACCTCGTCCTGGCCTGCTCGGCCCGCCAACACCACCCAGGACAGCAGCGCCCAGGCGGCGGCAAAGGCCTGGCGTGCCGCCTCCGCGTCGGCGTGCGCGCGCTGCGCCACCGTGCACGCCGCGGCGAACTCTCCGCGCAGCCCGGAGACCCACGCCAGCCCGCCCTCGAAGATGCCGCGCAGGGCCGGGTCGGCCAGGACGACGCTGCCCTCGTACGCGGCCGCGAAGCGCCGCCAGGCGCCGTCGAGGTCGCCGGCGAACATGTCGTGGTGGCCGAGCACGCCGCCCAGGCGGTGGGTCATCACGCTGGGCTGCGCGATCGCGAGCGCCTCGGCCTCCGCGTAGGCCGCGCGGGAGGCGGCACCGTCGCCGTCGAAGAAGTGCAGCAGCCCGCGGCCGAGCAGCGCGTCGCCCGTCCAAAACGCGGCTCCGCCGACCCGGCCGAGCTCCGCCGCCCGGGTGAGCGTCGAGAGCGCCTGCGGCTCGCCGCCGAACACCTCGAGCCACCCGCGTGCGCTGAGCAGTTCGCACTCGACCGCGGCGTTGCCCGAGGCCGCGGACTCTGCGATGCCGTGGTCGAGCACCTCCAGGCCCCGCTCCCACTCCTCCATGGCCCAGGCGCACTCGACGGCCACCGAGCAGGCGGTCGCGCGGTGTACGCCGGAGCCCCCCGGCAACGTCGCCGCACGGTAGGAGCGCATCCAGCCCTCGGCGGGGTGCTCCTGGAACCAGTACTCGCGCAGCAGCAGGCCCTGCGCCAGGTCGGTCTGACCCGCCGTCACCGCCCAGTCGTCGGCGACGCGCACGTTGTCGATCTCGAGGTTGAGCAGGTCGCGAGCGGCGATCCGATCGGGCCCGAGGAACCTCGGCGCGAGCGTACGGACGAACTCGACGTAGAACTCCGCGTGACGACGACGCAGCGTCTGCTCCTCTCCCGCCGAGGCCAACAGGCCCAGCGCGTGTTCCCGGATGCTCACCAGCAGTCGGAACCGCGGCGGGGCCCCGGGAGAGGCGGGAACCGAGTGGACGAGCGAGTGGTCGACCAGGCCCGCCAACGCGTCGAGCACGTCGCGCACCGCCAACAGATCGTCGGAGCAGACCCGCTCGGCCGCGTGCAGGTCGAACCCGCCGGCGAACACGGCCAGTCGGCGCAGCAGCGTGCGGCCCGCGGCGTCCAGGAGCCCGACGCTCCACGAGATCGACGCCTCGACCGACCGCTGCCGCTCGGCCGGCGCGGCGCCGCCGGCGAGGAGACGCGCTCGATCCTGGAACTGGTCGGCTAGCTGACGAGGCGTCAGGAAGCGGCAGCGCGCGGCCGCGAGTTCGATGGCCAACGGGAGGCCGTCGACCTCGGTGCAGATGTCGGCGATCGCGGCGAGATCGGCCTCGCCGAAGGACACCGGCCCGGCGGCGGCGGCGCGTTCGGCGAACAGGGCCGCCGCGGGCGCGGGTTCCAACGGCGGAAGCCGCACGACCACCTCGTCGCCGTGGCGCAGCGGTTCGCGGCTCAACGCGAGCACGCGCAGCCCGGGGCACTGCTCCAGCAGCCGTCCGGCGGCGTCGGCCGCCGCGGCGAGCAGGTGTTCGCAGTTGTCCAGGACGAGCAGCGTGGGGCGGCGCCCGACGTGTTCGGCGACGGTGTCGACCAGGTCGCGGCCCGGAACTTCGGCGACCCGTACGCCCGCGGCGACGGCCGCAGGCACGAGTTCCGGCGCCGCGATCGGCGTCAGGTCGGCGAACCAGGCGCCGCCGGCGTACTCGCCGAGGACCTCGGCGGCGACGTGCAGGCCCAGCCGGGTCTTGCCGACGCCCGGGGGTCCCACCACGGCCACCAGCCGCGAGTCCCGCAGGTGCGTGGCGACCTCGGCCACGTCGCCGTCGCGACCCAGGAAGCTCGTCCGCACCGACGGCAGGCTGTGCGGCAGGACGTCCATCGACCGAGGTGCCGGACCGGCGAGCGCACCGACGGGGCGCAGCTCTCCCACCTCCTGTACGCCCAGGAGGTCGCGCAGCCGGTGCGGGCCCAGCCCGGCGACCTCCCAGCGCGGATCCGCCAGCGCCACCGCGAGCGCGGCGCTCGTCTCGGACAGCAGCACCTGGCCGGGATGGGCGAGCTGCCCGATCCGGGCCGCCAGGGCTTCGGAGTCGGCGCCGGTGTGGACTCCGACGGGCGCACCGGTACGCGCGGCCGCGGCGGCGTACTCCAGCGCGTCCAGGAAGCCGTCGAAGGCCCGCAGCGCCGGCTCGACGCCGCCGGCGGCGACCGCGGTCCGGATGGACCCCATCTCCAGCACCTCCGCGCGACGATCGGGCACATCCCACCACATACCCGGGGGTACGTAGCCGCCTACGCCCTTCGAACGATGTACCTGCGGACTCCGGGTGCGCACAATGCTCCGCCGGCCAAGCGCGCCGGCGCATCGCACGGGAGAGGAACCGCCATGAGGACCCTGCTGTCGCCCGCGGCGCCGGCCGTCGCCGCCGCCGTCCTGCTGAGCGTCTCCGCACCCGTGCACGCGGCCGAGCCCACCTCCATGACCTGTCAGCGGGCGGGCCATCTGACGATCACTCCCGGCATCACCGCCGAAGACCGGGACTTCACGTTCACCGAGCGTGGACGCTTTCTCGACTGTCGCGCACCGGACGGCACCGTGCTGTCCGGCGACGTCGCGGTGAACGGCGCCAAGGGCCGTGGCGGATGCTCCGGCGCGACCATCGAGGACGTGCCGTTCACGGTGCGCTGGAGCAACGGCCAGAGCAGCAGTGGGGTCGCGAACGCCAAGGTCACCGGCCCCGCCGCGGACGTTTCGGCCACCATCGTCGAGGGCCTGTTCGAGGGCACCAAGGCCACCAGCCTCGCGTTCCTGATTCCCGCGGACCCCTCGGGCTGCCTGGGCGGCGGCCTTACCGAAGTCGACTACGTGGGCACGATCCGCTTCGAGCTCGAGTCCTGAGCCGCTGCGGCCAGGACGCCAGCTAACGCCGGCGGCCCGATAGCGGGACGTTGCGCAGGGCCAGCAGGACGATCAGGGCGCCCGCGACGACGATGCAGGCGTCGGCCAGGTTGAAGATCGGCCAGCCCTGGACGTGGACGAAGTCCACGACGTGGCCGCGGAACGGGCCGGGCGAACGGGCGAGGCGGTCGGTGAGGTTGCCCATCGAGCCGCCGAGCAGCAGGCCGAGCGTCACCGCCCAGGCCAGGCTGTTGAGACGGTGCGAGACCAGCAGGATCACCGCGATCACCAGGGCGGTGACCAGGGTGAACAGGACGGTCGCGCCCACGCCCACGCCGAAGGCGGCGCCGGGGTTGCGGATGAGACGGAACTCCACGCCGCTGTTCCCGAGCTTCACCGGGGTGTCCTCGGCGAGCGTGGCGACGACCATCAGCTTCGTCGCGACGTCCGCCAGGTAGGTCACCGCGGCGATCATCAGCAGGGCGGCGATACGCGGCAGCGCCCGCTTGGCGGGCGGCGCGTACGGCACCGTGTGCAGGTGCCGGGCGGGCGCGGGGGTTGCCGGGAGGGCGACCGACCGAAACGCGGGAGCGGCGTCGGAGGTGGTGGCGAGGTCGGTCACTCCGTCAGAGTGCCACGGCCTCGGTCAAGCGAATTGTCCGCTTTGTCACAAAGCGGTAAAGGTAACTCAAGTTCAGCGACGTTCCTGCCGTTGTTTGCATGCCATGCACAGCGTCGCCCGTGGAAACGCCTGCAGGCGCTCCTTGCCGATCAGCTGGCCGCAGGATTCGCACTGGCCGTACGTGCCGTCGTCCAGGCGCGCGAGCGCCCGCTCGTCCTGCTGGAGCATGTCCAGGGCGTTGTTCGCCAGGGAGAGCTCGTGCTCGAGCTCGAAGGTCTTGGTGCCCGCGTCGGCCTGGTCCTCCCCGGACCCGTCCCCGTAGTCGCGCAGCAGCGTCTCCCGCTCGGTCTGCGCCAGGGAGAGCTCGGCGCGCAGCCGCTCGGCGTCGGCCTCCAGTTCGGCCCGCAGCTCCTTGACCTCTGCCGCCGTCCACGACTCCTTGACCGGCGCGAGCGCCGGAGCCGGCGCGGCGGCCTTGGCGGGCGCAGCCTTCTTCGCCGCCGCAGCGGGCGCCGCCGGAGCCGGAGGTGCGGCGGCGGGTGCCGCAGCCTTGACCGCGGCGGCCGGAGCGGCCTTGGTGGGTGCCGGAGCAGCCTTCTTCGCGGTGGGCGCGGCCGCCTTGCCGGGTGCCGCCTTCTTGGCGGGAGCTGCCTTCTTGGCGGGAGCCGCTGCCTTCGCCTGCGTCGCCTTAGCCGGCGCGGCCTTCTTGGCGGGAGCGGCCTTCTTGGCGGGAGCGGCCTTCTTGGCGGCCGGGGCAGCCTTGGTGGGCGCGGCCTTCTTCGCGGGCGCAACAGCCTTGGCCGGCGCAGCCTTCTTGGCGGGCGTCGCGGCCTTGGCCGGCGCAGCCTTCTTCGCCGGCGTCGCAGCCTTCGCCGGGGCAGCCTTCTTCGCTGGCACCGCAGCCTTGGCGGGAGCAGCCTTCTTCGCGGAAGGGGCAGCCTTCTTCGCGGGCGCCGCAACCTTCGCCGGGACGGCCTTCTTGGCCGCAGGAGCAGCCTTCGCCGGGACGGCCTTCTTCGCTGCGGAGGCGGCGGCCTTGATCGGGGCAGCCTTCTTCGCGGGCGCGGTGGCCTTGGCGACGGCCGGCGCGGCCTTCTTGGCAACGGCCGTTCGAGCTGGCCCCTTCACCGCTGCGAGGGCGCGCGAGATCGCGCTTCGCGCGGCACCGGCCCCCTGTCGTGCGGCGCTCGGTTGCCTGGCCATGGCGGGGGCCTGCCTTTCCCACGAGCGAGTGCGACGAGCGAGGGACGAGCAAGTAGCCCGAGCGACGTGTCACAGCTGGCCCACACCGCCGCAGCGGTGTGGTGCGGCGCACTATATGACCCGTCAGATTCTGGATCTATGACACTCATCACGCCGGGCGCGTCGCGCCGAGGCGACCCGGGCCCGCACGACCCGAAAGAAAGTGCCGAACGGCGCGCAGCAACCCTGAGATAGCCTCGCGAATCGTGTATCAAGCCGTTCCCGCCCAGGTAGACCTGCCCGCTCTCGAACGAGAAGTTCTCGCCTTCTGGGCGGAGAACCGGATCTTCGAGCGGTCCCTCGAGGCGACGGCCGACGGCCCGCCGTGGGTCTTCTACGAGGGCCCGCCCACCGCCAACGGCATGCCCGGCACCCACCACGTCGAAGCGCGCGTTTTCAAGGACGTCTTTCCGCGGTACCGGACCATGAAGGGCTACTCGGTCGGCCGCAAGGCCGGCTGGGACTGTCACGGCCTCCCGGTCGAGCTCGCCGTGGAGAAGGAGCTCGGGTTCTCCGGCAAGGGCGACATCGAGGCCTTCGGTGTCGCGGAGTTCAACGCCAAGTGTCGGGCGTCGGTCCTCAAGCACGTCGACGCCTTCCGCGCGATGACCGAGCGCATGGGCTACTGGGTCAACCTCGACGAGGCGTACTGGACCATGGACTCCGCCTACGTGCAGAGCGTCTGGTGGAGCCTGGCCAAGATCTTCGACGACGGCCGGCTCGTCCAGGACCACCGCGTCGCCCCGTACTGCCCCCGCTGCGGCACCGGCCTCTCGGACCACGAGCTCGCCCAGGGCTACGAGACGGTCGTCGACCCGTCCGTCTACGTCCGTTTCCCGCTGACCTCCGGTCCGCACGCGGGCACCACGGACCTGCTCGTCTGGACCACCACGCCGTGGACCCTGGTCTCCAACACCGCCGTCGCCGCGCGCGCGGACGTCGACTACGTCGTGGCTCGCGTCGGCGAGGGCAACCCGGTGATCGTCGCCGAGGCCCTGCTGGAAAAGGCTCTCGGCGAGGGCGCCGAGGTTCTCGAGCGGCTCGTCGGCGCGGACATGGAGCGCTGGACGTACCGGCGCCCCTTCGAGTTGGTCGCGTTCCCGGACGACGTCCCGACGCACTACGTGGTCCTTGCGGACTACGTCACCACCGAGGACGGCACCGGTCTGGTCCACCAGTCCCCCGCGTTCGGTGCCGAGGACCTCGAGGTGTGCCGCAGGTACGGGCTGCCGGTCGTGAACCCGGTGAAGGCGGACGGGCACTTC
Organism: Sporichthyaceae bacterium; assembly: GCA_052386455.1. Lineage (GTDB taxonomy): Bacteria > Actinomycetota > Actinomycetes > Sporichthyales > Sporichthyaceae > JBQTKD01. The sequence goes on from JBQTKD010000058.1 coordinate 56,580, forward strand.
TCCGACGACGTTCCGCTCGTCGGCGGCGTGTTCTTCAAGAAGGCCGACGAGGCCCTCGTCGCGGATCTGCAGGCGCGCGGCGTGCTCTTCAAGCACCTGCCGTACGAGCACCCGTACCCGCACTGCTGGCGCTGCCACACCGCGCTCATCTACTACGCGCAGCCGTCCTGGTACATCCGCACGACCGCGGTGAAGGACGCGCTGCTGCGCGAGAACGCCGCCACCACCTGGTACCCGCCGACCATCAAGGACGGCCGGTACGGGGACTGGCTGCACAACAACATCGACTGGGCGCTGTCCCGCAACCGGTACTGGGGCACTCCCCTGCCGATCTGGCGCTGCTCGGAGAACCACCTCACCGCCATCCAGTCGCTGCTCGCGCTGAGCGAACTGGTCGGCCGGGACCTGAGCGACCTGGACCCGCACCGTCCGTACATCGACGAGGTCGCGTTCGCGTGCCCGCAGTGCGGCGACGAGGCGCGACGCGTCCCGGAGGTCATCGACGCCTGGTACGACTCGGGCGCGATGCCCTTCGCGCAGTGGGGGTACCCGCACTCCGGGGAGCCGCTCGAGGGGCGGTATCCCGCACAGTTCATCTGCGAGGCGATCGACCAGACCCGCGGCTGGTTCTACACGCTGATGGCCGTCGGCACGCTCGTGTTCGACGAGTCTCCGTACGAGAACGTCCTGTGCCTCGGCCACATCCTGGCCGAAGACGGCCGCAAGATGTCCAAGCACCTGGGCAACATCCTCGAGCCGCTGCCGCTCATGGAGGCCCACGGCGCCGACGCGCTGCGCTGGTTCATGGCGTGCTCCGGCTCGCCGTGGTCGGCTCGCCGGGTCGGGCACACCGCGCTGCAGGACGTCGTCCGCAAGACGCTGCTGACCTACTGGAACACCGTCGCCTTCCAGTCCCTCTACGCCCGCACCGCGGGCTGGACGCCCGAGACGCCGGCACCCGCCGTCGCCGAGCGGCCGGCGATGGACCGCTGGGCGCTGTCCGAGGCGCACCGCCTCGCCCGCGAGGTCGACGCGGCGCTGGAGGACTTCGACACCCAGAAGACCGGCCGCCTACTCGCGGCCTACGTCGACGACCTGTCGAACTGGTACGTGCGCCGCTGCAGGCGGCGGTTCTGGGCCGGCGACCCCGCCGCGCTCGCCACCCTGCACGAGTGCCTGCAGACCGTCACGCTCCTCATGGCCCCGCTGACCCCGTTCATCGCCGAGCGGGTCTGGCAGGACCTGTTCCGCGGCCAACCCCCCGTTGCGGATTCGGTCCACTTGGCGGCCTGGCCCACGCCGGACGCCGCCCTGATCGACGACGACCTGAACGCGCAGATGGGTCTGGCCAGGCGCCTGGTCGAGCTGGGCCGGGCCGCGCGCGCCGACAGCGCCGTGAAGACTCGCCAGCCGCTCTCGCGTGCCCTCATCGGCGCGCAGGGCTGGTCCGCGCTGAACGACGACCTGCGGGCGCAGATCGCCGAGGAGCTCAACGTGACCCGCCTCGAGTCGCTCGGGGCGGCGGGCGCGGACCTCGTCGACTACTCGGCCAAGGCGAATTTCCGGGCGTTGGGCAAGCGGTTCGGGAAGGGCACTCAGCCCGTCGCCGCCGCGATCGCAGCCGCCGACGCCGCGGAGCTGGCCGCCGCGCTGCGCTCCGGCGCGAACACAACGGTCCTGGTCGAGGGCGAACCGGTCGAGGTCGGGCCGGACGAGGTGATCGTCACCGAGACCCCGCGCGAGGGCTGGGCGGTCGCTCGCGAGGGCGAGACGGTCGCCCTCGACCTGACGATCACGCCGGAGCTGCGCCGCGCGGGCCTGGCCCGCGAGGCGATCCGGGCGATCCAGGAGGCGCGCAAGAGCGCTGGCCTGGAGGTTTCCGACCGCATCCTGCTCGGCTGGCACGCGGGCGACGCCGAGGCCGCCGACGCGCTGCGCGAGCACGCCGACCTGATCGCGGCGGAGGTGCTCGCCACGTCCCTGAACGAACTGTCCGGGCCGGCGTCCGGCGCGAACGCCGTGAACGCCGACCCGGACCTGGATCTAACGCTTCACCTGACCAAAGCCTGACGGCTCAGTTCTGGGGCGGAGTCACCGCTCCACCGATCGGCGAACCCTCGGGGCCCGGAATCGGGTTGACCCCGGGCAGGGTCGAGTCCTCGGCCGGACCCTGCGGCGCAGCCGGAACGGCGGCGGGCTGGGTGGCGTCGGCGGGCGGTGCGGCATTGGCCTCCGGCGCCGCCGGGGCTGCCGGCTCGCCCGCTGCCGGCGGAGCCGGGTTCACGACCCCCGGCGAGGACGGAGCGGACTGGTCCTGCGGAGCAGCAGGCTGCGAGCCCTCCGCCGGCGGAAGCGGGTCGACGCCGGGCGCGCCGGGAGTGGTCGACTGCTCCTGCGGCGCTGCCGGAGCCTCCGGCGCGGCGGGAGCGGCAGGCGCGGCGGGAGCGGACTGCTCCTTGCCCTGCGCGGGAGTCGGGGAGTCGGATCCAGGGCGGCCGGAGAGCGAGGGAATCTCCGGCGAGATGGGCTCGGTGTTCTCGCTCTTGTCCTGCTCGGAGTCGTCCTTCGGCTTCGCAGCCTCCGCACCGGACCTGACCTGGTCGCCCAGCTCGCTCAGGCCCGCCTTCGCCTCGTCGGCCGGCTCCTCGCCAGGGGCAGCGGGCTCGCTGTCGTGCCCCTTGGTCTGCGGCTTCGCGTTGCCGACGACCTTCTTGACTCGGGCCACCGGCTCCTTGGCGATCGCCGCCGCCTCCTCGGCCGAGAGCTCACGGCCCGCGCCCGCGTAGGTGACGTCGATCAGCGTCTCGCCGACCCTGCTGCCGACCAGGTAGCCGGTACCCGCGGCGGGCTGGTCCTTGGCGACGTAGTTGAAGTCGAACGCGTAGGCCCAGGCCTCGTCCGCACCCTCCACCGTGATGGGGACGAGCTTCGTGGTGGCCGTCGCGTCCTTGACATCCGGCGTCTGCGCGATGGAGGCGAGCAACTGCTGTTTGAAGCAGTCCGCGCCCTTGTCGCTGCGGCGCAGCTCCTGGTTGGCGGATGCGGCGTCGGAGTCCTCGAGAACCCTCGCGACCGAGTCGACCTGGCTGCTCGAGGCCTCGGGCGTGCCCGCCTTGTCGGCCTGTACGAACACCGAGCCGCGGCTCTGCGCCACGGGCGTCGGCGCCGTGGTCGCCATGCACTCGTAGAACGCCCTCTCGCCCGTGTCGTCGGTGGCCTTCGCGGCAGTCGCCGAAGCCGCGTAGCCCTCGGGCAGGTCGTTCTGCTGGACGACGCCCGCGTTGGCGAGCGCCTTGCCCTCTGCGGGACCCGGCCCCGTCTGAGCCGCAACAACCTGCCCTGCGACAGCTGCCAGCAGCCCCGACAGGCCGAGGGCCGTGATTGCGGCGGTTCTGGGTCGGACTCGCATCGATGTTCCCCCTGGTGACGTCGGTTGACCCGTGGCCTCGCACGGAAAGCGGGCCCAGTCGTATCGCGAGAGGGATGCCCGTCACTTTGATCAACATGCGTCACAGGAGTTAATTCACTCGATCGGGTGAACCGCCAAAAAAGGTTCCGCGCCGCCGGTCGACCGGCGGCGCGGAACACGCGAGGGGGAGCCTTGGCGGCGGAGCCGCCGGCATAGGACTCGTCCTCGTAGATCAGGAAGCCGCGCAACGGCTGGCGCGGGGCGCCGGCAGAGGCGTGCGAGGCGCGGGGACCGTTGGCCATGTTGTCGCCCTCGGCGGGAGCGTCCAGCTGACGAAGCTGGCCCTCGAGGAAGGACTTCAGGCGGCTGCGGTACTCGCGCTCGAACTGGCGAAGCTGGTCGAGCTGGGCTTCCAGCGCGTTCCGCTGGGTCTCCAGCACGCCGATGATCGTGCGGTGCTTGTCCTGCGCGTCGCGCTCGAGGGCGTCGGCCTTGTTCCGGGCCTCGCGCTCGATCGCCTCGGCCTTGGAACGGGCGTCGCCGACGATCTTGTTCGCCTCGCCACGGGCCTCGGCGATCGCCTGGTCGGCGGTCTGCTGGGCCAGGGCGAGCACGCGGGCGGCGCTGTCGGCGCCGCTGGAGACGACCGGCTCGGGCGCGGGCGCCTCGACGGTCTTGGGCGGCTCGGGCGCGGCGGCAACGGGCGCGGGCTCGGGCTCCGGCTCGGGCTTCTTCTCCTCGACGACCGCCTGCGGCGCCGTGGTGGCGGCGGGGGCCGGCGTGGCGGAGGCAGCCTTCGTCGCGGCGGCGAGCTTGGCACGCAGCTCGTCGTTCTCGCGGATCAGGCGGCGCAGCTCGGTCTCGACCTCGTCGAGGAAGGCGTCAACCTCGTCCTCGTCGTAGCCCTCGCGTAGACGGACGGTCGTGAACTGCTTGTTCCGCACGTCCTCGGGGGTCAGCGGCATCTGGTCACCTCAGAGAGATCGTCGACGTTCGGGATAGACCGTATCGCGTCACAGCGTCCGGGCGACGCTGAGCCCGAGGGAGACGATGACAAATAGCACAAGGAACGATAGGTCAAGACTCACTCCACCAAGCCTGAGTGGGGGGATGAACCGCCGCAGGAACTTCAGCGGCGGATCCGTGATCGAGTACAGGACTTCCAGAACGACCACGGCAACCCCACGGGGCTGATAGGACCGCGCGAACATGAACACGTAGTCCATGATCAGGCGCGCGATCAGCAGCACCATGAAGGTGGTCAGGATGGCGACGAGGGCCTGGCCTACGGGTGTCACGACTCGCCCCCGGACAGCACAAGAGGCCCAGGGGTCGCTCGGACCACCCAGGCCTCGTTGGCCTCACAACTACTCCCCCGTACGTTCACAACCGACATCCTGCCCGGTGAGCCACCAGCTGCACCAACCGACCCGCTGATCAGCTCTGGTTGAAGAAGCCGCCGCGGGCGATTCGGGCCTTGTCCTCGGCCGTCACGTCCACGTTGGCCGGGGAGAGCAGGAACACCTTCTGCGTCACCCGTTCGATGGTGCCGTGGCAGCCGAACACCAGGCCGGCGGAGAAGTCGACCAGGCGCTTGGCGTCGGCCTCGTCCATGTCGGTCAGGTTCATGATCACCGGCACGCCCTCGCGGAAGTGCTCGCCGATCTGGCGCGCCTCGTTGTAGGTGCGCGGGTGCAGCGTCGTGATCCGGTACGGGTCGATGACCGGCGGCGGCGGCACCTCGGTGCGCGGGGTCGGCGGAGCCATCCGGCGTTCGGCGACGGCGACGTGGCGCGACACGGGCTCCGGAGAGCGGGTGTACGAGCGCTCCTCGCGCGGTTCCTCGCGGTCGTCGTCGTAGCGGTCGGCTTCCTCGACGAGGCCGAGGTAGACGCCGAACTTGTTTAGCGCGCCCATGCGCCCAGCCCCTTCGATCCGCGTGGTGCGGGACTGTGGTCGACCCCGCTCTGGCGACGCTAGCGCCTGCGCGGACGCGGACCGAGCAACCCGGACCCGACACGCACATGTGTCGCCCCGGCGGCCACCGCGGCCTCCAGATCGCCACTCATTCCGGCCGAAATCCAGGTCGCGCGGGGGTACTCCACCCGCAGCGCGGCACTCAGTTCCGCCAGCTCCGCGAACACCGGCGCGGGATCGACGCCGGGTGGCGCGACGAGCATCAGGCCGCGCAGTTCCAGCGCCGGCGCTGCGGCGACCGCGGCCGCGAGCCCGAGAACCTCGGCGGCCGGCGCACCACCGCGATCGGGAGTCGGCATCGGGTCCAGGTTCGCCTGCAGCAGCACGCCGAGCGGCGTCTCGCGGCCCAGCGCCGCCCGCCCGAGCGCGGCGACGAGGCGCCCGCGGTCCACGGAGTGCACGACGTCGGCGTACCGAGCCACCGAGCCGACCTTGTTGGTCTGCAGGGCTCCGACGAAGTGCCAGGTCAGCCGAGGAGCTTGCGACTCGGCCAGACAAGGCCGGGGGTTCTGCAATTCGGCGAACTTGGCCGAGGCCTCCTGGTCCCGGCTCTCCCCCACGTCCCGCACGCCAAGGTCGGCGAGGATGGCCACGTCCGAGGCGGGCCAGGTCTTGGTGATCGCCACCAGCGTCACCTCGTCGGCGTCGCGCCCCGCCGCCTTCGCCGCGGCCTCGATCCTCGCCCGCACGTCCCCGAGGTTCGCCGCCAGCTCCTCCCGCCGCTCCCTGCTCATCGCCGGAACGTCCGACCGAAGGTGAGCAATAGGCCACGGGCGGTCGGACGTCCCGTGGGCAACTCCCGAACGTCCGACCGAAGGTGAGCAATAGGCCACGGGCGGTCGGACGTCCCGAGGAGTGGTGGGAGTGTTCACGGGCACGGCTCGAGCCAGATCAGGCCCGCGAAGCGGCCGGTGGTGCCGTCGCGGCGGTAGGAGAACTGGTCGGGGTCCTCGGCGGTGCACTCCCCGACGATGCCGACCTGCTCGACGCCGAGGCCGTGGAGCTGGCGGCGCACTCCGGCGCGCAGCTCGAGACTCGGGGTGCCCGTCCGGGTGCGGCCGCCCCCGTCCAGCACGCCGGGAGCGGCGGCGGCGACGGTGGCCTGCATGTCGGCCGGGACCTCGTAGCAGCAGGCGCCGATGGCCGGGCCGATCCAGGCGACGATTCGCCCGGGGCTGGCGCCGTGCTCGCGCATGGTGCGCACCGTGGCCTCGACGACTCCGAGCTCGACGCCCCTGCGTCCGGCGTGCGCGACGCCCACAACCCGTGCCAGCGGGTCGGCCAGGAGCACCGGCACGCAGTCGGCCACCATCACGACCAGCGCGAGGCCGGGCTCGGTGGTGACCAGGCCGTCTGCGACGGGCGGTTCGGTGGGCCGGTTGGACACGAACGCCACCGCGTTGCCGTGCACCTGCTCGGAAAACACCAGCCGCTCGGGCGCCAGCCCGATCGCGGAGGCGACGGCGGCCCGGTTGGCCGCAACGGTCCGAGCGTCGTCGCCGACGTGCAGCGCCAGGTTCAGATCTCCGTACGGCGGGAAGCTCTCGCCCCCCGCCCGCGTCGTGAAGACCCCACGGATCCCCCGCGGCCACGCAGGCCTCACCAGCGGCAACACGTCGTCCAGTCTCCTCTCCCTCACCCAAAAACGTCTGACCAGCAGCGCTGTACAGCGCTGCTGGTCAGACATTCGGGGCAAATCGGACGCAGAATTCGCACGGAGCGCTGTACAGCGCAGATGGCGAACGCAGCGGGTGGCGGGGTGGCTACTTCATGAAGTCGGGGACGTCCAGCTCGTCGGGACCGATGGGCTCGGGCTGGCGGCGGAAGGTCTGCTGCTGGACCGGGACCGACCGAGCCTCGGCGCGTGCCGGCTCGCGGCGCGGTGCCGGCGCGGCCGGGGCGACGTACTCCCACTGCGCCTCCCGCTCGGCGACGGCGGCCTGGTAGGCCGGGGGCGCCTCGATGAGGTTCTGAACGGGAATCTCGGCCGGGCGGCGGGTCTCGGCGGTCTGGGCGTTGGTCGTCGGCACGTCGTCGAAGCCGGCGGCGATGACGGTCACGCGGGCCTCGTCGCCGAGGGCGTCGTCGATGACCGCACCGAAGATGATGTTCGCCTCCGGGTGGGCCACCTGGGCGACGAGTTCGGCGGCGTTGTTGATCTCGAACAGGCCGAGGTTCGAGCCGCCGGAGATGGACAGCAGCACGCCGCGGGCACCTTCGATCGAGGCCTCGAGCAGCGGGGACGAGATGGCGGCCGAGGCGGCCTGGATCGCGCGGTCCTCGCCGCGCGCCGAGCCGATGCCCATGAGGGCCGAGCCCGCCCCGGACATGACCGACTTGACGTCGGCGAAGTCCAGGTTGATCAGGCCGGGCGTGGTGATCAGATCGGTGATGCCCTGAACGCCGGACAGCAGCACCTGGTCGGCGGACTTGAAGGCGTCGAGGACGGAGACCTGCGCGTCGGCGATGGAGAGCAGGCGGTCGTTCGGGATGACGATGAGGGTGTCGACCTCTTCGCGCAGGCGCGCGATGCCGTCCGAGGCCTGGGTGGAGCGGCGGCGGCCCTCGAAGCCGAACGGACGGGTGACGACGCCGATGGTCAGTGCGCCGAGCGACTTCGCGATGTTCGCGACGACCGGCGCGCCGCCGGTGCCGGTGCCACCGCCCTCGCCCGCGGTCACGAAGACCATGTCGGCGCCGCGCAGCACCTCTTCGATCTCGTCGCGGTGGTCCTCGGCGGCCTTGCGGCCGACCTCCGGGTTGGCGCCGGCACCCAGCCCGCGGGTCAACTCGCGGCCGACGTCGAGCTTGACGTCCGCGTCGCTCATCAACAGAGCCTGGGCGTCGGTGTTGATCGCGATGAACTCGACGCCCTTCAGCCCGACCTCGATCATCCGGTTGATGGCGTTGACGCCACCTCCACCGATGCCGACAACCTTGATCACTGCGAGGTAGTTCTGCGGTGCTGCCACGGCGGGTGCCCTTCGCTCTCGACTCTTACCCTCAAGTTGAGGCTTAGAGTTATGTCAACCTGGCCGACGTTGGAGAAGGTAGATCTCGATGCAGGCGGCACCTAGGACATCGGGCGCGTGTCGCCCAAGGAGAAACTGACGGAACGTCAGTTAGCGCACGATGGCGGGAGCCTCGGGCGCGGAGACGTCGTACGCCCGCCCCTCCCGCCCCATCAGCACGGTGAGCACCTGGGCCTTGAGGGCTCCGCGGGTGGCGTCGCCCCAGATGATCACGCGACCGTCGCCCAGTTCGATGGAGACGTCGTCCGGGTGGTCGGCGCGCACGACGGCCACGTCGCCGCGGACCTGCACGGGCAGGGCGGCGAGAACGGCGAGAACGTCGCGAAGAGTTTCGGTAGGCAGCGGCGGCCCGGTGGTGCGCACGCGCGGCAGGTTCGCCCCACGGGAGTCCTCCGGTCCGAAGACGACGCCGGTGGCGTCCACCGACTGGCGTCCGAGCACGGACTCGAGGATCAGCACCGGCACGCGTTCCCGGACGACCAACCGGACCGCGTGGAACGGGCGGCGGTTCACGTCGACCGACGCGACGGCCGGCAGCGTCTGCACCCTTCGCGCGATCGCCCCGGTGTCCAGCAGGACCAGGGATCCCCCGGCGGGAACGGCTGCGGTGGCCAGGACCTCCTCGGCGCTCACCGTCTCGACGCCGACGACCCGCACGTCGCGGACCGCCAAGAGCGAGGAGAAGCAGGCGGCCCACACGAGTCCGACGATGGAAGCGACGAGCAGCACGCCGACGATCGCGCGCATCCAGCGAGCCTTTCGCCGCGCCCTGGCGGCCTCGCCGGCCCGCGCGGACGCCGCAACGAGCGCCGCCGGAGTCGAGGGACGCGGAGGTGCAGTGGTGCGTCCGCTCATGAATGCGAGCATCCCACCGGCACCGCGCCACTCCCCCGCCTTCACGCCCGGCGTGTTGGCAAAGGGCGAGGTCAGGTGCCGAGCAGCTCCAGGACCTCGGGCCCGATCATCGTCACGTCGCCGGCGCCGAGGGTCAGCACGATGTCGCCGGGACGGGCCTGCTCCACCAGCCGCGCGGCCACTTGGCTGAACGAGGTCTCGAAGACCACGTCGCCCGTGGGCAGCGGAACGGCCGCGGCCACGGTGCCGCCGGTGACCCCGGGGATGGGCTCCTCGCCGGCGGAGTAGACGTCCATCAGCACCACGTGGTCGGCGAGGCCGAGCGCCGTGCCCATCTCCTTGGCGAACGCCGCGGTGCGGGAGTACCGGTGCGGCTGGAAGACGGCGACGATCCGCCCCTCCCCGACCACGTGGCGCGCGGCACGGAGCACCGCGTCGAGTTCGGTCGGGTGGTGCGCGTAGTCGTCGTAGACCCGTACGCCGTTGCCGATGCCCTTGAGCTCGAACCGGCGCCGGGTGCCGGTGAATCCGGCGAGGCCCTCGCGCAGGTCCGCGGCGGAGAAGCCGAGCCCGAGTCCGACGGACAGCGCGGCGGCGGCGTTCAGCGCGTTGTGCGCGCCCGGCACCTGCAGGGTGAGGGCTCCGAGTCGGCGGCCCTTGGCGACGGCCTCGAAGGAATACCCGCCGTTGGGGCCGACTTTCAGGTTCTCCAGCCGCACGTCGGCGCTCTCGCCGAGACCGTAGGTACGCACGTCGACGCCGGCGGCCGAGGCCACCCGAGCCAGATCGTTGGCGCCGGGGTCGTCGCTGCACAGGACGAGGAAGCCGTCGGGCTCGATCCGGCCGCTGAACCGCACGAACGCCTCGGCCACGGCCGACGCGGTGCCGTAGTGGTCGAGGTGGTCGGCCTCGACGTTGGTGACGATCGCCGCGTGCGGCGTGTAGAGCAGGAAGGAGCCGTCGGACTCGTCGGCCTCCGCGACGAACACGTCGCCGGTGCCGTCGTGCGCGTTGGCGCCGGACTCGTTGAGGCTGCCGCCGATCGCAAAGCTTGGATCTGCACCGCAGTGCTGCAGCGCGACCGTCAACATCGACGTCGTCGTGGTCTTGCCGTGCGTCCCGGCGACCGCGACGGCCCGGCGCCCGGCCATCACCGAGGCCAAAGCCGCCGCCCGAGGCAGGATGCGCAGCCCCGCCTCGCGGGCCTGGGCGTACTCGGGGTTCGACTCGCGGATCGCCGTCGAGACGACGACGGTGTCCGCCGCGCCCACCTGCGAGGCGTCGTGCCCGACGTACACGGTGGCGCCGAGCTGACGCAGCGACGCCAGCGCGGTGGAGTCCTTCGCGTCGCTGCCGGACACTGTCACCCCGCGGGCCAGCAGGATGCGCGCGATGCCGGACATCCCGGCTCCGCCGATGCCGACGAAGTGCACCCGGCCGAGCCTGTCCCAGGGCGGGATGTCGGCCGCGGTGATGCCCTGAACGGTCATGCGCCAACCTTGGCGGCCACGGCGGCGTCGACCAAATCGGCGAGTTCCTCGTCGGCGTTCGGGCGGCCGTGCCGGGCGGCGGCCTCGCTCATCGCCGCCAGCCGCGCGGGGTCGGTGAGCAGCGGCACCAGGTGGGCGACGATCCACTCCGGGTCCAGCGCCTTGTCCTCGACGATCCCGCCGCCGCCGGCCTCCACGATCGGCAGCGCGTTGCGGCGCTGCTCGCCGTTGCCGATCGGGAGCGGGACGTACCAGGCGGGCAGGCCCACGGCGGAGAGCTCCGCGCAGGTCATCGCTCCGCTGCGGCACATCGCCACGTCGGCCGCTGCGTATGCCAGGTCCATCCGCTCCAGGTACGGCACCACCACGTAGGGCGCACCCTCGCCTCCGGGCGCGGCGACGTCGCCGACGTTGTCCCGGCCGACGGCGTGCAGCACCTGCACCCCGCCGGCACGCAACGCGGAAGCGGCGCCGAGCGCGCCCCGGTTGAGGCTGCGGGCCCCGAGCGAGCCGCCGAACACCAGCAGGGTCGGGAGGTCGGGGTCGAGGCCGAAGTGCGCGCGGGCCTCTGCCCGCAGAGCCGCGCGGTCGAGCGTGGCGATGCTGCGGCGCAGCGGCATCCCGATCAGCCGGCCGTGCGGGAGGTCGTCGGCCTTTGCGGTGGTCGCGACGAACTCGGTGAACCGGGCGCCGAGGCGGTTGGCGAGACCGGCGGGAGTGTTGCCCTCGTGCACGACGATCGGCACCTTGCGGGAGCGCGCGGCCAGGTACATCGGGACGCAGACGTACCCGCCGAAGCCGACGACGGCGTCCGGCTTGATCTCGTCGAGCAGCGCCTTGGCGGTCTTCACCGCACCCAGCATCCGGCCGGGCAGCTTCACCAGGTCCGGGGACGGCTTGCGCGGCAGCGGCAGGCGGGGAACGTGCCGGACCGTGTACCCGCGGGCCGGAACAAGGGTGTTCTCCATCCCGGTCGCCGTGCCGACCACCGTGATGCCGACCTCGGCGTTGCGGCGACGCAGCGCGTCGGCGAGAGACAGTGCGGGCTCGATGTGACCTGCCGTGCCACCGGCGGCCAGAACTACGTGCAACTCTCACACACCCTATTGGGCCCCTTCGTCAGACCGACGTACGTCGGCGCAGTCGGCGCCGCCGCTCGGCCGCCGGGACCTCTCGGGAGGCGAACCCGAGCCAGGACGCAGCGACCCGGACCGGTCCGCCCCGACGGGCACGCAGCGCCGCCGCGGCGCCGGGTTCCCGGCGGGCGAAGGACAGCAGCATGCCCACGGCCACCATCAGTGGGAGCAGGGCGCTGCCACCGTACGACACCAGAGGCAACGGGATCCCGGTGATCGGCAGAACTCCGAGCACCGCACCGATGTTGATGAGGGCCTGTACGGCAATCCAGGCGGTGATCCCGGCCGCCGCCAGAGACGTGAACTGGTCTCGGCTTCGGGCGGCGATGCGGAAGCCCGCGAAGACGATGGTCGCGAACAGCAGCAGGACGCCGAGCGCCCCGATCATGCCGAGTTCCTCGCCGACGATCGCGTAGATGAAGTCCGTGTGCGCCTCGGGCAGGTAGCCCCACTTCTCGCGGCTGGCCCCGAGACCCACGCCGGTCAGGCCGCCGGAGGCCAGCGCGAACAGGCTCTGCGCGCCCTGCCAACCGGTGTGCTCGTAGGACGCGAACGGATTCGTGAAGGCCGTGAGGCGGGCGACCCGGTCCGGGTCGATGGCGACGAGCGTGCCGACCAGCGCGGCCAGGGGCAGGCCGAGCAGGGCGAAGTACCGCAGCGGGGTCCCGACGAAGAACAGCAGCGCCAGCACGATGGCGATCAGGACCAGCGAGGTGCCGAGGTCGTGCCCGGCCAGGACCAGACCGATCGCCAGCACCGACACCGGCAGCAGCGGCACCGCCAGGTGGACCCAGTGCCGCAGCAGGTTCTTCTTCCTTGCGAGGACGTGCGCGCCGAACAGGACCAGCGCGAGCTTCGCGGCCTCCGACGGCTGCAGTTCGAACGGTCCGCCGAAGGAGATCCAGTTGCGGTTGCCGCCGACCTCCTTGCCGAGCCCGGGCACCATCACCAGGCAGAGCAGGCCGATGGCCGCCGCCATCGCGGGAAAGGCCAGCCGCCGGTAGACGTGCGGCGGGATCTGGGACGCGACCCACATCAGCGGCAGACCGACGGCGACCCACATGGCCTGGCGCTGCGCGATCGCGAACACCGAACCGGTGGCCCGGTAGGACTCCACCGAGGAGGCCGAGAGCACCATGACCAGGCCGAGCGCGACGAGCAGTAGACCGGAGATCAGCACCAGGTAGTACGAGGTGAGCGGCCGATCCAGGGTGCGCAGCCGAATGCCGAGCCAGTTGAGCGGGGCGGCGACCATCTCCGAGGGCGGGGCGGTGGTGCTCACATCACCCTCCCCCGGGATCTAGTCGGGCAGCCGCAGGACGGCTGCCGCGAACCTGTCCCCTCGCTCGGCATAGCTGGTGAACATGTCCATGGAGGCGCACGCCGGCGCCAGCAGGACGGTGTCGCCGGCGGTAGCGAGACGGGCCGCTTGCGCGACCACGACCTCCATGGCCCCATCTTCGACGTCGGGTACCTCGATCACGGGGACATCCGGAGCGTGTCGCGCCAAGGCCGCCGCGATGAGGGATCGGTCGGTGCCGATGAGCACGGCCGCCTTCAGATGCGCGGCGGCGGCGGCGACGAGGTCGTCGAACTCCGCGCCCTTGGCCAGGCCGCCGGCGATCCACACGACGCGCTCGTACGCGGCGAGCGACGCGGCGGCGGCGTGCGGGTTGGTGGCCTTGGAGTCGTCGACGTAGCGGACGCCGGCCCGCACGCCGACCTCGGCGATGCGGTGCCCGTCCGGCCGGAAGGACCGCAGCCCCTCGCGGACGGCGGCGGCCGGGACGCCGAAGGAGCGCGCGAGCGCCGCCGCAGCGAGGGCGTTGGCGACGTTGTGCGGGGCGTACGGCTTGATGTCGTCCAGGCTCGCGAGTTCGGTGGCGGAGCCGGCCGGGGCCGGTCCGCCGTGGTCGTCGAACGCGCGGTCCACCAGCAGGTCCTCCACGACGCCCACCTGTTCCAGGCGCGGCGTGCCGAGCGTGAAGCCGACCGCGCGCGCACCCGCCACGCGCGGCGTGTCCGCCATGAGCGCCACGGTGCGCGGGTCCTCGAGGTTGTAGACGCACGCGCCCGTGACGTCGCGGTAGATCAGGCCCTTGGCGGCGGCGTAGGCGTCGAGGTCGCCGTGCCAGTCCACGTGGTCCGGCGCGATGTTCAGCACCGCCGAGGAGTGCACGGCGACCGAGTTGGACCAGTGCAGTTGGAAGCTGGACAGCTCGACGGCGAGCACGTCGTGCGCGTCGGCCATGACCACCTCGAGCAGCGGGGTGCCGACGTTGCCGGCGGCCACGGCCCGGAAGCCGGCCGCGTTGAGGATCGAGGTCAGCATTCGGACGGTGGTGGTCTTGCCGTTGGTGCCGGTGATCGCGAGCCACGCGGCCGGGTTCTGTGTCGGGCGCAGGCGCCAGGCGAGCTCGACCTCGCCCCAGACGGGGATGCCGGCGTCCGCTGCGGCGCGAAGCAGCGGCGAGCTGGGACGCCAGCCGGGCGAGGTGACGACGAGGTCCACGTCTGCGGGCAGCGTGTCCCCGTCCCCGAGCCGAACGGTGGCGCCGAGGTTCTCCAGCACGGCCGCGCGCTCGGCGTCGCCCTTCCCGTCGACGACGGTGACGACCGCCCCGAGGCCCAGCAGGGCGTCGGCCGCGGCGAAGCCGGAGACGCCGATGCCGGCGACGACCACGCGCACGCCGGACCAGTCGGAGTCTCGACCGAGTCCCGAGATCACGTGCCCGAGAGCCATTCCGCGTAGAAGAGTCCCAGACCGCCGGCCACGAACAGGCCGGCGATGATCCAGAACCGGATCACGATGGTCACTTCGTTCCAGCCCGAGAGCTCGAAGTGGTGTTGCAGCGGCGCCATGCGAAACACGCGTCTTCGGGTCATCTTGAAGAACCCGACTTGAACGATGACCGAGACGGTGATCAGCACGAACAGGCCACCGAGCAGCACGAGCAGGAGTTCGGTGCGGGTGGTGATGGCCAGGCCGGCGAGCGCGCCGCCGAGGGCCAGCGAGCCGGTGTCGCCCATGAAGATCTTGGCCGGGGACGCGTTCCACCACAGGAAGCCGAAACAGGCGCCCATGACGGCGGCCGCGACGATCCCGAGGTCCAAGGCGTTCGGGACCGTGTAGCACTCTCCGCCGCCGACGATCTCCGGGCGGCCGGGACGGCAGGCGTTGCCGGACTGCCACACCCCGATCAGCGTGTAGGCGCCGAACACCATCGCAGCGGCGCCGGTGGCGAGGCCGTCGAGGCCGTCGGTGAGGTTCACGCCGTTGGACGTCGCCGCGATCATCACGTACGCCCAGACGACGAAGCCGACCCCGCCGAGGCCGACCGCGGTATCTCGGATGAACGAGATGTCGGTGGACGCGGGCGAGAACCCGTTCGCGTCCTCGAACTGCAGCGCCAGGACGGCGAAGGTCAACGCGACCAGCGACTGCCCCGCGAGCTTGGCCTTGGCTCGTAGGCCAAGGCTGCGCTGTTTGCTGACCTTGATGTAGTCGTCGAGGAAGCCGACGAGCCCGAGACCGGTCATCAGGTACAGGACGAGCATCCCCGAGGCGGACGGGGAGAAGTCCTGCAGCACGATGTGCGCCGCGATGTAGCCCAGCCAGACCGCGACGATGATGACCGAGCCGCCCATGGTGGGCGTGCCGCGCTTCGTCTGGTGGGTCGTCGGGCCGTCGTCGCGGATCAGTTGGCCGTAGCCCCGCTTGACCAGCAGCTTGATGGCCAGCGGAGTCCCCAGCAGGGCGACGATGAGGGCGACCGCCGAAGCGGCCAGAACGCCTCTCACCCGCCGTCCTCCAACTCCGAAACTTCGAGCAGCGCCGCTGCTACCCGTTCCAGTCCAACCGCGCGGGAGGCCTTCACCAGCACCACGTCGTCCGCGATCACTTCGCTGCGCAGTATCTCTACTGCGGCCGCTGCGTCGGGCGCAAACCGGGGTTCGGGAGCCCACGTTCGTGCAGCGCGGGCCCCGGCGAGGATCGGCTCGGCGCCCTGGCCGACCACGATCAGGCGCGTGAAGTCCATGTCGGCCACCAGCCTGCCCAGCGCTTCGTGCTCTGCGGCGCTCGACTCGCCGAGTTCGCGCATCTCGCCCAAGACGGCCCAGCGGCGCCGTTGGCCCGCGATCGAGCTCGTGGCCTCCAGCGCGGCCCGCATCGAGTCCGGGTTGGCGTTGTAGGCGTCGTTGACGATCGTGACGCCGTCCGCCCGCGTCGAGACCTCCATGCGCCACCGGCTGCGCGGTCCGGCGGCGGACAGTGCGGCGGCCACCACCTCGGGCTTCATCCACAGCGCGTGCCCGACGGCGGCGGCCGCCAGCGAGTTCGAGACCTGGTGCTCGCCGTGCAGTCCGAGGGCCACCGGAGCGCTCCCGCGGGGCGTGACCAGCGTGAACGACGCCTTCCCGTCCACCAGCGTCACATCCTCGGCGTGGACCTCCGCGCGCTCGTCGCGGCCGTAGAACACCACGCGCGCCGGCGTACGCATCGCCATCCGCGCCACGAGCGGGTCGTCGGCGTTCAGGATTGCGACGCCGTCCGGGGGCAGCGATTCGACCAGTTCGCCCTTGGCCAGCGCGATCGTCTCCCGGCTGCCGAACTCCCCCACGTGCGCCAGCCCGACGTTGAGAACGACGCCGATCTTGGGGGGCGCGATGCTGCACAGGTACCTGATGTGGCCGACGCCGCGGGCCCCCATCTCCAGCACCAGGTGATCGGTGGCCGGGGCCGCGCGCAGCGCGGTGAGCGGGAGGCCGATCTCGTTGTTGAAAGAACCAGGTGGCGCGATGGTCGCAGTGTCTGGCCGGCTGCGGCCCTCGCCGTCTGGGCGGGCCTCGAGCACGGCGGCGATGAGGTCCTTCGTGCTGGTCTTGCCCTGCGAGCCGGTGATGCCGACGGTGGTCAGGCCGTGGTCGGCGACGAGGCGGCGGGTGACCAGGCCCGCGAGCGCGCCCAACGCCTCCACCGTGTCCTCGACGACGACCGCCGGCACGCCCACCGGGCGCGTGGCGAGCACGGCCACCGCGCCGGCTTCGACGGCTCCGGCGGCGAAGTCGTGACCGTCCACCCGCTCGCCGGGGACGGCGACGAACAACGAGCCCGCCTCGACCTCGCGCGAGTCCACGACGACCGGACCGGTCACCAGCTCGTCGCCGGTGCCGTCCACGATCCGGCCACGGGTGACGTCGGCGATCTCGGACAGCCGTACGTCGATCACGAAGCTCCCCCGATGGCGGCCCGCAGCACGGTGCGGTCGTCGAACGGCCGGACGACGCCGGCCGCCTCCTGCCCCTGCTCGTGGCCCTTGCCGGCCACCACCACGGTGTCCCCTGGCTTGGCCAGCTTCACCGCGAGCGCGATGGCCGCGGCCCGGTCGTGCTCGATGTGCAGCTCCGCGGCCTCGTCGGCCCACACCCGCTCTGCGCCGGCTCGGACCTCGGAGAGGATTTCGCGGGGGTCCTCGGAGCGCGGGTTGTCGTCGGTGAGGACGAGCACGTCGCCGTCGCGGGAGGCGACCTCGCCCATCAGCGGGCGCTTGCCGCGGTCCCGGTCGCCGCCGGCGCCGAGGACGACGATGAGCTTGCCCGCGGTGACCGGGCGCAGCGCGGCGAGCAGCGTGGCGACGGCGTCCGGGGTGTGCGCGTAGTCCACGACGGCGAGGAAGTCCTGACCCGCCTCGATCCGCTCCATCCGGCCGGGCACGCCCGGGCAGTCCCCCACGCCGCGCAGCGCGTCGGCCAACGGGATCCCGGCGGCGACGAGCGTGGCCACCGCGCCGAGCGCGTTCGCGACGTTGAACGCGCCCGGCAGGGCGACGCTCCCGTCGCCGCGGACCCCGCCGGGGCCCTCCACGCTGAACATCGAGCCCTGCGGGGACTCGAGGAGGTCCACGACCCGCCAATCCGCGCCCGCGGCACCCTTGGCCGAGTACGTCTGCACCGGGATCCGCGCGCGGTCCACAAGTGTGGGGCCCCACGGGTCGTCGAGGTTTACGACGCCGACCTTCGCGTGCTGCGGCGTGAACAGCAGGCACTTCGCGGAGAAGTAGGCCTCGAGCGAGAAGTGGTAGTCGAGGTGGTCCTGGGACAGGTTGGTGAACAGCGCGGCCGCGAACACCACTCCGTCCACGCGGTGCATGTCGAGGGCGTGGCTGGAGACCTCCATGGCCACCGCGGTGGCGCCGCGCTCGCGCATGACGGCGAGCAGGGCGTGCAGGTCGGGCGCCTCCGGTGTCGTGCGGGAACTGGGTAGCGATTCGTCGCCGATCCGGGTGGCGACCGTGCCGAGCAGGCCGGTGGAGTGGCCGGCGGCCCGCAGCCCCGCCTCCATGAGGAACGCGGTGGTGGTCTTGCCGTTGGTGCCGGTGACGCCGAGGCACGTCAGCGCGTCCGCGGGTCGTCCGTAGATCTCCGCGGAGACGGCGCCCAACGTTGCGCGGGCGTCGTTGACGACGACGTACGGCAGCCCGGCGAGCTTCGTCCGCTCGCGTCCCGACGGGTCGGTCAGGATCGCGGCGGCTCCGGCTTCGGCGGCCTGCACGGCGAAGGCGGCGCCGTGGGTGCGTTCGCCGAGCATCGCGGCGTAGAGGTCGCCGGGTTGGACGGCCCGCGAGTCGTGGGTGACGCCGGTCAGCGGCAGGTCGCGGGCCTCGAACGCGACCCCGTCGAGCCCCAGCCGCATCGCGAGCGTCCCCAGGGTGACGCCGGGCGAGGTCTGCGGCCGGAGCGAGGTGGTCACGGCCAGTAACCCTAGTGGTTCGACCCGGCTCGGGAGAGTTTGCGTCGCAGTGAACAAAGAATGTGTCGAACGCACCATTCCTCATGGCAAACGCCTGAACAGATCACGGCGATCGCTGCTGTGATCGCGATGCAGTTTCCAGGGGGCGGAATTCTGCAGTCGCGTGGGGCGGCTTTCGGGGAATTCGGGGGAATTCATGCGTTTGCGTCGTTTTGCGACGATGTCCATGCTCGCCGTCGCAGGCGTCGTGGTGAGCGGGTCGTTGGGGAGCGGCACCGGTCTCGCCGCCGCACCGGAGACCGCGCCGCCGCCGGTCGCCCCGGCCCCCGTAGACGTGCCATTCGTCGCTGCGCCCGTGGCCGTTTCCCCTTCCACACCGGTGGTTTCGGTGCCGCGGACGGAGATCGTCGCCCACCGCGGGGACGCGCGCGGTGCCCTGGAGAACACGCCCGCGGCGGTGGCCGACGCCTTCTATCTCGGCGCGGACTCGGTCGAGTTCGACATCGTGTCCACGGCCGACGGCAAACCGGTCGTGCTGCACGACCCGAATCTCGCGAAATACACGACGAACTGCACCGGTCTCGCCTCGCAGAAGTCGTATCGACAGATCCGGAAATGCAGGACGAAGGATGGCAATTCGGTCCCGAATCTCGTCGAGATGCTCGAGCAGGTGCCGGCCGCAAAGGGCGTGTACCTCCACCTCAAGACGCCGTCGGGCCGTGGCATGGCGCGCACACTGATGGCCGCGGTGAACGAACACGGCGACAACGACCGCTCGGTGTTCTTCAGCAGCCACCCGTCGGTGCTCGAGGAGCTGCGCGCGGCCGGCGCCGCCAACCTGGGCCTGATCTTCGACAACGCGAACGCGGCCTGGGCCTGGACGTCCCGCTACGACGTGCTGATCCCCTACCAGACCCCGGTGACCGCCAAGCTCGTCCGCGCGGCCCAGGCCGCGGGCAAGCTCGTGGTCCCGGTTCAGGCGCGGCCGACGAGCATGGCCCAAGCACTGCGCCTGGGGGTCGACGGCTTCATGGTGAACGACCTCGTCGACGCCCTCAACGTGCTCGGCTGAACGTCGATGCCGGACGTTCCCGCGGGAACGTGCGGCACCCCATTGGACGCCAGGGCAACCGCATCGGCCTGATTGCGTGACCACCGGGTCTAATTATCGGATATGATAATCCCGTGGTGGAGGTTCCGAGCCCCGTCCTGCAGGCGGTGCTGCGTTCCGCGGCGCGCCTGCAGGAGTTGGTGCCCGATGCGGTGTTGGTGGGTGGATCGGCGGCCGCGTGGCATGCGCACCACCGCGACTCCTTCGACCACGACCACGTGGTGGCCGATCTGCAAGATCGATTCGACCTCGTCCTGGAGGCATTGGAGTCCGAGCGGGACTGGGTGACCAACAGGGTGACCCCGGGCAAGATCATTCTCGGCGAGCTCGGCGGCATCGAGACCGGTGTCCGGCAGATGATCCGGCGGCGGCCCCTGGAGACGACGACGGTGGAACTGCCCGGCGCGGGTCGCGTCGTGGTGCCCACCGCGGCCGAGACGCTGCGGGTCAAGGCGTTTCTGATCGTGCGTCGGAATCGGACGCGGGACTACCTCGACGTCGCCGCACTCGCCGAGTTTCTCGGAATCGAGCCGGCGGGCGCGGTCTTGGCGGGCGTCGACGCGTACTACGCCGATCAGCACGGCGACGGAGACGGCGTGGCCTCGCAACTCGCTCGTCAACTGGCGCAACCGGCACCGCGAGACCACAGCGTCACCCGCGAGCTCGAGCACTACCGCAACCTCGACCCGCGTTGGCACGACTGGACGACGGTGGTCGCCGCGTGCCGGGCGCTGGCAGTCGCCATGACGAAGCAGCCTGGAACGGCCTGATGGCCCTTCGATTTCGCAACCTAGACGTCGACCCGGACCTCCCGGTGGCGCAGTGGCCCGGCGAGGCCGTGGCCACCGCCCTGGAGCGCGGCGGGTTGAACGATTGGCGTCGCCTGGCGGTCGCGATCCGCACGGAGCCGTGGGGTCCGGTGGCACGGCGAGTCGAAGAGGCCGTCGCGGCGGGGATGCCCTACGGGGTGGGACCGTTGATGACCGCCGTCGTCGCGGACGCCCGCGGAGCAGCCGAGCGAAGCGAACGCTCCGCCGTAGCCGCCGAGATCGCCGACTTGGTCGCCGCAAGTGCGCTGACGAGGGCGGAGTTCGCCTCGCGGATAGGCACCTCGGCGTCCCGCCTCTCGACCTACCTGTCCGGCAGTGTGGTCCCCTCCGCGGCGCTGATGGTGCGCATGCGCACGCTCGCGAAGTCCGCCGGCGGGGCCCGGACGATCGTGAACTGATCAGTCCCTGAGCCCTGATCCACCGACGACGAATCTGCGAAAACGTCTCCGCGGAGACGTTTTCGCCCGCGGACCGTGCTGAGCTAACCCAGCTGGCCGCGGACGGCGCCCTTCTCGTACGCGGTGGTGTGCAGTTGCACGTAGTAGTGCTCCGGGTCGGCGACGATCGCGTCCAGGGTCGATCCGCCGCCGGGCTCGGTGTGCGCGTTGAACAGCTGCATGTTCATCGAGTGGCCGCCGCCCTTGCCCAGGGTTTGGCAGCCGTCGTGCGAGCCAGAGGCTCCGGGCAGCGCCGCCCCGTTGACCATGTCCACGGCGTGCGGGCCCGTTTCGCCCGAGCCCCCGTGGTGCAGGTGAATACCGGTGACCGAGCCTGCGAGGCCGGTCCAGGCGATGTCCCAGCAGACCTCGTTCGTGGCCGGAACGAGCTTGAGAATGGCCGTGCCGGAACCCTTCGGGTCGCCGCCTCCCGGCACCTCGGAGCCCGCAAGTGTGGCGCGGAAGACGATGCCGACCGGGCCGTCGCCGGCGTGGGCGGCCGTGGGCACGATCGCCGCGGTGCAGGCCAGGACGGTGGCGGCAACGAATGGCTGGAAACGATTCACGGGGCACTTCCCTTGCGTGTCGGCCCCCCGGCGCGCCTGGACGATCATGAACCAGGTCGTTGACCGTGCGCAACGAGTTCCACGGGAACCGAAATGCATCGCCCGGCGACGTTTGAGACGACCCGATTCGACCCTCGGAGGCACCCCATGACCACGACCACGCGCCGGAGCGGCGTCTTCGCTTCGCTTGTCGCCCTGGCGTGGGCGGGCCTCGGCGTGGGCGCCGCCGAACCGGCCGCCGCGCACACCGAACTGACCTCGGCCAGCCCGGCGAACGGAGCGGTCGTCGGCATCCCGCCCAAGACCGCGCGGCTCGTCTTCAACGAGCAGGTGTCCCCCGTCGCCTCCGGCATCGCCCTGCGCAGCAGCAACGGCACGAAGGTCGCGACGGGCGAGGCGTACCGCTCCGCGTCCGCGGTCGTCGTCCCCATCGAAGAGACGCTCGCTCCCGGCGGCTACCTGCTGTCCTACAAGGTGACCTCCGCCGACGGCCACAACGTGGCCGGGACCATCGCCTTCCGCGTCAAGGGATAGTCCCCCCTCGTGCGCCGGGCCCTGGCCGCGCTTCTCCTGCTCGCGGCGGTGCTGCTCGGCGTGGGCACCGCTCCTTCGGCTGCGGCGCACGCCGAACTGGTCTCCTCCAGCCCGGCGAACGGCGCCGAACTGAAGCGCGCCCCCACGGAGGTCCGGCTCGTCTTCTCCGAGCCGGTCCGCCCAGTTCGCAAGACCTTCGTTCTCACCGACGACGCGGGCGACGCTCTCTCGATCGTCGAGCCGACGGGCACGTCGAAGACCCAGGTGACCAAGCTGCCGCCGAAGCTAGGGCCGGGCTTCTACCTGCTGAGCTTCCGCGTGATCTCGGTGGACAACCACCCGATCAAGGCGTCGATCGCGTTCAACGTCGCCGCCCCGGCGAAGGCGGCGGCCACCGACCACGCCACGCATGCCGCGGTGGTCCCGCCGGCGCCGCCGGCCGACGACTCGCACGCCCTCGTGACCGGCCTGGCCGGCGCGAACCGGTGGCTGTCCTACCTCGGCGCGATCGGGCTCCTCGGGGTGGCCGCGTTCGCGGCGCTGTGCTGGCCCGGCGGGGCAACGGACCGACGTACTCGGCGTCTCGTGATCGGCGGCGCCCTGCTGGTTCCCCTCGCGGCGCTCGTGGCGCTGCCGCTGCAGTCCGCGCTGGTGGCGGGCACCGGACTCGGCGGCGCCTTCTCCGATGGGCAACTCGGCGACGTCGTCGACGCACGCTACGGCGAGACCATGCTGCTGCGGGTCGCACTGGCGCTCGCCCTGTTCGCCTGCCTGGTCCTCGCCGCGCGTCGACCCAGCCGGTGGGCGCTCGGCCTCGCCGCCGCGAGCGGTGTCGGGGTGCTGGTCACCTACGCGCGCGCCGGCCACCCGGCCGCAGGCGACTACCCCTGGCTCACCGTCGCCCTCGACGCCGTCCACCTCGGTGCCGTCGCGGTCTGGCTCGGCGGGTTGCTGGTACTCGCCGTCCGGCTGCTGCCGGCGCCGACCGACGACTGCCCGGAGGTGCTGCGGCGCTGGTCCACCGTCGCGACCGGCGCGGTCGCCGTACTGGTCGTGACCGGCTCGATCCAGGCCGCGGTCAAGCTGCGGTCCTTCTCCGCACTCGTCGACACCGACTACGGGCGGTGGATCGTCGCGAAGTCGATCCTGCTCGGCGGCATGCTCGTGCTCGCCAACCTGGGCCGGGCGCGCGTGCGCAGCTACGCCACGGCGCGGCCCCGGCTCGCGGCGGGCGCTTCGCTCGGCGCGAAGTTGGCCGATCCGGCCCCGGCGCCTCAGGTGCGTGCGCTGCGTCGTTCGGTGGCCGCGGAGCTGGCGCTCGCCGCGGCGGTGCTCGCCGCGACCGCCGTTCTCACCGCCACCTCGCCCCCGCACGACGGGCATCCCGGCCACAGCGCGGCCGCCACCGCGAACTGACTCGTCGTGGGCGCTCTGCCCGTCGGCCGGCACGGATACGCTGGCAACCATGGATCTGGCAGCGCTCATCGAGGTGCGGGCGGGCGTGCGCAGCGGAAAGCCGTGTTTCCTCGGCACGCGCATCGCCGTCTACGACGTACTCGAATACCTGGCGGCCGGCATGACCTCAGCAGAGATCGTCGACGACTTCCCGGAACTGACCGAAGCCCACGTTAGGGCAGCGCTCCAGTTCGCAGCCGCGCGCGAGCGCCGGCTGGCAACCTCGGCGTGAGGCTGCTGTTCGACCAGAACCTGTCGCGTCGACTCGTGCCCATGCTGGAGACCGAGTTTCCGGGAAGCGCGCACGTTGGCTCCTTGACGCTCGATGCTGCCACCGACCGGGAGATCTGGGACTACGCGGGCAAGCACAGCTTCATCGTGGTCTCGAAGGACTCCGATTTTCGCCAGCTCGCGTTTCTGCTCGGGCCACCTCCCAAGGCCGTCTGGCTGCGACTCGGGAACTGCACCACCGCGACGATTGCCGGGACCCTCCAGGCCCACGTCTCGACGATCACTCGGTTCGCGTCGTCGCCGGAAGAAGCACTTCTTGTTCTGCCCGACCTGAACACGTGAGGCCGGTTCCGGCGAGGGCGGAACCGGAGCACGTTCGTTCTACTTCCAGGTGAGCGGCAGGCGCGCCGGCTTGGTGCCGGAGGGCCGCACGCCCAGGGCCTGCAGCGAGAAGTTCATCGTCTTCACGAACACCGGACCGGCCAGCACGCCACCGCTGTAGCCCTTGCGCGGCAACTGCAGGGTGACCGAGATGGCCAGGCGTGGGTTGTCCGCGGGCGCGAACCCGGCGAAGGACGCGGTGTAGCCCTTGTAGCAGCCGCACTTCGAGTTCGCGAACTGCGCGGTGCCGGTCTTGCCGGCCATCCGGTAGCCGGGCAGCTTCAACTGCTCCGCGGCACCGCCGCGGGCGACGACCTGCTCGAGCATGTCGGTCAGCGTCTTGGCGGTCTCGGGCGCAACGACCCGGCGCGTCTCCGCCGGTGTCGGCATGTGCAGCCGGCCCGTGCCGTCGGTCCAGGACTTGATCAGCCGCGGCGCGATCCGCACGCCCCCATTGCCGACGGTCTGGTAGATGCTCGCCGCCTGCACGGTGTTGACGGCGAAGCCCTGGCCGAACGTGACCGTGTACTTCTGGCTGGCGTTCCAGTCCTCGACCTCGGGCAGGATGCCGCGGCTCTCGCCGGGGAATCCGAGGCCGCTCGGCTCGCCGAGGCCGAAGGCCTTCATGTAGGAGTACAGCGAGGTCAGCGAGATCTTGTCGACGGCCTGGACGGTGCCGATGTTGCTCGACTTCGCCAGCGCCCCGGTCAGCGTGAGCTTGATCGTGCCGTGGTCCCAGTGGTCCTTCAGTTCGCGGTCGGCACGCTTCAGGATGCCCGGCACGGTCAGGTGCAGATCCGGGGTCGCGGCCTGCTGATCGAGGACCGCCGCCAGGGACACGGTCTTGGCGATCGAGCCCGGCTCGTACACCTCCGACAGCGCTCGGTTGCCGCGATTCGCGTCGAGCCCGCGGCCCGGGTGGTTGGGGTTGAAGGTCGGGGCGGTGGCCATGGCGAGGATCTCGCCGGTGGCCACGTCCTGGATGACGACGGTGCCACTGGCCGCCTTGGTCTTGCGGACCTGCGCCGCGATCGCCTGCTGCGCGTACCACTGGATCTCGCGGTCGATCGTCAGCTGCAGATCCTGGCCGGGCACGGGCTCGGTGGTCCGCGCGCCCGCGGTCGCGATGCGCCCGCCACTGCGGGACCGCTCGTAGGTCTGCTTGCCCGGGATGCCGGCGAGCAGCTGGTCGAACGCGCGCTCCACGCCGCCCATGCCGACGCCGGCCGCGTTGACGAAGCCGAGCACGTTCGCGGCAACCGCGTCCGCGGGATAGATGCGCTTGCTGGTGTTCTCGCTGAAGACGCCCTTGATCTTCTTGCCGGTCCGCAGGTCGATCGTCTCGGAGATCCGCCGCCAGGTCTCCGGGTCGATGTCGCGGGCCAGCACGACGTACCGACGCTTCTGGTCCGAGAGCTTCCGAGCGAGGGTGTCGGCCGGCACGCCAAGCTGCGGCGAGAGCAGGTTCGCGTAGCCGACCGGGTCGGCGATCAGCGTGGGATCCGCCGTGACTCGACGTGCAGGCACGCTGCGGGCCAGCACCTCCCCGTCCCGGTCGTAGATGACCCCGCGGATGGCGGGCACGTCCACGGTCCGCAGCCGCTCGCTCTGCGCCACGGCCGCGTAGCTGCGCGCCTGCACGCCCTGGACCTGAACGAGCCGGCCGACGAGCAGCGCGACCACGAGGCCGAGCAGCAGCGACGCGACGCCGAGGCGCCGCGCGGGGTTGCCCAGACCCACGCCCCGCGACTGCGGGCGCTTCTGCACCGGACGCGCCTGCGCCTTCGGACGCTGCGGGACCGACCAGTCCCCTCCAGTGCGCCGGTCGGTCATCGCGTGTCCCTTCCCAGGCTTTCGTTGCGGCTTTTCATCGCGTCGGCGGAGCGAGCACAGTCTCGCCGCGGCCCGCGGCTGCGTCCTTGTTCTGCTTGGCGATCCGCTCCCGCAGCGCCTTCGCCTTCGCCTCGGCCTTCTGCCGGGCGAGTTCTTCGGCGAGCGCCTTGGCCTCGGCCGCGCGGCGCTCGGCCTCGGCCTTCGCCTGTGCCTTCGCCTTCGCCTTCTTCTCCGCCTTGGCCTTTGCCGCTGCGATGCGGGCCTCCGCGGCCTGCTCCGGAGTCAGCGGCGCGGGGCGGCCGGCGGCGGTGCTGGCCCGGCCGGCGATCGTGCCGTCGGCCAGTCGCAGGTACGCGACGCTGCGCGCGGGCACCATGCCGAGGTCGCGGGCCGAGTTGGCCAGCGCGGCCGGCGACGCCGCCCGGGCGAGGTCCTCCTGCAGCGCCAGGCTGCGCTCGGCGAGATCGACGTTCGTGCGCTGCAGCTCGGCGACGGCGAACCCGTTGCGCGCCAGCGCGGTGTTGACCACCAGCAGCCCGACCAGGCCCACGCTCAGGACGACCAGGACCAGCGCGACGAACGAGGCTCGGCCGGCACGCTCGGCGAGGTCCATCGGTTCCTGCGGCGCGCTCGGCTGGCGTGGGATGCCGCCGCGGCGGACCTCGCGATCGGGTAGCGGCAGTGGACGTGCACCCATTAGGCGACCCGACCTTCCCGGAGCTTCTCCACCGCGCGCAGGCGAGCCGAGGCTGCCCGCGGGTTCGCGGCGACTTCTTCCTCGCTCGCGGTTTCGCCGCGGGCGAGCAGTTTGAGGATCGGGGCGTACTCGGGCAGCTCGACGGGCAGTCCGACGGGCGCGGTCGACGCCGCGGCCGCGGCGAAGGCACGTTTCACCGGCCGGTCCTCCAGGGAGTGGTAGGTCAGCACCGCGATCCGTCCGGACACCGCGGCGTGTTCGATCGCGGCGGGCAGCACGGCCTCGAGCCCGGCGAGCTCGCCGTTCACCTCGATGCGCAGCGCCTGGAAGGTGCGCTTGGCCGGGTTGCCCCCGGTGCGTCGGGCGGGCGCGGGAATGGCGTCGCGGATGAGCTCGACCAGGCGGTTGGAGGTCGTGAAGGGCTCCTTCGCGCGGGCCGCGACGACGGCGTGCGCGATCCGCTTGGCGAACTTCTCCTCGCCGTAGCGCTCGACGATGCGGGTCAGCTCGCCCACGGAGTAGGTGTTGAGGACCTCGGCCGCGGTGATCCCGCGGGTCTGATCCATCCGCATGTCCAGCACGGTGTCGCGGGAGTAGGCGAATCCGCGGTCGTCGGAGTCGAGCTGCATGGAGGAGACGCCGAGGTCGAACAGCATCCCCTGCACGCGGCGGTGCCCCAACCCGGCGAGCACCTCGGGCAGTTCGTCGTAGCGGGCGTGCACCAGTCGAACGCGGTCGCCGAAGCGCGCCAGGCGTTCGCCCGACGTGGCCAACGCCGAGGTGTCGCGGTCCAGGCCGATGAGCCGGAGGCCGTCGAAGGCTTCGAGCATCGCCTCGCTGTGCCCGCCGAGGCCGAGAGTCGCGTCGACCACGATCGCGTCGGGTTGGGTCAGCGCGGGAGAGAGGACGGCCAGGATGCGTTCGACGAGCACCGGGACGTGCACCCTGATCGCCTTCCTGGTGGAGATCTGAACTGGTGGGTCCTCGTGCGCTCGGGTCCCCGCCCGCTCGTCGCGCCGGCTCTGGGGAAGTGAGTCGGCGCCAAGAGCGGGAGGAGGCCTAACCGCACGGCGGTTTGCTACTGAGGGTGCGTCACGTCAACCCGGGAAGCACCTCCCCCGAGAGGTTCGCGAAGGCGGACTCCGCCTCGGTCAGGTACGCGTCCCAGGCCTCGGGGGCCCAGACCTCGACGCGGTCGTTCATGCCGTTCACGACGCACTCCCGCTCGATCCCCGCGTACTCGCGCAACTGCTGCGGCAGGGAGACGCGGCCCTGTGCGTCGGGCAGCTGGTCGGACGCGCCGGCGTACAGCACGCGCAGGTAGTCCCGAACCGCCTTCTGCGTGACGGAGGCGGAGCGCAGGGCCTCGGCCTTGGCGGCGAACTCCGCCGCCGGCCAGATCTCGAGGCAACGCTCCTGCGCCTTCACGATCACGATTCCGTTCTTCAGATCCTCGCGGAACTTCGCGGGGAGGATCAGCCGGCCCTTGTCGTCGAGCCGCGGGGTGTGGGTACCGAGGAACACGGTCCCTCCTCACCCCTGGAAGCCCCATCTGCTCCACTGTGCCCCACCGTACTCCACTTTGCTCCACCGTCAATGCGACGCGCTCCCCCACGTCGCTCCACCGAAGGGCTGGAAGTGGCCACCCGAAAGGACCTCCACAGGTGAACCGACCTGCCGGGGGTGATCAACGGTGGAGAATGGGGGCACTTAACGATCTGTGGAGGACCCGTTGACCACGTACCCCTACGAGGGCTCCGGCAGTAGCTACCCGAGCATCGACCTCGGCGGCATCCTGCCCACCTCCACGAGCGGGAGCGGGTACGGCGCGATCGGGAACGTCACCGACACCGCGCGGCGGATCCAGCAGACGATCGAGCGGGTGATCGTCGGCAAGCAGGAGGCGATCCGGATCGCCACGATCGTCCTGCTCGCCGAGGGCCACCTGCTGCTCGAGGACGTGCCGGGCGTCGGCAAGACCATGCTGTCCAAGGCGATGGCCCGCTCCATCGACTGCTCGGTGCGGCGCATCCAGTTCACCCCGGACCTGCTGCCCTCCGACATCACCGGCGTGAGCATCTGGAACCAGGAGCGCCGGGACTTCGAGTTCAAGCCGGGCGCGATCTTCTCCAACTTCGTCATCGGCGACGAGATCAACCGCGCCTCCCCCAAGACCCAGTCCGCGCTGCTGGAGTGCATGGAGGAGGGCCAGGTCACCGTCGACGGCACGACGTATGCCCTCACCAAGCCGTTCATGGTCGTCGCCACCCAGAACCCGGTGGAGATGGAGGGCACCTACCCGCTGCCCGAGGCGCAGCGGGACCGCTTCATGGCCCGGATCTCCATGGGGTACCCGGACGCGAACGCCGAGCTGGCGATGATCGACCACCACGGTGGGGTCTCGCCGCTGGACTACCTGGAGCCGGCCGCCGACGGCCGCGCCGTCGTCAAGCTGATCGAGGCCGTGCGCGGGGTCCACCTCTCCACCGCGGTGAAGCAGTACGCCGTCGACATCGTGAAGGCGACCCGCGACCACCCCGAGCTCCGGCTCGGCGCCTCGCCGCGCGCCACGCTCCACCTGGTCCGCGCCGGACGCGCCGCCGCCGCCCTGGACAACCGGGACTACGTCCTGCCCGACGACATTCAGGCCCTCGCCGCTCCGGTGCTCGCGCACCGTCTGCTCACCACGGCCGAGGCGCAGATCGCGCGCCGTACGGCGTCGACGGTGATCGCCGACATCGTTCGCAGCATCCCGCTGCCCGCGGCTCGCTAACTCGTGAAGCTCGTTCGCGGACTCACCGTCCGCGGCCGCTCGTTCGCCTTCGGCGGCATCGCGGCCGCCGTGTGCTCGTTCTGGCTCGGTCAGCCGGACCTGCTCCGCGTGGCGGTCCTGCTGATCGTGCTGCCCATCGGGTGCGCGATCGCCGTGCTGCGCACCCAGCACTCCATCGTGTGCACCCGCCTCATCGACCCGGGCCGCGTCCCGGCCGGCGACGAGGCGAAGGTGACCCTGCGGCTGGAGAACACCTCGCTGGTACCCAGCGGCCTCCTGCTCGCCGAGGACACCCTGCCGCGCGGCATGAGCGCCCGGCCGCGGTTCGTCGTCGACCGGCTCGATCCCCGCGGCCAGCGCGACGTGTTCTACCGCGTCCGCAGCGAGGTCCGGGGCCGGTACCGGATCGGCCCGCTCACCATGCGCGTCGCGGACCCGTTCGGCATGTGCGAGATCCCCCGCGCGTTCCCCGGCACCGACGACCTGATCGTCATCCCGGTCGTGGAGAACCTGCCGGTGGTCCAACTCGGCGGCGAGTGGACCGGCAGCAACGACACCCAGCCCAGCTCCATCCCGGCCGCGGGCGAGGACGACGTCGCCGTCCGCGAGTACCGGTACGGGGACTCGCTGCACCGCGTGCACTGGAAGGCCACGGCGCGCAAGGGCGAGCTCATGGTCCGCCGCGAGGAACAGCACCGGCAGAGCCGGGCGACGATCCTGCTCGACGTGCGCGCCGGCGCGCACCACGGCGAGGGGCTGCGTTCCTCGCTGGAGTGGTGCGTCTCGGCGGCCGCGAGCCTGGCGATCCACCTGAACCGCCGCGAGTACACGCTGCGGGTCATCACCGAGACCGGTACCGGACTGGCCGGCATGGGCACCGAGATCAGCGCGCCGCTGCCCGACGTCGAGGGGCTGCTGCTCGACGCGCTCGCAGTCCTGACCCCGTCGAAGATTCCGACCCTGCGCGACGCGAGCCTGGCGCTGGGCCGCTCCGGCTCGGACAGTCTGCTGATCGCGATCCTCGGTCAGCTCACCGAGCAGGACGCCGCCGATCTCGCCCGTCGCCGCGGTGGAACCACGACCGCGATCGCCCTGCTGCTGCGCACCCCGACCTGGCGCGAAGGGCAGCCCGCCGGCGCCCCGGACCCGGACTTCGACCGCAACGTCGCGCTGCTGCGCAACGGCGGATGGCGGGTGCTGCCCGTGGTCTCCGGCGACACGCTCGCTGCGGTGTGGCCCAACGCCGGCAGGGCGGGCGTCTCGGCCCCCGGCCGCGACCAAGGTTCTCCGGCTACCGTCGTCGGCCAGGCGCAGGGGGGTGGATCGTGAGCGAGCAGACGCGCGTCGATCTGCGCCGCACCGTCGTGGCCTGGCTCGCGTGTCTGCTCGGCACGCTCGTTCTCACCTCCGTCCTGGACGGGACGGGTTGGCTGATCCGGGCCGTCTGCGGCGCCACGGCGATCGCGGTGATCGGCGCGGCGGGACGAGCGGTGCGCGTGCCCGCGCTGCTGGTCTTCCTGCTGCAGTTCGTCGTCGGATTCGGGTACGTGGTCGCGCTGTACGCGTCCGACCACGCCCGCGGCGGATTCGTTCCCAACGGCCGAACGCTCGACGTCATGCGCGACCTACTCGACGAGGGCTTCTTCCAGATCGAGACGCTGACTCCGCCGATCGTGCCGGGCGAGGGCGTTTCGCTGGTCGTCGTCGCGACCGTGGTGATCGCCGCGATCGGCATCGACGCCCTCGCCGCCGGTTTCGGCCAAACCGCGTTGGCCGGGCTGCCCCTCTTGGCGCTCTACGTCGTCCCGGCCGCCGTCCTGCCCGACGGCGTCGACTTCTGGCTGTTCCTGCTGCCCGCGTTCGGCTTCCTGCTGATGCTCGCCACCGACAGCCGGGACCGCCTGCTCGGCTGGGGCATCCCGATCGGCGGCCGCGTGGACGGCGCGCGCACCCGCGGGGTCGGCCAACTTACGCGGATGAGCCGCAACGTCGGCGTGGCCGCGCTGTCCCTGTCCGTCGTCGTCCCCGCCGCGGTTCCACGGTTCACCGACGGCGCGTTCGGGCAGAAGGGCATCGGGACCAGCGAGGGCAAGACGATCTCCACCCTCGACCCGCTGGTTTCCATGCGGCGGGACCTGGTGGACCGCTCGAACATCGAGATCATGCGGGTCCGGACCACGTCCGCGCGCCCCAGCGAGATCTACCTGCGCGCCGTCACCCTCGACGAGTTCAACGGCGTGGAGTGGAAGGCCGCGCGCCGCGAGGTCCGCAAGTTCGACGGCGACCTGCCCGACGCCCCCGGCCTCGCCCCGCGCGTGGAGACGACTCCGGTCGAGACCGTCGTGGCCGCCGGAGCGAACCTGCAGTCCGACTACCTGCCGATGCCCTACCCGGCGAGCAAGGTGGACGTCGAGGGCAAGTGGCGCCTCGACGACCTGACCGGAAACGTCGTGAGCTACGAGGGCCGTGGGCAGATCAGCGGTCAGCAGTACACCGTCTCCAGCTTCGACCTCTCGCCCAAAGCCGGCGACGTCCTGGCCGACCAGGCGCCGACCGACGCCTACCTCCAGCCGTACCTGCAACTGCCGGACATCCCGGCCGCGGTGACCGACACCGCGAAGCGGGTCACCGGCGGCGCCGAGGGTCCGCTCGAGATCGGCATCGCCCTGCAGCAGTGGTTCCGGAAGCCGGGCAACTTCGTCTACGACCTCCGGACCACCGGCGGCACCGGCAACTCCGCCCTCCTGGACTTCCTGCGGGACCGGCGCGGGTACTGCGAGCACTTCGCCACCGCGATGGCCGTCATGGCCCGCGTCATGGGAGTGCCGTCCCGGATCAACGTCGGATTCACCGCAGGTTCGTTGTCCGACGACGGCATCTCGAACGTCATCACCACCAACGACGCACACGCGTGGCCGGAGCTGTGGCTGCCGGGCGTCGGCTGGACGCGCTTCGAGCCGACCCCTGGCGGGGCGAACTCCAACCCGAGCGCCCCGTCGTGGCTGCCCGGCAGCGAGCGCCCCGACCCTTCGCAGGGTCCCGAGGAAGAGCCGAGCACTCCGGAGACCGAGCCGGAGCAGAGCGAGACCGAAACCGGCGGCGCGGGCTCGCCCCCGCCGGCGGGCGGCTCGCCGCAGGGCACGCAGAACGGCGAGGGCGCCGGCGAGAAGCCCGACGCTCCGCCGTGCTCCGCGGAGCAGACCTACGACGCGGAGACCAACACCTGCAAG
This sequence comes from Sporichthyaceae bacterium, assembly GCA_052386455.1. GTDB lineage: Bacteria > Actinomycetota > Actinomycetes > Sporichthyales > Sporichthyaceae > JBQTKD01. The sequence goes on from JBQTKD010000058.1 coordinate 89,308, forward strand.
GACAACACCACCGCCTGGTGGATCCGGTGGAAGTGGCAGCTGATGGTCGCGGGCCTGCTGCTGTGGCTCGCCTCGCCACGACTGCTCCGGATCGCCGTCCGTCGGCGCCGGTGGGTGCTGGCCCGTCGCCACGGTGGCGTCTTCGCGGCCGAGGTGGCGTGGCGCGAGCTGCGCGACGACACGTTCGACCTCGGCTGGGCCTTCCCCGCCGCCCGGACGCCGCGGCAGACGGCAAACGACGTCCGCGCCGCCGGGCTGGTGTCCCAGGCCGGTGGAGAGCAGCTCGCCTTCCTTGCAGGCACCCTGGAGCGCAGCCGCTACGCACGCGACGGCGGTGCGGTGGACCCGGCTCGCCTGCGCAGCTCCGTGCTGATCGTGCGCCGGGACCAGGCCGGGCACGCCAAGCCGTTCGCGCGGGTCGTGGCCTTCGCGCTGCCGCTCTCGCTCTTCCCGCTGCTGGGCGCCGCGTTCCGCGGGGCCTTCGCGCCCGGCTTCACCCGCCGCACGATGGCCCGGGTCCGCCGCGCCGCGTAGTCCCCGGCCCGCCCCACCTCGCATCCTCTGCCCGCGAGTGGGGCTATCCGCGCCCTGCGATAGCCCCACACGCGGGCAGGAGTCGGGGGTCGGTGGCGCCTTAAACGCGAAGGGCGCCCCGGTGGGGCGCCCTCTCGGCTGGTTCGGCTACTGACCCTGTTCGCGGCGGCGGCGCCAACGGTCCTCGAAGCGGTCGGCGACGCCCTTCTTGGCGGGGCGACGGTTGGCCGAGCCACCGCGGGACGGGGCCGGGCGGCCGGTGTCCGCACCGCTGGAGACTCGGCGGAAGCTGGTGGTGGCGAAGAAGGCCGAGGCCAGCATCAGCACGAAACCGAGAATGCTGATCGCGATCGCACCCCCGCCGGCGATGAGACCGACGAAGAGGAGCACGACGCCGAGCACGAAGCCGACGGCGGACTGTGCGACCCGGCGGCGGTGGTGACGGCGAAGATCCGTTCCGCGCAGGGACGACACGAACTTCGGGTCCTCGGCAACCAAGGCCCGTTCCATCTGCTCCAGCAGACGTTGTTCGTGCTCAGACAGCGGCACGGTTCCTCCTTCGACCCGTCCAGGATAAGCAGGGAAGCTGCCTCTTGTAACCCGAGTGCACGAACAGGTGTCCGGGACTCGCGCAAGTCCACCCACTCGGGGCACTTTCCGCCGGCGGCGGCATCAAACTGAGCCCTGGGACCAACATCATCCGCGCCGGGCCAGCAAGTGCAGTTGGGTGGCCACCGAGTGGAACGCCGGCAGCGCCGACAGGGCCGCCTCGAGCGCCAAAAGGGCCTCGACGGCACCCGGTTCGGACTCCACGAGGTTGCCCGGCACCAGTTCGCTACAGACTCGCACGCCGTGGGTCGCGAAGATCGTCAGGCCGGCCCGGGCGACGAGCGCCGCCGCCTCGTCCGGGGCGAACCGGCGCGGCAGGGGATCCTGCGCGCCCCAGCGGCCGACCGGGTCGGTCAGGGCGTGCCGCGCCTGGTCGACGTGCCCGGCCACCGCACGGGCCAGCACGGCCGCGTTCCGGTTGGAGACCAGCACGCTGGCCAGCCCGCCGGGGCGCAGCGCGGCGGCAGCGCCGGCCAGGACCTGCGCGGGGTCTTCGACGTGTTCGAGGACTCGGTGGCAGAGCACCACGTCCTGGCTGGCGGTGCCCACGACCTCGACGAGATTGCCCGCGTCCTCCGCCACGGCCTTCACCCGCCCGGCAACGCCGGCGTCGGCTGCGCGCCGCTCGAGGGTCGCCAAGGCGTCGGGACTCGGGTCCAGGACGGTCACGCGGTGGCCGGCCTCCGCGAGCGGCACGGCAAACGCGCCGGTGCCGCCCCCGACGTCGAGGATGTCCAGCTCGCCCCCGAGGTCGTGCAGCGCGGGACGCAACGCGTCCCAGATCACCGCGGTCCGCAGCCGCTCCCTGAGGTGTGCTCGATCCGCCACGTTCTTGATTCTTCCCCTCCGCGCGCTCGGGCGTCGATCTTTGACGATCAAAGTCGGCGGCGTCCCGGAAATCCGAGTTCGACCCGGTGGTACCAGTCGAGCGTCCGGTCGCCCTCGAGCCAGCAGTAGAGGACCTCGTCGCCGTCGTGCAGTCCGGGAAAGTCGAGCAGCAGCGGCGCCACGCCCTTCACCTGCACGCCCGCGTCCTGCACGGTCGAGAGCAGCTCGTCGATCCGCGCCTGCGCCGCCTTGAACTCCGGCATGCCGCCGAGCGGGCTGGTCTCCCCCGCACGCAGGGCAAGCGCCAGCTCCGCCGCATCGGCGCGCAGCGCGACGATCTCGTCCAGCATCGGCAGCAGCCGAGCCAGCTCGGCCCGTGCCTCTTCGGCCGTGAACACGCGCCCACCCTGTCAGACCGCTGTTTCGTTAGGGTCCGGCCCATGGCAGTTCTGGCGATCGACGCGGGGACGACCGGAGTGACCGCCCTGGTGGTCACCGAGCAGGGCGCTGTGGCGGCCCGGGGCTACCGCGAGTTCCCGCAGCACTTCCCCGAGCCGGGCTGGGTGGAGCACGACCCGGAGGAGATCTGGCAGGCAACGCTGGCCGCCTGCGCCGCCGCGCTCGAGGCGGCCGGGCCGGTGCGGTGCGTCGGCATCACCAACCAGCGCGAGACCGCGGTGCTCTGGGACCGGGCGAGCCTGCAGGCCCCGCGCCGGGCCGTGGTCTGGCAGGACCGGCGCAGCGCGGACATCTGCCGTCGCCTGGTGGCCGCCGGCCGGGAACCGCGCGTCGCCGAACTGACGGGGCTTCGGCTGGACCCGTACTTCACCGGGACGAAGCTCGTGTGGCTCGCCGAGAACGACCCCTGCTGGGCCGGCGTGCAGTCCGGGGCCACGGCGGTCGGCACGGTCGACTCGTACCTGGTGGCACGACTGACGCGCGGACGGGTGCACGCCACGGAGGCGTCGAACGCCAGCCGCACCCTGCTCTACGACCTCACCGTGGGCGCATGGTCGCCGGAACTGTGCGAGCTGCTCGGGGTACCGCTCGAGGCGCTGCCTACCGTCCTCCCGTCGTGGGGCGAGTTCGGGCGCACCGACCCCGCGGCGTTCCTGGGTCTGGACCTGCCGATCACCGGTATCGCCGGCGACCAGCAGGCGGCCCTGTTCGGTCAGGCGTGCTGGTCGCCGGGCGAGTCCAAAGCCACCTACGGCACCGGGTCGTTCGTGCTGACCAACACCGGCTCGGAGATCGTGCGGTCGGAGGCCGGCCTGCTGACAACCGTCGCGTGGCAGGCCCCGGACGGGACCCTGACCTACGCGCTCGAGGGCGCAGTCTTCGTGACCGGGGCCGCAGTGCAGTGGCTGCGCGACGGACTCGGGCTCATCTCGCTGGCCGCGCAGACCGAGGAGATCGGTGCGAGCGTTCCGGACAGCGGCGGCGTCGTGTTCGTGCCCGCGCTCACGGGCCTCGGTGCGCCCTACTGGGATCCGGACGCCCGCGGCCTGATCGTCGGTCTCACCCGCGGCACCACCAGGGCGCACGTCGTTCGCGCAACGCTGGAGGCCATCGCCTTCCAGGTGCGGGACGTGGTCGACGCGATGACGTCCGAGGCCGGGATCGCGCTTGCGGCTCTCACCGTCGACGGCGGGGCCAGCGCCAACAATCTGCTCTGCCAGATTCAGGCCGACCAGCTGGCCGTCCCGGTCCGCCGCCCGCAGGTCCTGGAGACGACGGCCCTGGGCGCCGCGTTCCTCGCCGGACTCGGCGCCGGCGTGTGGGCGAGCACCGCCGAGCTGGCCGACGCCTGGCGCCTGGACCGCCGCTTCGAACCCGAGGCACGGGACGAGGCCGCGTACCGCCGCTGGCGCGAAGCCGTCGAGCGGTCGAAGGGCTGGGCTGTGGTCTAGGCGGCGCGGCGGGGCGGATGGGCGATCTTGTCCGCCTTGACCGCAGCCTTCGCCGTGGACGCGTAGACGTCCACGTACTCCTGGCCGGAGAGCAGCATCAGTTCGTACATGAGTTCGTCGGTCACCGAGCGGAGAACGAACCGGTCGTCCTCGAGGCCGGAGTACCGGGAGAAGTCGAGCGGGGCGCCGATCTTCACGCCGATCCGGCCGATCTTCGGCAGGGTCTGACCGGGCGGCTGCACCCGGTCGGTGTCCACCATCGCCACCGGCAGCACCGGAACGCCGGCGGCGAGCGCGAGGCGGGCCACGCCCGTCCGGCCGCGATACAGCCGCCCGTCGGGAGAACGGGTGCCCTCCGGGTAGATGCCGAAGAGGTCGCCGCGGTTCAGCACGCTCAGTCCGGCCTCGAGCGCCGCGTCGGAGGCCGCGCCGCCGGAGCGGTTCACGGGGATCTGACCGACGCCGCGGAAGAAGCCCGCCGAGAAGCGCCCCTTGAGGCCCTTGCCGGTGAAGTACTCCTCCTTGGCCAGGAAGGTGATGCGGCGTGGCACCACCAGCGGCAGGAAGAAGGAGTCGCTGAAGGAGAGGTGGTTGCTGGCGAGGATCGCGGGGCCGTGCGTGGGGATGTGCTCGAGCCCTTCGACCGCAGGGCGGAACATCGCCCGCAGCGGTGGGCCGAGCAGAAAGTGCTTCATGATCCAGTAGAGCAACGGTCCTCCACCCGCGCCGTCGTGCGCGCACCAGCCTAGTGCGGGCGGGTGAACGGGCGGGAACCTCGTAGGCGTGCGACGATGCAAACTGGGGAACACGGGCGGCGATGCGGGGAGTCGGGCGATGGCGGTGCTGCGGGGCGCGGAGCCGTTCCACCACGCCGGCGGCGCCACGGGCGTCGTGCTCTGCCACGGCTTCACCGGCTCGCCGCAGTCGATGCTCGGCTGGGCCCGGTACCTGGCCGACGCGGGCCTGTCGGTAGCGCTCCCCCGGCTGCCCGGGCACGGTACGGACTGGCGGGACGCGAACCTCACCACCTGGGACGACTGGTACGGCTGCGTCGATCGGGAGTACGCCGCGCTGTCCGAGCGTTGCAGCGAGGTGTTCGTCATGGGGCTGTCGATGGGCGGGGCGCTGGCGCTGCGGCTCGCGCAACTGCACGGCTCCGGCGTGGCCGGCGTGGTCGTGGTGAACCCGTCCGTGCTGAGCAAGAACCCGAAGCTGCTGGCGCTGCCGGTGCTGCACCGCTTCGTTGGGTCGCTCGCCGCCATCGGCAACGACGTCCGGAAGCCCGGCGTGCAGGAACTGGCGTACGACCGCACGCCGCTGCGGGCGCTGGAGTCGCTGCGCCGCGCTTGGCCGGTGGTCCGCGCCGACCTGCCGCGGGTGACTCAACCGCTGCTCCTGCTCCGCAGCATCGTCGACCACATCGTGGAGGCGGAGAGCTCCGCCGCAGTCCTTGCAGGCGTCTCGTCGACGGACAAGACCGAGATCGTCCTGCACGACAGCTACCACGTCGCGACGCTCGACCACGACGCCGAGCGCATCTTCGCCTCGAGCCTCGCCTTCGTCCGAAGGCTCTCGCGCAATCCGGCAGTGTCTGCCCGGCTCGCAGGTTCGCCGGGGGACAACACGTGACGCCGGGCCGGGGCAACGGGCTGTCCGCCGCCCGGTACACGCCGCTGGTCGATCTCGAACCGCACTTCGCCGATGCACTGCTCGAGGCGCTCGGGCGCGAAGGCGTTGCCGCGTACGCGACGCCCTCGCCGGGCCACCGCGGGCCGTACATGGACATCCAGTTGCCGGACCGGCCGACGGACCGCGTGTTCGTGGACTCGACGGAGCATACGAAGGCCCGCCAGGTGCTGCGCGAACTCCCCGAGCTCGCGGAGGCCGGGCCCGCCGGCACGCCCACGCTGCCCGAGCCGCCGCGGCCGATTCTGACCGAGGCAGAGTCCGACGCGGCCTGGAAGGCGATCGTCGCCGGGTACTCCGCCACCAGCGCAGACCCGGTGCCTCCGTGGCCCGTGTCCGAGGACGCCGCTCCCGAGGCCAAGCCCGAACCCGCTCCCGAGCCGGAGGGCTCCGGCTGGGGCGACCTCGTGCCGGAGGCGGTGGAAGCCGAGCCCGCGGACGATCCCGAGGACCACTACAACCCGCCGCCCCCGCCGCCCCTGCCGCGGCTGGCCGCCCGCACCAAGCTGGCGTGGCTCGCCGTGGCCGCGGGCCCGGCGTACTGGATCTCCTCCTCCATCTTCGACCAGCAGCTGTTCTACGGCGCGGGGATGCTGGCCTTCGGCGCCTCGCTCGGCGGCGCGGCCGCAGTGATCTACCGGATGAAGGACGACCGCAACGACGACATCGGCGGCGACGACGGCGCCGTCGTCTGACGAGGAGTCAGTTCAACCGTAGATCGGCGACCACCGGGAGGTGATCGCTGGCCGCGCCGGGGTTGGCAAGGCCCGACGGCACGCCGGCGCCCAGGACTTCGACGTTCTTCGAGACGAACACCGCGTCGATGCGCCGGTTGGGGGCCACGGCGGGGAAGGTGAGTGTGCCACCGACCGGAGCGACCGCGTGGGCGTCGAGCAGGGCCTCGGACAGCACGTGCCAGGTGGGGCTGCCGGGGACGTCGTTGACGTCGGCACACAGCACGACGTGGTCGACGCCCAACAGCTCCGCGCGCCGCACCGCCTCGCGGGCCTGCTGCTCGCGTTCGGTCGAGTCGAGCGAGAGATGCGTCCCGCCGATCAGCACCCGAGCACCGCCGACCTCGAGCACCGCGAGCGCCAAGCCACGACGGTGCCGGCGCGGCGAGCCGGGAAGTTCGGACTCGACGACGCTGCGAACCTGCGTCCGGAGGCTCGCGAGAACGACGTTCGCCCCGGCGGAGCGGCCGCCGCCGACCATCACCAAGCGCGACTCCCGCGCCAACTCCGCACACCGCGACCGCCACCGCGAGAACCGCGGCGCCTCCTGCAGGCAGACCACGTCCGGCTTCAGCTCGCGCAGCGTCGCCGCCACGGCCGTCGCGTCGTCGCGCAGCGACCGCACATTCCAACTGACGACCCGCACCTCGACACTCATCGCGCCCCCACCCACCACCCTTGCGTCCGCTCATCCGTGTTGCGTCCGCTCGGGAGTGAGCCATAGCCCACTATCGAGCGGACGTAAGGGCTGTGGGGGTGGGTCACGGGGCGCGGACCAGATCGGCGGCGCCGACGATGCCGGCGTCGTTGCCCAGCGCTGCGGCGCGGATGGGGATGGGCGGGCGTTGGGCGCCCGCGGGCAGGCGCATGGCGAGGGACTCGCGAGCGGGAACCAGCAGCAGATCGCCCGCCGCCGCGAGGCCGCCGCCGATCACGAAGCACTCGGGGTCCAAGACGGCCGCGAGCGCTGCCAAACCGCGGCCGAGCCATTCCCCGATCTCACCGAGCAGGTGCAGCGCAGCGAGATCGCCCGCTGCGGCCGCCGCGGTGACCATCGCGCCGGTCAGTTGGGCCGAGTCGCCGCCGCACGCTTCGCGCAGTGCCGCCGCGGCGGGCTTGCCGGAGTCCGCGAGGTACCGGGCGACGCGCAGCAGCGCGGTGCCGCTCGCGTACTGCTCCCAGCAGCCCTGCTGTCCGCAGGGGCAGGCCTTGCCGTCGAGGACCAGCGGAAGGTGGCCGATCTCCGCGGCCATGCCGTTCCCACCGCGCTGCAGCACGCCGGCCGAGACGATGCCGCCGCCGATCCCGGTGCCGACGGTCACGGCGACCATCGCCCGCACACCGCGTCCGGCGCCGAACCGCGCCTCTCCCCACGCTGCCGCGTTGGCGTCGTTCTCCACGACCACCGGTACCCCGAGCCGCTTCGCGAGGTCGGCTCCGAACTCGACGTTGCGCCAGTCCAGGTTGGGTGCACGTACCACCGTGCTGCGGTCCGCGGCCACGAACCCCGCAACGCCCACGCCCACCGGCAATCCCGCCGCCCCCGAGCCCAACGCCGCCAGTACGGCTGCAACCTGCTCGACCGTCGCCGCCGGGTTCGCCCGCTCGCTCGGAACCTGAGCACGCGTCAGAATCGCCCCGTCGGCGGCCACCAGCCCTGCGGCCAACTTCGTACCGCCGACGTCGACCCCGACCGTCGCGTCCGTCATCCCGTACCACGCATCTTCTGCACCGTTTCGCGCCCTACAACGGCCCACGTAGGGCGCACACACGCACAGAAGATGGGCATCCGGGGCGCCGCTACTTGATGACGATCGTCTCGAACCCGGACTCGGCGCCCGACGCGCCCTTGTTGCCGGCGCACTTGAGCGCGGCCAGCAGCGAGCGCATGGCCTCGTCGAGGTGCGCGACGACCTCCGGGCTGGCCGCGCGAGCGACCGCGATCAGGCGGCAGACCGGGCACATCCGGCACTCGGGGGTGCCGGTGGCGATGGCCTCGTCGCCCGACTGGGCCCAGGTCGGCCCACCGTCCGGGGCGTGCGCGGACAGCCACTCCCCGAGGGCGTCGACGAACCGGGACGCCTCCTGCGCGGCGGTTCCCAGGGCCTCCTCGCGGTTCATGCGAGGTCCCGAGCGAAGGCGATCTCGAGACGGTCGCCGACCATCTCCGCGCCCATCACCGGGCGGCGGGCCAACAGCGCCGGCAGGGCGAGCTGGCGGCGATGCCCCGCCACGGTCAGCACGAGTTCCTCGCCCTTGCGGCGCAGGTCCATGTCCTGCTTGTCCGCGAGCGGCAGAGCGAGGGAAAGGACGTATCGGTCGCCGATGTGACGGATCGTCATGGGCTCGGACTCGGCGAGCACCGCGCACGGGTCGCCACGGCCGGGAAGGTCCGCGTACAGCGCGTCGGCGAACTCGGCGAGCTCGCCGGGACCGACCGGTTCGCGGGCCCGGTACGGGGCGACGAGGATCGGCAGCGGGGCGAAGGACGCCGCGACTTCGGCGAGCATCGCGTGCTGCGCGCGCACCCAGCCGAGGCGCCACTCGTCGGCGCCCTCGGCCGGGAAAACACGGTTCGCGATCACCGCGTCCGTCCGGTACCCGTACAGCGAGAGCGAGGTCAGCGTGCGCCGCGCCTCCGCCACCACCACGGCCTCCGGCGTCAGCACCAGACGGACCGACGTGCCCGGGTCGGTCAACACCGCGCGGACGCCGGCGAGCTCCGCGTGCAACCGCTCCACGGCGTCGAAGACCCGGTCCCGGGGCATCGGGACACCGGCGACCTTGCCGAGCACCGGGCGCAGAGCGCGAACCATGCGCCGCTCGATCGGGAAGACCCGGTCCATGTACCAGTTCAAGGCCTCGGGCAGGGCGAGCAACCGGAGCGTCTCGGCCGTCGGCGCGCAGTCCACGACGACGACGTCCCACCGCCCCGAGCGCACCTGGTCGCGCACCTCGAGCAGCGCGAGCACCTCTTCGGCACCCGGCAGGACCGTGAGCTCCTCGGCTTCGATCGGGTCGACGCCGGCGGAATCGAGAACGCTGAGGAGATAGCTCCGGATCTCCACCCAGGTCCGTTCGAACGTGCGCTGGGTGTCGACCTGCTGGACCCACAGGTTGGGCCCGGCCTCCGTCGGGTCGCCGCCCGAGGCGATCCCGAGGGCGTCGGACAGCGAGTGCGCGGCATCCGTGGACAGCACGAGGGTCTTGTTGCCGGCAGCGGCGGCTGCGGTCGCGGTGGCCGCGGCCGCGGTGGTCTTGCCGACCCCACCCTTGCCGGTGAACAGAAGGACCCGCGACAAGCGACTCAGCCCTCCACGCGCTTCTTCAGCTCTTTCAGCGCGGTGTCGATGATGACCTTCTCCGCCTTGCGCTTGATCATGCCCAACAGCGGGATCTTCACGTCGAGCGCGAGGTGGTAGGTCACCTCGGTCTGCCCGTCCGCGGTCTCGGCCAACGCATAGGACCCGGCCAGGGTCTTGAGCATCTGGCCCTCGACGAGCTCCCAGCGCAACACCCGCGGGACCTCGCTCCAGTCGTACCGGAGCGTGTACTCGTCCTTGATGGGGCCGGCGTCGAGCTGGTAGTGCACGAGCTCGGCCCGCTCGTCCGGGAAACGACCGAGGATCTCGGCGCGCTTCACCGCGCCGGCCCACTGGGGGTAGGCCTCGAAGTCGACGATCACCTCGAGCACCGCCTTCGGCGGCGCCGCGACGGTGATACTCGCCGTCGTCTGGTCGGCCATCGCGGTGCGCTCCCCCGTGTCAGTGGTGCCTCTGCCGTCGGAGGCTATCGCCTGCCGTTCACCAATCGAGCACGTAGGGACGGCCCGAACCGCGAAAGTGGCCCACGTTCACGCATTCGGTCCGGCCGATGCGGACCCGGCCGGCGAGGGGCTGGTGGACGTGCCCGAACAGGGACAGGGGCGGCTGGTGGGTCCGGATCGCCTCCAGCACCGCTTCGCTGCCGCGCTCGAACCGGCGCGCGACGACGTCGTAGGTGAGATCGGCCACCGCCGGCGGAATGTGGGTGCACAGGACGTCGATCGGGGTCCCGGCGGCCTCGGCGGCGGCGAACACGGCGTCGACCTTCGCGGCGTACTCCGGTTCTGGAATCTCGAAGGGCGTCCGGTACTGGGTGGGCAGTCCGCCGCCGACGAACCCGAAGACGCGGCCGCCGATCGTCGCGATCTGTCCGTCGAGAACGGTGTGCTTCGAGGTCGTGAACTCCGGCCACAACGCGGGTAGGTCCACGTTGCCGTAGGTGAGGTACGTCGGGTCCGGCATCGCGGCGAACAGGCCCGCGTACTGCGTTCGGACACTGGCGGTAATGGCCTCCCACGGATCGCCGCCGTGTTCGGCCCAGAGCCCGTACAGAAAAGCCCGCGCCTCGTCCCATTTGCCCGCCGTGCGGAGGACGATCCATTCCTGCGCCCGGTCCTGCCCGAAGATCTCTCCGAAGATCCCCCCACCCGGCTCCGCGTAGTCGACGAAGAGGACGAGATCGCCCAGACACACCAGCACGTCTGCGCCCGTTCCGGCAGCGGCGAGAGCATCCACGGATCCGTGGACGTCGCTCACCACGTGGACGCGCATCCACCGACCCTCTCCGACGTCTCCGTCACCCGTTCGGACGCGCCGGGTCACAGAAGGATTGAAGAACGCAGCAGATCATCGAGTTGGCGTCCCCGGCATGGTCACTCACCGTATCGTCGCCCTAGACCAATCAGCGGTTGGAGGAACACTGCGCGACGTCCTCGTCATCTCCGGCAATGCGGGCATTACCGCGGCGCTGGCCGGCGGTGACCTCAACGTGATCCCCGTCGACCCTCGGGAAACGCCCGAGTGGGTCGACTGGGCCGCTGCCGCGCACCTGCTGATGCTCGATCTCGGGGATCCCGAGCGGGCGGTCGACGTCGTCGGCGACCTCCGCAGCCGCTCCGTGAACGTGCCCGTGCTGATCGTCGCGGAGTCCGTCTCGGACTCACCCGCCCTCGTCGCGCTGCGCCTGTCCGACCACAACGTGAAGACGCTGACCCTTCCGCTGACGTACGAGCGCCTGATGCGCGCCGTGGGTCGCACGATGGCCGCGGGCGACGTCGCCGAGGCCAAGGCCGAAGCCGCGGAGACGCTGCGCCTGGACATCGCCTCGTTCGGCGAGCCGCCCGCCGCCCCGTCGGTGCCCGCGGCCGCTCCGCCGGCACCCGCCGCTCCGACCCGGTCGTCGGTCGAGTGGCCCAGCTTCGACCTCGAGTCGTTCGAACAGTCGACGACGTTGGACTGGCGCACCGCGTTCGACGCCGAGGCCGCCGCGGCCGCGGCCGCACCGGCCGCGCCGACGCAGGAGCCGGCCCCGTACGTTCCGCCCGCGCCCTACGTGCCGCCGGCCCCGTACGTTCCGCCGGCACCGTACGTTCCGCCGGCACCCGCCGGGTCGACGCCGCCGACCGCCACCCCGGCGGCCTCGGGCGCCATCGACGAGTTCCCCGAGCTCAAGGCCCTTCTCGACTTCGATCTGGACAGCTGGAAGCCGAGCACGCCCGCCGCCCCGCCCGCCGAGTCCCGCTCCGCCCCGCCGGTTCCGGCCGGCCCCGCCCCGGCGGAGAACCGCTACGCGCCGCCGCCGAGCGCCGAGTCTGCGCCGCCGACTCCCGGTGGACCCGCCCTGGACCTGCCGCCCGCGCCGAGCGACGCGGGCCGCAAGCACCGGCTCGCGCCCTGGGCTCGCCCGCGTCCGGGCAGCGCTGCGCCGGCACCCTCCGCGAGCTCGGCTCCGCCCGCGTACGCGCCGCCGCCCGCACAGGCCATCCCGCCGGTGCAGGCTCCCGCCGCCCGCCAGGCCGAACCGACCCTGCCGGACGTTCCGCCCATCGACTTCCGCGACCTCACGGCCCGGCCGGCCCCGGCGCCCGCCCCGGCACCGGCGGCCACGAGTGCCCCCGCGGCGCAGGCGTACCCGGCCGCCCCGGCGGCACCGGTCCACCTCGACCCCAAGGAGGCCAAGGCCGCCGCCAAGGCCAAGGCCGCGGCGGACAAGCGCGCCGCCAAGGCGAACGCCGCCGCAGAGAAGGCCGCCGCCAAGGAGGCCAAGCGCCACGGGTGGACCGCCGAGGTACAGGCGCAGGCCGCGCAGCAGGCGGCAGCCGAGCAGGCCTCGGCCGAGGCGCAGTACGCCGCGCAGGCGATGGCCCAGGCCCAGCGCGCGGACGAGCAGCGCCGGGTCGAGGAAGCCAAGGCCGCCAAGCGCATCGCCGAGGACACCGCCCGCATCGAGAAGGCCCGCGACGAAGCCGCGCGCCGTGCCGCCGTCGAGGCGGACAAGCTCGAGGCGCACCGCCAGGAACAGCAGGCCAAGGCGAACGAGCGCGCCGCCGCCGACGCCGCCCGCGCGGAGAAGGCCCGCGCCGAGGCGGAGGCCAAGGCCGCCGCCGAGGCTGCTCGCGTCGCGCAGGCCGAGGCAAAGGCCCGTGCGAAGGCGGACGCAGACGCGGCGAAGGCCGCCGAGCGCGCCGCCGCCGTCGCCGCCAAGGCCGCCGCGGAGAGGGCGGAGGCGGACGAGAAGGCGGCCACCGCCGCCAACAAGGCGATCGAGAAGGCCCGCGCCGAAGCCGCCCGCATCGCCGATGCCCAGGCCCGCGCCGATGAGAAGGCCGCGCAGGCCCAGGCCGCCGCCGACGCGAAGGCGTCCGCCGAAGCCGCCAAGCAGGCCGAGCGGATGGCCGCCGAGGCCGCCCGTGCGGACGAGCGCGCCCGGGTCGTGTCCGAGCGGGCGGCACTCGCCCAGGCCAAGGTGGACCAACGACTCGCCGCCGAGGCGGCGAAGAACGCCCGCGCACAGGCCGAGATCGAGGCCCACCAGGCGGCCGTGCAGGCTCGCGAGGACGCCGAGCGGCAGCGCGTCGCCGCCAAGGAGGCGGCCGAGCTCGCCCGCCAGGACACGATCCTCAAGGTCCAGGAGAAGGTTCAGGAGACCAAGATCCGGGCCGAGGCCGACCGCATCGTCGACGAGGCCGTCGCGAAGGCCGAGGCCGACGCCGAGGCACGCGCGCTGGCGGCCCGCCCGGTCTACTACGGGCCCGAGCTCGAGTCCCCCGGGCTCGGCTCGCTGCACCAGCTGATGAACATGACCGACACCCTCGCCGGCCCGGCGCAGGTCGCCGAGGAACTCGCCTTCCTGGCGATGGAGCACCTCGAGTGCGAGGCGGTCGCGGTGATCATCCCGGACGGCGAGGCGTGGACCACCGCGTCCGGCATCGGGATCGGCCGCAAGGACCTCCGTTTCCGCCTGTCCGAGGAGCACTGGTTCATTCGCCAGGTCCTCGGGCTCGAGGCCGTCGCCCTCATCGACGACCCGAGCGGCCTGCGCGACGAACTCTCCGGTGTACCGCTGGCGGACCGGGCGTTCCTGGTCGGCCTGCCGATGCTGGAGGCGAACTCGATCCTGGTGGCCTCCCGCTCCGACGGCCCGTTCGACGCCGAGGTGCTCGAAGTCTTCGCCGAGGGGATCGAGGAGTACGTCTTCGAGCTCGCCGAGGCGCTCCAGGTTCGAGACGTCGCCCGCGAGATTCACGACCGCGGCCGGAGGCGCTAGCGCCGTTCGCCCAGCTGGGGACCGTAGGGTGACCTTTGTGTCCGGGCGTGTCGCTGGGTTGCTGGTGCGGAATCCAGGGCTGCCCGCGATCGCCCTGCGGGCGCTGTTGCTCGCCGGTTGCTCGGTCCTGGCGCTGCTCGGCGAGCAGGCGGGCGAGGACTTCAGCTGGATCGCCGCGGTCGGCGTGGTCGGCGCGGCGGTGTGCGTGCTCGAACGCACCGCACTGGCCGGGATCCTCGGCCGGACCGGGGAGATCGTCGTCTGGACGATCGCCGTGCACTCCACCGGTGCCGAACTGTCGCCGCTCCTTCCCTATCTGCTGGCTCCGGTCTTCGCCGGCGGCCTCCTGACCCAGGCCACCGGCGCGCTGATAGCGGCCGGCACCGGTGCGGCGGCACTGCTGATCGGGATGTCCATCCCGGACGAGGTGGCGGTCAAGGACTACACGGTGGCCGCCGCGCAGTGGACGGTGATCGCGCTGATGGGCGGGCTGGTCGCGGCCTGGGCGCGGCGTCTGCAGGAGGACGTCACCGAGGCCGAGTCCAACGCCTACGACGAGGCGCACCGGCTGCTCTCGGAGCTCTACCGGGTCACGCGCCAGCTTCCCGGCTCGCTGGATCCGGCCACCACGGCCGAGACGCTGATCGAGCAGGTGGCGAGCATCGCCCGCTTCTCCACCGCCGCCGTCGTCACCCGCACCCAGGGCGAACGCCTGGCCCCGCTGGCTCGCCGCGGCACCGACCGCCTGGACTGGGACATCGCGGTGACCGGCGACAACGCGTTCGCACGGGCCTGGAACCTCGCCGAACCCCTGGTCGAGAACACGATGTTCGCGCGCGAGGCGAACTCGCTGGAACCCGCGGACCCGGGCAGCTCACTCGTCGTTCCGATCCGGATCGGCGAGCGCACCACCGGGGTGCTGGCGCTGGAGACCGAGGCGGAGGAGGCCTACGACCAGGCGCTCGTCGCCGAGATCGTGAACACCGCCGAGGAACTCGCGCTGCGCCTGGAGACGGGGCTGCTGTTCGACTCCATCCGCGAACTCGCCACCACCGAAGAACGGCGCCGCCTGGCCCGCGAGATCCACGACGGCATCGCCCAGGAGCTCGCCTCGCTCGGCTACATGGTCGACGAGATCTCCGCCACGGCGGCCGACGAGGGTCAGCCGGACATCGTGGAGGACCTCGCCGGGCTCCGCCAGGAGATGACTCGCATCGTCCGCGAGCTCCGGCTCTCGATTTTCGACCTCCGCTCGGACGTCGACCGGCACGGCGGCCTGGGGGCCGCGCTGTCGGAGTACCTCCGCATGATCGGCACCACGTCCGGGTTCACGGTGCACCTGACCCTGGACGAGTCCAACCGGCGCCTACCCGCCGAAGTCGAGGCAGAACTCCTGCGAATCGCGCAGGAGGCGATCAACAACGCGCGCAAACACGCAGCTGCCGACAATCTTTGGGTAACCTGCCGGGTTCATCCTCCAGATGCCGAGCTTGTCGTCGAAGACGATGGGAAGGGTCTGGGAAAGGGCCGGGAAGACAGCTACGGACTAGAGGTGATGCGGGAGCGAGCCGCCCGCAGCCGCGCAGCACTGGAAATTCGACCGCGAGCCCCCCGCGGTACGTACGTCGCCGTTCGTGTGGGTCTTCCCGCCGCGGCACTTGCCAGCGATCCGCAGGACTACGACAAGCTTGTCCAAGCACGGGCAACAGAGGGGCAGCATTCATGACCACGACGGTTCTCCTGGTCGACGACCACGAGCTGATCCGCCACGGGCTGCGCCGGGCCTTCGAACGCGACCCCGACTTCAGCGTGGTCGGCGAAGCCGGATCGGTCGCCGAGGCGCTGGCGGTGATTCGCTCGACCCAGCCCGAGGTCGTGATCATGGACGTGCGGCTCCCGGACGGGAACGGCCTGGACGCCGTGAAGAAGCTCCGCGCGGCCGGGGAGACGATGGGCATCGTCATCCTCACCATGTACGCGGGCGACGAGCAGCTGTTCGGCGCGCTCGAGGCCGGCGCGTCGAGCTTCGTGAACAAGGACGCTCCGGCCGAGGAGGTCCTCGCCGCGGCCCGACACGCCGCCGCCTCCCCCGGCTCGTTCTCCGCCGACGGCCTGGCGGACGCGATGAAGCGCAAGATGGCGCCCTCGGGCCCAGCCCTGTCGCCGCGCGAGCGCGAGGTGCTGAAGCTGCTCGCGGACGGTCTCGCGGTCTCCGGCATCGCCAAGACCCTGTTCATCAGCGAGTCGACGACCAAAACGCACATCTCGAAGCTCTACGAGAAGCTCGGCGCCGCCAACCGCGCCCAGGCGCTCATGACCGCGCTGCGCCTCGGCCTGATCACCTCGGAATCCGACGGCCTCAGGTGATCGCGAGCAGGTCCGCCAGGCGGCGGACCTGCTCGTCCCAGCCCCACTCCTCCAGCACCCACTGGCGGCCCTGGGCGCCCATCTTCTTGGCCGTGGCCGGGTCGTCGAGCAGGGAGGCGACGCTGTGCGCGACGCCGCCGGGCGACTCGCCGTCGACCACGCGTCCGGTGATGCCGTCGAGCACCGCGTCGGGCGCCCCGCCGGAGTCTCCGGCCACCACCGGCAGTCCGCAGGCCGAGGCCTCCAGGAACACCATCCCGAGCCCCTCGACGTCGAGGCCGCCGCGGCGGGTGCGGCACGGCATCGCGAACACGTCCCCCGCCCCGTACCAGGACGCGAGGTCTTCGGCGGGCACGCCGCCGGCGAATCGCACGTGTTCCTGCATGCCGTGGGCCGCGGTCATCGCCTGCAGCCGGGCCAGATCCGGGCCGCCGCCGACGATGAGCAGCAGTGCTTCCGGTACGCGACGGGTGATGGCCGGCAGCGCCCGGATCAGCGTGTCCTGGCCCTTGCGGCGCACCAGCCGCGAAACGCACACGACGACGGGCCGATCGGTCAGCCGCAGTTCCGCGCGGCGGGCGGCTCCCCCGGCGTCGGGAGCGAATCGCTGGGCGTCGACCCCCGGGTGCAGCCGCACCAGCTTGCCTCGGTCGGCCGGGCGCAGCGCCTTCGCGATCAGCCGCTGCGTGTACGGGCCCAGATAGGTCAGCGCGTCCAGTCCAGCCGCGATGCGGGACAGACCCGCCCGGCCGCCGGGGAGCAGCGCCCACCCGGCCTCGTGTCCGTGGGTGATGCCGACGGCCCGGCGGATCCCGGCGTCGCGCAGGGCCGGCGCCAGCGCTCCCAACGGCGCGGCGGCGCCGAACAGGACCGAGGTGCACCCGAAGCGCTCGGCGATCGCGCGCGCCCGCCGGGCAACCGGTGGCGCGGGCAGCATCAGCGAGGTGGGGTGACGGACGATCGGAAACCCGGCGGCCGCGTCGAACTCGGCCGTTCCCTCCCATGCCGGCGCGTAGACGACGACGCGGTCCGGCGGCAGCCGATCCACCAGCGCGTGCACGAACGACTGAATGCCGCCGGTGCGCGGCGGGAAGTCGTTCGTGACGACAAGCGTCCGAGTCATCGTCGCCGCTGGGCCGGAACGGACAGTGTTGTCATCGCTCGCGAGCCTCACTCGTTCCTCGCTCGGCAGGCTCGCTCGGCGGCAGGGTCACGCCGTTGACCTTTGCCCAGGTCCGCGCCTGCGCAATCCGTTCCGGGCCCGTCGGGTGACTGGAGACCAGCCAGACGATCCAGCGCGGCGGCGAAAGGTCGGACAGGTTGGTGGACGACAGCCGCTGCTGCATCGCGATCACCGTGGCCGGGTCCCGGGTCACGTTCAGTGCGTGTACGTCCGCCCGAGCCTCGACCCGCCGGCTCACCGCAAGGGTGATGGGCGAGGTCAACGTGCTCAGCAGCGTCACGATCGCGAGCAGGAGGGCCAGAGCGCTCGGTTCGGTTGGATCGTCGACGCCCGCACGCCGACGCAGCCGGCGCGAGGAGAGCATCAGGAACACCAGCACCACGCCGGCGGCGGCGCCGAGCGCCGCGGCGGCCGTCCCGCGCAGCACGTCGTCGGTCTTCACGTGCCCGAGTTCGTGGGCGACGATCGAGCGGGTCTGTTCCGGCGGGAGCTTGTCCAGGGTGGTGTCGTAGAGGACGATGCGCCGGCTCGAGCCGATCCCCGAGACGTACGCGTTGAGCCGCGTCGACCGCTTGGACTCGTCGGCGACGAGCACGTCGGAGACGGTGATGTCGTCCCTCGCCGCCAGGTCGAGCAGGTCGCTGCGCACCTGGCCGGCGGGCAGCGGACGGAAGTCGTTGAACGCCGGTTCGACGACCACCGGGTAGACGAACGACGTCGCGAACACCAGTCCGGCGGCGAGCACGGCACCGGGCGCCCACCAGTTGCGGACGCGGCGGGTCAGGGCGAAGAAGATGCCCAACCCGAGCAGCGAGCCGCCGATGGCGAAGCCCAACCCGATGAGCCGGTCGGTGGCGTAGGCGTCCCAGCCCTGGACGACGATCCGGTAGTCCCGAGCGGTCTTCGAGCGGTACACGTCGAAGGGCAGTGTTGCGAGGAAGCCGATCCCGGTGACGGCGACGGTGCCCGCGAGCAGGCGGACGGAGCGCCGCTGACCGAACCTGCGCCGGCCGATCAGCCGTGCCGCCCCCTGCACGATCCGCGCGCCCAGGGAGGTGAACCCGAGCCCGAGCGTGACGAGCAGGGAGACCGCGAGCGACGCGAAGTACGCGGGCCACTGGCGCCGGTGGTAGGCCTCCGCCAGCGCGATCTGCGCGGGCGCGAAGTCCTGCTCTGGGTTGGGCGCCACCCGATCGGCCGCGGGAGCATCGAGCGGCTCCCACGGCGTGATGAGTACCAGGACCACGATCAGCGCGAGCGCGAGCACCGCCAGCACGATCGCCGGTGCGCGCAGCGCGGGCCCGGGTTTCGGCGTCGCATCCGTCGTTGGATCGCTCACTGGCTGGAAACCTGACGTTCCGTCAGCTCAGCTCGCGGCGGACGTAGTCCTGCCACAGGGCCGTGAACTCCTCCGGGGAAACACCCAGCACGTCGCGGAAGGCGCGGCCCACCTCGGTGCCGCCGCCGGGTCCGCCGACGGTCCGGTAGAACTCGACCAGCGTGTCCGAACCACCGTACCGCTCGGAGATCAGCCGGCAGGCCAGCCAGGACAGCTCGTAGGTCTGGGCGAGAGCGGTGTTCGTGGCGGCGAAGGATTCGTCGGCGGGCAGTGCCGTCGGAGCGAAGCCGCCTTTCACGTCTGCGGCGAGCTCCTGGGCCACCGTCCGCGTCGGCAGGCCACTGGCCTTGTATCCGACGTAGTCGGCGAAGCCCTCGGCCAGCCAGCGCGGGGTCCAGGCCTGGGTGCGCGAGCGTGCGGCGACGTGCGCCACCTCGTGCCGCATGATCACCCGCCGCCCGACCTCGGACAGTTCGCGGTAGGCCTTCGGGTTGACGATGATGCGTTCCGCGGCGGCCGATTCCTCCTCGAGCCCGAGTTCGCCACGGGTGACGGCCGCAAGCTGCCGGTAGCCGGCCGCCTCGCCGCCGAGCAGGACGGCCATCTCCGATTCGGTGCGCGTGACGACGACGAGTGCGCTCTTGGCCCAGGGCGCGTCCCAGATCCGGTCCACCTCCGGCACCGCGCGGTCCAGTTCGCTGGCGTAGATGCGCAGCCGGTCCTTGGGCTCCAGGCCGAGTACCAGTCCGTAGGTGGCCTCGAGCACGTGTACGCGGCCGATGTCCCAGAGCTCGCGGTGCGGGGAGCGCCCGGCGGGTTCGAAGCTGCCGCTGACGAACCAGCGCCCGCCGCGCGGGGTCAGTGCGACCACGCGGTCGTAGTGCTGCCCGGCGTTGTCGTGGCCCTCGATCCGGAACTCGCCCTCGACGAGCGCCGCGAAGCTGCCGCCGCCGATGGTGTCCGCCAGGGTGCGGGCCGTCGCCGGCACGAGGGACTCCGCGGTGCTGCCGGCGAGCTTGAGCCGCCACTGCTCGAACGGCACCGCGGCGAGATTGTCGAACCAGCGGGCCTGCTCCTCGCGGAATTCCGCACGGCTGTCGTCGACGGTCTCCAGGAAGGCCGCCCGGTCTCCTACGGCCAGCGCCTCGGCGCGCCGCTGGAGCATCGCCGCGACGGTGTCCGCGCGGCCGTCCTCGCGGGTGACCGTGGCCTGGTCGACGAGGCGCCCGTCCTCGGGGGCGGCCGGTGTCTGCACCGTGTGCTGTAGGCCGAGCAGGACCGCCAGCAGGCCGACGGCCACCGTGGTCAGCAGCGCACCTGTCGTGCGCGCGACCGCACGGTGGGAACGCGGCGATGCCCTACGCGAACTCATTTCCGGCATCGTACGGCCCGCCCCTCGCCAATCACGGAGGATCGGCCGGGGCGTTGTGGATCTTCCCTACCGACGCACAGGCGTTCTTCAGGGGCGCGTGGCGCCGGTGTAGGGCATGAGATCGATCGGGGTGATCCGAACGGTCTTGCGCGAGTTCGGCGCGTCCACGATCTTGCCGTCGCCCAGGTAGATGCCCACGTGCGAGATCGGGCGGTAGTAGAAGACCAGGTCGCCCGGCTGGAGCTCGGAGCGCGGGATCTTGCGCCCGGTCGCGTACTGCTGGGCAGACGAGTGCGGCAGCGAGACGCCCGCCTTGCGCCACGCGACCATCGTCAGGCCGGAGCAGTCCCAGCCATCCGGGCCGGCGGCGCCCCACACGTATCGGTCGCCGATCTGGGCCAGCGCGAACTCGATGGCCTTGGCGGCGCGCGGGTTGGGCAGGGGCAGGTCCTTGAGCAGGCCCCGCACGTCGTAGTCGCGGCTGGCACGGTCCAGGCGGTTGCGCTGCGCGGCCGTGAGGCGCGACAGGACCGCGCGGGCCTCGCGCAGGTGGCCCTCGATGACCGTCTTCTCCTTGGCCAGCTCCTTGCGCTGCGCCTCGACGACGGCGAGCTGCGTTGCGGCCGTTTCCTGGCTGGCGCGTAGGTCCCGGCGGGCCTCGACGACCTTGCGCAGTGCCGCGGTCTGGCGGGCGGACAGCGCGTCGAGCGCGGCGGCCTTGCCCAGGAATGCGTTCGGGTCGTCGGAGAAGATCAACTGCAGGGTGCGGTCCACGCCGCCGTTGCGGTACGCGGTCGCCGCCAGGGCACCAACGGAGTTCTGCAGTTCGCGCAGCTTGGCCTGCTGGCTGCTGGAGCGGCGCTGGGCCTGCTCGAGAAGACGCTCGGCATCTCGCAGCGCGTTGCGGGCCACGTTGTAGCGCTCGGTGGCCTCGCTGGCCTTGTGGTCCAGTGCGTCGACCTGCCGGCGGGCCTGCTCGACGTCGTTCGGCGCGGCGTGGCTGGCGGTAGGTCCGGCCACGAGCGACACCACGAGAGCGGCGGTCAGCGCGGCGGCGCCACGGGAGATGGCACGGGCGAAGGCACTGCGGCTTGTGGCCGGAGGGAACATCGGGTGGGGAGCTCCGTCCAATCGGGCCGTCTACCGGGTTGGCACATGCACCCCGAAAAAACTGGGGTCCCCGGTTTCGTTCACTCGGCGTCCCCACCCGATCGCCGTGTGTACGAATTGACGGAGACAACGGCGACCACCCCAGGCGGGTGGAGGTTTCGCAGGTGTCTTCCTCGACGCTAACCCGCCCCCGGGGTCGCTTCAACCGCGACCTCGCGGGATAGAACGTGGTCTTGACCTCACTTTGGCGCAATGCGCGTGTCGCGCCCGACCTGTGCTCGTTGTCCAACACTCACGCGGTGGCGCGGCCCGACGGGGGCAGCGTGGGCACGAGGGTGAGCCGCAACGGCGGCACCAGCCCGGAGTCGGCGAGCACGCCGAGGGCCGCGGCCTCCTCGTCGTCGAAACCGTCCCGGACGGCTCCCGGCGGGCCCAGCAGCACGCTCACCACGCAGTCCTTGCACGCGATGTCCCGCATGGTGCACAGGTCGCAGTCGATGATCACTTACGCCTCCTCGTCTTCGTCGTCGACGCAGACGGTGCCAGGCACCTCCGACAGTTCTCACGAGTCACTCCATCCCCGGGCCGGAGCGGCAGCCCAGTTCTGTCGGTGGTGCCGCCTACTTTCCACACCTGACCCCGGTAGCGCGGGCGGTGCAGACCAGCTTCGACGAGTTGGGCACCCCGCTGCGCGAGGTCACGTTCGTGGTCGTCGACCTCGAGACCACCGGGGCGAGTTCCGAGCAGGACGCCATCACCGAGATTGGCGCCGTGAAGGTCCGCGGCGGAGCGGTCGTGCAGGAGTTCCGGACCTTCGTGAATCCGGGAACGCCGATCCCGGCCTTCATCTCGGCGCTCACGGGCATCACGGACGCGCTGGTCGCAGGCGCACCGCGCCTGGAGGAGGCCCTGCCGGCCTTCCTGGAGTTCGCGGCCGGCACGGTGATCGTCGCGCACAACGCCCCGTTCGACGTCGGATTCCTCAAGGCCGCCTGCATCCGGCACGGCTACGTCTGGCCGAATCCCACGGTCGTGGACACCGTCCGGCTCGCCCGGCACGTGGTCACCAGGGACGAGGCGCCGAACTGCAAGTTGAGCACCCTTGCCCGGGTGTTTCGCTCCCCCACCACACCGAACCACCGGGCCCTGGACGACGCACGGGCCACCGTGGACGTGCTGCACGGCCTGCTGGAACGGCTCGGCGGGCTCGGCGTGCAGTCTCTGGAGGAGCTGGTCCGGTACTCGGCGAAGGTGCGCTCCGAGCAGCGGCGCAAGCGGTACCTCGCGGAGGGGCTCCCCGAACTGCCCGGGGTGTACCGGTTCGAGGACGCCAAGGGCGCAGTCCTGTACGTCGGCACCTCCGGGAACATCCGCAATCGCGTTCGCTCGTACTTCACCGCCTCGGAGTCCCGCGCGCGCATGGGCGAGATGGTCGGCCTGGCGGAGCGGGTCGTGCCCATCGTCTGCGCCACCCGGCTCGAGGCGCAGGTCAGGGAGCTGCGGCTGATCGCCGAGCACAAGCCTCGATACAACCGCCGGTCTCGGTTTCCGGAGCGGGCGGTCTGGATGAAGCTCACCGTGGAGGCCTTTCCGCGGCTCTCCCTGGTGCGTCAGGTCCGAGACGACGGCGGGGCGTACCTGGGGCCCTTCGGCTCTGCGCGCCTGGCCGAGCAGGCCATGGCGGCCGCCCACGAGGCGTTCCGGCTGCGCCAGTGCCGCACCGCGCTGTCTCCGCGCAAGTCCACGCCGGCCTGCGCCCTCGCGGACATGGGCCGCTGCAACGCCCCGTGCGAGGGACGGGAGAGCGTCGCCCAGTACGCGGCGCACGCCGTCGCCGTGCGCACGGCGATGCAGACGGACTCGCGGGAGCTGGTCGAGCAGCTGCGCGGCCGGATCGAGCGCCTGGCCGCCACCGGCAGGTACGAGGACGCAGCGGTGGCCCGGGACCGGCTGGCCTCCTTCGCCCGCACCGCCGCACGGCTGCAACGCCTGCGCAGCCTCAACGAGTGCGCGCAGATCGTCGCGGCCCGCCGCCGCGAGGACGGGGTGTGGGACATCGCCGTGATTCGCCACGGTCGCCTCGTCGCGTCCGCCACCGCCGCCACGGCGCGCGGGGTCCTGGCCGAGGTGGATCTGGCGGTGGCCACCGCCGCCACGGTGATTCCCGGCCCCGGCCCGCTGCCCGCGGCCCTGGCCGAGGAGACGGAGACGATCCTGCGCTGGCTGGAACAGCCCGGCACCCGCCTCGTCTCCGTGGAGGGCGAATGGGCCGTTCCCGTGCACGGCGCAGGCCGCTGGGTCGAATGGCTCGCCTCGGCCTGACAGGATGCGGTCGTGGTCATCCCCATCCACGACCGGAACCCCACGAAGCGTTTCGCCGTGGTGACCTACCTGTTGATCCTGCTCAACGTCGCCGTCTACTTCTTCGGCCCGAGCCTGTCGAGCGAGGGTCTGCCCGCCAATGCCCCGCAGGCCTGCTCCGAAGAAGCCTTCATTCAGCACTACGCGGCAGTGCCCCGTGAGCTGACCGAGAACCACGTCGATCCGGACAGGCGATTCACGACGATCGAGGACGGCCGTCGTGTGGCGTGCGACGCCGACTACTCGAAGAGCGCCCCGCTCTCGGCGCTGACCTCGATGTTCCT
Organism: Sporichthyaceae bacterium; assembly: GCA_052386455.1. Taxonomy (GTDB): domain Bacteria; phylum Actinomycetota; class Actinomycetes; order Sporichthyales; family Sporichthyaceae; genus JBQTKD01. Next base: position 113,215 of record JBQTKD010000058.1, read on the forward strand.
GCACGGCGGCCTGCTGCACCTGCTGGGCAACATGCTGTTCCTGTTCGTCTTCGGCAACAACGTCGAAGACCGGTTCGGCAGGCTGAAGTTCCTGCTCTTCTACCTGCTCTGCGGGTACACCGCCGCCTACGCGTTCGCCTTCACCACGCCCAACTCCGACGCCCCGCTGGTCGGGGCCTCCGGAGCCATCGCCGGCGTGCTCGGCGCGTACCTGTGGCTGTTCCCCAGGGCCAGAGTCATCGCCTTGGTGCCGTTCCTGTTCTTCATCCCGCTGCCGATCCCCGCCTGGGCCGTGCTCTCCAGTTGGTTCCTCCTGCAGGCCGTCTACGCCAACGGCGGCGGACTCGGCGAAGGGCAGGTCGCCTACGTGGCCCACGTGGTCGGCTTCGCCGTCGGGCTGGTCCTGACGATCGTGTTCATCGGCACCCGCCGCGAGATCCCCGACCGGGACCGCGCCAGGCACGGCTGAGGCCCTTTTCCCGGTCCGGATGACATCCCCTCCGGCCGCTTGTCGTCCGCCCAGGGGCACGACAAGGCCAGCTACGGGATGTCATCCGTTAGCGGAAACGGCGGCTGGTTTCGATCCAGCGGTCGAGCAGGGCCGCGGCGGCGCCGGAGTCCACGGCGGCCGCTGCGGTCTCGATGCCCGCCTGAATGCGGGCGAGCAGCGGCGCTCCGGAGGCGTCGAGCGTGGACAGCGCGGCACCGGCGTTCAGCAGCACCGCGTCGCGCACCGGCCCGGTCTTGCCGGCCACCAGGTCGCGGACGACGGCGGCGTTGACCTTCGCGTCTCCCCCGCGCAGCGCCTCGGCGGGCGCCCGCGGAACGCCGAGATCGAGCGGGTCGAGAATGCCCTGGACGATCGCGCCGGCGCGAACCTCCCAATAGCTGGAGGTCGCGGCGGTGGACAGCTCGTCGAGACCGTCGTCCCCGCGAAACACCAGCGCCGAGACGCCGCGGCCCGCCAAGACGCCGGCCATGATCGGCGCCATCCGCCTGTCGGCCACACCGACGGCCTGGAAGCCGGGGCGGGCCGGATTGGCGAGCGGGCCGAGGAAGTTGAACATCGTCGGGATGCCGAGCTCGCGCCGCGGCGGGCCGGCGTGGCGCAGCGCCGGGTGGAACATCGGCGCGAAGCAGAAGGTGACCCCGGCCTCCAGCGCCACCGCAACCACGGCGTCCGCGGAGAGGTCCAGCGCGACGCCGAGCTCCTCGAGCACGTCCGCGGTGCCGCAGCTGGACGAGGCGGCGCGGTTGCCGTGCTTGACGACGCGCACGCCGGTGGCGGCGACGACGATCGTGGCCATCGTCGAGATGTTGACCGTGTGTGCCTGGTCCCCGCCGGTCCCGACGACGTCCAGGATCGGGCCGGGCACGTCGATCAGCGTGGCCCGCTCCAGCATCGTGCGGACCAGGCCCTCGAACTCGGGCACCGTCTCGCCCTTGGCGCGCATCGCGACCGCGAAGCCGGCGATCTGGGCGGGAGTCGCCTCCCCGGCCATGATCTGGTCCATCGCCCAGGCGGTGTCCTCGCTACCGAGGTCCTCGCGGCGCAGCAGCGCACCGAGCAGACCCGGCCAGGTCCTACTCACCGGGCGGGCAGCAGCCGCTGGCGCATCAGCGAGGCGACCGCGTCGGCCACCGCGATCGGGTCGAGCGGGTGGGAGACCACCGCGTCGGCGCGCGACCAGGTGGCCAGCCATCCGTCCTGCGGGCGGCCGATGAGCACCAGGATCGGCGGGCAGCGGAAGATCTCGTCCTTGAGCTGACGGCAGACGCCCATGCCACCGGCGGGGACGGCCTCGCCGTCGAGCACGGCCACGTCGATGCCGCCGGCGTCCATCGCGGCGATCACCGCAGGTTCGGTGGCGACCTCGAGCAGCTCCACGCGGGGCAGCTCCGGGGCGGGCCGGCGGCCCAGCGCCAGGCGCACGGCGGCGCGGGTGTTCACGTCGTCGCTGTAGACCAGCACCTTCATGGTGGTCTCGGCAGTCTGCTGCGGACCGGACACGTCAGTGCTCCTCTGGGGGTAGGGCGTCGCCAGATGCTACCGACCGCGGCGTCCGGCCGACGGCTCGCGAGCTCGCCGCGCGCGCGGCGACTGCATCCAGCCGGTCCAGGCGCCGGTCCTCGCGCCGCGCCTCCCGTTCGCTGGCCCGCACCCACTGGAAGAACAGGGCCGCGAACACCAGCAGGCCGATCACGTCCCCGCTGATCCAGACGATCCCGCCGGCGGTCTTCTGGTCCGACAGTGGGCTGGCGCCCCAGTCCTTGTCCAGGGAGGCGTACCAATCGGCCGCGATGACCGTGTTCGCCGACATGATCGAAACGCCCAGCCAGGCGTGGAACGGCAGCGTCACGAACGCCGAGATCACTCGCAGCGGGTACCCGGCCCGGTTCGGCAGTGGGTCCACGCCGATCAGCGTCCCGAACCACAGACACCCGACCATCACGAAGTGCAGGTGGTTCAGATCGTGCAGCCACGCGTGCTCGAGGGTCTGTTCGTAGAGCCCGCTGAAGTACAGGACGAACGGGTTCGCGACGAAGATCGCGCCCGCCACGGCCGGGAAGGTGAACACCCCGACGATTCGGGAGTGCAGGACGGCCAGCAGGCGGCGGCGCCACGGCAGCGGCAGGGTGCGCAGCGCGAGCGTGATCGGCGCCCCGAGGACCAAAAAAATCGGCCCGATCATCGCCAGGAGCATGTGCTGGGCCATGTGCACCGAGAGCAACGTCACGTCGTAGGTCGCGAGCGGCGAGGCGACCGCCAACAGGAGGGCGCCGTGCCCGCCGACGACGTAGGCGAGGGTCCGACCGAGCGGCCACGGATTGCCGCACCGCTGCATCCGCCGGACGCCGAAGAGATACAGCCCCGCGCTCAGGACCAGCGCAAACAGCGGTAGCGGCTCGAAGCTCCAGGCCGTGAGATACCGCCAACCCGACAGCGGTTCTGACGGTACGTCGGCACCCGGATGGGCGGGTAGGAGCAGGGGCAACACGACGCGAGCCTAAACGGCGGGGGCGGTCACGCAGCGCCGGAGGCGCTGCTCCATAATGGCGCCCGTGAGCGCTTCTGCCGTGCCTGCTTCCGAAGTTTCGGGCCACGCACCCCACGGGGCCGTCAACCGGCCGAACATGGTCAGCGTCGGGACGATCGTCTGGCTGTCCTCGGAGCTGATGTTCTTCGCGGCTCTGTTCGCCATGTACTTCACGCTCCGCTCGGTCTACGGCGCGGACAACTGGCCGCCGGACTACGTCCACCTGAACCTTCCGTTCGCCTCGGTGAACACCTTCGTCCTGGTGGCGAGTTCGTTCACCTGCCAGGCGGGCGTCTTCGCCGCCGAGCGCGGGGACGTCGAGAAGCTGCGGATGTGGTTCATCATCACGTTCCTGATGGGCGCGTTCTTCGTCGCCGGCCAGGCGGTGGAGTACACCGAGCTCGTCAACGAGGGCATCACGCTCTCCTCCGACGCGTACGCCTCGATCTTCTATCTGACCACCGGCTTCCACGGTCTCCACGTGACCTTGGGCCTCTTCGCGTTCCTGTTCGTGCTCGGCCGTACGTACGCGGCGCGGCGCTTCACCCACGAGCAGGCCACCAGCGCGATCGTGGTGTCGTACTACTGGCACTTCGTCGACGTCGTCTGGATCGGCCTGTTCGGCGCGATCTACCTGCTCAAGTAGTCCCACCGCTGCTCCACGGCGGCGCACCGCCGGATGCACCCCCGCCCGGAAAAAGGAACGACAGGACCGACGTGAAACGACTCTCCGTTCGACGCCGCCACCCGTGGGCCGCGGTCGTCGTCCTGCTCATCGCCCTCGGTCTGATGGGCACGGCGTACTCGGCGTTCGCCCCCTCCGGTTCCGCCGAAGCCGCAGGCGGCTCGGCCTCCTTGACCATCGAGGAGGGCAAGAGCCTGTTCATCACCTCCTGTTCCTCCTGCCACGGCCTCAACGCCGAGGGGACGAGCGACGGCCCCTCGCTGATCGGCGTCGGCGCCGCCGCGGTCGACTTCCAGGTCGGCACCGGCCGCATGCCGATGCAGTCGAAGAACGCTCAGGCGCCCATCAAGCCGCGCGTTTTCAACGAGCCGGAGACCGCTGCCCTCGCCGCGTACGTCCAGTCCCTCGCTCCGGGCCCGGCAATCCCCACCGAAGAGCAGTACGCCGCGGACGGCGACATCCAGGAGGGCGGCGAGATCTTCCGCACGAACTGCGCGTCGTGTCACGGCTTCGTGGGCAACGGCGGCGCGCTGACCCGCGGCAAGTACGCCGTCTCGCTGACCGACACCTCGCGCAAGCACCTCTACGAGGCCATGCTCACCGGCCCGCAGTCGATGCCCGTGTTCAACGACGGCGTCCTCACCCCGGAGCAGAAGAAGGACGTCATCACCTACCTCAAGGCGATCGGGCAGGAGCCCGACAACGGCGGCAACTCCCTCGGCCGCATCGGTCCGGTCAGCGAGGGCCTGCTCATGTGGACGATCGTTCTCGGTGTCCTGGTGGGCTTCACGATCTGGCTGGGAGCCAAGGCGTCATGAACAACGAACTCACACCCTCCGACGATCACGGACACGGCCACAGCCCGGTTCCCTCGGATCACCCGTTCGCCGACCCCGGTCTCCCGCACCACGCCCCACGGCGCACCGACGTCGACCCGCGTGCGGCCAACCGCGCCGAGCGACAGGTAGCGGCTCTCTTCACGTTGAGCACGCTGCTCACGTTCGCGTTCATCGTCTGCTTCGTGACGATCGACAAGGACGAGAGCATTCGGATCGTCACTCTCGGCACGGTCAACGCGCTGAACTTCGCCCTGGGCGTGACCCTCGGCCTGTCTCTGCTGTGCATCGGCGTCGGCGCAATCCACTGGGCGCGCAAGCTGATGAACGCCGAAGAGGCGGTCCAGGAACGGCACCCGATGAAGTCCTCGCCGCAGGACACCGCCGAGGTGCTCGAGCTGGCGAAGGCCGGTGCCGCGGACTCCGCGCTCCCCCGCCGCAAGATGATCTGGACCTCGCTGGCCGGTGCCTTGGCCGTGTTCCCGCTTGCGCCGCTCCTGACGCTGCGCGATCTCGGCCCGCTGCCGCACCGTTCGCTTCGCGTCACGCTGTTCGCAGACCCGGAACGCCGCCAGATCGTCACGGCGAACGGCGAACGCCGTATTCGGCCCGAGGACCTGCAGGTCGGCTCGCTGGTCTCGTGCAAGCCGAACGGGACGGTCTCGCTCACCGAGCTCGCCAAGAGCGCGGTCATGATGGTTCGGCTTCGCCCGGAGGACATCAAGAGCCAGGTGTCGCTGGACAAGAGCTACCAGGGCATCCTCTGCTACTCGAAGATCTGCTCCCACGCGGGCTGCCCGCTGGGCCTCTACGAGCAGACCACCCACCACATGCTCTGCCCGTGCCATCAGACCACCTTCGATCTCGCCAACTCGGGCAAGGTCGTCTTCGGTCCGGGTGCGCGCAACCTGGAACAGCTGGCGATCACGGTGGACGCCGAGGGCTTCCTGGTCGCGGTCCGCGACTTCGACGGTCCGGTCGGAGCTAGCTACTGGGAGCGCGGATGAGCGAGCTTGCGAGCGAATCGATGACACTTCCCGCGAAGCGGATGCGACCGACCGAAGGGGCCGAGCGAGCTTGCGAGTCGAGGTCCCAGAGGAAGGTCGCATGAGCGAGCAGCCGCTAAGCCCGCTGGCGAAGGCCGGAGCGGGCACCGCGACCTATCTCGACGAGCGTGTCGGGTTGAACGCGGGTTTGAAGAAGAACATCCGGAAGGTGTTTCCGGAGCACTGGTCGTTCATGTTGGGCGAGATCGCGCTGTACAGCTTCGTGATCTTGTTGT
>JBQTKD010000059.1:0-16811 GCA_052386455.1 Sporichthyaceae bacterium
ACTGGAACAAGAACTACGGCCAGGGCCGTGAGTTCATCTACAAGTACACCTCGACGAACACCGTGTCGAACCCCGACGGCTCGCCGTCCGGCTTCGCCCCGGACCCCGACCAGTTCGTCATCTACACCTGGAAGTAGTCCGAGCGAACAGTGACGTCGCTCGGCAGGTGAACCGATCGACCGTCAGATAGAGCTTTCGCCCGGCGGGACTGCGGTCCCGCCGGGCGAAACGCGTCGTTGGAACAGGCTCTGACCGATCACCTCGGCGGCGGGTACGGAACCGCCAACGCGTTCACCACGCTCGCCACCGTGATGGCGTAGCTGTACTCGGGGTCGTCCGTGAGCACCAGGCCTCGGAGTTCCAGGCTGACAGCGCCGTGCGCGGCGTTCCACAGCAGCTGTGCAATCTCGAGGATGGGACCGGGCGCAATCTCCCCGGCGGCGATCGCGTACTCCACCGCGGCGGTCACCACCGTGATGGCCTCGTGGACCGCCGCGGTCACCGCGGTCGAGCCGTAGCCGGGACGGGCCATGAACATGGCCTCGTAGATCCGCGGGTGCGCCAACGCCCAACTGCGGTAGGCCAGGGCGCAGGTCTGCAGGCGCTCCTGGGGGTCGGACACGTGCCGGGCGTCGGTGAAGGCGGCGAGATCGGCGACGGCTCGAACGAGAACGGCGTCGACCAGTCCGTCCATGCCGCCGAACCTGCTGTAGATGCCGCTGGGCGCCGCACCGGCCGCAGCGGTCAGCGCACGCAGGGTCAACCCGTTCAACCCGTCCCGCGCGATCAGGTCGGTGGCCGTCGTCAGCAGCGTGTCCGCCACGTCGAGGCTCGGGGTACGCGCCCGCGTCGCTCCGCCACCTGTCGCCACGGGGCAATCCTGCCGTGCTCGCCACCTGCACGAGCGGATGCAGACGACTCGGATCTAGTCTCGGCGAGGTGGTGCTCCGCCTGGCGATTCCCGCCCTGACCTTTCGCGACGCGGTCGGAGGCGTCGACGAGGCCGCGACGTTCGCCTACGCCGAACGGGCCGCGGCCACGTGGCTGACGGCGTTCGTCCTCAACGGCACGACGACCGAGGGCTCGACGTTCACCCCCGCGGAGCGGGCGCAGGTGCTCGATCTGTGGCTCGCCGCCGCAGGTCCCGAGCGTCTGCTGGCCTGCTGTTGGACGCCGGGCGACGTGCTGAGCGCGTCGATCCGCGAGGTACGGGCGCTGGTCGTCATGCGCGACCTGCAGTCGCGCGAGGAGGCGTTGACGCTGTTCGCCCGCCTGCCCGAGGGCGCCTACGTCTACAGCCATCCACTGCACACGCGGACGGTGCTCGACCCTGCGCTGATCGCGGCGGCTCGAGAGGCGGGCGTGCTGCCGCTCGGCGCGAAGATCACCAAGGCGGCCGACATCCCCGCGCTGCGGGCGGCGGCAGGCGAGAACTTCGACCTGTGGGACGGATCGTCCCGGCGCATCGCGGCGAGCCTCGCCGAGGGTGCCAGCGGCGTGATCTCGACGCCGCTGGCCGCCGTCCCCGACCCGTTCCCTGCGCCGGACGACGCTCTGCAGCGCGTCGTGGACGGGTGGCAGGCACACCTCGACGAGGTCCCCGACGAGGCCGAGCGCGCCGCGTGGCTGCGGAAGGTCAGCCCCCGGTAGGCGCCCAGTTGCCGTGGAAGCCGGCGGGGACGCGGGCGGGGAGGTGGACCGTCGCGACGTCCTCGAGGGTCGCGGAGTCCAGCACGCGCAGGTCGCTGGCGTCGCGGTCCGGGTCGTAGAGGAAGCCCATGAGCACGCCGTCGTCCTCGGCGCTGTCGGGAGCGTTGGGCACGAAGACGAACTCGCTCACGTCGTGGCCGGGGCCGAACTCGCGGACCTGAGCAGTGCCGGCAACGAGGTCGTGACGAATGACCGCCTCCCCCCGCGCGCCGACGAACGCCGCGGTGTACCCGTAGCGATGGCGGCGCCCGAGCAGGCGCTCGTCGTGGCGTGGGAACTCCTGGCCGCGGTCGTCGAGGCGTTCCTCGATGACCTTCCCCGCGACCGGGTCGATGGTCCAGCGGTCCAGCGAGGACAGGCCCTCGTCCGGGCCGACGCGGGTCTTGTCGAACATGCGCGGATGGCGCACGACGTCGACGACGGTCCGCTCGCCGTCGGAGTACGCGTTGAGCGGGTGGAACACGTAGCAGGGCTCGACGTCGAACCAGCGGACGTCCGCCGAGCCGCCCTCGCGCGGCAGGAGCCCCACGCGGGCGGGGTAGTTCGGGTCCCAGGCGTAGGGGAACACCGGCGTGTCCAGCGAGAACATGCGCTTGGTGATCGCACTGCCGATCGGCCCGGGTGTCGGGCGCTTGCCGACGAACATTCCGGCGCCCTTCCCGACCAGCGGCCCGAGTTTCCCGCGCAGCGGCGCCGGAACCAGCTCGCCGGCCGCGGCCAGGTCGAAGACGCACGGCAGGTCGAACAGGACCACGTGGGTGTCGGTCAGCGCGAAGTCGTGCATCATCGGGCTGCCGGTGACCTCGACGTCGACGACCTTGCGGACCCGCGCGTCCGTGCCGATCACCGTGTACTGGACCTTGTTTCCCCAACCCCAGTAGTACGAGACGGCGTGCAGTTCCCCGGTGAGCGGATCCCGCTTCGGGTGCGCGGTGTACCCGCCGGGCAGGGTGCCGTCGAAGTCGCAGGCGCCCACGGTGCCGAGCTCCTCGGTCAGCTCGTAGGGCCGGAACCCCGACTCGACGACGGCGAAGGTCCGCCCGCCCTGGACGATCACGTTGGTGTTGGCGGGGAAGTCGAAGCCGGCGTGCGGCTTGGCGCCGGGCCGGGCGCGCTCCCCCAGCGTCTGCGCGACGCCGGCCGAGCGGACGTAGCGATTGCGGTACCACTCGGCACGCCCGTCGCGCAGCCGCAACCCGTGGACCATGCCGGTGCCGAGGAACCAGTGGTGCTTCGCCGGATCGACCTCGCCGATCGGGTTCGGTCCGTTGCGCAGGTATCGCCCGTCGAGGAAGTCGGGGAGCGTGCCGGTGATCGGCAGATCGTGCGCGGTGGTCTCCGCGGCAACGGGCGCGAGGTTTCCGGAGAGGTACGGATTCGTCGTCATGGTCAATAAATAGCAGTGTTATACAACGTCCGCAAGATGTGCCACGATGACGCCCGTGAGTCCCCGAGCCGCCGACCCGGCGCTGCGCACCGCGCTGGTCGAGAACGCCGCGCGGCTCCTCGCCGTCGACGGCCCGTCCGGCCTGACGCTGCGCAAGCTGGCCGACGAGGTCGGCAGCTCGACCATGGCGATCTACACGTACTTCGGAGGCATGCCGAACCTGCTGCAGGCGGTGCGCAAGGAGGGCTTCGATCGCTTCCGCGCGTACCTGACGTCCGTGACGCCGACCGAGGACCCGGTCGGCGATCTCGTGCTGCTGGCTCGGGCCTACCACGACAACGCCCTGGCCAACCCGCATCTGTATCGGGCCATGTTCATGGCCGCGGAGGCGCCCGAAGAGCCCATGGGCGAGGACACGTTCGAGTTGCTCGTCCAGTTCGTCGCTCGGGGAATCTCCGCCGAGCGGTTCGCGCCCGCGGATCCGCGATTCCTGTCCGTGCAGTTCTGGTCCGCGATACACGGGGTGGTGTCGCTCAACCTGCCGACGCTGCTCCCGCCGGGCGCCAAGGAGCGCACGATCGACGCGCTGGTCCACGGCCTGTGCGTCGCGTTCGGCGACGATCCGGCCGCTACTGCCCGCTCGTTCGACCGCGCCGCGCGCGGGAGCCGGACACCGCTCCGCCGATCATGAGGAGCAGCCCGAGGACGGCGAACGCGGAGAGGCCCAGGACCACGCCTCCGTAGGCGAAGGCGAGGCCGACGTCCGCCACCCCGCCGTCCTCGCCGCGCATGTGGAGCCAGCCGATCAACCACACGACCGCGCCGATGGCGATCGAGTACACGACGACCTGTGCACCCAGGCGCACGAGCCGCGACGGTCCGCCAGTCATGACAGCAGGCTAGGGCCGCCCAGTGGATCTTGGAACGACCTTGCGGCCGACTACTCCGTTCGCGCTCTTGGCAGGATGGGCACATGGCCCTTCACGAAAACCTGCTCGGCGGTCCGCCGCCCACGCACCTTCCCGCCGAAACCGGACCGCAGTCCGCGCTGGACTCCGGCATCGACCCGGCGAAGGTCGCAGCCGCCCATCCGACGTACAGCGCCGCCTGGGCCGCCCTTGCGGACGCCGCCTGGGAGCGGGGCGCGGTGATCGAGTCCTACGCCTACGCCCGCACCGGGTACCACCGCGGGCTGGACGCGCTGCGCCGCAACGGCTGGAAGGGCCACGGCCCGGTGCCGTGGGAGCACGCCCCGAACCAGGGCTTCCTGCGCGCGCTGCACGCACTCGGCCGGGCGGCCGCCTCCATCGGCGAGGACGACGAGGCCCGCCGCTGCTACACGTTCCTGCTCGAGTCCAGCGCCGCGGCTGCGGACGCCCTGGCACCGGCGGTCAGTCCGCCGTTCGAGGGGTGAGCGCGATCACACCCGGTTAGGCGGGTAGCGGCGTGGCGGATACCCTGAGCGGCTGTTCCCACATCCCCTGAGTAAGGACGGCCTTCCGCCATGCCCGCGATCGTGCTCGTCGGCGCCCAGTGGGGCGACGAGGGCAAAGGCAAGGCCACCGACCTGCTCGGCGGCGCCGGCCAGGACCCCGTGGACTACGTCGTCCGGTACCAGGGCGGCAACAACGCCGGCCACACCGTCGTCATCGGCGACCAGAAGTACGCCCTGCACCTGCTGCCGTCCGGCATCCTCACGCCCGGCTGCATCCCGGTCATCGGCAACGGCGTCGTCATCGACCCGGTCGCGCTCCTCGGCGAGATCGCGGGCCTGAACGAGCGCAACGTGGACACGTCCAAGCTGCTGATCTCGGGGAACGCGCACCTGATCACGTCGTACCACACGACGCTGGACAAGACCCGCGAGCGCTTCCTGGGCCGGAACAAGATCGGCACCACCGGCCGCGGCATCGGCCCGACGTACGCGGACAAGGTCAACCGCATCGGCGTACGCGTGCAGGACCTCTTCGACGAGAAGATCCTCGCCCAGAAAATCGAGGGCTCCCTCGTCGACAAGAACCACCTGCTGGTGAAGATCTACAACCGGCGCGCGATGACCGTCGAGGAGGTCGTCGAGAGCCTCCTGCCGCTGGCCGACCAGCTGCGTCCCTACCTCGCGGACACCTCGCTGGTGCTGAACCAGGCGCTCGACGCCGGGAAGCTCGTCTGCCTCGAGGGTTCGCAGGGCACCCTGCTCGACGTGGACCACGGCACGTATCCGTTCGTCACCTCCTCCAACCCGACGGCGGGCGGCGCGTGCGCGGGTTCGGGCATCGGCCCGACCCGCATCGACCGGGTGGTCGGCATCCTCAAGGCGTACACGACCCGCGTCGGCTCGGGCCCGGTCCCGACGGAGCTGAACGACGAGTTCGGCGAGTTCCTGCGGCGGGTCGGCCACGAGAAGGGCGTCACCACCGGGCGGGACCGCCGCTGCGGCTGGTTCGACGCGGTGATCGCCCGGTACGCCACCCGCGTCAACGGGCTGACGGACTTCTTCCTCACCAAGCTGGACGTGCTCACCGGCCTGGAGACCATCCCGGTCTGCGTCGGGTACTCCATCGACGGCGTCCGCCACGACGAGATGCCGATCAGCCAGACCGACTTCTTCCACGCCGTGCCGATCTACGAGACCTTCCCCGGCTGGACCGAGGACATCACCGGCTGCCGGAAGGTCTCCGAGCTCCCCGCCAACGCGCAGGCCTACGTGAAGGCGCTGGAGGAGATGTCCGGCGCCCCGATCAGCGCCATCGGCGTCGGCCCCGGCCGGGACCAGACCATCGAGATCCGCTCGCTCGTCCGCTAAGACGGCCGTGGCGCTGCGGGCGGAATTCGCGGGCCGCGCGGGGCACTACGCTCCAGCAACGTGAAGGTTCTCGTTATCGGCGGCGGCGGCCGCGAGCACGCGCTGTGTCGGGCCCTGGCTCAGGATGCGGACGTGCAGGAGTTGCACTGCGCCCCCGGCAACGCAGGGATCGCGGTGATCGCCAAGCTGCACCAGGTGGACGCGGTCGACCCGGACGCGGTCGCGGGCCTGGCCACCGAGCTGGGCGTCGACCTCGTCGTCGTCGGGCCCGAAGGCCCGTTGGTCGCCGGCGCCGCGGATGCGGTGCGCGCGGCGGGCATCGCCTGCTTCGGGCCGTCGGCGGCTGCGGCGCAGCTCGAAGGGTCGAAGGCCTTCGCCAAGGAGGTCATGGCCGCCGCGGGCGTCCCGACCGCGATGGCGCGGGTGTGCGACGACCTCGACGCGGTCGCCGAGGCCCTCGACAGCTTCGGCCCGCCCTACGTCGTGAAGGACGACGGGCTGGCGGCCGGCAAGGGCGTCGTGGTCACCGAGGACCGCGAGGCGGCACTGGCGCACGCCAAGAGTTGCGCGGGACGCGTCGTGATCGAGAGCTACCTCGACGGCCCCGAGGTTTCGCTGTTCGCGCTTGCGGATGGCAGATGCGTCCGGGCGCTCTCCCCGGCCCAGGACTTCAAGCGCCTGCTCGACAACGACGAGGGCCCGAACACCGGCGGCATGGGCGCGTACTCGCCACTGGACTGGGCCCCGGCGGACCTGGTGGAGCAGGTGATCGAGCGCGTCCTGCAGCCGACGATCGACGAGATGGCCGAGCGCGGCACCCCGTTCGTCGGCCTGCTCTACGCCGGGCTCGCCCTCACCTCGCGCGGCCTGCAGGTCGTGGAGTTCAACGCCCGCTTCGGCGACCCGGAGACCCAGGTCGTCCTCGCGCGGCTGCGCACCCCGCTCGGCGCCCTGCTGCACGCGGCGGCCACCGGCACGTTGGACGAGGCGCCGCCGCTGATCTGGCGCGACGACGTGGCGGTCACCGTCGTCGTCGCGGCGGAGCGCTACCCCGCCACTCCCTGCGTCGGCGACCCGATCAACGGCCTCGCGGACGCCGAGGCGGTCGACGGGGTGCACGTCATCCACGCGGGCACGAGGCTCGACGAGGCCGGGGCGGTCGTCAGCGCCGGCGGCCGGGTGCTGTGCGTGACGGCGATCGGCGAGGACCTCGCCACCGCTCGGGAGCGGGCCTATGCCGGCGTCGAGGCCATCGACCTGTCCGGCTCGCAGCACCGCACGGACATCGCCCTGTCCGCCGAGCAGGGCCGCATCGCGGTACCGGCGTCGTAACCGAGGAAACCCGAGAGGTACCCGCAGTGATCGAGCGCTACACCCTGCCCGAGATGGGCGTCGTCTGGAGCGAAGCGCACAAGTACGAGCTCTGGTGCAAGGTCGAGCTCCTCGTGCTCGAGGCGCATGCCGCCGCCGGCGTCGTCCCGCAGGACTGCGTCGAGCCGGTGCGCAACGCGACGCCGCCGACGCCCGAGGCCGTCGCGGCCATCGAGGCGGTCACCCAGCACGACGTCATCGCGTTCCTGTCCGCCTGGGCGGACAACACGACGCCCCGCGAGGCGGCGGCGTGGGTGCACTTCGGCATGACCAGCTCCGACCTGCTGGACACCGCGCTCGGCCTGCAGTTGGTCGAGTCCACGGACATCCTGCTGGCCAAGGCGGACAAGCTCGTCGCGACCCTGCGAGACCACGCTCTGACGCACCGTCAGACGATCCGGGTCGGTCGCACGCACGGCATCCACGGCGAGCCGGACCTGTGGGGCCACCGGGTCGCGGACTTCGCGTTCGGCATGGCCCGTTCCCGCGATCGGCTGCGCCGGGCCCGCGAGGCCATCGCGGTCATGGCGATCTCCGGGGCCGTCGGCACGTACTCGAACATCGACCCGGCCGTGGAGCGGCACGTCTCCGAGCAGCTCGGCCTGGCGCCCGCCGACGTCTCCACGCAGGTCGTCCTGCGCGACGGGATCTCCGAGTGGGTCTCGGCGCTGGCGATCCTCGCGACCGTCTGCGAGGCGATCGCCCTGGAGGTCCGGCACGGCCAGCGCACCGAGGTCCGCGAGACCTGGGAGCCGTTCGGCAAGGGCCAGAAGGGCTCCTCGGCCATGCCGCACAAGAAGAACCCGATCATGTCCGAACGCATCTGCGGCATGGCCCGGATCGTGCGCGCGCAGATCGTCCCGATCATGGAGGGCATCCCGCTCTGGCACGAGCGGGACATCTCCCACTCCTCCGTCGAGCGCATCGCGCTGCCCGACGCCGCCGCGGCCACCGACTACCTGCTGAATCTGACGGACCGTCTGATGACTGGGCTCGTCGTCGACCCGGTCCGCATGCGCGCGAACCTCGACTCCACCGGCGGTCTGATCTACACCTCCACGGTGCTGCTGGAGATCGTCGAGGCCGGGCTGTCCCGGGAGGACGCCTACGCCCTCGTTCAGTCCGCGGCCATGCAGACCTGGCAGGACGGCACCCCGTTCCGCGAGACCCTGCGCGCCAAGGCCGCGGAGAACGGCCAGACCCTCGACGAGGCTCGGCTGGACGAGGTCTGCCGCCCGGAGCGCTTCGTCACGCGCCTGCAGCCCATGTTCGACCGCCTCGAGAAGCTCGCCTAAACGCCGCAGCGAGGTACTAGGCCTTCGGTACGAACTCCAGGCCGGGGAGGATGCCGAGCGGGCCGGCGTTCGGGGTGACCTCGAGGTCGCCCAGCTCGCCGAGCGCGACGGTCTGCTTGCCGTTGTCCGCGGGGGCCTCGGCCGGCTTCGCCTCGACGGCGGGCTTGACCGGCGCCTCCTTGGGTGCCGCGGCGGCGGGCTTGGCGGCGGGCTTCGCGTGCTTGGGAGCGCTGCGCGGGGCCAGCTCGGTGTCGCCGGTGTAGGTCTTCGCGTGCTTCGGGGCCGCCTTGACCGTGGAGCCCGTGCTGCCGGACCCGGAGGCCACGGGAGCCTCCGCCTCGGGCGTGGACTCGAAGTTGTCCAGGGCGCCGGGCAGGCGGTTGGTCGGGATCCGACTCTCCGAGGCGGTGTCCTCCGCGCCCGGGTTGGCCATGCTCAGGCCGCCGAACAGACCGGCCGCGGCGACGATCGCACCGACGCCGGCGAAGGCGGCCTTCTTCTTCCCGTGGAAGAACCCGACGACGGCGGCCTCTTCGGACGCGACGGCGGCGGCCTTCTTGCCCTTGGCCGGCATGGAGTTCAGGTCCAGGTACGGGCCGGCGGCGGCGCCGAGCACCACCATCGCGATGAGGGCCTGCATCTCGGCCTCCATCGCGGTGACGGCCGGGACCAGCTCGCGGCAGCTGGCGCAGTGCTCGAGGTGGTTGCGCACCTTCTCCGCGATCGTCGGGGTGAGCCGGCGGCGGACGTGGGCGCCGAGGCGGTCGCAGGTCCAGCGGCACGGACCGGCGGCCGCCGCGTCCAGCTGGGTGCCGATCATGGCCTTGCGCAGCTCGTCGCGGGCGCCGAAGGCGAGCTCGGCGACCTCGGTGCCGGACAGGCCGAGCAGCAGGCCCGTGTCCAGGAACGGCTCGCCGTCCACCTCGGTGTGCCAGAGCGCGAGCTGCTGAACCTCGGTGAGCTCGCGGTGGGCCACGGTGGTCTGCGCGAGGAGGTCGGCCGTGACGGAGACCGAAGCGATCAGGAGCACCTTGCCGGCGGCGAGTTCGTCGACCGCGCGCACCTTGCCGGCGGCCTTGGCGCGGTCGTAGTTCGCCCGGCGCACCGCGGTGAGCAGGTACGGACGGAACGCGACGCGCGGGCCGGTGCCGGCCTTCAGGCCACTGCCGACGGCTTCGACGGCCGCCTCGCAGACCTCGGCGGCGTGGTTGGGCGCGAGCCGGCGGGCGAGGCGCATGGCCGCGTCGTGGTGACGGCCCACGAGCATCTCGAAGGCTTCGTTGTCCCCACGGCGAGCGTCGGAGATCAGTTTCGCGTCGCCCGGCGCCCCACCGGAGGGCTTCTGCACGGCGGGCTTGGGTGGCTGCTGATTCGTGGACATCGTCAACTCGCTTGGGGGGTCCGGGGCCGGCGGGCCTGGCGGTTCGAGCTCCGCCGTTCGTGGGGTCGGCGGGTACTCGACGTGATCGACTGATGCGCCGATGTAAACCGAGAGTAGGCACCCAGACAGAGCGTCGTTGGTGAAATCGCAAAGTCCCGGCTTAAGGGTGACGGAATAACGTTTCATGGGTGCCAGGTTGCAATGTGCTGCAGCTTTCTAGGCACGCCGCGACGCCATCCGGACATTTCGGGGCGTACGGTGCGTATCAGAGCCGAGAGGGGTGAGCGATGCCCGAGGGGACCGCCAGATCGCAGTGGTGGAGGGGTTTTCGGCGTCGGGGGCGTGAGGACCGCACGGCCGCGGCGGCGTTGCCCCCGTCGGTTGTCGGCGTATTTCACGTTCCTCACCAATCGACCTCGGCGCTGACTGCGCGCCTCGTAGACCGTTGGTGCACGACTTCTCTCGCCACTGGTTGGGCCACGCCCGGCGCTTGGTGGAATCCTTCCGTCGAGGCATTGGCTGAAGCTTTGCTGGACGACGAGGATCACCTTCCTGTGATCGCCGAACTCGCGCGCCGTCGCGGCCGCGAGGGCGTCACGCTGGAGGAAACGCTGGACGACGTTGCGGCGCTGTTTCGGGCGGCTCGCCTGGGCGACCCGCCGTACGCGACGGTCCGCACCGTCTCCGTCAACTGGCTCGCGAGCGCCTGGGATCGAATCGACGCCGCGGGCTGCGTGGACCCGCGCTACGGCCTCGGCACCGCCGCGCACCTCGACGCTCGGCTGGCCGAGCTGTACCGCGAGGGCGCGCGCCACGGCTTCTCGCCGTCGGAAACCCACTCGCTCGTGGTCGTCGAGCTGCCGGCCGTCGCCGAGACTCCATGGGACGACGCGCTGCGGATGTCCGACGTCGCCGACTGCCTGCGCCGCGTCTTCGACGGCGGGCAGGCGATCGGGATGATCACCGCGCGCCGCGCGGTCGTGCTCACCTGGAAGGGAATGGGGCTCTCGCCGGCCGTCGAGGCGCTGCGCAAGCAGCTGCACGACAGCCGCGCGGTCACCGCCGCCGCGGAGCCGGCCATCTGGATCAAGTCCCTGCCGCAGGAGCCCACCGAGGCGGGCCACCTCCTGGCGGCGCTGACCGTCTAACCCGAGAGGCCGGCGACGCGCTGGGCGTAGGCCCAGGCGTCGGCGGCCATCTGCTCGATGCCGCGGACCGGCTTCCAGCCCAGCTCCGCGGCCGCGAGCGCGTTGGACGCGATCAGCGAGGGCGGGTCCCCGGCCCGGCGGGGAGAGTCGACGGCCGGAATGTCGTGCCCGGTGGCTGCGCGCACCGCCTCGAGCACCTCCAACACCGTGTACCCGGTGCCGCTGCCGAGGTTGTAGACGCGGTGCTCGCCGGCGACGAGCGCGTCGAGCGCCCTGACGTGCGCGTCCGCGAGGTCCACGACGTGGATGTAGTCCCGGACGCACGTGCCGTCGCGGGTCGGGTAGTCGGAGCCGAACACGCTGGCGTGTTCCACGTCCCCGGTGGCGACCTTCAGCAGGTTCGGGATCAGGTGCGTCTCGGGATCGTGCCGCTCGCCGTGCCAGCTCGTGTGTCCCGCGTGGGCGCCGGCGACGTTGAAGTACCGCAGGCTGATCGCCGCCAGGCCGTGCGCCGTGCACTCGGTGCCGAGCATGGTGTCCACGGTCAGCTTGCTCATGCCGTACGGGTTGGTGGGCCGGGTGGGGGTGGTCTCCAGGATCGGCATCTCCGCCGGCTCGCCGTAGGTGGCGGCGGTGGAGGAGAAGACGATCTTGCCCACGCCGGAGGCGCGCATGGCGTCGAGCAGCGCGAGCGAGCCGACGACGTTGTTGTGCCAGTAGATCTCCGGGCGCGAGACGGACTCTCCGACCAGCGACTTCGCGGCGAAGTGCAGGACTGCGTCGAAGCTCGGGTCCATGAACTCCGCTGCGTCGTGGACACGGGCCTTGATCAGCGCGGCCCCCGCCGGGACGCCGTCCGCGTGGCCGGTGGACAGGTCGTCCACCACCGTGACCTCGTGGCCGGCCTCGAGCAGCAGAGAGGTGACCACCGCTCCGATGTACCCGGCACCCCCGGTGACCAGCAACTTCATGAAGTAGTCCCCTCCGTGGATAGGCTGAGCGCACTCGCCGACACAAGTCTTTCAGGGGGATCGATGAGTCAGGGTCCCGGCACCCGCGTCGTGGTCGACGTCATGCCGAAACCGGAAATCCTCGACCCGCAGGGCCAGGCGATTCGCAACGCCCTGGGACGCATGGGATTCGCCGGCGTCGCCGAGGTCCGGCAGGGCAAGCGGTTCGAACTCGACTTCGACGGGCCGGTGGACCTCGCCGCCGTCGAGAAGATGGCCGAGACGCTGCTGGCGAACACCGTGATCGAGGGCTTCGAGGTTCGGGTCGAGGCTCAGTGAGCCGAGTGGGGGTCGTCACGTTCCCCGGCTCCCTGGACGACCGGGACGCCGCGCGTGCGGTGCGCCTGGCCGGGGGCGAACCGGTGTCCCTGTGGCATCGAGACACCAGCCTGCACGGCGTGGACGCGGTGGTCCTGCCCGGCGGCTTCTCCTACGGGGACTACCTGCGCTGCGGGGCCATCGCCCGCTTCTCCCCCGTCATGGACGAGGTGATCGCGGGCGCGAACGCGGGCCTGCCGGTGCTCGGGATCTGCAACGGGTTCCAGGTGCTCTGCGAGTCCCACCTGCTGCCCGGCGCGCTGCTGCGCAACGACCACCGGCACTTCGTCTGCCGGGACCAGGCGATGCGCGTCGAGAACGTCGACACCCCGTGGACCCGGAATCTGACGACCGGTCAGGAAATCGTGGTTCCGGTGAAGAACGGCGAGGGCCGATACGTGGCCGCCCCGGAGACGCTCGCCATGCTCGAGGCAGAGAATCGCGTGGTGTTCCGGTACGTGCACGGCAACCCGAACGGCTCCACCAACGACATCGCCGGCATCCGCAACGAGGCCGGGAACGTCGTCGGCCTCATGCCGCACCCGGAGCACGCGGTGGAGGCGCTGACCGGCCCCAGCGTTGACGGACTGCTGCTGTTCACCTCGCTGCTCACCGGCTTGGTGGCTCAGTGCTAGGCGTCGTCTCCCGGAGTGCCGAGGGCGTCGAGCCGCCGAGCGATGGCCTCGAAGCCCGCGGCGGTCTTGTCGAACCCGGCCCGCATCTCGGCGAAGCCGGAGTCCACCTTCGCCTCCAATCCGTCGATGCGGCGTTGAACTTCGCGGAAACCTCCTGCCGTCTGCTCGCCCAGGACGTTGATTGCCTGCCGGTTCGCGTCGAGCTTGATCGCAAACTCGCCGACGTCTCGGCTCGTGCCCACCGAAAGTTTGCGGGCGGCCGCCGCGTCGGCCTCCACGAGGCGCATGCGCTGCTCGAGCCCGGTGACGCGGGTTTCCAGATCTCGTTGTTCGGTCATGGCAACGAGAGTAGATCGGGCCACCGACAGTTTCGAGGGACGGCGGGAGCAGCGCAGTGATCGACACCGTCGAACTGGCCGAGAAGGACCCAACGGCCGAGCAGCCCTGGGCCGAACTCGGGCTGAAGGAAGACGAGTACGCCCGCATCAGGGAGATCCTCGGGCGGCGCCCGACCTCCTGCGAGCTCGCGATGTACTCGGTGATGTGGAGCGAGCACTGCTCCTACAAGTCGAGCAAGGTGCACCTGCGCCAGTTCGGGGAGAAGGCCCCGGCGACCGAAATCCTCATGGTCGGGATGGGCGAGAACGCCGGCGTCGTGGACATCGGCCAGGGGTACGCGGTCACCTTCAAGGTGGAGTCGCACAACCACCCGAGCTTCGTGGAGCCCTACCAGGGCGCGGCCACCGGCATCGGCGGCATCGTGCGCGACATCCTCACCATGGGCGCGCGGCCCATCGCCGTCATGGACCCGCTGCGGTTCGGTCCGCTCGACGCGGAGGACACCAGGCGCGTGCTGCCCGGGATCGTCGCCGGCATCGGCGGGTACGGGAACTGCCTCGGCCTGCCGAACATCGGCGGCGAGATCGTCTTCGACGCCACGTACCTGGGCAATCCGCTGGTGAACGCGCTGTGCGTCGGCGTCATGCGGCACGCGGACATCAAGCTCGCGAAGGCGTCGGGCGCCGGGAACCAGGTGATCCTGTTCGGCGCCCGCACCGGTGGCGACGGCATCGGCGGCGTCTCCGTGCTCGCCTCGGAGACCTTCGACGCGGACGGCCCGTCGAAGCGGCCCAGCGTGCAAGTCGGCGACCCGTTCGCCGAAAAGGTGCTCATCGAGTGCTGCCTGGAGATCTTCGCCGCGGACCTCGTCGTCGGCATCCAGGACCTCGGCGGCGCCGGGCTTTCGTGTGCCACCACGGAGCTGGCCTCGGCGGGAACGGGCGGCATGCACGTCGTGCTGGACCGGGTGCCGTTGCGCGACGCGACGCTGGCGCCGGAAGAGATCCTGATGAGCGAGTCCCAGGAACGCATGTGCGCGATCGTCGAACCGGCGAACGTGGCCGCGTTCATGGAGATCTGCGCCAAGTGGGACGTGCAGGCCGTGGTGATCGGCGAGGTGAACGACTCCGACCGCCTGACCGTGGCCTGGCGCGACGAGATCGTCGTCGACGTCCCGCCGGGCACCGTCGCGCACGACGGCCCGGTGTACTCCCGGCCGTACGAACGCCCCGCCGCCCAGGACTCGCTGCAGGCGAACACCTCGGCCTCGCTCGCCCGGCCCGAAACGCCCGAGGACCTCAAGGCGACGCTGCTGCGTCTCGTCGGCTCGCCGAACCTCTGCGACAAGACGTGGGTCACCTCCCAGTACGACCGGTACGTGCTCGGCAACACCGTCGCGGCGATGCCCGACGACGCCGGCGTGGTGCGCATCGACGAGGAGACCAACCTCGGCATCGCGCTGTCCACCGACTGCAACGGCCGGTTCGTGCGCCTCGACCCGTACCTCGGCGCGCAGCTCGCGTTGGCCGAGGCGTACCGCAACGTCGCGGCCAAGGGCGCGAAGCCGCTCGCGGTCACCGACTGCCTGAACTTCGGCTCCCCCGAGGACCCCGGCGTGATGTGGCAGTTCGCCGAGGCGGTGCGCGGCCTGGCCGACGGGTGCCTGGAGCTCGGCGTCCCGGTCACCGGCGGCAACGTGTCCTTCTACAACCAGACTGCGGACGTCGCGATCCTGCCCACGCCGGTGGTCGGCGTGCTCGGCGTGATCTCCGACGTCGCGAAGGCCGTGCCGCTCGGCTTCGGCTCGGCCGGCGACGACGTCCTGCTGCTCGGGCACGGCCAGGACGAGCTCGACGGCTCGGAGTGGGCGCACGTCGTGCACGGCCACCTCGGCGGCAAGCCGCCGCAGCTGTCGCTGTCCGCCGAGCGCGAGCTCGCGGAGGTGCTGGTGGCTGCCGCGGCGGACGGTCTGCTGGTCTCCTCGCACGACCTGTCCGAGGGCGGTCTCGCGCAGGCGCTGGCCGAGTGCTGCCTGCGTGGCGGGGTCGGCGCGCGCATCGAGGACCTGGGCGAACTTTCGCCGTTCGCGGCGCTGTTCGGCGAGTCGACGGCCCGCGTGCTGGTGTCGGTGAAGACCGAACACGTCGACGCGCTCGGCGGGCTCGCCTCCGCGCACGGCGTGCAGCTGACGCGTCTGGGCGAGGTCGGCGGTGACGCCCTGGTGCTCGAGGGTCTGTTCGAGGTGGGCCTCGCCGAGCTCCGCGAGGCGCACACCGCCACGCTCCCCGCCGCGATGGCCTGACGTACCGTCAGGTCTGTCGTGCCTGCCCGCCGCCGCATCGACGCGACCGAGGGCCGCGCCGCGCTCGCGGCCTGGGCCGCCG
This sequence comes from Sporichthyaceae bacterium, assembly GCA_052386455.1. GTDB lineage: Bacteria > Actinomycetota > Actinomycetes > Sporichthyales > Sporichthyaceae > JBQTKD01. The sequence goes on from JBQTKD010000059.1 coordinate 15,782, forward strand.
ACCCCGGCGCCGCCTCCCGCGACGTGGTGGCGACGGCGGTGCGCTGGACCCTGCAGGAACTGACCGACCGTCACCCCGGCGCGTCGATCGAGGTCCGCGTCCCGCCGTTCGGCGCGGTGCAGTGCATCGCCGGAACCACTCACCGCCGCGGCACGCCGCCGAACGTCGTGGAAACCGACCCGGCAACCTGGCTGGCGCTGGCCACGGGTCGGACCGGCTGGGGCGAGGCGGTCACCCGCGGCCTCGTCCACGCGAGCGGTGCCGCCGCCGACCTGTCGGCTGCGCTGCCGCTGCGCTGAACGCGGCCTCCGGCGGGGCCGGCAGCTACTCTTCGTTCCCGCCATCGCGCCGCTCGATCCGTTCGATGGCCGCGCCGATCAGGGCCAGGCCGGCGGCCACGCCGTCCAGCTTGCCTCGAACCTCGAGGAATCCTCGGTCGACCTCGTCGAAGCGACGGTCAACCTGGTCGAAACGGCGGTCCATCGCTCGGAATCGCTCGGCCGTCTGCACACTCAGCGCGTTGATGGCCGTGCGCCGGAGGATGCGGGCCCAGGACTCCACCATGCGCAGATGCAGATCCGTCCGGCGATCGTTGACGAACTCGACGTGAGCTAGCTCGGTGCGGGTGCGCGCGAGCAGATCGACTCGCAGAGACCCCGCCAGTTCGACGTTGAGCACCGCCCCGCGTGAGTGAGCGGATGCCGACGAGGAGTTCGGCGGCGAACGCGGGGAGGTTGCGGCCAGGTCGGTCAAGCCGCCGCCCAGGAGGGAGATCACGGCTCGGGACACTACGCGGCACCGCCGACAGTCGGCCGGGAGCGACGACTGCAGAACCCAGAAGGAACGGGTGGGATGCGCGATCCCTCGCGGGCATAACTCCAACGGCTTCCGTGTTCCACAGCCGCGGAACCTGTCAACCTGTTTGAGGCACCTTCGGGTCGCTATTACTGAGTTTCCTCCTCGCTCTGGGGCGGCTTGTTGATCCAGGCCGCCGTGGGAAGTTCCGGCGGCGTCGGGGGTTTGCGGACGA
>JBQTKD010000060.1:0-12320 GCA_052386455.1 Sporichthyaceae bacterium
AAACCCCGCCGGTGGTTCTGTCTGCCCTGTTTGTTTTGGCGGGGGGGGGGTGGCACGTCCGCGTCCTGCAGAGTCGTTGCGTAGGGTGCCACGCGACGTCGTCGGCGAGAGGATCAACGCATGACCGTGCTCGCGAAGGGTGCCAACACCGCCGTCTCCGCGCGCCGAGTACGAGCAGTCCTCGGCTGGACGGCCGGCGCGGGGAGCCCGGACGTGGACGCCTCGGCGCTGCTGGTCACCGAGTCGGGCAAGGTCCGCTCCGACGACGACTTCGTCTTCTACAACCAGCCCAACCATCCGGGCGGCGCGGTGTCCCACGCGGGCAAGTCCGGGGGCACCGACACCCTGCTCGTCGACCTGTCCCGCCTCACCCCCGACGTCACCGGCGTCGCTCTGGCGGCCTCGGCCGACGGCGGAACGTTCGGACAGGTGCCGGGGCTGCACCTGACGCTCTTCGACGCGGACAGCGGCGCGGAGCTGGCCCGCTTCGACGACATGCAGGCCTCCACCGAGACCGCGTTCGTCGTCGGCGAGCTGTACCTGCGCAACGGCGCCTGGAAGTTCCGCGCCGTCGGTCAGGGCTGGGCCTCGGGCCTGGCCGGGCTCGCGACCGACTACGGCATCTCCGTCGAGGAGCCCACGCCGCCCGCTGCGGCGCCGCCCGCGGCCGCGCCGGCGGCCCCGCCGCCTCCCCCGCCCGCTCCCGCCGGCCCGGTGAACTTGGACAAGGGCCTGGTGAGCCTCAAGAAGGGCGATCGGGTCAGCCTGACCAAGACCGGCGCTCCCGCGCTGTCGAAGGTGATCTTCGGCCTGGGCTGGGACCCCGCAAAGGGCGGCAAGGACATCGATCTGGACGCCTCGGTCGTCGTCTTCGACGCAGCGGGCAAGGACCTGGAGGTTGTCTACTTCAGCGCCCGCTTCGCCTTCGGCCGGGCGATCGAGCACTCCGGGGACAACCTCACCGGCGAGGGCGAGGGCGACGACGAGCAGATCGTCGTGGACCTGAAGGACCTGCCGGGGAACGTCGCGGCGCTGGTCTTCACCATCAACTCCTTCCGGGGCCAGAAGTTCACCGAGGTGTCCCGCGCCTTCTGCCGCTTGGTGGACGCGACGACCAACGCCGAACTCGTCCGGTTCGACCTCACCGACTCGCAGCCCGCCACGGGCGTGCTGATGTGCGCCGTCACCCGCACGCCCGCAGGCACCTGGGAGATGCGCGCGCTCGGCGAGTTCCACGACGGCCGGACGGGCAAGAACATGGTCGGCCCGGCGAAGGCCGCCCTGCGGATCTAGCGGCGAGTCCGCCACACGAGGGCGTCCGACACGGCGCGTTCGCCGACGGCCCGGTTCACCGAGCGCCCGCGGATCGCCATCGACGTCGAGCCACCACCGTCGAGATTGACCGCCTCGCTCATGCCCAGACCCTGCGCGATGCGGGCCGCGTCCTTCAACGACACCCCACCGTTGATCGTCGCGAGCACGATCCGCCCGTCGCGCGTCGTACCCGCGATGGACCGCTCGTGCTTGCGGAACAGTCGCCGGTTTCGGTCCGGCACCACGACCTTGCCCGACTCCACCAGCCGGAACCGGCCGGTGATCGCCGAGATCGCCTTGGTCAGCCGCACCGCCCCGCCGTTGCGTTCGCGGAGCACCTTCGTTTCTCCGTGGCACCCGGGGCCGCTCGCGAACGGCAGGCTTCCCAGCCGAGAGAGCGGCTTGCATCCGGCCGGGATCGTCAGGCCGGTGCGCACGGCAGGCCCGACCCGCGCGATCTGCAGGGTGTTGTTCCGGGAGTCCACCACCAGCGTCGTCTCCGCAGCGTAGCCAGTGGGCCGGGAGACGACCCTGCCGTTCCGCACCGTCAGGCCGGACGCGTGCCCGCTGCCGTGGAAGAAGGAGCCGTTGATGCCGACGAGCCCGTCCACCGAGCGCGTCAGCGTGCTCGTCCGCGTGCGGCGGCCGGGCCGGTTCGCGACGACGAGGCTTCCGTCGGCCACCGACGGGTTGATCGTCACGGCACGCACGACGACGGTTCGGTCCGCGTGCGACACGTGCGTGGTCGCGTACATCACGCCCGGGGCGAGCCAGGTCGTCTGCGCCAGGTCGGGTCGGAGCAGTTCGGCGAGCAGATACTCCGCGACGTCGGCTCGGGTCGGGACCGGCACCGGCACCGGCACCGGCACCGGCGGAGCGAAGGCCGCCGGAGGCGCGATCGCAGCCGCGGCCGCCGGAACGGGAGCGGGAACCGGCGCGCCGGCCTTGGCGTTGGGCACCACGAGGGTCGCCGAGCCGGCGAGCACCGACGCGCCGAACGCGGCCAGCGCGAGGCGCCGGGCGCGGCGACGTACGACTGTGGAGACCGTGAGCACGCCCTCGATAGTGCGCCGCCCCGCACGAGCGACCACCACCGATTTGGGCCAAGAACGTTTCGAGTTGTGGCCAATCTGGCAAATGTCGCGCGGTTCGATCCCGTCGATCACACCAGCCACAGTTTCGCGGTCACCAGGGACTTTCTCGGCGCGGCTGGCGCATCCAACGAATATGACGCGTCCTCAGATTCGTTCTCGCGGGAACCAAACCCCAAACGCCCGGGTTAGCTCCCGTCCATGCGCGTAAGGACATAGGGATCAGGCCCACGAGGTCTGACCGCGCATGTCCGCGTTCGCCAGGAAGGCCGCCACCTTGTTCACCGAGACCGATCCGAGCGCCCCAGCCGAACCGAGCCTCATCGCCGAATCCGCCGGCTCCTGCTTCTCCGGCGACGCCACGAAGGGGAGCCTGTGCCGGTGGGTGTACGACCGCACGGGCAACGAATGGCTCGCGCAGTCCTCGGACTGGCTGATCGCCCGACCCCTGCGGATCGTGCTGATCCTGGCCGTCGCGTTCCTGATCCGCAGTCTCGTGCAACGCGCGATCAAGCGCGCCGCCGACCGTCTCGCGGCCGGCGTTCCCTACCCCGGCCTCGGCCGCGGGCGGGGCGCCCAGGCGGAGACGACCAACGGCACACTCGCGGCCGAGCGCCGCAAGCAGCGCGCGGACACGATGTCCTCGGTGCTCCGCAGCGTGGCCACCGGCGTTATCTTCACCGTCGCGTTTCTGATGGTCGGCAGCGAACTCGGCCTGAACATCGGGCCGCTGATCGCCAGCGCGGGCATCATCGGCGTCGCGCTCGGCTTCGGCGCGCAGTCGCTGGTGAAGGACTTCCTCTCCGGCCTGTTCATGATCGTGGAGGACCAGTACGGCGTCGGCGACGTGACCGACCTTGGCGACGCGACCGGCACGGTCGAGGCGGTCGGCCTGCGGGTCACTCGCGTGCGCGACGTGCACGGGACCGTGTGGTACGTCCGCAACGGCGAGATCGTCCGCGTCGGCAACAAGAGCCAGGGTTGGGCGCGCGCCATCCTCGACGTCGACATCGCCTACGACGAAGACGTCTCGCGTGTCCGCGAGCTCATGCTCGACACGGCGCAGCAGACGTTCCGGGACAGGGACAACGCCGCCCTGATCGTGGAGCAGCCCGAGGTGTGGGGCGTGCAGGCGCTCAGCGCCGACGCGGTCGTCGTCCGCCTGGTCGTCAAGACGATGCCGCTGCAGCAGTGGAAGGTGGAGCGCCTACTCCGCGAGCGCATCAAGGCCGCGTTCGACGACGCCGGTGTGGAGATCCCGTTCCCGCAGCGCACCGTGTGGGTGCGGAACGAGGGCGAACTGGTGGGCGCTAAGTCGTCTTGAGCCTCATCGAGACGCTCTTGCCGGGGGCCAGGCCGCCGCCCGAGCCGGTGGTTACCCGGTAGGTGTGCGTGCCACGCGAGGTGGGCTTCACCGAGAAGTAGGTCGGCTTCGTGCCGTTGGTCTTGGCGGACTTCACCGCGCGCCATTTGCCGTCGACCCAGCGCTCCAGCGTGATCGTCTTGCCCGTCGCGACCGGGTTGACCCCGGCGACGATCGTGAAGGTCGTGCCGAGGCGGCCCGTCGACTTCTCCGACCACGCGACGACGTCCTTGGCGACGGTCACGCGCACCGGCGCGGAGGAGGCGCCCATCTTCGTGCCGGATCCGTTGAAGAACGCGTAGTAGTCGTAGGTGAAGGCGGGCTGATGGTAGGCGTAGAAGGACCCGTCGGAGGCGGTGCTCACCGTCTCCACCAGGTACCAGACGTCCGTGCCCGGCCGGCGTGCGGCAATGTCGACGTAGGAGTGGCCCATTCCGGCGAACGTGCCCTGCAGCGTCACCGTGTCGCCGTAGACCGCCGACTTCTTCGACGCCTTCAGCGTCAGCTTGTTGGCCCGCACGACGGCGGTGGCTCGGGTGGACCACCGGCCCTCGGAGTCCTTCACGAACGCGGCGAACGCGTAGGCGCCGTTGGGGTGCAGACCGGGGTAGTACGCCTCGGTGCCGCGTCCGGAGTAGACCAGGTAGCTCCCCGATTCGCCCGCGGTCTTCGGTGCGGTGGTGCCCGGCTTGAGCCACACCTGGACCTCGCTCCAGTCCGGGGCGAGCGGGGCGGTCCAGCTCAACGTGACGTCGCTGTAGCCGGCGCTCGCGGACAGGCCGCGGACGGGGTCGGGGTTGGTGCCGGCGACGCCGGGCAGCGGTTGGCGCGGCGCGGTGGCGCGCCAGGCGATCGACCCGTACTGCGCGCCGGCGTAGTTGTAGGCGTAGTACCGGTAGGTCAGCGACAGCCGCGTGACGCGATCGTCGACGACCTCGGCCTCGTGGACGTCGACGACGGCGTCGACGTAGCCGACGCCGGGCATCTCGACGCCGTAGCACCTTCCGCTTCCCGCGCGGATTGCGTCTCCGCAGCCGCCGCGGAAGGTGAGGGAGCGGGACCGATTCCAGTCCTTGGACACCAACTCCACCTCGAGGAATCCGGGGGTCCCGCCGACGGCGAGCACTGAGGTGGTCGGGTCGTCGGCGTAGGCGCCGCCGCCTCCGTAGGCGTTCGCCTCGTTCCACACCGCCCAGCCGGTGTGTCCGCCGATGCCGTATCCCCGCAGCTCGACGGTCCGGTCCACATCGCCGACGCGGACCGCGAGCGTGCCGGTGCGGACCCCCTCCTCGGAGGGAGTGTGACGCACCCGTCAGAGTGCAGGAGCCGCCCGCCGGGATCGTGGCGCAAGCCTGGTCCGCGACGACGAAGTCCGTCTCGCCGGCGATGATCGCCGGGGTGCCGAGGGTCAGCGGGTCGCCGGTCGGGTTGAAGATCGCGACAGGCGCCCGCCCGGCCGTCGCTCCAACGTGCTGCGCGGGCCACGTGGTGTGCTCGCCCAGGACGAAGGCGGCGTCCGCCCCGGGATGGTTGCGGCGCACCTCGCCGAAGTACGGCTGGTCGGTTCCGCAGGAGACCTGGTAGGTCACCCACAGCGTGCTCAGGTCCGCCGAGGCGGCGCGGACCTGGAAGCGGCCGCCGGAGCAGTACTGGCCCGCGGGGCCGCCGTACACCGAGATGTCGGCCGGGGTGCAGTCGCCCACGCAGTCCGTGCCGTACTCGCCGAGCGTCAACGGGGCCTCGGTGCGGCCGAAGGTCACGCTCCCGCGGGCGCTGCCCTCCCCGGTCACGCGGAGGTAGCCGTAGCTCGGCGAGTCGTCGACCGAGACGCGGTCCACGTCGGAGCGCCACGAGAGTGCCTGGTCGGCGTACCACCACGGACCGGCCGTGGAGTTCATCGTCAAGAAGGTGGTCGTCGCGGGGTCCACGGCCGCCTCGGCGGCCTGCGGCAGCAGCACCACGGAACCCGCGCCGAGACCACAGAGCACGGCGAAGCGGACCAGGACCCAACGAAGCGAACGCGAAGGCATGATCGGTCCGACGCGGCCTCGATTCGGCGCGTTCCGGCAGATCGGGCGAATCGGACCAACGGCGGGTGGGTCCAACCGAACGGATGACCCCCGTGCGGTTGACTGGGCCCCGGACCGAGGAGGACGACGCATGACCGACGCTGCCACCGCCATCCGCAGGGGGCGTGTGCTCGAGGTGCGCCTGTCCGCGCCCGAGCGCGGCAACTCGATCGACTTGGAGTCCGCGGCCGGGCTGGCCAAGGCCCTTGTCGTGGGGCCGGACGTCGGCGCGCTGGCGCTGACCCACGACGGGCCGAACTTCTGCGTCGGTGGCGACGTGCGCGGGTTCGCGGCCGCGACCGACCCGGAGGAGTACCTGCTGGACCTGGCCAACGCCGCCCACGTGTGCGTGCGCGCGCTGGCCCACGCCGGCGTGCCCGTCGTGATCGGCGCGCGCGGCTGGGCGGCCGGTGCCGGGATGGCGCTGCTGTTGACCGCGGACATCCTGGTGCTGGGCGAGTCGGCGAAGATGCGTGTCGCCTACCCCGGCATCGGCATCACGCCGGACTGCGGCATGACGTGGCACCTGCCGCGCGTCGTCGGCCAGGCCCGCGCGCGCGACATCCTGCTGACCAACCGAGCCGTGGACGCCCGCGAGGCCCTCGCCATCGGCATCGCCGGCCGCGTGGTACCCGACGAGGAGGTCGACGCAACCGTCGCCGAGATCGCCGCCGGTTTGGCCGACGGCCCGACGCAGGCGTACCGCGGCATCCGTCGCCTGCTCGACGACGGCCTGGACCGCACCCTCGATGAACACCTCGACTTCGAGGCGCGGTCCATCGCCGCGGCCGGGGCGTCGCCCGAGGGCTCGGAGGGCATCCGCGCCTTCCTGGAGAAGCGGCCCGCCCGCTACCACGACTAGGAGCACCGAGATCGACGCCACCATCGCCTACCAGGGCGAGCCCGGATCCAATTCGCAACTGGCGGCCGCCCAGGCCTGGCCGGACCACGACACCGTGCCGTGCCCGACGTTCGAGGACGTGTTCGCCGCGATCGTCGGCGGCGAGGTCGAGCGTGCGCTGATCCCGATCGAGAACTCCGTCGCCGGCCGTGTCGCGGACATCCACCACCTGCTGCCGGACTCCGGTCTGCACATCGTCGGCGAGCACTTCCTGCCGATCCACTTTCACCTCATGGCGCTGCCCGGCGTCCGCGTCGAGGACCTGAAGACCGTGCACTCGCACGTGCACGCCCTCGGCCAGTGCCGCAAGATCATCCGGCGGCTGGGCCTGCATCCGGTCGTCGCGGGCGACACCGCCGGCGCCGCTCGCGAGATCGCCGAGTCCGGCGACCGCACCGCCGCGTCCTTCTCCCCCGAAGGCGCGGCGGCCCTCTACGGGTTGGAGATCCTGGAGCGCAACGTCGAGGACGAGGAGCACAACACCACGCGGTTCGTGATGCTCTCGCGCGAGCCCGTCGACGTTCCGGCCGACGCGCCCGACGTCGTGACCGCGTTCGTCTTCAAGGTCCGCAACATCCCCGCGGCGCTGTACAAGGCGCTCGGCGGATTCGCCACCAACTCGGTGAACATGACCAAGCTCGAGTCCTACATGGTCGACGGCCAGTTCAGCGCCACGCAGTTCTACGCGGAGGTCGACGGGCACCCGTCCTCGCCGCCGCTGGCCCGCGCGCTGGAGGAGCTCGGGTTCTTCGCCGCGGAACTGAAGATGCTCGGCACCTTTCAGGCCTCGCCGCTGCGGCGCGATCTGGTGCTCGGCGGCTGAGCGAGTACAGCGTTCAGTCGTCCGGATCCGGATCGGGAAAGACCAGCGTCGGGTCGGTCCGGCCACGGCGCAGTTCGCGGATGGTCATGCCGCGGCGGCGGCGGATCAGGTCCCGCAGCGTTCCCGCGTTGAGAAATCCGACCTGCGCCGCAACGGAATCCATGCTCGCGCGGGAGTTGCGGAGCAGATACGTGGCGCGATCGATGCGGATCTCGTTGACGAAGCGCATCGGCGACATGCCGAGCGCGGTGGCGGTCGCTCGCTGCAGGCTTCGCTCGGAGACACCGAGGTCTCGGGCGGCCTGCGAAACGACGATCGGGCGATCGAGGTGCTCGCGCACCCACCGTTCGAAGGAAGCGGCGATCGGATCGTGCTGGGCCAACGCCGAGGGCACCGCCACGGACGCCTGCGAGACGGTGCTTCCGATCACCAGGTAGCGAGCGACGAGATCGGCGAGTGCGGGACTCTGTGCCGCAACCACGGCCAGTGCCAGGTCGACGTGCGAGAACGCGGCACCCGCCGTGACGATGCCCGGCGCCCGGCGCACGGTGTGCCCCTCGTCCAATCGCACGCGCGGGTAGCGCTGGCGGAAAACAGGTGCGAGCCACCAACTGGTCGTGGCCACGCACCCGTCCAGCACCCCGGCCTCGGCGAGAAAGAACGTCGCGGTGCAGGCCGCCGCGAGGTCGACCCCGTCGGCTCGCGCCTGGGCGATCAAGCTCAGTACGGGCCGGTTCTGCGGACAGGTCACCAAATCGATCAGCCCCGCGGACCGTTTGACGTTGACCGCGGGAACGATCAGCAGGTCCGGCAGGCGGGACAGTCCGGACAGCGGAGAGGTGGGGACGGTGTGCCCGGCGCCGCTGCGTACGTGGGTCCCGAGTCCGAGGGTGGCGACCTGCCAGGGCTGCGGAGGGGCGTCCATCTCCTCGCGCAACGATTGAGCGGTGCCGAGCACCTCCAGCACGGCCGCGAGCCCGAAATCGGCCACGTCGTCGACGACGACGACGCCAATATCCATGGCGGTTAACGTACTGGACACTTTGTTTCCGACGTGGAAACGGGCGGAAGTGCGGTGTTATGTGGCGGTCTTGCCACTCATTTCTCAGCATTTTCTCACCTACTCTGACGGCCTGAGTTCCCCACCACCTCCTCACCGCCGGAGTCTCCCCATGCGTTTTCCCCGTTCGAGAACGTTCGCGACGGCCGCCGCACTGGCAGGTCTGCTCGCCGCGCCGTCGTTGGCCCACGGCTCCGCCGCCCAGGCCGCCGAGGGCGGAGTGGTCTCCATCCCGGTGGAGTTCAAGGTCAAGAACACCAACCGGACCCCGGTCGTGTGCAGCACGCCGGTGGACGGCAAGGAGTACACGATCCGCGGGAACATCGTCGCGCTGGAGTCGGTGCTGAAGAACGCCAAGGCCGCCACCCTGTACCTGCACGCGGTCACCCAGGGCGAGTTCTACTGGAACCTGCCCGTCGAGGGCTACGACCACGTCAACCAGATGGCCAAGAAGGGTCACGTCTCGGTGACGATCAACCGCCTTGGCTACGGCAACAGCGACAAGCCCCCGGGCCTGGAGTCCTGCTTCGGGTCGCAGGCCGACACGTCCAACCAGGTGCTGGCGGCGCTCAAGAGCGGGGAGTACACGGCGAAGTCCGGTACCGCCCCGAAGTTCGACAAGGTGTTCGTCGCCGGACACTCGGCCGGTGGACTGACCGCCACGATCATGGCCTACGCGTTCGACGACGCCGCCGGGCTGATCAACTACGGGTGGAACGACCAGCCCAGCGCCGCGTTCACCTTTACCGAGGCCTTCGACACCAACGGACGCTGCCTGCGATCTGCGGCCGGTCAGTTCGAGACCACGCCGAAGAACTACACCCCGTTCGGCACCGACAAGGAGCGCATCCTGTTCCACAGCGCCCCCAAGGAGGTACGTGCCGCCTCGCCCGCACCGGCGCCGGACCCGTGCGGCGACCTGCTCTCCTTCCAGGACGGCATTGCCGCGAACGCCAGGGGCGTGGCGTCCACGACGATTCCGGTGCTGATCATCGGCGGCGCCAACGACTCGCTGTTCCCGCCGCCGGGCATGGAGATCCAGGCCAAGCGGTACACGTCCAGCTCGAGTGTCACCTTCAAGGAGTTTGCGGAGACCGGGCACGGCTTCGGCTACGAGGCCAGCGCGAAGGACCAGCGCGAACTGGTCAGCGAATGGCTGAAGGCCCGCGCCTGACCAGTACATCGGCAGCGCACACGCGGCGCTCCTGTCCCGGAGGGCAGGAGCGCTGCGGTATGAATCGGTTCACCTCACAGGGAGAAGGCGGCAACAGTGAATCCCGAGAACAACGACCGGCAGAACGACACGGGCGCGATGACCCGTCGCAAGGCGATGCTCACCGGCGGCGGTCTGATCGTCGGCTCGATCGTGCTCGCCGCGTGCGGCGACGACGACGAGGCGACGGCGGCCGCGCCGGTGGCCAAGTCCGCCGACACCCCCGCCGATGGCCCGAAGAAGAACGAGTACGCCACCGCCGACGCCGCCAAGGCCGGCCCGGTACCCGAGGCGTTGCGGGCGCTGTTCAACAATCCGGACGAGGTCAAGGTGCAGACGCTGCCCTGCCTGCTGCCGGGGCTGGGTTCCAAGGCCGTCTTCTTCAACGCAGGTGCCCGCACCATGCCCCACAAGCACGCGCAGGGTCAGCACATCGTCATCACCGAGGGCGAGGGCGTGTTCGGCGACGAGAACGGCGTGAAGCTCGTCAAGGCCGGGGACGTCATCGCGAACCCGCCGACGGGCTGGCACTGGCACGGGGCTCTGCCGGACACGGCCATGGCGCACGTGACGGTCGAGTTCCCCGGCTTGGACCTCAACGTGGAGCAGCTCGACTTCGAGCAGGTATACAAGGACCTCGCCAAGAAAAAGAAGAGCTAGCGGTCCTTCCACGAGGAGCTCCATGCCCATCCGGTGCGAACGCGACGGCCACGTCGTGCTGATCACGATCGACCGACCGGAGTTCCACAACTGCCTCGACCCGGAGCACAACGACGCCCTGGCGGCGGCGTTCGCGGACTACGAGAAGGACCCGAACCTGCGCTGCGCGGTGCTCACCGGCGCCGGCGAAAAGTCGTTCAGCGCAGGTGCGGACCTCAAGGCACTGATCCCGCCGTTCCGCGACGCCGTCCGGGCGGGCGAGGCCCCGCCGTGGGTCATCGGCGGCATCACCGACGGGCGGATGACCAAGCCGGTCGTCGCGGCGGTGAACGGCCACGCGCTGGCCGGCGGCATGGAGCTCGCCCTGGCCTGCGACATCCGGCTCGCCTCGGAGAACGCCTCGATGGGGCTGGCCGAGACGAAGTGGGCGATCATTCCCGGCGCCGGAGGCACACAGCGCCTCGCCCGCGCCGTGCCGCTCGGCCTGGCGATGGAGGTCATCCTCTCCGGCGATCCGATCGACGCGGCGACGGCGCTGCGATCGGGGCTGGTGAACCGGGTGTACCCGATCGCCGAGCTGGTACCGGCCGCGCTCGCGTTGGCCGCCACCATCGCCTCGCGTGGCCCGCTCGCCGTGCAGGCCGCACGCAGGGCGATCCTCGCGGCCTACTCACTGCCCGAGGACGAGGCGATGCGCCACGAGTACGACCTCTTCCTCGAGGTCATGCGCACCGACGACGCCGTCGAGGGCCCCACCGCGTTCGTCGAAAAGCGGCCGCCGCTCTACCACGGCCGCTGACGTAGCGTGGTGGCGTGAAGGACGCGCGCGTTCCTCGACAGCGGCGGCGTCGCGAGCCGGAGAACGTCTTCGACGTCGTGACACCGACGGAGCGTCAGGCGCGCCTCGAGCGGATCGCCAAGCGACAGCGGGACTACTTCCGCTTCATGATTCCGTCGTTCGGCGCCACGGCCTTCGGGTTCTTCGTGCCGGCGCCGGTCCCGGTACGGCTGGCGGCGCTGTTCGTGGCCGTCGTGCTCGGATTCACCGCCGTGGTTCTGGGCAACTTTCGCTAGCTCCGCAGTCGGCCCCCCGGTGCGATCAGTTGCGAGCGACCCGCAGGACGGTAACGCCGCTGACGTAGCGGTCGCCGCGCTTGTCGCCGGTGACCACCAGCCGCGCCGGCTTGCTGTACTCGCCGTCCTGCGTGGTCGCGAGCACGAACTTCCGGTTCTGCAGCGCCGGGTCGAACTCGCCCCAGGCGACGGTCGCGGCGTATTCGTTGCCGGCCTCCGCGGTGACGGTGAAGCGCAGCTTGTCGCCCTTGTCGCTGCGAATCTTGGGCTTGGCGGCCATCACGACGTCGTAGAGCAGCGGGCCGGAGAAGTTGAAGCTGAGGCGCCCCTTGTGGTGGGTGTCGAAGCTCGCCTTCACCCTCTTCTGGCCCAGCTTCTCCAGGTCCGCCCGGCACAGCCGCAGCGGTTTGGCCACCTCGCCGACGATGCGCACCGCGGCGTCGTCCCCACACTTCGCCGCCCCAGCGGCAGTTGCGGGACCGGCAAGCGGAACGAGGCCCACGATCGCGGTCGCGACGATGGCCATGCGGTGGGACCTGCTGGTTGCGAGCATCGAACTCCGCCTCTCGGACCCCGACGGGGTTGTCCGCCGATTCTAGGGAAGCGCTGATCAAGGCGCAATTGAAGCGTGACGGGCCGTGACCTGTCTCGACGGGTCGTCGAAGGGTCCGATGGCGCGCCGTTTCCCGTTCCACAGGCCCTGTTCGGGCCCCGCGGGGCGGTTCCGGGCAGGGCGCTGCCCTGCCGTCACC
>JBQTKD010000061.1:0-65549 GCA_052386455.1 Sporichthyaceae bacterium
GCCTGCCAGCGTTCGAACGCGCGCCGCGCCTGCACCTGTGCCTCTTCCAGCCCGGGCGCGTAGCGGGAACACGCCCGCGAGGCGTCGTCGAACGCGATCTCGGCCGCGGTCAACCGCCGGCCCACCAATTCGACGTCCCCGGCCGCGGCGTCCGCGCTCGCCCAACCCGGCCTAGGGTGCACATCATGCTGATCGGAGCGCACGTCGACCAGGCCGACCCGATCGCCGAGGCCAAGGCCCGGTCTGCGGACCTGGTGCAGTTCTTCCTCGGGGATCCCCAGGGCTGGAAGGGCCCGCGCGTGGAGTACCTCGGCGGTGCCGCGGCGTTGAAGGCGGCGGCTGCGGACGAGGGCCTGACGCTGTTCGTCCACGCGCCCTACGTGATCAACGTGGCCACCACGAACAACCGGATCCGCATCCCGAGCCGCAAGCTGCTCGCTCAGCACGCCGCGGCGGCCGCCGAGGTCGGCGCGGCCGGGCTCATCGTCCACGGCGGGCACGTGCTCAAGGGAGACGACCCGGCCGTGGGCGTCGAGAACTGGCGCAAGACCTTCGAGCGGCTCGAGTCTCCGATTCCGGTCCTGATCGAGAACACCGCCGGCGGGGAACAGGCGATGGCACGTACCTTCGAGGCCCTCGCCCGGCTCTGGGACGTCGTCGGAGAGTTCGGCGCCGGGTTCTGCCTGGACACCTGCCACGCCCACGCGGGCGGGGAGGAGTTGGCGGGCATCGTCGAGCGGGTGTTGGCGATCACCGGCCGGATCGACCTGGTGCACGCGAACGACTCCAAGGACGCCTTCGACTCCGGCCGGGACCGGCACGAGAACTTCGGTGCCGGGAACCTTGCCCCGGCGGACCTGGTCGCGGTGGTCGCCGCCGCCGGCGCCCCGGTCGTGTGCGAGACCCCGGGCGGCGTGGACGGTCAGGCCGCCGACATCGCCTGGCTCCGGGCGCGACTGCCCGCGTAGCATCGAGCGGTGACCCTGGACGTGGTGCCGCCGTTCGTGCTGATCAAGCCGGTTGCCGGCGAGCACGAGTTCTACGAGCTGCTCGACGAGGACTCCCCCTGGGAGCTGCTGGACGGAAGGCTGGTCATGAGTCCGGCGTCGCGGCGGCACGAAGATCTGTTTACGTTTCTCGTCACGCTTCTACGCGGCTGGGTGGACGAACGCGGTGGCGGGGTGGTCCTCGGATCGCGCTATCCGATGCGCCTCGACCCGCGCTGGTCGCCCGAGCCGGACGTACTCGTGGTCACCGACGAGCACCGAGACCGCATCGGCCCGCAGCGACTGGACGGCCCTGCCGACCTAGTCGTCGAGATTGCCTCGGACGGTGACCCCGGCCTGGACGAACGCGAGAAGGTGCCGCGCTATCGGGCCGCGGGAATCGCCGAGATCTGGGTGGTCTCGCCGCAGACCAACTCGGTGCGCTGCGACCGCCGCGAGGCAGACGGCAGCTACACGACCGAACGACACGAGTCCGGGCGCATCGAGTCGCGGGTGCTGCCGGGATTCGCGATCGACGCCGCATGGCTGTGGCAAGACCCGTTGCCCTCCAGCTACGCCTGTCTTCGCTCGCTTCTCGGCGACTGACCCGGCGCGATATCAATCCTTGGTCTGACGTTCGGCGAGTCCGTTCCCTGAATCCTCGCGGTGAAGCATTCGCCGACGTGGGGAGAGGGCCGTGCGCCGAGCACGCGCGGTACCCGACCCGCCGGCCGTGACGGGGCTGCCACAATGCGCGTCGTGAACCGGATGCCGCGCTGGAACACCGTCTTCCTCGGCCGGGAGGCCGAGCTGGACTCCGGCGCAGACCTGCTGCGCACCCGCCGGGTCGTGACCCTCACCGGTTCCGGCGGCTGCGGCAAGACGAGGTTGGCCGTCGTGCTGTCCGAGCGAGTTGCGTGCGACTGGGACGAGGTGGTTTTCGTCGACCTCGCGCCCGCGGGTCCGGGCGACGTGCACGATCTCGTGCGCGGTGCTCTGCAGGCCGCCGAGCGCATCGGTGCCACCGCGCTCGATCTCGTGTGCGAACGGCTGAGCGTCGGACGCACGCTGCTGGTGCTGGACAACTGCGAGCACGTTCTCGAGCCGGCGGCCGAGCTCGTCGACCGCATCTGGGCGGAGTGCGCCGGCGCCACCGTCCTGGCCACCAGCCGCGAACCCCTCGGCGTCGAAGGCGAGGCGACCTACCGGGTGCCCTCGCTCGCCGTTCCCCGGACAGGTGGCGACACCGACTGCGTGTCCGTGCGGTTGTTCGTCGACCGCGCGGGATTGGCCCGCGCGCCGGAGGGATTCGCTCCGGACGAACTGCCGGCCGTGGTGGAGATCTGCCGGCACCTCGACGGGATCCCGTTGGCGATCGAACTCGCCGCCGCGGGCTGCCGTGCCATGACGCCACGTCAGATCCTGGACCGGTTGCAGACCGGACTCGAACCGCTGAACGCCGTGCACCGAACCGCTCGTCCGCGGCACGCGACGTTGACCGCGTCGATCGACTGGAGCTACCGGCAACTGAACGAGCGTCAGCAACGGATCGCACGGACGTTGGCCGTGTTCGCCGGCGGATTCACCCTGGAGGCGGCCGGTGCCGTCTGCGACCCGGCCGACGCGGCGGCGGCGCCGGATGCGCTCGGGACCCTGGTCGACAGATCGCTGCTGGAACCGGCGGCAGGGGAGCCGCCTCGGTTCCGGCTGCTGCAGACGATCCGTCAGTTCCTGGGCGAAGCACTGGCCTCGGCCGGCGAAGAGGACGACGCCCGCGCGCGCCACGCGCGGCACGTCGCGGACGTCGTCGCGAACGTGGGCGCCGATCTGATCGGGTCCCGCTACACCGCGGCCGTTGCCCGGCTCGATCTCGACCTGCCCGACCTACGGATCGCCGACGACTGGTTGATCGAGCACGCCGAGTTCGCCGCCGCGGTGCGGATGCACGCGCCGCTGTGCCTGTTCTGGTCGCGCCGCCACCCCGCCGAGGGCTGCCGGCGCACGCTGCGAGCGCTGTCCGGCGGTGTCGGCACCGACAAGCAGCGCGGCCAGGCGATCCTCACCTACATGGAGTCGGCGTTCTTCGCCGGCCTCGTCGACGACACGCTGATGGGCGGCGTCGACGAGGGCCGGGAGATCGCCGAACGGCTGCCGCCGAGCCTGGACAAGGGCGAGATCCTGACCATCCTCGGCATGCTCGAACTGTGCTTGCTCGACGATCGAGGCCCCGACCGCGTCGTGGAGGCACTGCGCCATCTGCGAGCGGCCGGTACGTCCTACCGGCTGGTGGACGGGCTGTGGAACATGTCCTTTCTCGCCATGTTCAGCGGAGACACCGCCGGCTCCATCGAGTGGGCGAGCGAATCGGCCGCCGAAGCCGAGGCGCTGGGCCACCCGCACGCACTGGAGTTGTCGCCGAGCTTCCTCGGCATGGCGTTGAGCATGGCCGGGGAGTTCGTCGAGGCCGAACCGGTGCTGCGCGCCGGGCTGCACCTTCTTGAGGCCGCGGGCGACCACAGCTTCGTGTACATCGTGCGGGCGCTGCTCGCGCGCATCGCCGGCGCGCGAGGCGAGGTTCCCGAGGCGCTCGCCGAACTGGACGTCGTCGCGCGGGCCGCGACCCGCGACGGGCAGGGCTTCGCGCTCGGGTGGGCGCTGTGGGCGCAGGCGTGCATCGAGCACGCCTACGTGCCGATGAACGAGCCCCTCGCCGTTCTCGACGACGCAGAGGAACTCATGGCTGCCGAGGGCGGCATGTGGGCGTGGGGGCTCGCGTGGTGCCGGACCCTGCGGGCCGAGCGGTTGGCCGCGGCCGGGGACCTGACCGGCGCCGCCGCGCTCGTGGGCGAGGCCGAGGAGCGTACGCGGCACCCCCTGGCCGCCCGAACCGCGGTGCACGCACGCCTGGCGGCCGCACGGGTGGCGCGCAGTGGTGGGCGCGACGCGGACCGGGCGGCCCACGAGGCCCTGCAGGCGTCCTCGGCGGCGGGCTTCGGGCTGGAAACCGTCGAGGCGCTGGAACTGGTGGCGCTGCTCGCCGCCGAGCGCGGCGACGCGCGCGGTGCGACGCGGTTGCTCGCGGCCACGGCGTCGCGGCGCGATGTGCTGGGCTGGCACCTCGGACCGAACGAGGCCGTGGTGCCTGCGCGGGCGGGCGAGGTGGCGCGCGCGGCGCTGGAGCCGTCGGACTTCGCCGAGGCGTGGCTGCAGGGCACCGGCATGGACCTCGAGCAGGCCGTTGCCTACGCCGCGCGCGGACGCGGCGAGCGCCGCCGCCCGGACACCGGATGGGACAGCCTCACCCCGGCCGAGCACGGGGTGCTCGCGCTCGCTGCGCGCGGCATGCGCAACGCGGAGATTGCCGCGACGTTGTTCACCACCACCGCGACGGTCAAGACGCACCTCACCCGGATCTTCCGCAAGCTGGACGTCGGCAACCGCGCCGAACTTGTCGCCTACGTGGCGCGGCGAGGCGAGGATCAGCCGTTGGTCTGACGATCCGGGCGGCCCGCGGGCGGGAGGCTGATGCCCTGCCGACACCGGAGGAATCCCCATGAACGTCGTCCGTCCCGCTCTTCTCGCCGCCGCGGGCGCGCTCGTTGCCGTCCCGCTCGCACCGATGCCGGCGCTTGCCGAATCGTCTGTACCGGACACGGCCACCGCCGTCACCTCTTGCACGATCAGTGCCCTCGAGGTGGCTTTCCGTCCCGGGCTGGGTCTCAAGCCGAGCAGGGGCAGCTTCTTCGGCAAGGGCGGGAAGGTCGCCTGCGACGGTCCGGTGCTCGGCCGCAAGGTAACGGGGCCGGGCCTCTACACCTCGGCGGGCCGGATTGGCACAACGGACCCGGACAGCTGCACGAGCGGCGGCGAGGGCTGGGGCGTCTTGACCATCGTGTTCCCGACCGACCGCGGCAAGTTCACCGTGCGCAACCCGATCAGCTTCACCTACGGCGCCCTGACCAAGAAAGGCCTGCTCAAGGGCGAGTTCGAAGGCGACTTCTTCGACGGCGTATTCAACGTGTTCCCGAAGAAGGGCGACTGCGTCACCGCGCCGCTGACCGTCTCCACCGTTACCGCGGACATCGAGTTCCACGACTTCCGCACCTCCCGCTGAGCCGCGCTACATCGCCGCAGACTGCTCTCCGGCGAGATTGGCCATGCGCTGGGCAGGTAGGTGTACGTCTGCCTGCCCAGCGTCCTTGACGGCTCGGGTGCTGCGCCACAGCCGGTTCGCTCCGATGAGCGCGGCCGCGACCAGCAGGACGTTCCGGACCGTGACGAGCAGGACGGCGCCGCGTTCGGCGCGCATGAGCTCGTCGAAGTAGTACGGGAACTCGACGCAGCTCAGCGCCGTCGCCATCAGGATCAGCGCGACCGGCAAAACCATCACCGAGTCTCCGCGGCGACCGCTGTGCCCATGCTGGCTCGGCACGCCTCGCCAGTGCAGGGCGCAGACCGCGGCCAGGCCGACCAGCCACACCATGTACTGCGGGCTGATCACGCGGCTCGTCACGACGAACAGCAGGACTGCGACCAGTGCCGCGTCCGCGACGGTGGAGTCCCGCCAGACCTTGACCGTGGTGCGCCAGTACGCGAGCCAGAACAGCGCGATCAGGCTCGCGGCCAGCGAGAGGGTGGCGACCAGCTGCACGTACGGGCCGAGGTACTCCATCGAGCCGTAGTTCAGTGCGACGCGACCCTCCCAGCCGTGGTGGATCGCGACGTGGAACGGCAGGGCGCCGATCGACTCGATCTCGATGCCGCGCCCGCCCTGGGCGGACAGGAACGACAGCGCGTTGGGCATGGAGACGTAGAAGGCGCCGGTCAGCGCGGCGCCGGCGGCGACCGCGGCCACCCAGGCCTGCCACACCCTGCGGGTGGGGCCGAGCACCAGCAGCAGCAGCGCGGGCCAGACCTTGAGCATCGCGCCGAAGGCGATCAGCGCGCCGCCGATGCCGCGGCGGCGGCCGGGTCGGGCGCCCTCCGGGGTGCGCCCGGCGAGCAACACCAGGCCGCAGACGGCGACCGAGGTGACGATCAGGTCGTACCGCCCGTACGCAATGGGCCCGCCGATGGCGACGCCGAGGGTCCACACCCACACCGCCCAGGGTTGGGTGCGCCGGTCCAGGAGCGTGCGCCACGCCCGCGCCTGGGAGACGACGAGCCGAGACCGGCTGGCGCGGGCCAGGACGACGAACGTCAGCACGTCGAAGCCGAAGGACAGCCAGTAGAACGACTCGACGTAGTCCCACGGCAGCAGGGCCGGGGCGAGCATGACCAGCGCCGCCGCGGGCGGGTACTGCCACATCACGTCGTCGGCCGGGAAGCGGCCCTCGACCAGGACGTTGAACCACTGCGAGTAGATGTACTTGACGTCGTTGGTGACCGACGGAAGCACGAACTCTTCCTCGCGGACCGTCAGCAGCAGCAGCGCGATGCGAGTGCAGACGAAGACCAGGCCCACGACGAGGAACGGCGCGAGCCGCTGCCAGGCAGCCGCGCCGGGGCGTTCGACCTTGGTGTGCACCTGTGAAAGCCGTTCCCCGCCGTGTCGATTACAGGTCCTGAGCAGCGACTTTTCACGCCACTCGGTCAGCGGAATCGTATCCAGGACACCGGCACGGAACGGTCGATAGCCTCTATGCGCCGCCCCAAAGATCTGATCGTTATGAGGAGTGCACGGCCGCCATGCCGCTGACCGTTCGTCCGATCAGTGCCGCCGAGCATCTCGCGCACATCGCCAGCCGGCCCGCCGCCAGCTTCCTGCAGTGCCCCTCGTGGGGTGCTGTGAAGAAGGAGTGGCGCTCGGAGTCCATCGGCTGGTGCGACGCCGACGGCAAGATCGTCGGCTCCGGGCTCGTCCTGTACCGGCAGCTGCCCAAGGTGAAGCGGTACCTCGCCTACCTGCCCGAGGGCCCGGCGCTGGACTGGGAGTCGGTGTCCTCGCTCGCCGAGTTGCGTAGCCGGTTGGACCCGATGCTCGCCCACCTGCGGTCCCGCAAGGCGTTCGCGGTGCGGATGGGCCCGCCCGTGGTCACCCGCCGCTGGGGCGCGGAGACCATCAAGGCCGCCGTCGCCGGCGGGGGCACCACCCGGCTCGCGGCGCTGACGCCGGACGTCACCGAGGCCGCCGGAGTCGAGATCGGCACCATGCTGCGCTCGCTCGGTTGGCAGCCGCCCTCGGAGGCGGCCGGGTTCACCGCCGGGCAGCCGCAGTACGTGTTCCAGGTGCCGCTGGCCGGCAAGACGATCGAGGAGATCTCGGCCGGGTTCAACCAGCTGTGGCGGCGCAACATCAAGAAGGCCGAGAAGTCCGGTGTCGAGGTCTCGCTCGGTGGTCCGGGCGACCTCGAGGAGTTCCACCAGCTCTATCTGGTGACCGCGACGCGGGACAAGTTCACCCCGCGTCCGCTGAGCTACTTCACGACGATGATGCAGGCGCTGACCGCGGAGGACCCGGATCGTTTCCGGCTCTACCTGGCGCGGCACTCCGGCGAGCTGCTCGCCGCCACCATCTGGATCCGCGTCGGGCGGCACGCCTGGTACTCCTACGGCGCCTCGGCGGACCACAAGCGGGACCTGCGCCCTTCGAACGCCGTGCAGTGGCGGATGCTGTCCGACGCCCACGCGGCCGGCGCGACGGTCTACGACCTGCGCGGCATCACCGACACCTTGAACCCGGACGATCACCTGTTCGGGCTCATCCAGTTCAAGCTCGGCACCGGCGGCCAGGCCGTCGAGACGCTGGGGGAGTGGGACTACCCGCTCAATCCCCTGCTGCACAAGGCTTTCCAGGCGTACATGGCACGACGGGGTGGTGGGCACTGAGGTGCTGAGGCTGCACATCGACCGCGCGCGGTTCAGCGCGGGACTGAAGTCCGTTCACGACGCCTACCCGGGCCTGGTGCCGGTGGCCAAGGGGAACGGGTACGGGTTGGGCGTCGCGCGCTGCGCGGAGTACGCCGCGGGGCTCGGGGTGGACGCCTTCGCCGTCGGCGTCGCCCCGGAGTTGGCGCTGTTGCCCGAGGTTGGGTTCTCCACCGTGCTCGTCCTGACGCCGCACCTCGCCGGAGACGCGGCGCCCGCGGTGCCCGCCCACCTGGGCGATCGGGTCGTGCACACGATCGCGACTCCCGCCGCCGCCGCGGATCTGACGGGGCGTCGGGTCGTCGTCGAGTGCCGCACCTCGCTGCGCCGCCACGGCATCGGCAACGCCGAGCTGGCCGACCTGCCCGCCGCGCTCGCGGGCGTCCGGTGCGAGGGCTTCGCGCTGCACCTGCCCATGGACACTCCCGCCGGGGCCTCTCGCGACGAGGTCGCCGCGTGGGTGGACCGGTTGGCCGCGGCCGGCTTGGACACCTCGACGCTGTGGGTGTCGCACCTGTCCGCCGACGACCTCGCGGACCTGGCTCGGCGCTACCCGGGCACGGCCTTCCGGCCTCGGATCGGCACGAAGCTGTGGCTCGGGGACCGGGGCGCGCTTCGCCCGCGGGCCCGCGTGCTGGACGTCGAGCAGATCGGCGCCGGCGAGCGATACGGGTACCGCCAGCGCAAGTCCCGCCGCGCTGGACGGCTGCTGGTCGTCGCCGGCGGGACCGCCCACGGCATCGGCCTCGCCGCCCCCAAGGCCGTCGGGGACGTGAAGGGCCGCGCGAAGATTGGCGCCGAAGCGGGCCTCGGCATGGTGAACCGCGCGCTGAGCCCCTTCTCCTGGGGTGGCAAGCAGCGCTGGTTCGCCGAACCTCCGCACATGCAGGTCTCCCTGCTCTGGCTCCCCGCCGACGTCACCCCGCCCCGCGTGGGCGACTGGTGCGACGTCGAAACCCGCCTCACCACCACCGGGTTCGACGAGGTCGTCGAGGACTAGCCGCGCGGGCCCGTCGCCGGGCGCTGCACGGCACAACCGCAACACACGAGGCGCTCTGGCGCCCCGGACCGCCTCACTGTTTGCGATTCCACCGCTGCGCGTTCGCTCGGGAGACTTGGCGTCAGATAGGCCTAGTCGACGCTGCCCGCTGGTACGACCCATTGCGTCGGCTGCCCGGTGGCGGCGGCGATGAGGTCGAAGTCGGCGTCGTAGTGGACCACGGTCAGTCCGCTGGCCTCGGCCGCGGCGGCGACCAGCAGGTCGGGAATTTTCCGGCCACGTTGCGACCGTTCGGCGAGCATTCGCTGGACTTGGAGGGCGCGCTCGATGTGCGCGGTCGTCGTGGGTACGCGACCCAAACCTGCGAGGGCGCCCGCCAACCGGTCCCACTCGGTGCCGTTGCGGGCCGAGTACCCGATCTCCAAGTCGACGATCGTCGCCCGGGCCACGCCCTCCCCGAGTGCATCGACCGCCGCCGCCACCGAAGGTCGGTGGAGCCGCTTGAGGACGCTGGAGTCCAACAGGTGGGTGAGCTTCACCCAGCGCCCCACATCTCGCCGCGTTCGTGGTCGGGGTCGTCTGGCCAGTCGAACGAAGCGAGTTCGGCCAGCGACGCCCGCTGGCGAACGCGCCGTGCCCATACCGCCTGGTCGAGCGCTTCCTCCACGGTCGCCTTGATGGTGGAGGTACCCAACGCCTCGCGGGCGGCGGCCAACTTGGCATCGTCGATGTCGATCATCCGGCGGGTCATATCGTCAATGTACCTCGGTGATGCACAAAGTGTATGGGAGATACACCTCCTACCGCGAGCAACGTGTGTCGTCGGTGTCCGATTAACAGGTGGAGTGGAAGAGTCCGCCGACCGGCGTCGTTGCGGCCAGCTCGTTGTAGAGCCGCACCGCCTCCCTGGTCTCCGCGACGTGGACCGTCACGCCGCGCCGTTCCAGGTCGGCGACCGTCTCGGCAGGTACTTGGAGCACGAGGTCCATGCCCCGGCTCAACACCACGGTGGTGGCGCCAGCGGCGAGCAGTTCCTCGACGTCGGCGACCTGAGCTCCGGGCCTGTGGCGGGTGCCGGTCTCGTTCCAGTCCCACGTCCGCCCGCCGCCGGGCAAAAGCTTGGCGTCCTTGAGCTCGCCGAGCCCCTCGACCTCGATCCGGCCCCACTCGATCGCCAGGATTCGAGGGGAGCCGGGTTTGGTCCACGCTCGGCTGCCTCGGTTCCCCCGCTGGAAGGCCTCGAACGTCACCCAGCCGTCGTCCGCGCCGGAGTCCCGCTCGAAGAGGGAGGCGAGTTGCTCGTACTCGCCGCGTTCGAGCAGGGTTTCGCAGGCGGCGCAGAGGAAGACGAATCGGGGGAGGGTCATCCGCTCGCCTTCGTCGCCGTACTCGGCTTCGGGACCGAGCAAGTGGGCCCAGGCGGCGGCGTCGGAAGAACAGAAGAGGCAGTGCTGCCGATAGGGCAGCAGTTCGTCGAGATCCGCCCAGTTCGGCTCGCGCGGTTGCCAGCGGAACTCCGCTCTGAACTCCGGCTCGCTCATCGGCGTCAGTGTGACACCACCGGCGCGAACGTAGCGGGGCTCCGCTGCGTCCTAGGCGCATGAAGACTGCGCGGAGTGCAGGGCTGGCGCTTGCCGTCGTGATTGCGACGGCGGGCTGTGGGGTCGCGGCGGGCGCCGGGCCGGAGTACGCCGTGCCCGAGTCCGTGCAGCAGACGCAGGCCGGATGGCAGAAGGTCGCGGCCGGCCGAACAGTCCGTGGTACGGGGACCTCGTCGCCTGGACCGGTACCGAGGTACTGCTGTTCGGCGGGCCGGTGGACCACGGCGGTGCCCACGGGCCGGCGTCGAAGCTGCGTACCGAACGGGCGGCGGGTGCCTACGACCCGCAGACGGAATCGTGGCGGCAGCGCGCGGTGGCGCCGTTCTCGCTTGCGCGGGCGCAGATTGCGGCGACTTCGGAGGGTGCCTACGCCCTGTCCTTCGACAAGGCGGCGTTCGGCCTGAAGGACGGCCGGCTGTGGGAGTACTCGGTGGCGTTGGACTCCTGGCGCCGGCTCGCGGACCCGCCCATGGGGTCCGCGCACCGCCTGGCCGTGTCGCAGGGGCGCGTGATCGCGTGGACGATCGCGCCGACGGCCGGAACCGCCTCGGCCTTCCAGATCTACGACCCGGCGACCGACCGCTGGCAGGCCGGCCCGACGCCGGCGGCCGACTACGGCTGGCGGCACCTGGTGGCCCTGGCCGACGGGCGCCTGGTGGCGATCGACGCGCCGGCCGGCGCACCGGACAAACCCACCGCGAAGCGCCCCTCGCCGACCTGGCGAGCCGCTGTCCTCGACGTCAGCGCGACCGCCTGGCGTTCGCTGCCGGACTCCTCGATTCCGGTCGGCGAGTACGGCGGCGGCAACGCGGAGTGGACTGCGATCGGGAACCTCGTCGTCAACGGCGATCCGCGGACGATCCCCGGCGGCACCGTCGACGGCTCGCCGGACGGAGAAGTTTCCCTTGGCGGCGTCCTCGACCCGACCGCCGGCCGGTGGGAGACGCTGCCCGACCTGCCCGGCACGCCGCACATTCACCGCAGCAAACCGAAGGACGACCCGAACCCGGACATCGGCTACGACACTCGGGACCTGTTGCGCGCCGACGGCCCCCGCCGCACCCTCGCGTACGGGTGGAGCTTCGACCCGGCCGGTCGCACGTGGACCGAGGTCGAATCGATCCCCGGCGACGAGTACGGCCTGCGCTACTCCACCGAGGTCTGGGCCGGCGACGTGTTCCTGTACTGGGCCAACGCCAAGACGGTCCCGGTGCCGAAGGCGGGTCCGGGCGCGCATACCGACGTCCGCGAGCAGGTCGGCTGGTCCTGGTCTGCGAGTTCGCGACGAGTCACGGCACCTTGACGAGATCCGGGAGTCGCAGTGCCAGCCACGGCTTGCGGCCGTAGGCCACCATGCGGCCCGTGAGGGCCGGCCGGACGCGGCCGAGGCGGCCGGTGGCGGCGAGCACATAGGTGCTCGGGTCAGCGCTGACCCTGCAGTCGACCGGGCCGTCCCAGCCCTGGCCGATGCGCAGGCCGCCGTCGGCGAAGACGAACGTGTAGGTACCCAGGCCGCGCAATCGGACCTGATACGTCGCGGTGGCGCGCCGGCCCGCGTCGGTGATGAAGTACGGGGCCGCGTGTGCGAAAGCGCCGCGCATCACCAACTCCACGTCGGCCGGGCGAAACGGAAACGGCTCTCGGTACGCGCGGGCGAGTTCCCAACCGTGGGCCATCGTCTCGCCGACGGCGAGGGACGCGATGCGCGCGGGCAGCATCGGCACTCCGTCGTTCCACGGCACGGGGGTCGCGAGGTCGACGGTCGAGAGCGCGGAACGGATGGCGGCGTAGCGGGCGGCGAGGACGTCGGCGATGGGCCGGCCGTCCTCCCAGGCGATGCGCCACGTCTCGTCGTTGACCTTGGTGACGTGGCCGGGGGTCGTCAGCGACCACGGCGACCCCTTGCGTCTGCTGCTCGACAACTGCGAGCATGTGGTGGATGCCGCCGCCGAGTTCGCGCACGCCGTCCTCGCGGGAGGGCCGGACGTTGCGATCCTGGCCACCAGCCGCGAGATTCTCGCCGTGCCGGGCGAGAGCGTGGTCCGGCTCGGAGGCCTGAGTCTCCCGTCCTACACGGATCTGACGGTAGATCAGGTGATGGCGTCGGAGGCCGCCAGGCTGTTCTGCGCCCGCGCCGCCGAGTCCGCTCCCGGCTTCGCGGTGACCGACGCAAACCTCGACGCGGTGGTGCGCATCTGTCGCTCGCTGGACGGCATCCCGCTGGCGCTGGAACTGGCCGCTGCACGTGTTCGACTGCTCGGCGCCGCAGCGCTGGCCACCCGGCTCGACGGCCTGTCCCTGGTCGGCCCCCGGACGGCAGACCCCCGCCACCGCACGCTGACCGCAGCGATCTCGTGGAGCTACGACCTGCTCCCCGAAGCAGAGCGGATCGTCCTGCGTCGCCTCTCGGTCTTCCCGGCTCCGTTCACCCTGGCGGCGGCCGAAGCCGTCGCCGCCAAGGGGACCGACGGCCCCGAAGGCCCGGCGGCCGGGGAAGTCGTCGACCTGCTGGGCCGCTTGGTCGACAAGTCGCTGGTGCTGACCGCACCCGGGGACGGCAACGACCCGTTCTATCGGCTGCTGGAGACCATCCGCCAGTACGGCGCGGCTCGGCTGGCGCAGGAATCGGAGACCGATACGGCCCACGCCCGGCTCCGGGACTTCCTGCTCGCGGGCTTCGCCGGCTGGCCCACCCGGGTCTTCGACGTCGACTGGGTGCATTGGGTGGGCCGCGAGATCGAGGCCATTCGTGCCGTGCTCGGCTGGGCGGAGGAGCGGGGCGAGTCCGCCACGGTGCTGGCGCTGACCGCGCCGCTGTGGACCTACTGGTCCTGCGCGGGTTCGTTGCCCGAGGCGATCCCGCTGCTCGAACGCGCTGCCACGCTTCCGTCCGAGCTCGACCCCCTGGCCGCCGGCCAGATTCGCGTCGCCCTCGCCGACGCTCTGGTGCACCGCGGCCGCGGCGACGCCGAACGGTGCGAACGGCTGTTCCGCGACTCCCTGGCTTTGGTCGAGTCGTGTCCGCACACGTCCAGCGGCGCGCACTTCCTGTTCGGTCAGTACCTCGCCGGCCAAGGCCGCGTGTCCGAGGGCCTGCCCTACCTCGAGCGCTCCAGCGACCTCGCGGCGGGCGAACCCGCAGGGCCGCTGCGCTCGATGCTGGCCGCGGTGGTGGCGGCGGTCTATCAGGGCGACGGATCCGAACTCCTCGCTCGGCTGCGGGAGACCGTCGAGCCGTCCCTCGCCGACCCGGACAACTTCCTCGCGCCGCACCTGCTCGCCTACCACGCGGTTGCCGAAGCGGCCGGCGGCGACCGCGAAGTCGCACTCCGATCGGCCGACGCGGCCCTGGCGCAGGCCCGAGCATCCGGGTTGCACCAACTGGTGGTGATGGCGCTGGTGCGATCGGTGGAGTGCGCGCTGCTGGTCGGGGCGGTCGACCCCGGTGAGCCCCTGGGCGAGCTGCTCCATCTGCTCGAGCGGCTCGGCCTGCGGCGCTGGGTGGGGGAAAGCCTCGAACTGGCTGGAATCGTTTTGGAGCGAGCCGGCGCGCCCGAGGCGGCGGCGACCGCGCTCGGTGCCGCCGCCGCTCGCCGCCACGAACTCAACGAGGGCGCCTCCGGACTCCCGCCCATGGTGGCGCTGCTGGAGCAGTGCGCCGCATCCGTCGAGGCGGCGCTCGGGGTGGAGTCCGCCGTCGCGGCCCGCCGCCGGGGCGCGGCGCTCGGTGTCGCCGGATCCCTGGAGTTCGCGATGAGTTCGGTGTGCAGGGGCAGTCGACGTGGGGAAGGCTGCCGGTAGCCACCGGCCAGGAACAGAGGAGACCCGCATGACCGTCCGCCACGACGTCCCGCCCGGCGCGCCCTGCTGGGTGGACCTGATGTCCACCGACGTCGAGGGCGCCAAGGCGTTCTACGGCGAGGTGTTCGGCTGGGTCGCGGGGGAGGGGTCACCCGAGTTCGGCGGCTACGTCAGCTTCGCGCGCAACGACGAGCCGGTGGCGGGCCTCATGGCCTGCATGGACCCGGCGGGTCCGCAGAACGTGTGGGGCGTCTACCTCGGCGTGGCCGACGCCGATGCCACGGTCGCGCGGGTCAAGGCCAACGGCGGTTCGGTGATCGCCGACTCCATGCCGGTGGGCGAGCTCGGCACGATGGCGGTCCTCGTCGACTCCGCGCAGGCCGTCTTCGGCATCTGGCAGCCGGGCCTGCACCGCGGCGGCGTCGTCGGTGTGGACGGCGCGCCCTGCCACTTCGAGCTGCACACCCGCAACTACGACGCGGCGACCGCCTTCTACCGCGACGCCCTCGGCTGGACCGCGAACGTCGTCGCGGACGATCCGGGTGGCTTCCGGTACTCGGTGCTCGAGGTCGGCGACGGACAGAACGCGGGCATCTACGACGCCGCGAACGACCTGCCCGACGGCGTCCCGGCGCACTGGGCGATCTACTTCGCGACTGCGGACGTGGACAAGACCCTCGCGACCATCGCGCGCCTCGGCGGATCCGTCGTCGAGCCGGCGATGGACACGCCCTACGGGCGGCTCGCCACCGCCGCCGACCCGGCCGGCGCGCTGTTCAAACTCCGGGCGCCGTAGCGCGACACCCGCTCGGCGTGGGCGGCGTGGCGCCCCCGATCAGGGAGACTGGCTTGGTGAGAGGAACGGGGGACCCGGCGCTGCGCCGCGAGCGGAGGCGGTTCTGGTGGCGCGTGCTGCGCAACACCGTGGCGTTCTCGGTGATCGCCGCCGCGGTCGGCTGGTCGCTCGCTTTTCACCGGAACTACGGGACCTGGCCGTTCCTCGACATCGGCGACCGGATCAGCTGGTGCGGGGTGGACTACGAGCCCTCGGTCTACGACCTGACCCTGTCCGAGGTCAACGCGAAGAAGCCGCAGCCCGTCGAGCCGCTGTTCCGGTATCCGCCGCACCTGTCCCGGCAGAACGTGCTCGGGGTGCCGCCGACCCGCGGCTGTCCGGAGAAGCTCTACGTGCGCACCTCGTCGGACCGGTACACCGAGTTCCTGCCCGAGGGAAGCTGAGCGGCGTGGTGACGATGCCGAGGACCCAGTACGCCCGGGCGGACGACGGCGCGCACATCGCCTACCAGGTGGTCGGCGACGCCGGCGCGGCCTTCGACATCGCGCTGATCCCGCCGTGGTCGTCGCACGTGGAGCTCGGCTGGGAGAACCCCGGCTGGGTCGCCTTCTACGACCGGCTTGCCGCGTTCGCGCGGCTGATCCTGCTCGACAAGCGTGGCACGGGCCTGTCCGATCGCCTGCCCTCGAACGACGTGCCGAGCCTGGAGCAGCGTTCCCACGACCTGCGGGCGGTCCTGGACGCCGTTGGGTCGCGGCGCACCACGATGGTGACGCTGTCCGACGGCGGGCCGATGAGCCTGCTGTTCGCGACGACCTACCCCGAGCGCACGCACGCCCTGGTGCTCCAGTCCTGTTGGGCCCGCGGGATCCGCGGGCCCGACTATCCCTACGGCTGGGACCCGGACGTGTTCGAGGCGTTGGTCGCTCGGGTCGAGGTCGAGTGGGGCAGCGGCATCGCCGCGTCGCTCATCGTTCCGACGCTGACGGGCGTGCCCGGCGTCGTCGAGGGAATCGCTCGCGTGGAGCGGTACTCGGCCTCGCCCGGTACCGCACAGGCCCTGCTGCGCATGGCGTTCGAGGGCGACGTGCGGCACGTGCTGCCGCAGGTGACGGCCCCGACGCTGGTGCTGCATCGGGCCGGCGACTCGTTCGTCGTGCCCGAGCACGGCCACTACCTCGCCGAGCACATCCCCGGCGCCCGGTTCGTCGAACTGCCCGGCGAGAACCACTGGCCCTACCTGGAGATCGCCGACGAGATCGCCGACGAGATCGAGGCGTTCCTGACCGGGCACCGTCCCGAGCCGCGCCGGTCGCCGCTGCCCGCGCCTCGTCCGCCCGACGCGTGGGCGACGCTCTCGCCGGCCGAGCGCAAGGTCGTGGACCTGCTGACCGAGGGGCTGAGCAACGCCGGTATCGCGCAGCGTCTGTGCCTGTCCCGCTACACGGTGGAAACCCACCTCAAGCACGTGTTCGCCAAGCTCGGCGCCACCTCGCGTACGGAGGTGGCCGCCGAGGCCGCGCGGCGCGCTATCCCTTGATGCCGAGCTGTTCGAAGAAGCCCTGGTTGTCCCAGTAGGCCTCCACCGCGGCGAGCTGCCCGCCGGCCAGCCGGATGACGTGGGCCCCACGAACCCCCGCCCGCCCACCGGTGGGCTCGATCCCGAGCAGCGCGCCGGTCATCGTTCCGGTGAACGTCCACTGCGCCGCGACGACGTCCCCCTCGCGAGCGACCACCTTCCAGCCGTAGGTGCAGTCGGGGAACGCGGCGAAGAACAGCGCGGCAAACTCGCCGATCGCCGTCCCGGTCAGGCCCGGCGCACCGGGTGCGGTGTAGGTGCCGTTGGGCGCGAAGCACGCGACCATTGCGGCCGGGTCCCGCTCGGCCCAGCTGCGTTCGAAGTTCTCTACGACGTCGTGGTTGGACACGGATTCTCCTGGCTCTCGGTCCGGGTGGCCGTGGTGGGCCACGGATCGACCTTGGCAAGCCGGCCGCGCCGGCACATCCCTGGAATCAGGTAACCCGGCCCGTGCCGGTCGGTTGCTCTCGCAGGACGTTCTTGCGAATCTTGCCCGACGCGGTGAGCGGGAACGCGTCGACGAAGGTCCAGGAGGCCGGGGTCTTGTAGGCGGACAGGTGCGCGCGGCAGAACGCGTGCAGTTCTTCGCCGGTGGGCGCAGTACCCGCGACAGGGCGGACGTACGCCGCGACCGTCTCTCCCCACTGCGGGTCCGGCCGCCCGACGACGGCGACTTCGGCGACGGAGGGATGGGTCTGCAGCAGCTCTTCGATCTCGCGGGGATAGATGTTCTCTCCGCCGCGAATGATCATGTCCTTGAGCCGGCCCTCGACCCGCAGGCAGCCATCCGCGTCCATCGAGGCGAGGTCTCCCGTGTGGTACCAGCCGTCGGCGTCGATCACCGCCGCCGTTGCCTCGGGCGCCTCGTAGTAGCCCTCCATCGTCAGGTACCCGCGCGCGCAGAGTTCGCCGACGGTGCCGATGGGAGCGGGTTCGCCCGTGGCCGGGTCGGCGATCATCACCTCGGTGTGCGGCAGCGGCGTGCCGAGCGTCTCGGTGCGGATCTCCGCGGGGTCCTCCGGAGACGTCGCGGTGACGATCGGCGAGGTCTCGGTCGTGCCGAACACGATCGACATGCGTCCGCCGATCCGGCGCTCCGCCTCCCGCGCCACATCGGCCGGCACGGGCGAACCCCCGGAGAACAGGCAGCGGATCGAGGACAGGTCGCGCTGCTCGAGCGAGGGATGGGCGAGCAGGGCGACCAGCATCGTCGGAACTCCGCCGCTGATCGTGACCCGCTCGGCCTCCATCAGCTCGAGCTGCAGGCCGGGTTCGAACTGCGTCAGGTAGACGATCGTCGCTCCATGGGTCAGCGCGCCGAGCACGCCCATCCCGCAGCCGGCGGTGTGGAACAGGGGCATCGGCCACACGAACACGTCCTCGGCGACCACGCCCATGCGCTCCGCGCAGAGGTAGGCGTTGGCGACCATCCCGTGATGGCGCAGCAGCACGCCCTTCGGGAAGCCGGTGGTGCCGGAGGTGTACTGGATCTGCACCCGGTCGCTCGGCTGCACGGCGGGCAGCTCGGCGGTCGAGTCGCCAACGGCGACGAACTCGTCGAACTTCTCCAGGGCGACGACCTCGCGCAGCTCGGGCAGCTCGCCGCGGACCTCCTCGACGATGCGCGCCATCGGGTTCCCGCGGTACTCGGCGACGTGGAACAGTCCGGCGCTGCGCGACTGCCGCAGCACGTAGGCGAGCTCGCTCGCCTGATAGGCGGGATTGACGGTGACCAAGACGAGCCCGGACAGCGCCGCGCCGTACTCGAGGAGGATCCACTCCAGCGAGTTGCCCGACCACACCGCGACGTGCTCGCCGGGTTCGAAGCGGGTCAGCAGCGCGCGGGCGATCTGCTCGGCCCGTTCGAGGAGCTCGGCGTAGGTAAGGGTGCGCCGTGGGCCGTGGGTTCCCTCGACGATCGCTCGCCGGTTCGGCGCCGCCGCTGCGGCCGCGCGCAGCGCATCGCCGATGGTCCTTGCTTCCAGCCGCGTGGAGGTGTCTCCGCTGCGGTAGGAGAGGGTTTCGGTCATCCCTCGCGGCCCAGGACTCCGCCCTGGGGAATGCGCACGCTTTGGAACTGGGTGGTCAGCTCGGAGCTGTCCGGGACCGGAACGCCGAAGCCCTGGCAGTTCGGCGAGGTGTAGATGACGACGACCTTGCCGGTGTTGTTCGCCAGGTACGCCCCGTCCTTGGTCTCCTGGCAGGCGCCGAGGTTCGCCGCGTTGATGCGCGCGGTGGTCCCGGCTTTGTCCTTCCAGACGAACTCGGCGGGTGCGGCCGCGACGGCCGGCGCGCTCGCGGCGCACGTGGAGACAGCGCCCAGCGCTGCGGCTACGAGGAGCGAACGACGTCTCACACCGTCCATATTCGCCCCAGATACCCCCTTTGGTCGAGTGGCGGGACGTACGGTGTTGTGCGATGCGCAATCACCGGGCCAGCTGGAGCTTCCACGAGGCCGTGCTGGAGGAGCTCGCGGACGAGCGTGCCGGCACCCTCGGGCGCGCCGGTGTTCGCTTGAACGAGGCGCTCGCCGAATACCGTTCTGCGCTCGAGGACGGCGGTCCGGAACGGGTCGCCGCAGCGCTCGCGCAGGCCCGTCACGCCGCGTGGGCCCTGGCCGTCCAGCGGGAGTGCGCCGGCTTTCGCGCGCCGACCTTCGACTGGATGAAGGAGCACTGGCAGGTCCCGGACGAAGTGCTCCGCGGGATCTAGCAGATCTTCCGCTTCACCCCGTAGTCCTTGTACGCCGTGGGCTTGGCCTTGCCCGCCACTGCGGTCTTCACCCGGTGGCGGATCGCCTTCGTGTTCGGGTGGATCGAGGAGCCGACGACGTCCAGGATCGTGACGCGCTCGATCTTCGCCGTGCGGGCCTTCTTCCGCGCCAGCGTCACGAAGTCCGCGAGGTCGGTCTTGGTCACGTTGGTGATCATGATCTGACGCGAGGCCGCGGTGTAGCGCTGCACGGTCTTCGCCACCGACGCGGGCTCGGCCTGACGGGCCAGCGCGGTGAGGAAGCAGCGCTGGCGCGCCTGGCGCTCGCTGTCCCCGGCGTCGAAGCGCGACCGGACGTACCACATCGACTTGTACCCGCCGAGGTGTTGCTTGCCGAGCTTGATCTGGCCGTGCGGGCGGCGTTGGACACGGCCGCTGGAGTCGTGCGAGCCGCCGATCGGGATCGGGCGGCCGTTGCCGGAGCGGACGACGACCGTGACCCCGCCGAGGGCGTTGACGAGGTGCTCGAAGCCCTTCATGTTGACCACCGCGTAGTGGTGGATCTTCAGCTTGGTCAGGTACCCGACGGTGTCGGCCATCGCCGCCGCCGGCGCCTGCTTGCGCGGGACGCCCGGCCACAGCTTCGGGTTGCGCTCCACCGCGGTGTACAGGCCGAACCAGAAGTCCTTGAAGCCCCGCGGGTAGGCCTTCGCCAGGCGGGTGCCCGGTCGCAGCGGGACGTTCTGCAGGTTCCGCGGCAGGCTGATCAGCGTGGTGCGCCCGGTAACGGTGTCCATGCTCGCGACCATGATCACGTCCGCGCGCGTGCCGCGGCGGTTCGATCCCGCGTCCCCGCCGAGCAGCAGCAGGTTGACGCGCTTCTTGCCGGCGAACGGCTTGCGGTCCTTGGCCGTCGGCTCGGTCGCGAACACGTCGAGCGCCTGCGCGGCCGCGTGCACCTGCTGCGCACTCGCGGTGGCCGGGGTCAGCACGCCGACGCACAGCCCGAGCGCGAGGACCTGGACCGGCAGTCGCCGAATCCACGTCGTGCCGGCCGGCGCCACTGCGCGGTAGGCCGAGACGACCACGGCGCACCACAGCACGCCGACCACGAGCAGGGCGACCGCGACCCCGACCAGAACGTCCGGCCGGACGATCAGCGTCTCGACCGCGACGGTGCGGTACGCGTACGCGCCCCCCGCCACCACGGACGCGGTTCCCGCGAGCAGCGCGAGGCCGGTGCGGCTCCGCCCGGCGAGCAGGTGCCCCAGCCCCGGAATCACCGACGCAAGCACCACCACCGCCGTCGGAACCCTGCGCCGACTCGACTCCGCGCTCATCGCTCTCCCCGTGCCAGGCGAAACTCGGGATCATTCTCCGACGCCGCAACGGCTCTCTGCCCGTAGGCCGGCGGGGTTACGCCGCGCGGGTGAACCGTCGGTGAACGCGATCCGAGGATGCTTCGGAAGCCGGGCGCGAAACGCGCCGGCCCTCCGGTGCGCGAACGCCTTGCGGGCCGCAGGCGCCGCGCAGGTCCACTCAGACGACCGCAACTCGTGAGCGGGGTGAGGTTCCGGGCGTCTCTCCGGTTGCGACGGCACGCATGGGCCTACGCCCGGCGGCGCGGCGTCGTCCTGATCGTCTGGCTCGGCCACTAAAGTCGAAGAGAACTAACTCCGCTGGGCGTCGCTGCGATCCCCCGGCCGCCACTCGAAGTCGCCGTCTGGTGGCGGGGGCGTGGCGATCGCCGCCCGAACGGGGTGCAGACCCTTGCCGTCGATCTGTATTAGTTCGGGCGGCCCGGCAAGCACGGACATTTCCTCGTCCAGCGTCGTGAGGAGGCCTTGGAAAGCGGCCTGACGCGGTTGGACCTCCGGCCAAACTCCGCGCCAACCGGCACCGGTGGCGTCGAGATACGCCTCGAAGTCTGCGCGTGTCGTGACCAGAGCTACGGGGCGCGGCAGTTCCGCACCGCGATAGTGTGCCTCGTCTTCCACGCCCACCATCCTCGGGCACGAGCGCGCCTGGTGCGACCGTTGCAACCGCGCCTCATCGACCGACCTCACTGACCCGTGAATAACGGGTCAGTGAGTGCTCTGGTTGGGCGTTAAGGCGCCTCGATCATCGGCTCGGGGCGGGGGGTTCGCGGTGAGGTGGGTGCGGACTGGGGCTGCCGGTGGGACGGGGCGGTTGGAGGTCGCGTAGGACCGCGGCCCGCCATCGGGTGAAGAGGTCCGTGCACTGGTCCGCCACGGGGGGCTCCACTCCGTCGCGGGCCCAGTCCGCAGGAGTGAGGCGCCGGAGGGCGGTGAGCGCGTCGGCCCACGTGCTGAGCGTGAAGCCAGAGTCCTTGGCTGCGGCGAGGTCGTCAGGGTGCAGCACCGGCCCCACGTCGAGGGCGACGCGGGGATGTAGGCGCCCGGCGTCCGCGAAGACGTCGACGGCGCACTCTCGCCCGGAGGCCGGATCTCGAACGACCATCCGGTGCTCCGGCGGCACCGGCCCGTCGCGGACCTCCAGGCCTTGCGCGGCAAGTGCCGCACGCAGCCCGCGGGCCACCGAGAGCGCCTCGGCGACGTCGCGGTCGGTGAACAGGTCGATGTCCTTGGTCAGCCGGTCCACGAAGCCGTGCGCAAGCATCGCGCCGCCGCCGGCCAGGGCGAGACTCTGCGCTTCGGGTAACGACTGCGCGACCCGCACGATCTGCTCCTGCAGCGGGTCCAAGCCCATGGCGCTACGCCGCCGATGGAGCGGAGGCGATCAGGTCCGACCACGCGGCTCGGACCCAAGGGGGCAGGAACAGCGCCGGCCACAGGCGGACCAGTTCAGGGCCGTCGACGAGTGCGCGCAGCTCGTCGATTCCGCCTTGCTGCAGGACTATCTCGTAGAGCGAGCGGCGTGCGTCCGGGTCTGCGAGATCCCAGCGCGCTGAGGCGGGGTCGTCGCCGCTCCAGAAGACGTGCAGCGGCAGGCCGACCTCGCCGCTGAGCGGGCCTACGAGCTCGTCCAGCGACACGGGCAGCACGGGATCGCGGCGCCACCCGGGCCGCGTCGGCTGCGCGTTGGTGCTGCTCACACCTCCATGGTGCCCAATTTGGCCCCGATCACCAACGTCATTCGGCCCCCGCGGCGGGTTGCCGAGATGCTTGCCGGCCCCGCTTCCAGTCGATCTGGGACCTTCTCGCGCGCACATCAGGGATGACGGCTGCAGTCATCCACGCACGCGCCGCGCTTTCCGCAGATTCCTGCGCGGGACGTGGGCCAAGCCGAGGAGCGTCCTTTGTCCGCTGAGCCGACTAATCCGTTCATCCCGCCCGCGCTGCCGACCGTGCCCGAGGCGATGACGGCGTTGCGCCTGTCCCGCGCCACCGTCTACGACCTCAGCCGCTCCGGCGAGCTGGGCTCGGTGGAGGTCGGCCGCAGCCGGCGCATCCCGGCCCAGGCCGTGACCACTTTCGTCGCGCACCTCGTCGAGAGCAGCCGCTGATGGCGGTGCGTAGGGACCGCAGCCTGAAGGACCTCGGCGTCCCGGCGCGTGACGCGATGTCAATCCTCGGTCACTCGCGGATCACGATGACGCTGGAGATCTACACGGCCTCGGGCGACGAGGCCCACCGCACCGCGTTGGACCGGGTCAGCGAAGCGCTCCGCAGGCCACCGCAACGTCCGCCGGAGGCGCCTGGCATCGGCCGCTGATCTACCGCGTTGCTACATCACCTGCTACATCCGAAAACGCAGAACGCCTCCTGCTACACGAGCGGGAGGCGTTTCGCATGGTCAAGCGGGTGGAGCTGAGGGGATTCGAACCCCTGACCCCTTCCATGCCATGGAAGTGCGCTACCAACTGCGCTACAGCCCCGAATGCAGTGGGGAGACTAGCAGTCGAACGCCGCGTGGCGCGAAGCGGTTGCCCAGGTCACGGGGCTCCCTCCGCGCGGTTCTCCTCGAGGGTGGGGGCGTGGGGGTCGGAGTGGTCCTACGGCGGACGGATCACCGGGGTGTCGTCGGCGTGGGGGAGGGGCCTTCCTGCTTCGCGTTGTAGGTGTCGGCGTGCAGCCAGTCGTCGCTGTCGTGCGGCTTCTGCCAGGCCTTCCAGGCGGCAACGCCGGCGCCCACGGCAGCGCCCACCAGGAAGGTGGTGCGGACCTTGTGCGTCTTCTTCTTCTGTGGGACCGCCGAGGCGGCGGCGCCGGCCAGCGCGTAGGCGGCGGCCTTCGCGCGGTGCGCGGCCTCGATCGCGACGGGTTCCGCGGCGGCGCGGCCGGTGTGCAGCCCCTCCACGACGCGGGGCAGCACCTCGCTCTTGGCGACCTCGCGCGCCTTCGCGAGCTGGGGACCGATGACCGAGGCCGCGTTGGCTGCGACGGGCGCGAGTCTGGTGCGGGCGTCGGCGGCAGTGTCGAGAACAGCGGATGTGTTGCGGCCCATGAGGTGTTTCTCCAATCGTCGTTCGCGTCGACTAGGGCCCTTCCCGACATCGGCCCGGCCATGCCCGGGCGGCCTCCAAAGGCGAGCGTGAAAGGATGCCGAGGGCGCCGACCTGGGCGTCGGACGGTGCAGAACAGAGGGGCAGTACGTGGCCGAAGAGCTCTTCGCGATCATCCACACGAACCTGGGCGACATCACCGTCCGGCTGTTCCCGTACCACGCCCCGCAGACGGTGAAGAACTTCGTCGAGCTCGCCGAGGGCAAGAAGGAGTGGACGGACCCGCGCACCAACGCGCCGTCCACCGAGCCGCTCTACTCCGGCACCGTCTTCCACCGCGTCATCTCGAATTTCATGATCCAGGGCGGGGACCCGCTCGGCACCGGCACCGGTGGCCCCGGGTACCGGTTCAAGGACGAGTTCCACTCCGAGCTCGTCTTCGACCGCCCGTACCTGCTGGCCATGGCCAACGCAGGCCCCGGCACCAA
The DNA here is from genome assembly GCA_052386455.1 of Sporichthyaceae bacterium. GTDB lineage: Bacteria > Actinomycetota > Actinomycetes > Sporichthyales > Sporichthyaceae > JBQTKD01. The sequence goes on from JBQTKD010000061.1 coordinate 24,257, forward strand.
CGGCTCGCAGTTCTTCATCACGGTCGAGAAAACGCCGTGGCTGACGATGAAGCACACGATCTTCGGCGAGGTGGAGGACACCGCCAGCCAGGACGTCGTCGAGGACATCGCGAACGTCCGGACCGGGCCGCGGGACCGCCCGGCGAAGGACGTCGTCGTCGAGAACATCGAGATCGTCCGCAGGCTGGTCTGAGCGACGCCTTGGAGCCTTCGGACGTTCCCACCTGCTACCGCCACCCGGACCGCGAAACCTACGTCCGGTGCGGCCGCTGCGAGCGGTACATCTGCCCGGACGACATGGTGTCGGCGTCGGTCGGGTTCCAGTGCCACGAGTGCGTGAAGGCCGGCAGCAAGGGCGTCCGCGAGGCCCGGACCGTCACCGGCGGCAAGATCTCGGCCAACCCGGGGCTGGTCACGTTCGTCCTGCTCGGGATCAACGTCGCGGTCTTCCTCGCCGTCCAGGGCTCGGACGAACTGCTGAGCGACCTCTACCTCTACCCGCCCTCCATCGCCCAGGGCGACTCCTACCGGCTGCTCACGGCGGCGTTCCTGCACGAGCAGACGCTCCACATCGTTTTGAACATGCTGTTCCTCTTCCTGTTCGGACGGCCCCTGGAGGTGGCCCTGGGCAGGTCGAGGTTCCTCGCGACGTACCTGATCTGCGGGCTGGGCGGCTCGACGGCGTCGTACCTGTTCAACTCCCCGCTGACGGGATCGCTCGGCGCCTCGGGTGCGGTGTTCGGCGTGATCGGCGCGCTGCTGGTGGTCGAGCGCCGCTTCGGATCCGACCCGCGTGGGGTGCTGATCTCGCTCGGCATCCTGGTGCTGCCGGGCATGCTGATCTCGGGCATCGACTGGCGCGGACACATCGGCGGCCTGCTCACCGGACTGGCGCTGGGCGCGGTGTACGTCTACGCCCCGCGGCAGGGCCGGCTGGTCTGGCACGTCGGCGCGGCGGTGGCCGTGACGGTGCTGCTGGCGGCGCTGTGCCTGGTGCGGACCGAGAACCTCAGGGAGGAGTTCGGGTTGGCCCAGGGCCCGACGGTTGTCCACACTGGGGACAAACCGTGTGGAGAACTACAGCCGTGTAATTCGGCTACTGCCACTTGGTGGCGGCGATGAACCCACCGGTGATGAAGGCGAAGCCGACGAGCAGGTTGTAGTTGCCGAACGCGGGGACGGGGTAGTCCGCGCTGCTCACGTAGTAGATGACGATCCAGAGCAGGCCGAAGCCGAACAGCCCGAGCATCGCCGGCAGCACGAACTGCTGGCCGCGGCCGGCGCTCTGGGCCTTCTTGGCCTCTTTCGCCAGCTTGGCGAGTTCGGCGTCGACGCCGGTCTTTTCCTTCTTGCGGATGCGCGACTTCGGCATGACATCTCCCCTGACTCCAGGGGCTAGCGTATCGCCATGACCCCGGCCGACCCGCGCCCAAACGCGGGTCCTGCCAGGCCAACGTCGCGTTGGCGGGTCGGGGTTCCGCTGATCTTGGCGCTCGCGGGACTGCTGTTCGCCGTCACCGCCAACACCGCCCGCGGCACCAACCTCCGATCTGCGGAGGCCACCCGGCTGATCGACCTGATCCGCCAGGCCGAGAAGCGCAACGAACGGTTCGACCTCACCGGCACTCGGCTGCGGTTGGAGGTGGACCGGCTCTCGGCCGCCGTCAGCGACGCCGAGGCCCAGGCGGTCCGGGCGGACGCGGACCGGATCGCCGGGATCGCCGGGCTCACCCCCGTCACCGGTGGCGGACTGCGGATCACGCTGTCCGACGCCCCGCCCGGCGCGATCGACCGCAGCTACCCCGGCCTGCCGCAGCCGACCCCGGACGATCTGGTGGTCCACCAGCAGGACCTGCAGGCCGTGGTGAACGCCATGTGGGCGGGCGGCGCGGGCGCCGTGCAGCTCATGGACCAGCGGATCGTCGCCACCAGCGCGGTCAGATGTGTCGGAAACGTGCTTCTGCTGCAAGACCGGGTCTATTCGCCGCCGTATACGGTGACCGCCATCGGCGACGTATCACGGTTGATGGCTGCTTTGAAGTCGTCCTCGGCGATTTCCAACTACCAGGACTACGTCGACGCTTATGGTCTTGGCTATCAGGTGTCAAGGAGCGCCCGGATGACCGTGCCGGCCTATGTGGGGCCTCTCGACCTGCAGCACGCGGTCGAGAACCTCGAGCAGCCGAGCCCGTCACCCACCGGACGTCCAGGGGGAAGTAGTCCGTGACGACGATCATCACTCGCCCGGGTCCGCCGCCCGGCAAGCCGGGCCGTGCGCGCAGCTTCGGTCGCGCCGCCATCCACACCACCGGCGAGCTCATGATCACCTTCGGGCTGATCATGCTGCTGCTCGTCGTGTACCAGCTGTACTGGACGAACCTCGAGGCGGACCGCAAGGCCGACTCGATCGGCAACGATCTGCAGGAGACCTGGTCTGCGCCGGTCTCCGCGGTCAAGAACAAGCCGCTGCCGGGCGACGCGATCGCGCTGGTCTACATCCAGCGGCTGGGCGAGAAGTGGCGCAAGCCGGTCGTCGAGGGCGTCGACCTGAAGAACCTCGCCCGCGGCGTCGGGCACTTCCCGAAGACCGTCGGTCCCGGCGAGGTCGGCAACTTCTCCCTCGCGGCGCACCGCGCCACCCACGGCGAGCCGTTCGCCTTCCTCGACCGCGTCGAGGAGGGCGACAAGGTAATCGTCGAGACCCGCGACAAGTACTTCGTCTACACGATCGACGAGATGCCGGGTCAGGGCGGGCGGGCCTGGAAGCTGGTGGACCCGGACAACGGCAGCGTGGTGCTGCCCGTGCCGGAGAAGCCGGGCGCCACGGCCACCGAGAAGCGGATCACGCTGGTCACCTGCCACCCGCGCTGGGGCAGCTCGAGCCGCCTGATCGTGTACGGGGAGCTCACCAAGGAGATCAAGAAGGTCGCCGGCAAGCTGCCCGCCGAACTCGCCTACACCGGACGGAAGGCCTGATCGCCGTGTACTCCTTCATCTGGCGAATCCTGCCCGGCCCGGTGTTCGTGAAGGCCCTGCTGTCGCTGGCCCTCGCACTCGCCGTGGTCTACGGGCTGTTCGAGTACGCGTTCCCGTGGCTCGACCCGCGCCTGCCGTTCAACCAGGTCGGCGAGGTCGGCGAAACCCCGTAGCGTCCGAAGAACCGGGCGCTATCGCGCCCACTTCTTCGGACGTCAGGGGGATTCGCACCCGGCTGCCGCGATTAGGCTCGGGCTGTGGCCCGCATCCTCGTCGTCGACAACTACGACAGCTTCGTCTTCAACCTGGTGCAGTACCTGCAGCAGTTGGGGGCGGACTGCGACGTACGGCGCAACGACGCCGTGCCGGTGAGCGCGGCCGAGGACTTCGACGGGGTGCTGCTCTCGCCGGGTCCGGGAACGCCGGAGTCGGCGGGGATCTGCATCGAGATGGTCGGGCACGCCGCGTCGGTCGGGGTCCCGCTCTTCGGGGTGTGCCTCGGGCTGCAGTCGATCGGCGTCGCGTACGGGGCGACCGTCGGGCGGGCGCCGGAGCTGCTGCACGGCAAGACGAGCCTCGTCGAGCACGACGGCGCAGGGGTGCTCGAGGGTCTGCCGAACCCGTTTACTGCGACCCGGTACCACTCGTTGGCGATCGACCCGGCCACCGTGCCCGCGGACCTCGAGATCACCGCGCACACCGCGAGCGGCGTGGTCATGGCCGCGCGGCACCGGACGCACGACGTCGAGGGCGTGCAGTTCCACCCGGAGTCCGTGCTGACCGAGGGCGGGCACCGGATGCTCGCGAACTGGCTGGTCCGGTGCGGCCACCCGGACGCGGTGCAGCGTTCGGCCGGCTTGGCGCCCGTGGTGGGCCAGGCCGCGGGCTAGTCCGGGCGGCGGATCTCCTCGATCGGGAGCAACGGGTTGTCCGGTTCGTCCGGCGGGGGAGTCTCCTCGACCGGCGGCGGGGTCTCCTCGACCGGTGCCGGGGTCTCCTCGGGTGCTGCCGCGAGCACGAGCGAAACGGTTGAGCCGCGCGGCAGCTTGGTGCCTGCCTTCGGCACCTGGCGCAGCACGGAGCCCGCAGGCACATCCTCGGAGATCTCCTGTGCCGGCTGCGGCACGTCGAACCCGGCCTGCTGCAGGGTGGCGAACGCGGTGGCATAGGCCAGGCCCACGACGTTCGGGACCTCGACCAGCGCCACGCCGTTGGACACCGTCAGCGCCACCGGGGAGCCGGGCGACTGTCTCGAGCCGGCCTTGGGCTTGGTGGCGAGCACTTCGCCCTCGGGGCGCTCGGAGTTCTGCGGGGTGACCTTCCCGACCTCCAACTTGGCGGCCTTGATCGCCTTCTTCGCCGCGTCCAGCGACGTTCCGACGAGCTCGGGAACGATCGACTTCACCTCGCCCTGCGAGATGACGACGGTGACCTCGCTGCCGGAGCCGACCGTGCTGCGGCCGACCGGGTCCTGCGAGATGACCAGGCCCTCGTTCACCGTGGGCGAGTTCTCGTAGCTGATCACCGGCACCAGGTTCCGGCCGTTCAGCGTGGACTTCGCGTCCTTCTCCGTCAGGCCGATGAGGGAGGGGACCTCGATCTTGTTGCTCGACCCCTCGAACAGGCTCTGCCCGACGAACACGCCGAGACCCGCCACGACCAGAGCCGCGACGAGCAGCGCGACCATGCCCGCGACCTTCTTGCGGCCGCCGGTCTCCTTCAGCGGAGGCATCTTCTGCGTCGGCGGGCCCGAGCCGCCGGGGCGGCGGACGTCCGAGGGCGGCTCGATCATCACCGCGGGCGCGTTGACCGGCTGCCCGTCCAGGGCGCGCTCGATGTCGTCTCGCATCTCCGCGGCGGACTGATACCGGTTCTCCGCGTTCTTGGCGAGGGACTTCAGGACGACCGCGTCCATCGGCGGGGTCACCGCGGTGTCCACCGTGGACGGCGGCTTCGGGTTCTCCCGGACGTGCTGATACGCGACGGCGACGGGAGAGTCGCCGGTGAACGGCGGCTCGCCGGTCAGCAGTTCGTAGAGCAGGCAGCCCGTGGAGTACAGGTCGGAGCGGGCGTCGACCTTCTCGCCCTTGGCCTGTTCCGGAGAGAGGTACTGCGCGGTGCCGATGACCGCCGCCGTCGACGTCATCGAGTTCGACGTCTCCGCGACGGCGCGGGCAATCCCGAAGTCCATCACCTTGACGGTGCCCGAGCGGGTCAGCATCACGTTCCCGGGCTTGATGTCCCGGTGCACGATCCCGTTGGTGTGGCTGTAGTCCAGCGCCGCCAACGTGCCGGCGGTGATCTCCAGGGCCCGCTCGGGCAGCAGCTTGCGGCCGGAGTTCAGCAGCTCGCGCAGCGTCTGGCCGTCGACGTACTCCATGACGATGTACGGCACCGGGACGCCGTCGACGAGGTCTTCTCCGGTGTCGTAGACCGACACGATCGCCGGGTGGTTCAGCGACGCGGCCGACTGGGCCTCGCGGCGGAAGCGGGCCTGGAAGGTCGAATCGAGGGCGAGGTCCGAGCGCAGCGTCTTGACCGCGACGGTCCGGCCCAGCCGAACGTCGCGGGCCAGGCGCACCTCGGCCATGCCGCCCCGCCCGAGCACCTCGGACAGCTCGTACCGGTTCCCCAGCAGGCGACCCTCACTCATCGGGGTCCCCCTGCGCCAAGACTCCGCCCGCCGGCGCCACCACGCTGACCGTCACCTGCTCGCCGACCTGCACCTTCCCCCGTGGAGACACGTCGGTCACCGTACCGGGCGCTCCGCCGCTACCGACCTGACGTTGTCTCACCCGTAACCCAAGGTCTTCGAGTCCGCTGCGGACCTGTGCATACGGCTTCCCTACCCAGTCCGCCTTCGCGACCTCGACGGTGCCCCGCCCGGCCGAGACGACGATCGACACCGGGTCGTCGGTTCCGGCGCGAGAGCCGGGACCGGGCGTCTGGGTCAGGACGATGCCGGCGGGGACCTCGTCGTCGATCTTGCGCGCCACGCTGACCTCGAAGCCGCTGTCCTCGATCGCGCGGGTCGCCTCGTTCTCGGCGATGCCCGCGACGGCGGGCACGACCGCCTCGGAGGGGCCGTCGTCGACGACCCACAGAGCGCCGATGCCGACCACCAGCGCCAGTCCGGCGGCGGCGCCGACGAGGACGGGGCGGGACACGACGGGGGTCTTGCGCGGTGCGGCACGGCGGCCGTGTCTCGCGCGCGGGGGTTCGGTGGGGCCGCGGTGCCGTCCCGCCGACGGAGCCGGCTCGTCCTGCGGAAGCTGGACCGGCAGCACGATCGCCCGCGGGTCTCGGGGGGCGCTGCGGCGGTGCCCACCGGCACCGCGGCCACTGCGCAGGGAGCGGGACACGACGCGGCGCAGCATCGCCTCGTCGCACAGCCCGCCGACGGTCTCGGCGACGGTGTCCGGCGTCGGCGGGTCCGCCGAGAGTTCGATGCGCAGGGCGAGCAGGCGGTGCGCGAAGGCCTCCGCGGACGGCGGCCGAGCCATCGGATCCTTCGCGAGGACGCTCTCCAGGACCTGCGAGACCGCGGGGTGCAGCCCCGAGATGGGCGGCGGCGCGGAGTTGAGGTGCTCCATCGCGACGGCGAGCGGGTTGTCGCCGAGGAACGGTCGGCGGCCGGCGAGGCACTCGTAGAGGACGACGCCGAGTGCGTAGGTGTCCGACGCGGCCGAGGCGACCCCGCGCCCGCTGACCAGCTCGGGCGCCAGGTAGTGCGCGGTGCCCATGACCGTGCCGGTCCGGGTGAGCGGGACGGTGTCCCCGGCGCGGGCGATGCCGAAGTCGGTGATCTTCACGGTCCAGTTCGGGGTGACCAGCAGATTGGCCGGCTTCACGTCCCGGTGGACAACGCCGCCGAGGTGGGCGGCGTGCAGCGCGCGGCCGGCCTGGGCGCACAGATCCAGCGCGCGGTCGATCTCCAGCGCCCCGTCTCGGTCGATGATCAGCGACAGCGGCTGGCCCGGCACGAGCTCCATGACGATGAACGGCACCACGGTGCGGGCGAGGCTCGCCTGCCCGAAGTCGTAGACGCCCGCGATGCCGGTGTGCACCAGCGCGGCGGTGTTGCGCGCCTCGTTGCGGAAGCGTTCCAGGAACACGTGCTCGTCGGCGTACTCCGGGCGCAGGACCTTCACTGCGACGGGCCGGGACAGGACCTCGTCGAACGCGCGCCAGACCTCGCCCATGCCGCCGCGCGCGATCCGCTCGACCAGCCGATACCGGCCACCGAGCGCCGGCAGCGCGCCGTCGGTCGGTTGCGTGGTCATCGGCTGCACTCCAGGTCGCACGGGTCCAACGTCCAGAATCGCGCGCCGGAACGGCCTGGGAACCCCATTCGCCCGAATGCGCACGCTGCGCTGTACAGCGCAGCGTGCGACGCCACGCGGGACAAACCGGGCGCCGCCTCGCCACCAAGGCGGGGAAGATCGGCCGCGCCCCCTCGCACGTTGCGCTGTACAGCCCTGCCTGCGACGCCACGCGGGACAAACCGGACACCGGATCGCACGGAGCGCTGTACAGCGCGGTTGGCGAGCGGGCGGCGGCGGGCGGCGTTCATCGGCCGAGCACCGCCCGCATGACGGCCTTGGCGATGGGGGCGGCGAGGAGGTTGCCGCCGACCTCGATCTGGCGCTCCGAACCGCCGTTCTCCAGGACGACGGCCACGGCGATCGTCGGGTTCTGCGCGGGGGCGAAGGACACGAACCAGGCGTGCGGGTTGCGGCCCTCGCCGACCTGCGCGGTGCCGGTCTTGCCCGCGACGGAGACGCCGGGGATGCGGGCGTTGGACGCGGTGCCGTTGTCGACAACCGAGACCATCATCCGCGTCAGCTCGGCGGCGACCTCCGGGCTGAGCGCCTGGCCGCGGTCCTGGGGGTCCGTGCGGGAGAGCACGTCGAGGTCGCGCGCACGCGTCTCCTCGACGAGATACGGGGTCATCACCGTGCCGCCGTTGCCGATCGCGGCGACGATCATCGCCATCTGCAGCGGGGTGGCCCGCACGTCGAACTGGCCGATCGCCGACTGTGCGGTCTGCGGCTCGTTGAGCTCGTCCGGGAACACGCTGCGGGACACGGGCATCGGAACGTTGAGCGACTGCCCGAAGCCGAACAGATCCGCCTGCCGGCGCAGCGGCCCGTCGCCGAGCTCCAGGCCGATCGCGCCGAACGTGGTGTTGCACGACCGCTCGAGCGCCTTGGTGATCGTGGTCTCGTCCGAGCCCGGCGTACACGTGCCGTTGAAGTAGTTCGGCAGATCGGTGCTGGTGAGCGGAAGGTCCAGGGTCTTCGGGCCGGGGACGGGACCCTCCGCGGTGTACCTCCCGGACATGAGCGCGGCGGCGGCGGTGACCAACTTGAACGTCGAGCCCGGCGGATAGGTCTGGTTCAGTGCGCGGTTCAGCAGCGGCTGCTGGTCGTCCTTGTCCAAGGACTCCCACGCGTTGGTGACCTTGGTGCCGCTGTGGTCGGACAGCCGGTTCGGGTCGTAGGACGGCGTCGAGACCAGGGCGAGGATGCGGCCCGTCGCCGGCTCCAGCGCCACGACCGCGCCGCGCCGCCCGTTCAGGCCGCGGAAGGCGGCCTCCTGCGCCGCGGGGTTGAGCGTCAACCTGACGTCACCGCCCTTGCGGGCCTCCTGGGTCAGCAGCTCGACGATGCGCTTGACGAACAGCCGGTCGTCGGTGCCGGCGAGGATGCTGTTCTCGTACCGCTCCACGCCCGAGGAGCCGTAGATGTGCGAGTAGTACCCGGTGGCGAAGGCGTAGAGCTGCCCGTCGGTATAGGTGCGGAGGTATTTCAGCTTCCCGTCGGTTGCCCGGGACACGGCTATCGCGTCGTTGGCGACGAGAATCGCGCCGCGCTCCCTGTCGTACTCCTCGAGCAGGACGCGGACGTTGCGCGGGTCGTCGCGGTAGTCCTCGCCCTTGACCACCTGGATGAAGTTCAGGTTCAGCAACAGGACCAGCATCAGCAGGCCACAGGCGGCCGCAACGCGGCGCAGGGGTCGGTTCACGGGCGCAGCACCATCGTTTCCGCCTCGGTGGTCGGCGCGACGATCGGCGCGGGGCGCCGGGCCGTGTCGCTGATGCGCAGCAACAGGGCGACCAACGCCCAGTTCGCGACCAGCGAGGATCCGCCGTAGGACATGAAGGGGGTCGTCAGACCGGTCAGCGGGATCAGCCGCGTGACGCCGCCGACGACCACGAAGACCTGCAGGGTGACGATGACGCCGAGACCGGCGGCGAGCAGTTTGCCGAAGGAGTCCCGGGAGGCCAGCGCCACTCGCAGCGCGCGGTGCACGATGATCCCGTAGAGCAGCATGATCGCCATGACGCCGGTCAGGCCGAGTTCCTCGCCGGCGGTGGCGAGGATGAAGTCCGTCTTCGGGAACGGCACCTGAGAGGGCCGGCCCTGGCCGAGGCCGGTGCCGAGGATCCCGCCGGTGGCGAACCCGAAGAGCGACTGCACGAGTTGGTAGGACTCGTCGCCGACGTACTCGGGCGCGAACGGGTGCAGCCAGATGTCGACGCGCTGCTGCACGTGCCCGAACGCGTGGTACGCGATGTAGGCCCCGCCCATGAACATCGTCATGCCGAACAACAGCCAGGACGTTCGTTCGGTGGCGATGTAGAGCATCACCACGAAGACGCCGAAGAACAGCAGCGAGGACCCGAGGTCGCGCTCCCCGACGAGGATCAGCAGGCTGGCGGCCCAGGCCACGAGGATCGGCCCGAGGTCTCGGCCGCGCGGCAGGTCGATGCCGAGCACCCGACGACCGGCCAGCGCGAGGGCGTCGCGCTTGACGACCAGGTACCCGGCGAAGAAGACGATCAACAGCAGCTTGGCGAACTCGCCTGGCTGGATCGAGAAGCCGAAGAGGCGAATCCAGATCTTGGCGCCGTTCACCTGCGAGTACTGGGCGGGCAGCAGCGCCGGAAGCGCGAGCAGAACCAGCCCGACGGCGCCGGCGGTGTAGGTGTAGCGCTGCAGCGTGCGGTGGTCTCGCAGCATGAGCAGCACCAGCACGAACAGGATCACCCCGAGCGCGGTCCAGATCAGTTGGATGCCGGCGTCGCCCTTGGGTGCAAACGGCCCGAAGCTGCGGGTGCCGCCCTTGGTGTCGAAGTCGAGCCGATAGATCAGCGCCAAGCCCAGACCGTTGAGCAGCACGACCGCGGGAAGCAGCACCGGATCGGCGTACCGAGCGAACTGACGCAACGCCAGATGCGGGATCAGCGCGAACGCGCCGAGGGTCGCGGCGTATCCGACCAGCCCCGGCGGCCACTCGTCGGTGACTCCGTACCCGGCGTTGGCGTACGCGGCCACGGAGATGGCCCAGGCGAAGATCAGCAGGACGAGTTCGGTACCCCGCCGGGTGGGCGGGGGTGCGAGCGCTGCGTCCGTCACGGGCCTACCGCCGGGCGGGTGTCGCAGCCCTTGCCCGACGGAGCGGGCGAAGGGCTCGGGCTGGCAGCGGCGGTTTCGGTGGGCGCGAGCGTGGCCGAGGGGGTCGTCGTCGCGGTAGGAATCTCGGTGGGCTTGCCCGTCGCGACGCCGGCGATCTTTCCGGTTGGCTTCGGCGAGGGGGTCGGCGTCGCGGTCGCGGCGGCCTCGGCGGTCATCCGCTCGGCCCGGCATCCGGCGGCCGCGGACCGCAGGCGGTCCACGATCTGGCGCGCCTTGTCGAGGTCGTCGGCGAAGAAGGTGTCGTCGACCAGCTCCTCGCGCTCGAAGGGGGGCAGGTCGTCGACCGGGATGTCGGTCTGCTCGTACCGGCTGGACAGCGACTTGCCGAGCACGTTCTGGTGCAGGCCCTTGAAGATCGTGACCCTTCCGTCCCCGGCGCCGACGTAGTACCGACTCTGCGACCAGTCGTAGGCCGTCCAGCCGATCGCGACGATCGCCGCCGCGACGCCCGCCAGCAGCAGCCGCATCCACCACGTCGTGAGCCGACCGCTGCGGCGGGCCGGCTTCGCGCCGGCGAGCATCTCCGGCAGGCCGGACAGATCGATCTCGGACGTCGCGCCGGACACCTTCGGGCGGTGCTTGCCGCCCGCGGCGCCGACGACCTGCGGGTCGTCGGACAGCGCCTCGGCGACCTCGACGACGTCCGCAACGACGCACGTGATGTTGTCCGGGCCACCCGCGCGCAGCGCCATCTGGATCAGGGTGTCCGCGGCGACCCCGAGGTCCGGGTTGGTCAGCGCGATCGCGAGCTCGGTGTCCGAGACGACGCCGGACAGGCCGTCGGAGCAGACCAGGAGGCGGTCGCCGAGCTGCATCTCGCGGACGGAGAGGTCGGGCTCGGGGGCGTTGCGACCGTCGAGGCAGCGCAGTAGCAGGGAGCGCTGCGGGTGGACCGCGGCCTCCTCGGCCGTGATGCGGCCCTCGTCCTGCAACTGCTGCACGAACGTGTGGTCGTGGGTGATCTGGTCGAGCACGCCGCCGCGCAGCAGGTACGCGCGGGAGTCGCCGATGTGCACGACGCCGATGCGCCGGCCGGACCACAGCAGCGCGGTGAGGGTGGTGCCCATGCCGTCGAGCTGCGGGTGCTTCTCGACGAGGTCGCTGATCGCCTCGTTCGCCTGCGCGACCGCGGCGGCGAGGGCGCCGAGCAGTTCGGTGGCCGGGACGTCCTCCTCGAGTGCCGCGAGCGTGGACAGCGCCACCGAGCTCGCAACCTCCCCGGCAGCGTGCCCGCCCATGCCGTCCGCGACCGCGAGCAGCGACGGGCCGGCGTATCCGGAGTCCTCGTTGCCCTCCCGAATCAGGCCGACGTCGGACCGGGCGACGAACTTCAGCGCGAGTGCCATTAGGGCGCCTCGTTCCTCGGCGGCCTAATGGCACTCAAAGTGCTCTGCCTTCTGCGCTCGCTTCGCTCGCTCATCGACTACTTCCGCAGCTCGAACGCGGTCTTGCCGATGCGGATCGGCACGCCGAGCGGGACGGGAGTGGGGCCCTGCACCTTGTCTCGGTCCAGGTACGTGCCGTTCGTCGAGCCGAGGTCCTCCACCAGCCACTCGCCGTTGCTGGGGAAGATCCGCGCGTGCTTGTTCGACGCGTAGTCGTCGTCGAGCACGATCGTGGACCCCGGATCGCGGCCCAGCGTGATCGGCACGCCTTCCTGGACGGCGACGGCCGTGCCGGACAGCGTCCCGGCGGTCACGACCAGGCGGCTCGGTTGGCCGCGGCGGTTGCGCGGCGGCTTGATCGGCTTCGGGGGCTTCGGCGGGGGCAGCGGCGCGGGCCGCGCGGCCGACGGGCGGGTGCCGAACAGGTCCGAGCGCATGACGCTCACCGTGGTGAGCACGAACAGCCACAGCACGGCAAGGAAGCCGAGCCGGATGACGGTAATCGTCAGTTCGGACATGGGTCCGCTCGCCTACTCGGCCGGCTGACGGAAGGTCAGGTCGGTCTCGCCCACGCTGATGACGGCACCGTCGTGCAGTTCGATCTCGCCAACGGGAGCGCCGTCGAGCAGCGTCCCGTTGGTCGAGTTCAAGTCGACGAGCATGGCGGGAGGGCCGAGCCGGATCTCGGCGTGCTGGCGGGAGACGCCGGCGTCGTCGATGCGCAGGTCCACCGCGGTGCCGCGGCCGAGCACCGTGACCGGGCGGCTGAGCGGGTGCCGGTCCCCGTTCACCTCCAGGTACGGCACGGGGACGGCCTGGGGCTTCAGCACCGTCGTCTCCGCGGGAACGTCCGCGCTCTTGGCGTGGTGCGCGGGCTTCGGCTTCTCCTCGGCGGCGGCGGCGGCGGGGGCCGCGACCGGGATCGCGACGGGCGGCGCCACGGGCGCGACCGGGGCCGGTGGCTTCGGCGCGCGCCTCGGCGGCGCCGGCGCCTCGACCGGCGGGTTCACCGACACGACGCTGGACACGACCGAGCTGCGGATCCGGTGAACTCCTATGTCGAGGTCTTCGGCCTCCTGGAAGGAGACGTCCACGTCCCCGCGCAGCTGGTAGTGCTGCTCCTCCGCGTGCTCGCGGACCACCGCGGCCAGTTCCTGGGACAGCGTTCCCGCGTACATCGCGAGGCGATCGTGGTCGTGGCTGGACAGCTCCACCACGAACTTGTTCGGAACGAGGATGACGCCCTTGCCCATCACGGCGGACCGGTCGTCGAGCTCCCGCTGAAGGGCGCTGGCGATCTCCACCGGCTGCACGTCGGCCTTGAACGCCTTGGCGAAGGCGCCGCTCACCAGACCTTCGAGCCTGCGCTCGAAGCGCTGGAGAACTCCCACGTCCACCTCCATACCAGCGTGCTGCCTTGGCCCGATGCCCCGACGATGCTATCGGCGCCGACCCGCCAGACCGCGATCTCGGCACCCAAGCGTGACGTGGGGCGAGAAGCCGTGCGCGAGCACCGTTGGCCCGGTGTTAGCCTTCTCCCCGCACAAAGCACGCGCGAGTGGCGGAATGGCAGACGCGCTGGATTCAGGTTCCAGTGTCCGCAAGGACGTGGGGGTTCAACTCCCCCCTCGCGCACGAGACGAGGGGCGAGGTGTGTTCGCGGAAAGCGCGAACCATCTCGTCTCGTTGTTTATTGCGACGCTCCGCGTCGCGAGCGGGGGCTTCGCCACCCGCACCCCCTGCGCCGGGGTGCCACCCGCACCCCTGCTCCGGGTGCCCGCCACCCCCACTCACTTGCTCCGTCGGTGGGGCGAAGGCTGGGGAGCACGGAGGCGGCAGCGGAGGCGCCTTTCGGTTGCCCGGACGCACGATGGGCCGCTTCGCCGTTCGGCGGCCTTCGCTCCGACGGTGATGCCGTGCCCTCAGTCTCCGAGCTCCGGGTCGTGCCGCCCGTCGACCGGTGGCGGGGTTCGGGGTGGCTGTCCGCGCTCCTCGCTGGTGATCGCGAGGACGAACCGTTCGAAGCCGGGGACGGTAAAGGACAGCTCGGCATAGCCGGTTGGCTCGATGAGGCCTTTGTCGATCAGGCTGGCCCGGTCGCGGCTGAACTGCGGGCTGGTCTTGCCCAGGCGGTGGCCGATATCGCCCACCCGAGCGACGCCGGTCTCGTCCATGCTGGCCGCGATGGCGGACAGGAGCGCACGCTCCGCTGGCGTCGCTCGATTCCACCTGCCCCGATACTGCCCGTCCCACAGGCTGCGCTCGGCGGCCACCACACCGGCGGCCACCGCGCGATCGTCGAGGAGCGCGCCGGCCTTCGGTCGGCCGACCTGCCAGGCCGCGTCGGCGTAGAGCTGGAGCAGGTACGGCGATCCGCTGGAGAGTTTGACAACCGCCTCGGCGGCGGCCTCGGTCCAACCGACTCCCAGTTGCTCGGCGGGACGGACCAACGCCTCCAACGCGGCCCGGGGAGGGAGCTTCTCCATGCGACGGAAGGCGAATCGCTCGGCAAACGACCCGGCCTCCATGAGGCGTTCGGGCAGCGTCGGCAGACCGGCGGCGACGGTCACGACGGGCGAGCCGGCCACCGTGAGCTCCTGGAGGGCGTAGACCAGCGTTCGCAGGTCTTCGACTGGCGCCTCCTGAAGCTCGTCCAGGCTGATCAGCAGGCCGGCTCGGCCGGCGTTCGCGATCTGCGCGGCGGCGTCGGCGAGAAGCGCCCGGAGCATGTCCTGGGTCGCCGCGCCCACATCGGCAGGCCTCGCCAGTTCAGCGCCCACGGTGACCACACCGGCGAACGACACCTGAACGTTGAAAGCCGAGAGACGTTCGGCGAGCCGCTCCCATCCGCTGCCTCTGCGGGCCACGTCGGCTGCGGCCAGTGCGCCCGCGGTCGCCTCCGCAAGGCGGCGGGACAAGCCACCGGCTCGATCGGCGGTGACGTGTGCGGACACGAACCGGCGTTGTTCCGCCCGCCGACGCGCCTCCACCAGGGTCACGGTCTTGCCGACCCCTCGCACGCCGGTCCAGATCAGCGGGCCGGCGGCCCTGCCGAAGTGAGAGGCACGGGTGAGCAGCTCGTCTGCATCGGCGAGGAGATCCTCGCGACCTGCGAGCACGGGCGGGCTGGTGCCTGCGCCGGGGTTGAACGGGCTCGGAAGCATCGTAGACCTCCGTATAAGTTGCGCCTAGTTATACGGAGTTATACAGGATCGCCGCCACCCGCACCCCTGCCAGCGTGAGGACCACCGACAACATGACGACGCTTCGTCCTCACCCAGGTTGTCGTTTCACGCCTCTACGTCGTCACTGAGACTGTCGCCTTCGTGCTCATCCCGAGCGACGGTCAACACCCTCTGCTGCCACGAACTTCTCGGGCGCGTCGGGTCAAACCGGGTGCGGGGGAGTCAACATGCAGGACAACGCCAGCATGACCTGGTACCGCCAGAATCTGACGACGAAGATGTTCGGCGCGGTGGCCGAGGCGCTCGCCGATGCCGTCGATCCACTGCCAAAGATCGCGGTGCTCAACGAATCTGCGTCCCCGACCAGCATCACCGACGTGATCTACCACGACGGAAACTACGAGACGTTGTGCGGTCGCGACTGGCATCCCGACGATCTGCTCGATCTGGACTTCGGCTTCACCGTCGCCATCGCCAACTGCCAGACCCTGTCGGGCTCGAAGTGCGACCAGTCCGAGGTTCGCTTCGACGACAGCTACTTCCAGCAGAGTTCGGTCTCCATCGGAGAGGCCGAGGGCTACTCCTGCCACGAGACCGGCCACACGCTGGGCCTCCTGCACCGGAACACGGACGGAGGCTGCATGACCGATCCGCCGCCGCAGAGCCCATCGCTGTTCAGCCAGCACGACATCGCGCACATCAACGCGAACTACTGAGGTGGGGACGCAGTGAAGAATCGTCTACTCCCAGTGCTGGCAGCCGCGAGCGCCTTGACGTTGGCCGGCTACGCCTCGGCTGAGGGCCTGTCCAACGGGCCAGGCGCAGCGGATGCATCTCAGAGCGTGTTCGAGAACATCCGGGCCCGCAACGCCTCTGCGAGCCGGGGACCCAGCCTGTACGAGTCGCCGCCGAGCGCCATGCCTCAAGTGCGCTACAGCGTCGACGGCGGTAAGCCGATCTCCATCGCGGATGCGTACGTGGTCGGCGAGCTCGTGGCAGTGGAGCCCGGCCGCTCCTTCCGATGGACCGACGACGGAGCCAACGAAACGCGGCAGGAGGTCGCCTACGGTGCCCCGGACGCGCAGGCGTCCACGGTCCATCTGAAGGTGCGGATTCGGCGTTCGATCGTGGATCCCAACCAGCCCGAAGAGATTCGTCGAAGCTTCGCTCCCGGAAACGACGTCACGCTCGGCGTGGCTCTCGACGCACCGGTGAACCTCGAGTCGGTGCGGAAGGAGCTAGAGGCGAAGAAGTCTCTAGCCGCGCTGCTGTACCAACCCTCGCCAGTCTTCGACTACGACCGCAGCGTCTGGGCCATCGGCCTCGACGGCGGACTGCTCGGGACGGTTCGAGACGGACGGACGGTCGAGTTCCCCGGCCTCGAAGAAACCTCTTCGCGGAGCGGCGAAAGCCCGGACACAAAGGCCTCCTTCACCGTGGAGGACCTCGAAAAGCCGAGCAAGGAGGTCAAGAAGGTGACGCGCGACCCCAAGACCGGCCGATACAAAGAAGCGAAGCCCTGACCCGGATTTCGAGATCGCGATTCCTTGTGGTCTACGGGACTCGGGACGCCGAACGGGGAGGACCCAGAAGAGCCACTCCCACGAAGCCTGGCGTCGGCCTGGCGGGACGCAAGCCACGTAACGGTAGGCGGGCGACAGGCGATACGAGACGTGTGAGGACTACCCGCATTCGTCTTGTCGGCGGTCTCGCTGCCGTGGCCGGCGTCGTTCTTGGAGGGCTCGCGCCTGCCCACGCCACTGTCGTCGCCACGACGGGGAATCAGCCGGAGGTCGTCGGGATCCTGAACTGCGACGGCCCCGTGTACGCGAATGGCCGCCTCGAAGGCAGCGAAGGCGGCGGCGCAACCCCGGAACAGGCCTTGAAGGCCTTCGACCGGGGTCCCGCCCGCCCGTTGCCGGTCAACGGCTACCAGGCGCTGGAACGTTCTGCGGAGACGGTGCTGTTCGCCTACCGGAACGAAGGTCGCATCCGGGCGGCGGTAAAGGTTGCGAAGAAACGGAACGCCCGGACGGTCGACGGGTCGGTTCCCAGGGACGCCTGGACCTTCACCTCGTTCGCCGGTTGCGATCCGGCCGAGTTCGCTCCCAGCGCCGACGACGAGATCGGCATCGGCCTCGTACGCCAAAGCGACGGCACCAGGTTGCCCGCCCGGCTGATCCACCAACGCCCGGCCACTCCGCACTGCTTCCCAGGCGTGTCCTCGCTCTTTCTCGGCCAGACCCTGCCCACGTACGTACGCGACCCCCAGCACGAAGTCGCCTCGGAGCTGCTCGTGCCGTTCGAATCCGACACCACGCTGCCGAGCGTCGCCGCAGACACCGGGCTGCGCACCGGGGAGTTCGCGCTCTTCGCCGGACCCGACGCCCGAGCGATCTACGCCGTCGGTCCCGACCGCGTCGAAAGATGGCCGGCCCGCGTGCCGAAACCGGCCCGCGCCTGCGGCTGATCCCAGGACCGGTATCGGCTTCCGCCGATCCGCTGTCGCGATGGGCGAGCGGCACGGTCGAGTACGCGTTCACGTGTTCGACGAACCGCCGGAGCCCCGGCTCGCCGGACGAGTCTGGATCTTCAGTAGCGAGCGCGGAAGCTGTCGATGTCGTGGGGATGCAGCGTGCGCATGCGTTCGGTGCCGGGAACGATGTTGGCGCACATGGTCGCTTGGTATTGGTTGTCCTTGCAGGCGTCGTCGTCCTTGCCGTAGTGGCCGAGCGAGGTGACGTGGCCGAACTCGTGCGATGCGACCGACCACAGGTCGTACTTGCCCGATCCGCAGTCGCCGGACCCGGCGCACCACCTCTCGGCGTTGTCGAAGGTGATGAAGGAGGTCTGTCGGAAGGTCTGGTTCTGGTTCTGGCTCTCCCGACCTTCGCAGTAGAGGGAGTAGGCGGCGAAGCGGTTGGCGCCGTCGTAGGGCCTCAGATGCATGGTGACGGTGCGGTAGGCCGAACAGCTCGCGAACGGGTCTCTGTCGGGGAGATCGTTGCCCTTGTTGAACCGCAGGGACTCTCCAAGGTTGTTGTACTCATTCACGCCGCCGGTGATCCGATCACGCCATTCGCCGTTTGGCACGGACGGGGTGAAGTGCCAGGTCGGGTTGGGTCGGGGCCCGCCGGGCGGCCAGATCTTGCCGTAGTAGGTCGCATGGTGGGCTTCCGCAGGCGTTGCGAAGGAGAGGGCACAGATCAGGGAAGCCGTTAGGGCGAGGAGCAGCCGTCTCATCGAGCCCACCGCATCGCAAGGTGTTCGCACAGCGAGAACTCTCCGACGTAGTAGACCCCGTCCTGTTCGGCGACCGAGAGCACGGCGGCCGGCCGGCCGGCGACGCTGAGCGCCTCGTATCGCGCGACCGGTTGATCGGCCCCGGTGAGCACCTGCGGGAGGCGGGGGTCGAGTACCCGAGAGAACGCGCCCTCGCGGAGGGCGCCCGGGTAGATCTTCTCGAGGAACCGGTCGACGGCTCCGTCGGGGTTCTTCTCCCGCTCCTCGGGGTTCGAGGGGGTGACGAAGTCCCCGATCCCGCTGCCGGCCATCACCTGGCCTCCACCGCAGTCGAGCTGATCGGTGATCTCCAACGGCGACGGGATGTGCGCCGGCGGCGACGCCGCCGCAGCCGCCCACACGACGGAGGCCAACACCACCGGTGTCCCCGCGATCACGGCGATCCAGGTGAGCGGTCCACGACGTCTGCTCGAACCGGATCCGATCCTTCGGCGACCGACCTGGACCATTGAATGCCTCTCCCCGACGTGGTGGCCTTCGTCCTGTGGAGACGACGACCCCGAGTCCAGCCTGGAACATCGACGCGGAAAAAGCTGGCTCTTCTCGCGCCGTACACAAGGGTGGGGCGTCGAGGAGGGAGTTCCCTTCGGTCCTTCGGCCAGATCCGAGTCGTACTTTCGGCTCCCGTTCGTGAGCGGTACGGATCAACGGCGAACCCGCGCGAGTTGGGCGGCTTGTCGTGGTTCGTCGCGTTCCGTTGGCCGAACGTTCACCGGTACACGACTGACGGGCAGTCAGCAGCGGGCCGGTGCGCTCGCGGCGGTGTCCCGCAGGACCGGTCCGGTGCGTCGTCCTGGAAACGTCGGTGCCGTGGGACAGCATGGCCGCCATGACGAGCATGAAGATCGGCTACGCGCGGGTGTCCACCGAGGGCCAGGACCTGGAGGTGCAGCGCCAGGGCCTGTTGGCCCTCGGGGTGAAGGAGGCGCGGATCTACGTCGACCACGGTCTGTCCGGGCGCAACCGCGAACGTCCCGGCCTTCGCGAGGCCCTGGCGGCCTGCCGCAGGGGCGACACCCTGGTGGTCACCAAGCTCGACCGCCTCGCCCGCTCCGTGCTCGACGCGCGCGCCATCGCCGACGAACTCGCCGAGCGTCAGATCAAGCTGTCCCTCGGGGGCGCGGTGCACGACCCGATCGACCCGGTCGGGCGCCTGCTGTTTCACGTCCTGGCCCTCATTGCGGAGTTCGAGTCAGACCTGATCAGCGCCCGAACACGTGAAGGCCTGGCCCTCGCGAGGGCCAAGGGCCGGCTCAAGGGCAAGGCGCCCAAGCTCTCGCCGAAGCGGGAGGCTCACCTCGTCGCGCTCTACCGCGGCGGGGAACACACCGTCGCGGAGATCCAGGAGCTGTTCGCCGTCGGCCGCTCCACCGTCTACCGGGCACTGGAACGCGACGCCGCCCGCTCCCCCGCTGGCGCGGCGTGACCGTCCACGTCTACGTCGACGAGACCAAACGCGCCGGGTACGTCCTGGCCGCGGTGACCGTCCCCGACCCGGCGAGCGTCCGCAAGGTGATCCAGGGCCTGGTCCAACCGGGCAACCGGCGCCTGCACATGGTCGACGAACGACCACGCCGCCGACCCGGCATCGTCGCCACGCTGGCCGCCACCGACATCGCCGTGACCATCTACGACGCCGCCCGCCGCTACCCCACCGAGCGCGACGCCCGCGCAGCGTGCCTGACTGCCCTCGTAGAGGACTTGGCCGCCTTGGACGGACCCGACGTGCGGCTGGTCATCGAGCAGGACGACTCCCTGGTCAGCTTCGACAACCAGCGATTGATCGAGACCACGCGCGCCACCGGTCAACGGGACCGCCTGCTCTATACCCACGCGCCCGCGCACGCCGAGCCGTTGCTGGCGCTGCCCGATCTCGCGGCCTGGTGTTGGGTCCGTTCCGGGGAATGGAGACGGCGCATCGAACCGGTTCTCACCGCCGTGCGCACCGTCTGAAAGCGCGAAGCCCGAGCGCCACGTCCATCCGGGACGGGTCTCGGGCTCACTTCCTGAAGCTCAACGCAACAGGCGCTCTCAGGATACAACCACCCGCCAGCGCGGTCGAGGCGACGAAACACGGACCGAGCAGCCCAGACCCGGACCGACGATCCGGCGCCCGGCCTGCGGCCGGGAAAGCGGTCCGGCCTGCGGGCCGGGCGTGTTCGCCGCGTTCCGCGGGTGGCGGCTGCCTAATGCCCCGCTCCTCCCGGTCAAGGGCCCGTGACCCAAGTCCCGGCGAAACCCCGCTCCGCCGCTGCGCTCCCCCGCGGGCTCTACCGGGACTTGAGCCGACGCCTCCCTTGACCGCGAGCCTCCATCGGGGCGCTCGGCAGGCATTGCGAGCAGGCCAGTGGGGCCTGCTCGGCGGGATCGCCGCCACCAAGACCCGGAAGGACCACCACCGATGGCTCACGAGATCGAGACCCACGGAACCCGCGCAGCGGCCGTGTTCGCCCGCACCGACGCCTGGCACCGCCTCGGCACCACCCTGACCGAGGTGTTCACCGCCGAAGAGGCGATGCGCGTAGGGCACCTGGGCGGGTGGAACGTGCGCAAGACCCCGCTGCACACCGTGGAACTGCACGACGACGGGGGGAGCGTGCTGGAGGTCCCCGGCCACTTCGCGACCGTACGCACCAACCCGTTCACCGGCGCCGTCGAACCGCTCGGCGTGGTCGGCGCGGGCTATCGGCCGATCCAGAACGAGGAACACTGCGAGATCCTCAACCGGCTCGTGGACGACTCCGGCGCAATCTTCGACACCGCCGGCAGCCTGCGCGGGGGACGGCAGGTGTTCGTGTCCCTGCGCCTGCCCCACACGATGCGCATCGCCGGCAGCGACGAGGTGAACGTCAACGTCGTCGCGCTGAACTCCCACGACGGCACCAGCGCCTTCCGCATGCTCGTCACCCCGGTCCGGGTCGTGTGCGCCAACACCCAGGCCGCCGCTCTCGCGAACCACTCCGCCTCGATCAGCATCCGCCACACCGCCAGCGCCACCGGACGAGTCGCGGCCGCCCGCGACGCCCTCGGACTGACCTTCGCCTACGTCGACGCCTTCCAGGCCGAAGCCGAAACGATGATCCAAACGGCCATGACCGACGCGCAGTTCGCCGCGATGACCGCCGAGCTGTTCCCGGCACCCGGCCGGGACGCCGGACCGCGCGCGGAGAACTCCCACCGCGAACGCGAACACACCCTGATGCACCTGTGGGCCGAGGCCGCGACCCAGGCGAACATCCGCGGCACCGCGTGGGCCGGCTACCAGGCCGTCGCCGAGTACGTCGACCACTACGCCCCGTCCGGGCCCGCCAGCACAAGGCCGAAGCGCGCGCCGCCCGGCTGCTGACCACCACCGAGCCCGCCCGGATCAAGGCCCGCGCCTGGCAACTCGCCGGCGCCTGACCGCGGTTGCAGGGCCAAAGGCCGGAACGTCGGCCCGACCCGGTAGGAACTACCCGCAGACCGCGAACGCGAGGAAGGATCCAGGCGTTCAGCCCTGGTCGCGGTAGCCCTGGTCGCGGATCGCGGTTTGGGCGGCTTCGAGCAGTTCGCTGAGTTTTTCGGCGTGGCGGGCGGCGCGCGCGGCGCACGTCCCCGGCGCGCAGCCCCGGTCACGACCTCACGCCGACGCCCTTCGACGTGCTCGTACCGCACGACCATCACGTGCGTGCGGGTCCATCGGTTCGCAACCGCTGGCCAGGCACGTACTCCTCGCCGTCGGGCTACACCAAGCGGGCGATCACCAGATGCCCCACCATGCCGGGACGCAGCGGCACGTCCGGCGGCTGCCTCGGAGTTCACCGGCCGCCGCTCCCCCACCCGGCCAGTATCGAACACGCATTCGTAGAGCTAGATACCCTTCGGCGACGGTTTCGGCGCCGGCGGCACGTGCGGACGCGACGGCAACAGCAGCAGACCGTGCTCGGCCTGCTGGACGTTCGCGAACGGGTACACCGCCCGCACCTTGTCGAGCTGCTTGAGGAACACCGCCTTGAACGCACGTAGGCGGGCGTAGTCCCCACCGAACTGCACTGCCAGGGCCTCCCACGGCACCGTCGTCGGCCGCCGCAGGTAGGACATCCGATGCGTCAGCCACGTGTAGATGTCGATCCGCAACGGCGACCCACGCAGCGTCTTCAGCGCGCGCGTGTCCACCGGCACCGGCGCGGACACAACCGACTCGTAGAACCGCTCGGACAGCATGATCGAGGCGGGCCACAGCGGTTCGGCGTCCACGTCGTCCTTGGACCACCAGAGCTCGTAGTGGTCGGCCAGGTCGAACTTCAACGCCTTGTCGCGCTCGGCAATGCCGGAGTCAGCCACGACGAGCGTCGCCATCAATGTGCGGGTCATCTGCTCTCGCAGGCGGGTGATGTCGCCGCGCACTCCCCCGCGCGATTCCATGCCCGACCGTTCGCTGCGTGGACCGATCGTCAGCGGCGCATCGTCGGCGCGGACCTGCAGCGGCCCGAGGATGCGTACGTCGAGGCCGGTCACGCTCGCAGAGCGTACGCGCCCACTGCGTGCCCGACGTCGACGATCTGCCGGGACATTTACGCCGCATTTACGCCCCGTCCCTAGCGTGCGCCGCACGCCTAGCGAAGGAGCAGACATGCGGGTTCGCAGTATCGACAGGTCCACGGCGGTCGCGTGTGGCGCAGTGGCCGTCGTGGCCCTGGCCCTCACGCCGGTCGTCGCCGACGACGCGCGTGCCGGTACGGGCACCACCTGCACCGGCCGCATCCTGACCGGGGTCGACCCGGGGATCTTCGTGCAAACCCGGTCGGGCACGTACGCCAACTCTGCGCCCGGGACGATCGAGTGCGACGGCCCCGTCTACGGCAAGATGCCGACCGGCCCGGGGGTCTGGCTGGAGGACTCCGGCACCTACGAGGGCAACTGCCTTCGGGGCGGCATCGGCACCAGCGTCGTCAAGTTCCGCATCCCGACCTCGGACGGCCCGCTGGAGTTCGGGGACGAGTCGAGCCCGTTCACGTGGGGCCCGCTCAAGGCCGACGGCGTCTTCGGCGGGGAGATGCACGACGGGGCGAAGCTGATTCGGGACCACTCCGTACTCCCGGCCAAGGGCGACTGCGCGATCAGTCCCGTCACCGAACTGGACGTGACGCTGACGATGACGTTCAAGGCTGGATCGGGCGGGTGATGCCCGTTTCGTAGGATCCGGGGAGTTTGACCAGACTCCTGCAGGGCCCGGACCGCGCGGCGGTGGTGGTGATGGCCCGCGCGCCGATCCGGCGCTGCCGCCCGGCGTTGACGCCGTGACCGGGGTGCCGTCGATCGCCATCGTCGTGCCGGTGCTGAACGAGGCCGCGGCGATCGGGTCGACTCTGCAGCGGCTGAGCGCGACCTTTCCCGGCTGTCCCGTCGTCGTCGTGGACGGCGGCAGCACCGACGACACCGTCGCGCTGGCACGCCCGCACGCGCGCGTCGTGACAACGGAACGCGGCCGCGGCCGGCAGCTGAACGCCGGCGCCGGAGAGTGCGAGTCCGACGTGCTGTGGTTCGTCCACGCCGATACCGCGCCCTGCCCGGAGGCGCTGGAGCAGATTCGGGCGGCGCTCGCCGACCCGCACACCGTCGGCGGCGGACTGAGCCTTCGGTTCGACCGGAACGCCCCCGCGCTGCGCCTGCTCGCCCGGGCCTCGAACCTCCGGGCGCGCCGCCTGCACCAGGTGTTCGGCGATCAGGCGATGTTCGTCCGCCGCGAGCACTTCGACGCCCTGGGCGGGTTCCGGGAGATCGCGCTGATGGAGGACTTCGACTTCTCCCGGCGCCTGGCCCGGCGCGGGCGGGTCGTCGTGCTGCCCGGCGTGTGCGTCGCCTCGGCCCGGCGCTTCGAACGCCACGGCACGCTGCGCATGATCGTGTTCATGCAGTTCCTGAAGCTGGCGTACCTGGCGGGGGTCGACCCGACTCGCCTCGAACGGTGGTATCGGGCGGGCCCACCGGGGGCAGTACGGTGCCGAATCCGGACGAGGAGACGGTAGATGCGAATCGCGGTGTGCGGGGGGCCCTACGGCAACCCCTACGCGCTGCGCGCGTTCGTCGCCGACGCCCGCGCGCGCGGCTGCGAACGGCTGTTCTGCCTTGGGGACCTCGGCGGTTTCGGCGCCGAGGTCGATGCGCTGTGGCCGATCCTTGCCGAAGCCGGCGTCGAGTGCGTGGCGGGCAACTACGACGTGGCGCTGGCTCGCGGCGACGCCGACTGCGGGTGCGGGTACCGCGACGACACCGACAACCTGTACGCGCAGCTGATCTACGACCACACCCTGGCCACCACCAGCCGGGAGTTCGCCGCCTGGATGGGCCGGCTGCCCACCGAACGCCGGGAACGCATCGCCGGGCGCGACGTGCACCTGGTCCACGGCTCGCCCCTGTTCCTCAACGACTTCTGGTGGGCCTCGCGCAGCGCGGCCGAACACGCGCAGCGGGTGGCCGCCAGCGGCGCGGAGCTGATCTGCTGCACCCACACCGGGCTGCCGTGGCAGCGCCGGATCGGGGACACCCTCGTCGTCAACGTCGGGGTGCTGGGCAAACCGGCCAACGACGGCGCCACGCACGTCTGGTACGCCGTGATCGACCTCGACGCAGAGCACATCGAGGCGGAGCTGGTACCGCTGGACTACAACTGGGTCGCGCAGGCGGCTTCGATGCGCGCCGCAGGTCTGCCGGAGGCGTTCGTCGAGACGATCGAGACCGGGTGGTGGACCACCTGCCTCGAGGTCCTTCCCCCGGCCGAGCGGGCGCAGGGCCGCTACCAGCTCTACCGCAGCTCGCTGCCCACCGAGTTCGCCGCGGCCGACGGCGGGTGGGGACCGGCGCCCGCCGGCGACGACGAGCGCCCCGTGATCCCGCTGTTCGGCAGCGCCTGGTTTCCGGCCCGGCTGTGGATCTACTCGAACTTCCACTGCAACCTGGCGTGCTCCTACTGCGCGGTCGCGTCCTCGCCGAAGGCGCCCGCGCGGAGCCTGCCGGCCGCCGCGATCCGCGACCTCGTCGCCGAAGCCGTCGACGCCGAGTTCGCCGAGCTGTACCTCACCGGCGGGGAGCCGTTCCTCCACCCCGAGATCGCCGAGATCCTGACCGTGGCCGCCGCCGCGCTGCCCACCGTCGTGCTGACCAACGCGATGCTGCTCACCGGCCGGCGCGGCGCGCGGCTGGCGGAGTTGGCCGACCGCAAGCTGACGATTCAGACCTCCCTGGACGGCGCCCAGGCCGCCACCCACGATCGGCTGCGCGGAGCGGGATCGTGGCGGCGCACGATCGCCGGCATCGAACACCTGGTGGGCATCGGCATGGTCCCCCGCGTCGCGTTCACCCAAACCGCGCACAACGCCGGCGAGGTGCCCGCCCTGCTCGACCTGCTCGCCGGGCTCGGCGTCCCGGCCGATCGCGTTGCGGTTCGGCCGCTGCTGCGCCGGGGCCTGTCCACCGACGGCCTCCACATCGACGAGGACAGCGCCATTCCCGAACTCACCGTGAGCGCCGACGGGCTGCACTGGCATCCTGCCGGAGCCGATGCGGGCACCAGCCCCGACATGCACCTGGCCGGACCCGGAACCTCGCTGGCCGCGGGGCGCCGCCTGATCGCCGAACGCTTCTTCCACGCCCGGCTGCGCGACGGCAGCCTGCCGATGCCCGTCAACTGTGCGATCTGACGCCCACTCACTGACGTTCCCGCCCCGTCGCCCGAGGAGATTGCCGATGCTGCCGAAGCCGACCGCGGCGCCGGCCGTGTGGGATCTGCTCGTCGTCGGCGGGGGCACCGCCGGGCTGGTCGCCGCCAAGACCGCGGCGCGGCTCGGCGCGCGAGTCGTCCTGGTCGAGCGGGCCCGCACCGGGGGAGACTGCCTGTGGACCGGGTGCGTGCCGTCCAAGGCGCTGCTCGCCGCCGCCGGGATCGCCGCGGCCGCCCGCCGCGGCCCGCCGCTGGGCATCCATCTCGGCGAACCGAGCGTGGACTTCGCCGCTGTGCGCGCTCACGTGCGCGTCGCGATCGCGGCGATCGAGCCGGCCGATTCCCCGGACTCGCTGCGCGTCGAGGGCGTCGTCGTGCTGGCCGGCCACGCTCGGTTCACCGGGCCGGGCAAGGCAGTTGTCGAGATCGCCGACGCCGCGCCCTTGCAGCTGACGTTCCGTCAGGCCGTGCTGGCCACCGGCGCGTCGCCGACGCTGTCCGCGATCACGGGCCTGGCCGATCTCGATCCGCTCACCAGCGACACCGTGTGGGACCTCGCCGAGTTGCCCGCGCGCCTGGCCGTGCTCGGCGGGGGCGGCGTCGGCTGCGAACTCGGACAGGCCTTCGCCCGCCTCGGTGCGAGCATCACCCTGATCGAGGCCGCCGGGCGGATCCTGCCCCGGGAGGATCCCGAGGCCTCCGCGGCCGTGCACCGCGCGCTGGTCACCGACGGCGTCGACGTGCGAACCGGTCAGCAGGCCGTCGCGGCACGGCCCGACGCCGCCGGCGGCGGCGTGCTGCGCCTGGCCGACGGCACGCAGATCGCCTTCGACCGGCTGCTCGTCGCGCTCGGGCGCACGCCCCGCACCGGCGACCTCGGCCTGGCCGCGGCCGGCGTCGAGGTGGACCGGCTCGGCGCCGTGATCGTCGACGAGCGACTGCGCACCACGAACCCGCGGATCTGGGCGGCCGGGGACCTGACCGGCCATCCCCAGTTCACCCACCTCGCCGGCGCGCACGCGAGCCTCGCGGCAAGCAACGCCGTGCTCGGCCTGCGCCGGCGAGTGAACAGCCGCTCGGTCCCGCGGGTGACCTACACCGACCCGGAGGTCGCCGCCGTCGGCGCCGCTACCGGCCACCGGACGGTGCGACTGGTGCACCGGGAGGTCGATCGGGCCGTGACCGAGGGCGCCCCCGACGGGTACACCGTCCTCGTCCTCGATCGCCGCGGGCGCATCGTGGGCGCGAACGTCGTCGGGCCGCGGGCCGGGGAGACCCTCGGGGAACTGTGCCTGGCCGTGCAGCGCCGGCTGCGGCCGCGCGATCTCGCCGCGGTCGTGCACGCCTACCCGACGTGGAACGACGGTCCGTGGAAGGCCGCCCTCGCCGAGGTGCGCGCCTCCCTCGAACGCGAACCGGCGGCCACCGCCGTCTCGTTGGCCGTACGAGCCCGGCGCCGGTGGATCGACCGCTCCGCGCCGGGGCGGCGCCGATGACGCGGCTGCTGCTGGTCGGGGCCGGGCACGCCCACCTGCACCTGATCCGCCACGCCGCCCGGCTGCGGGCGGCCGGGTACGAGCTCGCTCTGATCGCGCCGCGCTGGTTCCACTACTCCGGCACCGCCTCGGCGATCGCCTGCGGCGACCTGCCGCCCGCCGCGGGCACGATCGACGTAGCGGATCTGACCTACCGTCACGGGGTGCGGCACCACGTCGGACTCCTCGAAGACCTCGACCTCGCCGTGGGCCGCGCGTGCACGGACACACGCGTCGAAGTGGGATGGGACGTCGTGTCGTTCAACGTCGGCAGCGTCCTGGACCCCGGGCCGATCGCGGTCGGCCCCGGGGCGCTGACCGTCAAGCCGCTGGACTCGTTGGCAACTCTGGCCGCGCGGCTGTGCCTGCCGGGCACCGCCTCGGTCCGGGTGAGCGTGGTCGGCGGCGGGAACAGCGGAGTGGAGATCGCCGCCCACGCCGCCGCCCGCCTGCGCCAGACCCGCACCCCTGGACACGTGGTCCTGCTGCACGCGGGAGAAACCCTCGCCCCCGACCTGCCCGGTGGTGCGCGTCGACGACTGGCACAGATTGTGGGCAACGCCGGGGTGCAGGTGCGGACCGGCGTCGCGGTGCGGGAGGTGCACCACGACCACGCGCTGCTCGCCGACGGGACCCGCCTCGACCACGACCTGGCCGTCCTCGCCACCGGCCTGCGCGCTCCCGCGCTGGTGTCCCGGCTCGGCCTCGGCGACGAGCGGGGCATCCCGGTGCGCGACACCCTGATCCATCCCGACCACCCCGGCGTGTACGCCGTCGGCGACTGCGCGCACTTCCTGCCGCAGCCGCTGCCGCGCATCGGGGTACACGGCGTACGGCAGGCTCCGGTGCTGCTCGCCTCGCTCCTCGCCCGCGCCGCCGGCGACCCACTGCCGCGCTACGTCCCGCAACGGCGCTGGTTGGCGGTGCTCGACCTCGGCGGCGGGCGGGCCCTCGCCGTGCGCGGGCGATGGTGGTGGTCCGGCCGCAGCGCGCGCCTGCTCAAACGCGCCATCGACCGGCGCTGGCTGCGGCGCTATCGCGCGCCGCGCACCCAGGTGCCCGTGTAGATCGTCAGATCGGGGACGGTGCCCACCTCGACCGGCTCGGCCGGGTTCGCTGGATCCAGGAGCACCAGCTCGCTCTGACCCGCCGCGGCGATGCGCCGGGCCAGCAGCCGGGTGCCGTCGGGGTTCCAGGCCACCACCTGCAGGCCGGGAACGCGCCGGTGCTCGCCGCTCTTCGCGTCGACCAAGACCAGCGACTCGGGGGTGTCGCCGAACCGGTCGCCTTCGCCGACGAGGGTCGCGGCGAAGTAGTCGCGGCCGGGGAGCACGTCGGAGACGTTCCCGCCGAGCCCGAACTCGGTCAGCTTCCCCGAGCGGTTGCGTACGGCGAGGCGATCGCCCTGGCTGTCGGGTGGGACCCTGACCATGAACCGACCCTCGCCGAGCGGATGCGCGCTGGCGAGATCCTTCTTGGACCGAAACAGCGACGACTGCTGCCGTTTGGCCAGGTCCCAGGCCCAGTAGCGGAACTTGCCCGTCGTCTCCTCGCCTTGGGCGTCGTGGTAATACATGACGCCGTCGCGCAGGTACGGCGTGTAGGCAAACGGCCGGCCGAGTCCGGGGATCGGAAGGAGTTCTCCTGTGCCGGTGACCTGCGCGGGTCGATCGACGTCCTGGTCGGCGGCGGCGACCAGGACCCGCTCGTCGTCCGCGGTGAGGGAGGACACTCGCTTGTCCACGGTGATCCGCTCGGCGACGAGGGGGTCGAAGCGCAGCCCGTAGACGTCGGCGAACAACGGATTGTTCTCCGCGCTGGCGAGCACGAACGCGTCGTAGGAGGCCAGGTCGCGGGCGACCGGGGTGGCCTGCGCCGCCGCTGTGTTCTCGGAGTCCCCGCCGCAGCCGGCCGGCAGGACCAGCGCGAGGGCGGCCAGCGCGGCGGCGGCGCGGCGTCGGATGGGCATGGTCGGCATCCTGTCAGCCTGGGAGCTCAGGAGGCGGAGCGGTAGACGGTGAACTTGAACCCGGTCGCGGCCAGGTCGGCCTGGGCGGGGGTGAACTCGTAGAGACCGTGCGCGACGGCGCCGTGGAAGTCCTTGCTGCCGTTCCAGCGCTGGCAGCCTTTCCAGTCCCCGATGCACGAGTCCTGCCACCAGGCGTTGACGCCGTTGCGGGCGTAGGCGTCCACGGGAGTGTCGAACGGGGTCGAGATCGAGCCGAGGAGCTTGTTGGTCGGGGTCTGGGAGATTCCGCCGCCGATCTCCACGCCCTTGTGGGCGGCCTTGAAGGCCATGTCCAGGGTGTAGTTCGCCGGGGTGGACCCGGTCTTCCACGCCTGGCCGATCTTGTGGTCGCGGTGCGCCTCGGCGAAGTGGATGCCGATCCCGCCGCGGCGGATGCGGGTGTCCTCGGGAGCGGCGCCGCCGACGCCGCAGATCTCATACTGGGTCGACCGTGCGAGCTGGCCACGGACGTGCCGCGCCTTGTCCTGGCGGTAGGTGTGGAACAGGCCCTGCATGCGGCCCTTGTCGTCGTCGCGGAACACCTGCACGGCCGGGTACTGGTGAAAGTCGGCGTCGCCCTTGCCCTTGGGCAGGCACGAGTAGTTCCCGAGGCGCGCCGCGACCCGGTTCGGGGCCAGCGCCACGGTGCGCGGAGAGCCGATCGCGCGGCCGAGGTCGTCGACGACCTGGGTGACCGCGGTCAGGTCGGACAGGCGCGCGGTGGCGCCGTCCAGGAGCAGGGAGCCGGTGAGCGCGTCGTCGGTGAGCCCGGTCAGGCTCAGGTCCGCGCGGTCCTGGCCGGCCGAGGCAGCCGGGGCGGCCGGGGCGGCCGGGGCCAGCGCGATCCCGGCGGCGAGGGCGACGGTGGTGGCGGCAATGCGGGTGGCGATCCGAGCGAATCCGGCCATCGAGCAAGTCTCCTGTCGAGGTGTCCCGTACCGGGTCGAATCGCCCGGACAGGCCCTTGGACGGACGAACGGCCCATATCGGTTCCACGATCGGCCCGGGTTATCGATCAACCGAACGGCCCACCCCGCGCGCTCCGGCTACGCCACCTCGACCGGTCGCCCCGGACGCGCCCGACGCGACGGCCGGCGAACATAGAGGGGGCGAAGTGGGGCGAGGGTTGGCCGATGCGAGGCCTCACCCGCCGCCTCGTTGCTCGGCAGCCTGCGGCCGCGGCACGGCCACTCGAAAATGTGTACTCAGATGAGTACCCTTGTTACCATGGGGGTATGGCCAAGACCGTTCCGGTGAAGGAGTTGCGTCGCGACCTCGGGCCCCTGTTGGACGAGGTGAGCGAGCGTCGCGAGCACATCGTGATAACCCGGCACGGGCGGCCGGCGGCGGTGATCGTCCCGCACGACGAGTACACGGCCCTGGAGGAGACCGCCGACGTGCTCTCGGACGCGGCCACGATGGCGGTGCTGGCCGACGGGCTCGCCGCGGATCCCGCCGAGGACGTGACCCTCGGCGAGCTTGGCGCGGAACTCGCCCGCCGGCGCCGCGTTGGCTGAGGTCGTCCTGACCAGGCCCGCTGCGGATGCCCTGCGTGCACTTCCCCCGCCGTTGGACGAAGCCGCGCTCGACCTGCTCACTCTGCTCGAGTCCGACCCAGAAGCCGGCAGCGCCCTGCGGGGACGGCTGCGCGGGGTCTGGTCGCTGCGGATCGGTGCGTTCCGGATGCTCTACACGATCGGCGGCGAGGGCGCGCAGGTCCGGGTCCTGGCCGTCCGGCATCGCTCGGTCGCCTACGACGGCGACTCGCGCTGAGGTCGAGTGCCGATTCGGCGGTTGCCTCGGCTGGGAGGTGTGCCGACTGCCGGCATGCAGGTTGTCGGCGCCCACCGCGCACCCAGGTGCCGGTGTAGATCGCCAGGTCCGGCACGGTGCCCACCTCGACCGGCTCGGCCGGGTTCACGGGGTCCACGAGCACCAACTGGCTCTGACCCCCGGCGCGATGCGCCGGGCCAGCAGCCGGGTGCCCTCGGGGTTCCAGTCCACCACCTGCAGGCCGGGGAGGCGCCGCTTGCGTCCGGTCTCGAGGTTCAGTAGCAGCAGCGCCTCGGCCCTGTCGCCGAACGTGTCGCCGGGTCCAACGAGCGTCATCGCAGCCCAATCGTCGACCAACACTCCCTCGGAGGCGTCGGCGCCGAGGGCGAAACGAGTGATCGCGCCCGATCGACCAGGGTTTCGATCAACCGAACGGCCCATCCCCGCGCGTCGGCTACGGGGATCGGGGCGAGGGTCAGGTCGCGTCCCGCGGATCCCGGCGCAGCAGTCGGCGGGCGAGCGCGCCGCCGCCGAGGGTCAGCGCGAGCAGCACCCCGAGCCCGACGACGATCACCAGCGGCTGTGCGCCGGCCGCGCCGACGGCGGCGTAGGCCACCGCGCCGGGCACGATCCCCAGGGCGGTGCCCAGGACGTAGTCCCGGGGCCGGACCCGGACCAGTCCCGCGGCGTAGTTGATCGCGGTGAACGGGAACAGCGGCACCAGGCGCACGGCCAGCACCGCGGCCAGGCCGTGCGCGCGCAGCAGTCGGTCCGCGTCGGCCAGTCGCCCGCGCAGCAGTCGTTCGACGGCGTCGCGCCCGAGCAGGCGGCCGAGGGCGTATCCGCCCGTCGCGCCGAGCAGGGCGCCGGCCCAGGCCAGCAGCGTGCCGAGGGTCAGTCCGTACAGCGCCCCGGCCAGGATCGTCAACGCAGCGGCGGGGGAGGGGACGAGCGTCAGCGCGGCGTAGCCGAGGACGAACGCCGCCGCCCCGGCCGGCCCGGCGGCCTCGACCGCGTCCTGCAACCGGGCCGGGCCGTCCCACCCGCTCGCGCGGATCGCCACCGCGGCGGCCACCAGAGCGAACGCCAGCGCGACGAGCCGCCACGGCGATCCGGTGGCCTTGCCACCTCGATCGTTCACGTGCGCTTACGAACGGCGGCTTCGCTCGCCGCGCGAAGGAGTCGATGGCCGGTCCACGTGCGCTGCGCGGCACTGAGCAGGACCAGGCCGGCCCACGCCCAGGCGATCGCCGGGGCGTGTTCGGGCAGCAGCAGCCACAGGCCGTACACGGCGATCGTCTCCACACCCTCGGCCGCCGAGGTCGGCAAGCTCGGCGATCGCCCGTCGTCGCGGCGCGCCCCGATGCGTTCGGCCTGCGCGGAGAACGTCAGCAGCGCCACCGCGTTGAGGCAGTAGGCGCCGAGCACGACCATGAACGGCAACCAGGTCGAGGGCCCCGCCGGTTCGCCGTTCGCCTCGGCTTGCGCCCCGGCCAGGCCGACGGCCACGCCGATCGGCAGCGCCGCGTACACGGCGAAATCTGCGACGAGGTCGATCAAGGCGCCGGCGGCGCTCGGGGGGCCGGGCGCCGCCCGGCGCCGGGCCAGCGGCCCGTCGAGCCCGTCGAGCACCCGACAGAGCAACCAGCCGAGCAGTGCCGCCGACCACCACCCGGCGGCCGCCGCGGCGGCGGCCAACAGGCCGGCGAGCAGACCCGCAGCGCTGAGCCGGTTCGGGGTGATCGCCGCGACGTCGAGCAGCGCGGCGCCCCGGCCCACGGCGGGAGCCAGTCGCCGACGCAGTCGATCGTCGAACACGCGTCCATTCTCCCCGCCGGCCGGGATCGGGGCACGCTCCAGCGAGGTGGGCGCGGTCGGCGGGGGCGAGATCGTCTACCGGGCCGGGGGATCCCCGCGACGTGGAACGGCGGGGGGCCCGGACGAGGACTGGGCCGCGGTCGCGGCGGTGGGAATGGCGGCCGGTCCAAGATCCACCGGCCGGGGATCCGGTTCCGATCACCCGGGGGATCCGGTTGTTAGGGTGAACGAGACGTCGTCTTGCACCCTGCCGGCATGCGAAGGTCCATGACCCCTCAGATTCGTCTCGAGCGTGCGCTGCCGCGGCTGTTGGTGTCGCTGGCGGTTCTGTTCTGTCTACTCGGACTCGGCGAATCGATGTCCGGCGGACCCGCCGACTCGCGCGGCGCCACTGCCGCCTCCCAGATTCAGGCGATGCAGGGCGGTGCCGACGAGGGGGCGATCGACGCCGCCGAACTGGCGGTGCGTTCGGCGGGCCACGGCGGCGCGGAACACGGCGGGCACGGAATGCACGGTGCCGGTTGCGCGACCGTCGTCTCGGCGGCGGTGCCGCTGCTCGTCTCGATCGCGAGCGTCGACCTCGGCCCGGGCTCGTGGTTCCCGGCGCCGTTCGGCGGCAGCTCGCAGCGCGGCGCCGCCGTCGCCGCGCCGCGCGGTCCACCGGGTCTTTCCACGCTCTGCGTGCAGCGGGTCTAGGAGCACCTGCGCGCCCCGACGCCTCGGCGTCGCGTGCGTTTTGGCGTTCCCAGATCTCGCCACGACCGACGCCGGTGCGCGCGGTCTCACAGAGCAGGAGTTCTCCGTTGTCCGCAACAGCGTTGTTTCTCACCGGGCTGAGCACCGGTGCCGTCGCCGGCGGCGCCTCGTGCGCCGCCGTCCAGGGCGGACTTCTCGCCGGTGCCGTCGGCAGACGACGGGCAGCGGCCCGGGCCGGCGTCGGTGCAGTCGCCGAACCGACTTCGGCCTGGCGCGCCAAGGTGGCCGAATCGACCCGACCGATCGGGGTGTTCCTCGCCGCCAAACTCGTCTCGCACACCGCGCTCGGCGCCGTCCTCGGCGCCGTCGGCGCGGCCGCCGAACCCGGCCCCCGCACCCGCGCGATCCTGCTGCTCGTCGCGGCGGCGCTGATGGTCGTGTTCGCGCTGGACCTGCTGGGCGTGCGGGCCGTGCGCCGCCTGGTGCCCCGTGCGCCGCAGGCGTGGACCCGGCGAGTTCGCCGGGCCGGGCGCTCGGAGTCCGCGTTCACCCCTGCGCTGCTGGGTTTCCTCACCGTGCTGCTGCCGTGCGGAGTCACGTTGAGCGTTTCGCTGCTGGCGATCGCCTCGGCCTCCCCGCTGGCCGGTGCCGCGGCGATGGCCGGGTTCGTGCTCGGCACGGCTCCGCTCTTCGCCGTGTTGGGCGTACTGCTGCACCGGTCCACCCGGGTGCTGCAGGGCCGGCTGTCGATCGCCACCGGCATCGTCGTGCTCGCCGTCGCGGCGTTGAGCGTCAACTCGGCGCTCACCCTCGGCGGGTGGCGTTGGCCGGACGCCGGTCCGATCTCCGCGGCGTCCTCGGCCGGTGCCGTCCGGACCCTGCCGGACGGCACCCAGGTGGTGCGGCTGACGGTGCGCAGCGGCGGGTACGCACCCGCCGCCCTCGCCGCCCGGGCGGGTGTGCCGACGCGGTTGGAACTCGTCACCGCAGGCACCGGCGGCTGCACGCGGGCGTTCGTGATTCCCAGCCGAGGCGTGCAGCAGGTGCTGCCCGAGTCCGGAACCACGACCGTCGAGCTGGGCACACCGGGGGCCGGAACGCTGCGGTACACGTGCGGGATGGGCATGTACACCGGCCGCATCCAGTTCGAATCCATCTCGACGGACTCGGGGACGGCGCGATGACCATCGAGTTCGCCGTCACCGGCATGCACTGCGCCAGCTGCGGACTGCTCATCGACGACGCCGTCGAGGAACTGCCCGGCGTCGTTCGCGCCCACACCGACGTGCGACGAGAGCGCACCGTGGTCGAACTGGACGGCACCGGGGCGAGCGTGGAGCAGGTGCTGGCGGTCATCGCCGCCGAGGGCTACGGCGCCTCGGTGGTAGCCGGCGACTGACACCAGACGGAATATACCCGGTAGGGGTATACTTTGGATGCCTCGGAGTGGTCGACGAACGACGGAGGAATTCTCGTGAACGGTTCGGCGAAGGTCGCGGTGTTCGCCCTGGCCCTGGCGAGCCTGGCCGCATCGGGCTATGCGGTCGGTCGATCGACGGACTCCGAGGAGACCGTCTCCTCCGCACGGCAGGCCGCGTCGTCCGCGCCCGCGCTCCCCGGCTCGGCCCCAGTCGATCCGGCCCCAATCGATCCGGCCGCTGCCGTGGCGGGACTCGCCGTGGTCGGCGGCGGCTACTCGCTGCGCCTGCTCGACCCGACGGTCGAGGTGGGCGCGGACGTGCCGGTGCGCTTGGAGATCGTGGGTCCCGACGGGACCCCGGTGCGGGTATACCGCGCGACGCACGAGAAGGACCTGCACCTGATCGTGGTACGCCGCGACCTGACCCGGTTCGCGCACCTGCACCCCCAACTCGGCGGCGACGGAGTATGGGAGGCGGTGGTGCCCTTGGACTCCGCGGGGGTCTACCGCGTCTTCGCGGACTTCGCCCCTGCGGCGCTGGGGCAGACCCTCACCCTCGGCGCGGATCTGTTCGTCGCGGGCGACTTCCAACCGCTCGACCTTCCCGAGCCGGCGGCCACGTGGTCGGACCCGGAGTACTCGGTCGTGCTGTCCGGGAGCCCGCAGGCCGGCGCGGAATCGGAGCTGACCTTCGCGGTGAGCCGCGCCGGCGCTCCGGTCGCCGATCTGGAGCCCTACCTCGGCGCCTTCGGCCACCTAGTCTCGCTGCGCCCGGCCGACCTGGCCTACCTGCACACCCATCCCGCCGGTCACGCCGCGGCCGACGCGCGGGGCCCGCAGGTCCGCTTCGCCACCACGTTCCCCACGGCAGGGCGCTACCGGCTCTACCTCAACTTCTCCCACGCCGGGACCGTCCGCACCGCGGAGTTCACCGTGGAGGTTCCCGCCGCGGCCCAACAACCCGCCGACGTCCCCGCCCCGTCCTCGCCCGCCGGCGAGCACGCCGGCCACTGAAGGAGGACGACACCGTGCCCACCCTCACCGCCCTCGACGAACACGGCCGGGCCCACCTCGAACTGCGCATCGGCGGGATGACCTGTGTCTCGTGTGCGCGCCGGATCGAGAAGGCGCTGAACAAGCTCGACGGCGTGAGCGCACGTGTCAACTACGCCACCGAGACCGCGCGCGTCGAGCACGACCCCAGCGTGGCGCCGGAGCAGCTCCTCGCCGTCGTCGCCGATACCGGCTACACCGCGACCCTCCCGCAGCCGCGGACTCCCGACGTGCCGGCAACCGCCGGCGGGCAGCCAGGCGACCGGGAGGAGGCCGCCGCGGCCGCCGGCCTCGCCGACCTTCGGACGCGGCTGCTCGGCAGCGCGCTGCTGAGCCTGCCGGTCGTGCTGCTCGCCATGATCCCGCCGCTGCAGTTCCAGTACTGGCAGTGGGCCGCGCTCACCCTCGCCGCCCCCGTCGCGGCCTGGGGTGCCTGGCCGTTCCACCGGGCCGCCGCGTTCAACCTGCGCCACGGCGCGGCCACGATGGACACCCTCGTCAGCGTCGGCGTGCTCGCGGCCACCGGCTGGTCGCTCTACGCCCTGTTCCTCGGCGGCGCCGGCGTGCCCGGCACGACCATGGGGTTCGAGTTGGTCCCGCAACGCGGGGGCGGCGCCCACGAGATCTACCTCGAAGTCGCCGCGGTGCTCACCACGGCACTGCTGGCCGGTCGCTACTTCGAGGCCCGCGCCCGCCGCCGCGCCGGCGCTGCGCTGCGCGCCCTGCTCGACCTGGGCGCCAAAGACGTCGCGGTGCTGCGCGACGGCGTCGAAACCCGCGTGCCCATCACGGAACTGACGGTGGATCAGGAATTTGTCGTGCGACCGGGGGAGAAGATCGCCACCGACGGTGTCGTGGTCGCCGGTTCCTCCGCGATCGACTCCTCGATGCTCACCGGCGAGTCCGTGCCGGTCGAGGTCCGCCCGGACGACGCCGTGACCGGTTCGTGCGTGAACGTCGGCGGACGACTGGTGGTGCGCGCGACCCGCGTCGGTGCCGACACCCAGCTCGCCCAGATCGCCCGACTGGTCACCGAGGCCCAATCGGGCAAGGCTGCGGTCGCCCGGCTCGCCGACCGCATCTCCGCGGTGTTCGTGCCGCTCGTGCTCGCCATCGCCGCGACCACGCTCGGGTTCTGGCTCGGTTACTCCGCCGACACCCAACTGGCGTTCACCGCCGCCGTCGCCGTGCTGATCATCGCGTGCCCCTGCGCGCTCGGCCTGGCCACGCCCACCGCCCTGCTCGTCGGCACCGGACGCGGAGCCCAACTCGGTATCCTCATCAAGGGTCCCGAGGTGTTGGAGAGCACCCGCGCGGTCGACACCGTCGTGCTGGACAAGACCGGAACCGTGACGACGGGTCAGATGAGCCTGCTCGAGGTCGTCGCGGCCGCGGGGCAGGACCCGGGCGAGCTCCTCGCGCTGGCGGGCGCGCTGGAGGACGCCTCCGAACACCCCATCGCCCGGGCCGTCGCCGCCGGCGCGCGCAGCCACAGCCTCGCCCAGGCGGGCGTGGAGGACTTCGTCAACCACGACGGGCGCGGCGTGTGCGGCGTCGTGGACGGGCACGCCGTCGCCGCCGGGCGGCGTTCCTGGCTGGCCGAACAGTACGGGTACGCCCAGCGCGAGCAGCACGCCCCGCCCGAGCTCCTCGCCGCCGCGGAGGCCGCCGAATCGGCCGGGCGGACCCCGATCTGGATCGGCTGGGACGGCGCGATCCGCGGCGTGTTGGTGATTGCCGACACCGTCAAGGACACCTCCGCCCAGGCCGTGGCCGACCTCAAAGCGCTCGGCCTGCGCCCGGTGCTGCTCACCGGCGACAACGCCCGGGCCGCGCACGCGGTGGCCGCCGCCGTCGGCATCGAAGAGGTGATCGCCGAAGTCCTGCCGGCGCAGAAAGTCGAGGCGGTTAGGCGCTTGCAGGCGCAGGGCCGCGTCGTGGCCATGGTCGGAGACGGAGTCAACGACGCCGCCGCGCTGGCCGCGGCCGACCTCGGCCTCGCGATGGGCACCGGTACCGACGCCGCCATCGCGGCCAGCGACCTCACCCTGGTGCGCGGGGATCTGCGCGCCGCCGCCGACGCGATCCGCCTGGCGCGGTGCACCCTGCGCACCATCAAGGGCAACCTGTTCTGGGCCTTCGCCTACAACCTCGCGGCCCTCCCGCTGGCCGCAGCCGGCCTGCTCAACCCCCTGCTGGCGGGGGTGGCGATGGCGCTCAGTTCGGTGTTCGTCGTCTCGAACAGCCTGCGGTTGCGCCGTTTCGCCCCACTGCATCCCCCGCAGGCGGCACCCGAGGGCGGCCGGGACGGTGCCGCCGCGCAGATCGCCCAGCGCGACGCCGAGATCGCTCGGCTGCGTGCCGAGGTGGCGCAGCTGCGCGGCACGTCGAACGGCTGATGTCCCCATCGCCACGACCAGGTGGGGTCGTGCGGCCGAGGGCTTGCGGGCTCAGGCCCGGCCCGGCAGGTCGATCGGCCAATGGCCCTGCAGTGCTGCGTCGACTCGCGCCGCGGCCTGCGTCAGCGACCGGAGCTCCGCAGGATCTTCGCACCCGGCGGCGATAGCCCGACGTAGCCGTTCGAGGTGATCGACGATGACGTCGTGGCGCACCGGCTCGGTGAGCCACGCCAGTTCGGCGAGCAGTTCCAGCAGGCGGCGCAGGACCTGCGGGTCGCCGGCGGCGTAGAGCCGGATCTGTCCGATGCCCTGATCGAGGAGTTCGGCCCAGGTCGTCTGGAGCAGGCAGGCCCGCACGGTGCCGTCTTCGTCGTGCAGCAGCGCGGGTCCCAGCGGCCGGGTGCCGAGCTCGGCGAGCAACGCGCTGACGTGTCCGAGTGCGTGCACGGCGGTGGTCGGGTCGTTGACGCCCGGGGACAGGGCTCTGATGGCGACGTCGGCGAGCTGTCGCAGCCCGTAGGACAGGTCCAGGGAGGCCGTGCGCTCGTAGCCCAGGCGCATCGCCCGCCCCACCCGGCGGGTCGCTTCGGCCAGTGCGGCATCCGCCAGCGGCGCCGTCCCCGAGTCGGGCCAGGCCCACCCGA
The DNA here is from genome assembly GCA_052386455.1 of Sporichthyaceae bacterium. Lineage (GTDB taxonomy): Bacteria > Actinomycetota > Actinomycetes > Sporichthyales > Sporichthyaceae > JBQTKD01. The sequence goes on from JBQTKD010000061.1 coordinate 63,632, forward strand.
CGGGCACCCCCGCGACGATCGACTGGCCGGGCCGGCTCCCGATCAGCGCGATCGCTCCGGCGTCGAGCAGACCGCGCCGCAGCGCCGCGTGGTCCACGCCCACGAAGAATCCCGAGCCCGAGGCGGGAATGGGGCGAGCCCACGGCGGCACCGGCACGGCCACCGCGTCCTCGCGGCGGTCCCCGAGGATGCTCGCCGCAGTGGAGAGCGCCTCGACGTGGACGTTGCGCAACATCGTCTCCACCCGAATCTGCCGCACGAGGTGGGTGAGGAAAACCAGCAGCGCCACCACGCTGAGCAGGGCGAGCAGGTAGGCCAGGCTCACCGAGGCCCGCGGGACCAGGCCGGGAAAGTCTCCTTCGGCGGTGCGAACCGTGCGCAGGACGATCAACGCAAAGGTGAACGTGGCCAGGAACAGCCCGAGGGTCACCTGCACGACGAGGTCGCGGCTGAAGGTGCGCAGGAGTCGAGGCGAGTGCTGCGTGCTGGCGAGTTGGAGGGTGAGCACCGTGAGGGAGAACGTCAGCGCGGTCACCGTGATCAGCGAACCGGCGATGGTGCTCAGCGACGTACGCGCCGCCTCGGCGTCGCCGTCGAAGGAGAACACGCTCAACCAGGCCGGCCGGCGCCCGGCGGCGTCCACCTCCAGGTGCGGCAGCCACAGGCCGAGCACCACCGCCAAGACGACGAACAGCGCCGGCACCGGCCACAGCCGGGCCAGGGCGCCGTCGCGCAGCACGCGGTTGTAGAGGCGGCGGAACCGGATCGTCGCGACCACGCGTACCCCAGTCATCGAGCGCCCGGATCCTCCGAGACCCAGCGGACACTACCCCCGCCGGTCGGAAGGGCCTGGGCTCGGAAAGCTCCGTGACGGCAAGAAGGTGGGCGGGGGTGTCCTGCCGTCGCCCGAGGTCAGTCCTCGAGCAGCGGAAGGTCGAACCACCCTCCCTGCAGGGGCCGTACCGCCGCAAAGTGGCGGCGGTCCAGGGTCAACAGGTCGGTCGTGTCGTAGGTCTGGGCCAGCACGACCAGCGAGGCGTCGGTCAGGCCGAGGCCGAGATCGACGTACTGCCGGTCGACGCTCAGGCAGGCCTCGAGCAACTCGGAGTCCAGATGGGGATGGCGATAGCCGCGCCCGATCACGTCGGCTATCACCGTCGTGGCCGCCGCGCGCGGGTGACGAGCCCGCACGAGGTGGTCGAACTCCGCGAGCACCAACGGGGACACCACGAACGGCCCGGCGGCGGCCGCCATGACCGCAACCGCGCGCTCGTGTCGTTCCTCGTCCGGGTCGTACCGAGCCAGCAGACCGCTGGTGTCGCAGATCAGCACCGGCCGAAGCCGTGCTCGGCGAGCAACTCGTCCACGCGGGCGGCGTCGTGGGAGGTTCCGGGTCCACCGCGCCTCGGCAGCAGTGGGAAGTCCGGGCGGGTGGGCGCCACGTCGACCAGGTACCGGTCCAGCGCCGCACGAACCAGGTCCGCCTCGGTGCGGCCGGTGTGCGCCGCCGCTGCCTCGAGGCCGGCCTTCTGCTGCTCGGTCAGGTAGAGCGTCGTCTTCACCACGCTTGTATGGTACACGTATGGCGTCCAGCGTCAGGCACACCGGAACACGTGCCGGCGCCCCTCTCGCGCGGCGGCGTCCTGCACGGCGAGGGTGTCGCGGATCGTCTCGAGGGCCGGCCGCAGCGGCAGGGGCTCGGTGGCGACCTGCATCGCCGGATCGGCGATGGCCACCGGATGCCACCAGATCCCCGCAACGCTCAGGGTCGGCTCGGGGTGCAGATCCTCGATGCCGACGCGGGCGCCGGTCTGCGCGAACCCCTGGGCGGCGACGGGGATCTGGTGGCATCCGGTGGCCATCGCCGATCCGGCGATGCAGGTCGCCACCGAGCCCCTGCCGCTGCGGCCGGCCCTCG
>JBQTKD010000062.1:0-25723 GCA_052386455.1 Sporichthyaceae bacterium
CGAGCCAAACGCGCCGGCATGCACTGGACCATCCGCGGACTCGACCCCGTCCTGGCCCTACGCACCCTGCACCAGTCCGGCCGAGACCAACTCCTCTGGCCCACACCACAAACCTGACGCACACCCCCCGCAACCAGCCGCGGACCTGCAACCTGTCAGAGGCCCATGAGAGTGTGCACGTTCCAAGGAGGTCGGGGCCGTGACCGTCGAGATCGAGCTGCGCGCGATTCCCTTCCTCAGCTACGCCATGGCGCACAACAGGATTCCGGTCGTGGCCTACGTCGGGCTGCGGTCGGGAGTCACGGCCGCGGCGGCCGAGTTGCACGTGCGGGTCGTGGACGACGAGGGGCCGCTGACGCACGAGCACCGCCAGCTCGTCGAGCTGCAGGCGGGCGAGCTCACCGAGCTGGACCGGCCCGCGGTGCGCCTGGATCCCGCGAAGCTGCTGCAGGTCCGCCACACCCGGCCCGGGTGGGTGGAGGTCGAGCTGCGCCACGACGGCGCGGTACTCGCCACGGCCCGCACCGAGGTGCAGGTGCTCGCCGGCGCGCACTGGCTGTCGGTGCCCGACGGGCTCGCGCCCTCGCTGCTCGCCGCGCACGTCCTCCCCCACGACCCCGCCGTCGCCGCCCTGCTCGCCGAGGCGTCCGCGCTGCTGAGGGAACGCACCGCAGATCCGTCGCTGCAGGGCTACCAGGACGGTCCCGGCCGGGTCGACGCGATCGTCGAGGCGATCTGGGACGCCGCCGCCGCGCGGCGGATCTCGTACTCGACGCCGCCGGCGAGCTGGCGGCTCGGGCAGGTCGTGCGCACGCCCGCGGAGGTGTTCGAGGGACGGGTCGGGACCTGCCTGGACACGACCGTCGCGCTCGCCGCCGCCCTCGAGCAGGCCGGGATCAACCCGCTGCTGTGGCTGATCGACGGGCACGCGTTCCTCGCCTACTGGCGCGTCGACACCGCGCTCGACGCCCCCGTCTACGACGACCCGGCCGAGGTCGTGAACCTCGTCGACCTCGACGCGATCCGGCTCGTCGAAACCACCGCGGTCTGCGAGACCGACAGGGCACTGCCCTTCGCCGCTACCGCCCGGCTCGCCGCGAACAAGATCGCGGACCTGTCGGTCGTCAAGGCGATCGTCGACGTGTTCGCCGCCCGCGCCGCCGAGATCCTCCCGCTGCCGGTGCGCCGGCAGGCCGACGGCGTCGTGCAGGTCGTCGAGTACTCCCCCGCCGCCGCGAACCGGCAGCTGGTGTTCGCGCCGCGCGCCGGCGCCGCGTCCGCGCCCGGCCGCGGCGACGTCCCGCCGCGCGTGCAGCAGTGGAAGAACAGCCTGCTGGACCTGTCGCTGCGCAACCGGCTGATCAACTACACCGACCGCTCCGGCGTCCGGCTGCACGTGCCCGGCGACGGCCTCGGGACGTTCGAGGACATCGTCAGCGCGGGCAAGTCGATCGTCCTGCGGCCGCTGGACCAGATCGAGGCCGTCGACGCCGAACGCGGCGTCCGGGACGCCTCGCAGCTGCCGCCCGATCGCCTGACCTACCAGCTCGTCGAGAAGACCGCGGTGTGGACCGACGTCGCCAGCGGCGGCTACCTGACCCGGCTGCGCGGCCTCGCGCACAGGGCGCGGACGATCGAAGAGGAGACCGGCGCCAACAACCTCTACCTGACCCTCGGGTCGCTGGTGTGGAACGTCGACGGCAAACCGCTGCGTTCGCCGCTGATCCTCGTCCCCGTCCGGCTCTCGACCTCGGCCCGCGGCCAGCTGTACCGGGTCACGCTCGACGAGTCCGGCGCCGCCACCCCGAACTACTGCCTGCTCGAGAAGCTGCGCACCGTCGGCCTCACGATTCCGAAGCTCGCCGAACCGGATCTCGACCACTCCGGCATCGACCTCCCCGGCGTCCTGCAGGCCACCCGCGAGGCGATCGCCGCCACGGGCCTGCCGTACCGGGTCGAGCCGAGCGCCGATCTCGCGATCCTCGCCTTCGCGAAGTTCCGGCTCTGGAAGGACCTCGACGAGCACTGGGAGGCGATGCTCGCCAACCCGCTCGTCCACCACCTCGTGCACACCCCGACCCACCCGTTCGCAGACCCCGTCCCGGCACCGTCGGAGACGAACCTCGACGAGCTCGACGCGCTCTGCCCGATCGCGGCCGACGCCTCGCAGCTGACGGCCGTCGCCGAGGCCGTCGCGGGACGCACGTTCGTGCTCGAGGGCCCGCCCGGCACCGGAAAGTCGCAGACCATCACGAACCTGCTCGTCCGCGCGGTCGCCAGCGGGAAGCGGGTGCTGTTCGTCGCGGAGAAGCGCGCCGCGCTCGACGTCGTCGCGTCTCGTCTCGCCTCGGTCGGGATGGGCCCGTTCGCACTCGACCTGCACGACAAGGGCGCGAAACCGGCCGTCGTCCGCGCGCAGATCCGCCGCGCGATGGAACACCGCGTCGAGGTCGACGCCGACGGCCTCGCCGCCGCCTCCCACGACCTTCGCTCCGGCCGCCGGGCACTGGAGCGATACGCGCAGCGGCTGCACGAACCCAACGGGGCCGCACTGTCCTACTACGGCGCCCACGCCAGACTTCTCGCGCTCGGCGCCGACGGCCCGACGCTGCCCGTCCCCGCCACCGCCCTGCAGGACGCCGCGGCCCTGGAGAACGCGCGCCGCGCGCTGCGTGGCCTCGTCGACGCCGCCGAACTCGCCCGCCCGCATCCGAACCATCCGTGGGGTTTCCTCGGCCACGTAGGCGATCCGGACGCGGCGCGGCGGATCGCGGAGGCCGCACGAGCCGTCGACGCCGCCCTCGCCGGGCTGCCGGCCACCGGTCCCCTCGCGGACGCCGTCGCGGCGGCGGGCACGCCCGACCAGCTGGCCGCGCTCGCCGCGCTGGTCGGCTCCCCGACGCCGCTGCCGCTGCTGGAGGCGGCGGGCTCTCCCGGCTGGCGCACCGAGGCGGACGCGCTGGGGGCCGCCGTCGCGCAGGTCGCCCGGCACCGTTCGCTGCTGGACCGGGTGCAGCCGGGCGCGTTCGACCTGCCGCTCGACGCGATCCACGCCGACGCGCGGGCCGCCGACGACGCCAACCTCTTCGTTCGGAAGAAGCGGCGCCGGGCCGTGCTCGACCAGCTCGCCGGCGTGCTGCGCACCGAGGTCGAACCGGACGAGGTCGGGTCGGTCGTTGCGAGCCTGCTCGTGGCACAGGGCGAGATCCGCGCACTCGCCGCCCGCGCGGCCGCGCTGCCCGGCGTGCAGGTGCCGCCCGGCTGGAACCCGGTGCTGCCCGACGCCGCAGATCTGGTGGACCGTCAGATCCGGTGGCTGCGCTGGGCCGGCCACGCGGTGGCGGCCGCCGAGGGCCCGTTCGGCGCCGCCCTGCGCGCCTGGCTCGGCACCGGGCCCGCCGCCGACGCGGCCGCCGCCGCAGCCGTCTCCGGACTCGCCGAACCGCTGCGCGTCCTGGCCGCCGGGCCAGGGTTCGCCGCCTGGCTAGGCAAATCCGGCATCGTCGCGCGCTGGCGGGACACCGCCGCACGCCGCTGGGACGAGCTCGGCCTCGCCCGGTGGCTCGCGTTCCAGGAGGCGCTCGTTCCGCTGCGGTCGGCCGGTCTCGGCGAGGCCGTCGCCGCACTGGAGGCCGGGACCGTTCCCGTCGACGAGGCGTCGAGCGCATTCGAACGCGGCCTGGCGCACGCTGCACTCGAGGAACGTCGGGTCGCCACCGGACTCGACGGGTTCGACCCGCTCGCGCACGACCGCGCCGTGCTCCGGTTCTCCGAATCCGCCGTGACGGTTCGGGAGAAGATGGGCCAGGCCGCGCCCGCCGAAGTCCTCGCGGCACGGGGATTCTCCGCGGACAGCGCCAAGGGCATGGTCGGCGAACTGCGCCGCGAGATCTCCCGCCAGCGCGGCGGTCTGCAGGTCCGCGCCCTCCTCGCGAAGCACGGGGAACTGATCGTCGAGCTCATGCCGTGCGTGCTCGTCTCGCCGGACTCGGTGTCGCGGTTCTTCCCGGCGGACCGGCAGATCTTCGACCTCGTCGTGTTCGACGAGGCGTCGCAGATCCGCGTTGCCGACGCCGTCGGGGCCATGGGCCGCGCCGGCTCGGTCGTGGTCGTCGGCGACAGCAAGCAGATGCCGCCGACGACGTTCGGCGAGTCCGGCCTCGACGAGGAGGCCGACGAGGTGCTCGACCTCGGCACGCTCGTGGACCAGGAGAGCATCCTGTCCGAGGCCACCGAGGCCGCCGTTCCGCAGCGGTGGCTCACCTGGCACTACCGCAGCCGCGACGAGTCCCTCATCGCGTTCAGCAACGCCTACTACTACGGCGGCAAGCTCTCGTCCTTTCCCGCCCCGGTCCACCCGAACGCGGACCGGCTCTCCGGCGGATACGGCCTGAGCCTGGTCCGGGTGAACGGCCAGTTTCAGCGCTCCGGCAAGGGAAAACTGCTGCGCACCAACCCCGTCGAGGCCGACGCGATCCTCGCCGAGATCCAGCGCCGCTTCGCCGCATCGCCCGACGCGCTGCCCTCGCTCGGCGTCGTCACGTTCAACCTGCAGCAGCGCACCTACATCGAAGAACTGATCCGCGACACCCAGGACGAACGGCTCGTCGCCGCACTCGAGGGCCGCAACGGCGAGGGCCTCTTCGTCAAGAACCTCGAGAACGTGCAGGGCGACGAACGCGACGTCATCCTCTTCTCCACGGCCTTCTCCGTGAACGACAACGGCGTGCTGCCGTTGAACTTCGGCCCGCTCACCCGCGCCGGCGGCGAACGCCGGCTCAACGTCGCCATCACCCGCGCCCGCCGCCAGGTCGTCGTGTTCAGCTCGTTCGATCCGGGCCAACTGCGCGTCGAGGCCACGCAGTCCCTCGGCATCCGCCACCTGCGCGCCTACCTCGAAATGGCCGCCACCGGCGCGCACTCCTCCACCGGCGCCGTGCGGCCGAAGGCGGTGCCGGACCGGCATCGCGACGAGGTCGCCGCGGCGCTGCGGGGCCGCGGCCTCGTCGTGGAAACCGACGTGGGCCTGTCCGACTTCCGCGTCGACCTGACCCTCGCCACGGCGGCCGAGCCGACGAAGCCGCTCGTCGCCGTCCTGCTCGACGGTCCCGGGTGGGCCGCGCGGCGCACGGTCGGGGACCGCGACGGTCTTCCCGTCGCCGTCCTCGGCGGCCTGATGCGGTGGCCCGGCGTCGAACGCGTGTGGCTGCCGGCCTGGCGCGCCGACCGCGAGGGCACCGTCGCCCGGCTGCTGCAGGCCGTCGGCGACGCCGAGAAGGTCGCCGCCGGCGCAGCAGACGCCGGCTTCGCCGAGCAGACCGTCGACCTGTTCGCCGACCTCGAGCCCGACGCCGAGACGGGCCCGGTCGAGAGTGCGCCCCCGCCGCCGCCCGCTCCGACCAAGCGGGCCGGCCTGCCCGGGCAGGAAACCTTCCTCGCGCATCGCGCCACGGTCGCGGGCGGCCGCGACGTCCTGGACGCACTGCCGGCGCCGTGGGCCGTCGAGCGGGTCCGGAACGTGCTGCGCGAGGTCGTCGCGCGCGAGGCGCCGATCCACGCCGAACGTCTCGCGAAAGCGGTCGCCGCGTCCTTCGACCTGAACCGGATGAGCAAGGACCGGATGCAGGCGATCCTCGCCGCGCTGCCCGCCGACACGATCCGCGACCGCGACGAGGACTTCGTGTGGGCGCCGGGAGCCGTCCCGGAGACGTGGACGACCTTCCGCGTCGCGGCCGGCGGCGACCAGCGCGATCTCGACCAGATCTGCCTACGGGAAATCGGAAACGCGATGGTTGCGCTGTGCCGCGACAGCGGCGGCATGTCCTCCGCGGAGCTGTCCACGGAGACGCTCGCGCTGTTCGGCGGCAAGCGCAAGACCGCCGGGATCGCGATCCGCCTCGACGAAGCACGCGAAGACGCCGTCCGGCGCGGAATCCTCCGCCCCGCGGACGGGGACGCGTTTCAGGCCTTGTGATGCCGCAGTAGTTGCCTTCGACCCGTCGGGAGGTCCCGGGAGTGCGCAGCCCTCCAGGCCTATGCGGGTTGAACCTCGTCCAAGGGATACGACCCGTGGATCGGGTCCGCGACGCCGCGCAGGTGGATCGCCACCCGTACGTACCCGTTGGAGGTCTCCAGCACCGTCGCCTTCTTGGTGCCGAGACCGAAGCGAACGCGCACTGTGCTGCCGACGGCGGGTGCCTTGCGCAACTTCGCGGGCATATCCGTCGACCTCCCTACCACGGCGCGGTCCCGTTGAGTTGGGTCAAGTATGCGCCGACGACGATGTCGAGCGCGCCGCACTGACCCGAAACACTCTTGCGCCACGTCACCACCGTCCGCTTGATCAGCGGCTGTTCCGCCCGGCACGCGGCGAGTCTCTCGCGGTCTTCCGGGCGCTCGGAGAGCCAACAGATCGTCACCACGAGCCCCATCCGTCCCTACTTTCGAGTCGGCACGGGACGGCGCAACGAAACTGTCGGCGCCTCGGCCTAACGTCCCGCCCATGGAATACGAACGCCACCTGGCCGTCGACCTCGAGACCCTGCGCGATCTCGCCGGTGCGAGTTCGTTCGCACGCGGCGAGGCGTACGCCCGACAGGGCCGAGTGGGCCGGACGCGGTGGCACCCGGGAGACCGGACGCTGCGGGCCGCGGTGCGTGGGAGCCGTTCGGCCGCGTACCAGGTTCGTGCCCAGTTCGCCGACGACGGCGAGTACCTGTGCTTCGAACACGGCTGGTGCACCTGTCCCATGCAGTACGACTGCAAACACGTCGTCGCGCTGCTGTGCGCGGAGTTCGCGGACGCCGTGCCGGACGAGCCGCCCGCGCCCGCGGTCCCCGATTGGGCGGGCGTCTTCGACCGGGCGCTGTCCGCGCCGGAATCCCAGCCGGCCGCGTGCGGCATTCCGCTGGCCATCGGCCTGGAGTTGGGATCGGACGCGGCGTCGCTGGAGGCCCGGCTGCTGCAGCCCGGGAAGAAGGGCTGGGTGTCCGGGAGCCTCTCGTGGGGCTCCATCCAGTACAGCGCGTACACCTACGTGGCCCGCCACGTTCAGGTCCTGCGCGAACTGCGCGCCCTGCACGAGGCGGAGGCGGCCCGCACCGGCTACTCCTACTACTACGGCGCACGCAGCGAGAAGACGATCGACCTCGCGGGCATCGGCTCGCGGGCGCTGTGGTCGATCCTGTCCAGCCTCGCCGAGGCGGGAGTGGCGCTGGTTCAGACGAAGGGCCTCGAGCCCATCGCGCCACCGGTTCCGGCGGTGCTCAACCTCGACGTCCGTGCGAGCGAAGCGGGGCTGGCGGTGCTGCCCAAGGTGGTCGTAGACGGTACGACGAGCCCGTGGACTCCGCTGCTGTTCACGCCGAACGGCCACGGTGCGGTCCTCGTCGATCCGGCGGCGCGGCGCTCGGGTCTGGCGCCCGGCGCGTGGCCGCTGCGGCTGGTGTCCCTGGCGAGCCCGGCGCCGGACGGCGTACGGGACCTGTTCGCATCCGGGAGAACGCTGCGGATCCCGGCGGAGCAGGTCGAGGCGTTCCGGACCGGATACTGCCCGCGCCTGGCCCGGCTGGTCGCGGTCTCCTCCGGCGACGGAAGCTTCTCCCCGCCGGTCGTGGGCGCGCCGACCCTGGTGGTCGACGCCCGGTACGGCGCGGACCACGCGCTGGAGGTCGGCTGGACGTGGGAGTACGACATCGACGGCGTCGCGTGCCGTGTCGCGGACGACGCGCCGGGGTCGTCGTTCCGCGACCTCGCGGCCGAGCGTCGGGCGCTGGCCGCGGCACCCTGGCCCGTCGGTGCGCTGCCCGCCGCGCCGGGAGAGCGGCGCAGCCTGCAGGGCCTAGACACGATGCGCTTCAGCACCGAACTGCTGCCCCTGCTGCGCGACCGCGCGGACGTGGCGGTCGCGACCACCGGCAGCCCCGCGAACTACCGCGAGGTCGGCGAATCCGTGCGCGTCGGGCTGTCCACCGAGCAGATCGCGGGCGACAACGACTGGTTCGACCTCGGCGTCACCCTCACGGTCGACGGCGTGGACGTGCCACTGGTGGACGTCTTCACCGCGCTCGCGCACAACGAGGACCACCTCCTGCTGCCCGACGGCGGGTACTTCTCCCTCCACAAGCCGCAACTGCAGGCGCTGCGCCGGCTCATCGAGGAGGCCCGGACGCTGTCGGAAAAGCCCGACGGTCCGCTGCGGATCGGGCGCTTCCAGGCCGGCCTGTGGGAGGAGCTCTGCGAGATCGGCGTCGTGGACGCGCAGGCCGCCGCGTGGCGCACGCAGGTAGAGGGGCTGCTGCACCTGTCCGAACTGCCCGCGCCGCCGTGCCCGTCTGGCCTGCGTGCAGAACTGAGGCCCTATCAGCTGACGGGGTTTCAGTGGCTGGCTTTCCTGTGGGAGCACGGCCTCGGCGGCGTGCTCGCCGACGACATGGGCCTGGGCAAGACCCTGCAGACCCTCGCGCTGATCGTCCACGCCCGCGAGCGCGAGCCCGAAGCGGCGCCGTTCCTCATCGTCGCGCCGACCTCGGTGGTGTCGAACTGGCAGGCCGAGGCCGCACGGTTCGCACCGGGCCTGCGCACCGCGGCCGTTCTGGACACGCTGCGCCGGCGCGGCGCCGCGGACCTGTCCGAGCTCGTCGGTGACGCCGAGGTCGTCGTCACCTCGTACACGCTGTTCCGGCTCGACCACGAGGCCTACGCCGCGCGCGAGTGGTCCGGGCTACTGCTCGACGAGGCACAGTTCGCGAAGAACCACCGCTCGCAGACCTACGCCTGCGTGCGAGCGCTCCCGGCGCCGTTCAAGCTCGCCATCACCGGAACGCCGCTGGAGAACAACCTGATGGAACTGTGGGCGCTGCTGTCCATCGGCGCCCCGGGCCTGTTTCCGCACGCGACCCGCTTCGCCGAGGCCTACGCCAAGCCGATCGAAAGCCGCACCGGGGCCGAGGGCCCGGCGAAGCTCGCCGCGCTGCGGCGCCGCATCCGCCCGCTGCTGCTGCGTCGCACGAAGGAGCAGGTGGCCGCAGAACTTCCCGCGAAGAGCGAGCAACTGCTCGAGGTGGAGCTGCACCCAAAGCACCGCAAGGCCTATGACCGGCGGCTGGCCCGCGAACGTCAGAAGGTGCTGGGCCTGCTGGAAGACCCGGAGCGCAACCGGCTCGCGATCCTGCGCTCCATCACCGTCCTGCGTCAGCTCAGCCTGCACGCGGGCCTCGTCGACGACGCCGACCTCGGCCTCCCGAGCGCCAAGATCGACGCTCTCGTCGAACACCTGGCGGCCGTGGCCGCGGGCGGGCACCGGGCGCTGGTGTTCAGCCAGTTCACCGGCTTCCTCGGCCTCGTCCGTGCACGCCTGGAGGCCGAAGGCGTCGAGTTCTGCTACCTCGACGGGCGCACCCGCAACCGCGCGGCGAAGATCGAGGCCTTCCGGTCCGGCGCCGCCCCGGTGTTCCTGATCAGCCTGAAGGCGGGTGGTTTCGGCCTGAACCTCACCGAGGCCGACTACGTGTTCCTGCTCGACCCGTGGTGGAATCCCGCCACCGAGGCCCAGGCCGTCGACCGCACCCACCGCATCGGCCAGACCCGGACCGTGCACGTGTACCGGATGATCGCCGCCGACACCATCGAGGCAAAGGTCCGGGCCCTCGCCGAGCGCAAGGCCGAACTCTTCGCCGACGTCCTCGACGACAACGGCACGGAGTCCTTCGCCCGCGGCCTCACCACGGCGGAGGTGCGCGAACTCTTCGCCTGAGGGGCGGCGCCACGTCGGCCTTGCATCGATCCACGCCGGCGGCCTCGGCCAGTTCGCGACGCCCGTCGATTTCGTCCTCTCCGTCGTTTCGGAGCTTGGACGTCCGCCGGCCCGGCGCACACCTCGTCCGTTCGGACGTTTCGACTCGGCGGGGACGCGTTTCAGGGCTCGTGGTGTCGCGGGTCAGGACCACAGCGCGGCGATGGGCGCCGCCACGACGGTGTCGGTGAGCGGGAAGGTGTGCCGGCCGGTGTGCAGGACGACGCCGCAGATCATGCGTTCGCCGATCCGTTCGCGCAGCCACTCCAGGTGCCGCGCATCGGATCGGGTGGCGCTCGCCGCGGCCTTCACCTCGATCCCGACCACGCGCCCGTCGGGGTACTCCAGGATCACGTCCACCTCGTGGCGGCCGTCTCGGTCGCGCAGGTGGTGCAGCCGCGGCGGATAGTCGAGCGTCGACAGCTCCGGGCGCAGTTGGGCCACCACGAAACTCTCGATCAGACGGCCCATCAGATCCGGATCGCGGAGCACGCCGCCCTCGTCCACGCCCAGCAGCGGCCCGACGAGCGCCGGCTCCACCAGGTGACGCTTGGGCCGGGAGGTGAGGCGCCCGACGCGGTTGGAGCCCCACGCCGGCAGCGCGTCGACCACGAACCTCGACGCGAGCGCGGAATCGTAGGCAAGCGCGGTCGCGCGGTTGATGTCGGCCGCCGAGTACAGCGCGGCGTGCTCGAGCACGCCGGCGAGGTTGGCGGCCCACGCCTGCAGGTAGCGGCGCAGGCGAATCGGATCGCGCGCCGCGCCGCCCGCGGCCACGTCGCGGACCAGGAGTTCGTCGAGATAGGTGGCCATGCGCCGCCGTCGAGCGGCGGGCCCGTCGAGCAGAACCGCCTCGGGCAGCCCGCCGCGCAGCGCCCGATGCACGTAGTCGGCGAGGTCGGGCGGGTCGGCCACCTGCGGCAGCGCCGCGGCGCCGAGGGCGGCCAGCCGGCCCAGCACCGACGCCGCGGTCGGGTCTCCGCAGATCTCGCGCTCGGACAGGCCCCACATGCCCACCCGTACGGCGCGGCCGGTCAACGGCCACCAGGCCTCGGCGGACTCCTCCTGCGCGGACCCGGTGACGACGAACCGCCGCGCACCGCCGCCCACGTCGACCGCGCGCTTGACCGCGCCGAGGATCTCGGGCACCAACTGCCACTCGTCGATCAGCAGCGGCTCGCCTCGGGTGCGCAGCGCCACGTCCGGATCCGCCCGCGCCAGGTCCGCGTCCGAGGGCCGATCCAGGCTGAGCCGGTCCACCGCGAGCCGGGCCGCAGACGTGGTCTTGCCGCACGCCCGCGGGCCGGCGATCAGCACCGCCTGCACGTCGCGGACCAGCGTGCTCAGCACTGGGTCGACGAGCCGCGCTAGGTAAGGCACATCCGCCAGGCTAGCGCTATCGCGCAGCATTCGATAATGAAATTGCGCACTCTCGAACGTCGTTCTCGCGCGGAGAGTGTGCTCCCGATGGACTCGCGGGACGGAGGGACTCGTACGAACGTCCGATCGAGATGCAACCGAACGGAGGACGTCTGCGTCGAAGTCTGCTGTTCGCGTGGCCGTCCCGCGAGACGGTGCGGGCGCTCCCCAAGCGCGGCGGTTTCGATCTCGTCCCGATCGCGCGCACGGTTGCCGCCTCCGACGGCGCCTTCACACTGCGCGCGGCGGCGACTCCCGTCCTCGCCGGACTGCTCGGGGCCGAGGGGCTCGACCTGGAGGTGCGGGTGATCCACGCCGGACGGCAGTGGGACCACCTGACGACGGTGCGTCCGGCCGCCGGCGCGCAGGCGTGGGTCCGTCCGCTGTTCGCGGGCGCGCCCGTCCGCACCGGGCGCAACGCGTTGGACATCGCGCTCGACCCGGCGGCGGGCGAGAAGCTACCGGCCGCGCTGCTGCGCACCACGGTCGCCGCGTCGAGCGAGGACCCGTTCGCGAACGAGCCGATGTTTCCCGGCCGCTGGTGCACCCGCTACACGAAGATCGACACCTTGACGACGTTGGAGACGGTGGCCACCGCCGTAGTCCGCGACGGCATCGCCGCGCAACCGGTGTACGCGCAGGGCGCTGTCACCGAGAGCGGAGCGGGCTTCTCCCTGACCGGTGTGGGCGGCTTCAGCGCGGCCGGCACGCGCACGCACACCTCGACGATCAGCGCCAAGTACCCACCGCTGAAGTCGGCGAAGAACGGCGTTGCGCGCGGCCAGTACGCGGCTCAGGTCGAGCATCAGGTGCTGGAGGAGCGCTGCCTGACCGGCGACGGCTACTCCAACTCCGGCCGCTACCGCAGCAGGTACAAGACCGCCCCGGACCGCGCCGTCGGCGCCAAGGTCGTGCCGGTGACGGTCAAGCCGTGGAAGTGCATCGAGGACAACGAGGCCGACGCCGACGGCATCATGACCGCCGACACGCTGCGCGCCTACACCTACGAGCGCGCCTTCACCTTCTCTCCGCTGCCGCAGGCGACCTTCACCGGCACCGCCACCTCCGGGTACAGCAAGTCGGTGCTCGTGGAGTTCAACTACGAGAAGACGGGACCGGGCAAGTGGTGCGGCCACTCCGCCCGTCCCTCGCACGAGGGCCAGATGATTCAGGGGATCATCCCGTGACCTGCCAGGATTCGTTCATGGATGTCGACGATGCACCGGGCCGCCCCCGGACGTGGTCGCGACTGGCGACGGTTCTCGCCGCCGCCGTGACGGCTGCGGTTGTCGCGGGCGGCGCCGTCGCCACACTCTCGCGAGGTGACGACGGAGACGTCCCCTTGGAACGTCCACTGCTGCTCAACACGTTGGGCACATTCAGGCAACCAGGTCAGGACACGTTCTCCGCCGCCTACCTCGGGCTGGAGGACAAGGGCAAGGACCTTCAGATCCTCAAGGTGGAGGCCCGCATGTCTCCCAACCTGGAGTATCTCGGCTCGGTCGCCATCTGGCCGCGGGACGTGGAGGCGAACGGCGGCAATCCCGGCAACAAGTTCGGTTACCCCGCCTATGCGGCGCACCACCCGGCGTTCGACATCGTCGTACCGGCGAAAGAACTCGACTACCAACCGAAAGGCTTCGGAGCCCCGGCAGACCTGTTCGTCACCGCCGGCTTCCGGTTGGTCTCCGGCGACGTCGGGGCCGTCAACGGCGTTCTGGTCACCTACAGGTTCGGCGGCAAGACGAAGCGTCAGTTCTTCGCGCACGCGATCGTGGTGTGCAAGGCGCCCAACCCCTGCAAGGGGCCCAACGGCGGCACGGCCTACAGCCAGGAGATCCTCACCCGCTTCGGGCTCGTGCCCGCAGGCACGTACAGCTAAAGGCCTGCAGGTATCGGGCCATGCGTTCATGAAGCGGTTCACGGTCACCCTCAGCCGGCACGCCCAGGCCCTTGCCGTCGAGGACGGCGGCGCCTTCGACACGCGCTTCGACGCCCCCCTCGTTCGTTGAGCCTGCCATCGCGCGTCCGAACAGGTTCTGCGAGCCCGCCGATCACGTTGGAGCAGCCCGCTCGCTGGACTAGACGTTCCCGATTTTCCTGACGATCCGTCAGCCTTTCTTCGAGTGGTGCCGAAGGAGCTGCCCGACGAAAAGCATCGCGGCGGTCAGCGGCTCTCCGGTCACGATCGTCGACGGACCGCTTGCGAGCATGATCAGCCCGACGCGTTCTCCGACGGGCGGGAGGAACGCGAGGTCGAGGGTCGCCTGCTCCTCGTCCTCCGCGACCACGACCACGCGCTCGGCCAACTGGCTCGCCGCCCACCGCGCGTCCTGCGCGATCGTCATGCGCACGGTCGTCGTGCGGCGCTGCCTCGCGAGCAAGGCCGTCTCCCCCGGCGGCGGTTCGAAACCGTCGTCCAAAAGCTCGGCACTGCGAACGTTGGACAGCAGGTAGGTGCGCAGGTTTCCCTCCGGGCCGACGGGGCCCGCGTCCACCTCCCAGCCGCGCTTGGTCTGGACGAGCCGCAGCGGCTCGACGATCCGCTCGCCGACGGTTTCCCGCCACGCGTTGGAGTACACGATCACGAGCTTGCGCCGCCGCTCCTGCGCTTCCTGCAGAAGGGCCAGCAGTTCGCGGGTCCGGTCACCACCGCCCCACGGCGCGGACGCGGGCTCCCCGTACACGGTCTCGGCGATCACGGCGAGGGCCTCGGCCAGGTCGGCATTGCCGGGCTCGACGTCGAGGAGCGCGACGCCTGCGGTGTAGACGACGGACAGGTCGCCGGCACTCAGGTAGTCGGCGCCGAGGCCGCCGGTGCCGTCGGGGAGAAGGCGCACGACCGTGCCGGCGTCGTCGGTGTCCCAGCCGTCGGATTCGTCGTCGGTGTCGCGATCGGGCGACACGAACTCGATGTCGGGGCGGCCGAAGATGTCGAAGCGCCAGCCCCACGAGTCGAGGTCGAGGTAGGTGGCGAGGTCCTGGCGCATGACGTCGACCTCGACGCCGAACTGCGCGGCCAGGTCCGAAAGCGGCAGGCCGTCCGGGTAGGCGGAGAGGACGTTGACCACCTCGGGGAGGCGGCCGATCCGCTGAACGAACTTGGGCGGCGGCGCCATCTACTCCCCCACCATCCTGCGCAGTTCGCCGACGACGTCCTCGGCAACCGCGCCGCCGTCGACGATCCCCACCCGCCCACCGAGGACGTAGATCCGGGACCGAAAGGCCGCCCGGTGCGTGACCGTGTAGTGCAGGTCGACGACTCCGTCGTGCGCGTTCTGCGAATCCGGCTCGTTCAACCAGCGCACCACGTCCGGGACGAACTCCGGCGTCGTCCGCACGGTCGCCGGAGTCGGCTCGTCAACGTTCCACAGCAGCGGATGCAGCCGCAGCCGCTCCGCCACGGCCACCGGCTGCGCCGTGCCCGGCTTGTCGAGCGACACCTCGGACATGCCCGCGACGACGAAGTTCTTGACCTGGCCGGAGCCGTCCTCGGCGCCGCTGAGGTACCACTTGTAGTTCTGGAACCGGACCGCGCCCGGGTGCACGACGCGGGCGATTCCCTTGTAGGAGAAGCGAATCCGGCTCCGGAGTCGGACGGCGGAGTGGCTCAGCGAGAGCTCGGCGCTCTCCGCCTGCGGGACGACGTCGACCCCGATGCCGGCGGGCAGGCTGCCCGCCTCGACGCCGAGCCGCTTCGCGAGGTCGGCACGGTTGGCGAGGATGACGGCGCGCTGCAGAGCCGCACGTTGAGCATCGGTGAGTTTGACCTTGAGCCGGTTGTCGCCGCTCGTCATCCGGTAGCGGCCCTCGACGCCGACGGGCGAGATGCGCTTGATGTCCCAGCCCTGACTGCCCAGGTGCTTGAGGTCCTTGCCGAGCAGGTCCGCCTCGTTGTCGCCGCCGTACTCGGCGATCTCGATCAGCCGACGGGCCGAGACGCCGGCATCCCCCGCGTCGTCCAGCACCGCGAGGATGCGCGCAAGACGCTCCATCGCCTTGACCTGATCGCGCCCGGGCGGCATCGCGTCTCTCCAGTTGTCGGAAGATCCGCGCCCCATCCTGCCGGGATCGGCAACGTCAGGTCGAATCAGCAGTCGTCGCAGACGCCGTTCAGGGCCGTGGCGACGAAGTGGACCGGGCAGATCCGCCCGTACTCCTTGCGGGCGGCGTGCCCGGTGCCGGACACCTCGACGTAGTCCGGCAGGTTCACCCGCCGGTCGCCGACCCAGTAGTACGTCTTGCCGAAGCTCGCGACCGTGCGGCCGGAGTACCCGAGCGCGCCGTAGCTGAGGCTGTACACGGTGAACAGCTCGTCGTGACGGACGAACCGCAGCGCCTCGCGGACGATCGGCTGCGCCTCGACGGGAACGCCGACGCGGGTCATGAGCTCCTCGAGGGAGTCGAAGTACTCCCGGCCGTGGCCGTTGAGTTGGTCGGTGCACCAGGCGCAGACGCCGAGCGCGAGCCGGGCGGCGGCCGAGGCCTTGAACGCGTCCCGCTCGTGCAGGCTCGGGCAGTGCGCCAGGTGCACCCGCGTGCCGGTGGCGGTCCGGAAGTACGCGGTGTCGCCCACGACGGCGGGCGGGGCGAAGGACATCGATTCGGTCATGGCCCCAGGGTCGCGGAGGGGTCCGAATCAATCGCCGGGGCTCACGGCCCTCTCGGCTCGCGCCGCCGGACGCGGGACGACGACCGCGTCGAACACCGGCAGGAGGCTTCCCGGAACCGGCGCGTAGGAGTACAGGTCGGGAGCGCTCAGCATGGACCCCTGGTTCCACTCGTCCGGGGTCACCCGGCCGAAGTCGAAGGCGAACGGCGAAAGCTCCGCGACGTACTCCATGAACATCTTCGAGGTCCGACCGTTGCCTTCTCGAAACGGGTGGGCCTGGTTGAGGTGCGCGAACACCTCTGCGCAGGCCTCTACGAACTCCGCCCGTTCCAACCGGTCCCACCCCGTGGCCACCACGAGGCGGTGCACGTCCCCGAGATATGCGTCGATCTCGCCCGTGCCCACGTCGGCGAAGTCGCGTCCGACGCTCTTGCGCAGGTTGACGCGGCGGTACTCTCCGGCCCACGCGTAGACGTCGCCGAACAGATGTCGGTGGATGGCCCGTAGGAGTCCCAGGTGTCGAACCTGCCGGTCACCGTCAGCGACCCGCAGCCGCCACCCCGCGCCGCGCCGCCGCGTGCGCGCGACGGCGGTACTCGGCCTCGTCGATGGCGCCACAAGCCCGGTCGGTGAGGTTCTCGACGTCCTCCCGCGTGGGCACCCAGCCCTCGTGCCAGGAGACGGCGAGAGACTGAAGCACCGCACGGCGCTGGACCTCGTCGAGCGGCTCGAAAAGCTCAGGCCAGCGCAGCTCCACGTCGAACGCCTTGCCCATGGCCACGCACCTCCTCGGCGAGTTGCTTCGATGCTACCCAGCCCGTGGCGACGCGACGTGGATTCGGGCCACACCGGTCCGGTTCGCGGCAGGCGTCGCTGTTCAGCGAGTTGGCCGGGGACGACTGAGCAACACGGAAAGCGGTCTTCGAGGGCGGGGACGTAGGTCGCCGATCGTCGGTTCTCTCGGAGGTCCCCGCTAACCTCTCCCCCCATGACGGTCGGCGGGAGTCTCGTCTTCGCCGCACCCGGCGTGCCCACCGTGGCTGCGCTGCACCGGCTGATTCACACCGCGCGTTCGGGCGACGCGCTGCGGCCCGTCGACGTGGTGGTGCCGTCGGCGGTGGCCGGCGTGACGCTGCGGCGGGCGGTGGCCGGCAAGCAGGGCCTCGCGAACGTCCGGTTCGGGACGCTCCCGCAACTGGCGGAGCGGTTGGCGGCGCGCCATCTCGCGCTGGCTCCCGAATCGCTTCGGCCGATGTCGGTCGGGGACCGGGCCGTCGTCGTGCAGCGCGTGCTCGCCGCGGCGAAGGGCTCGCCGCTGGTGAACGCCGCGCGGGCGCAGCGGGCCACGGCGCGGATGGTGCAGAGCGTGCTGGCCGAGTTCGCGGCGGCGCGGGTGGATCCGGCGGTCGTGCCGGAGGGCCTGAGCACGACGGGAACGGAACTGCTCGGCCTCTACGGTGCCTACCTCGGCCAGGTCGCCGGGCTGCTGGACCGCGCCGCGCTGTACGCGGCGGCGGCCGCCGCGATCGCCGCGGGCGATGCGCCCGCGACGCACGCGGTGCTGATCGTCCAGGACCGGCTCGGCGGCGCCGAACGGGAGCTCGTGGCAGCCCTCGCGAGCGCGGGGCGGCTCGGCGTCGTCGCAGACGGCGACGCGCCCGACGACGTCCTCGCCTTCCTCGCCGGACTCGGGGCGGCGGCGAGCGCCGCCCCGGCCGGCGAGCCGAACGTCGAGCGCCTCGTCGTGGCCCCGGACGCGGACGAGGAGGTGCGGATCGCGGTCCGGACCGTCGTCGAGCACCTCGCCGCTACGGGGTGCCGGCCGGAGCGGATCGGGATCGCGTACGCCTCCCCCGTCCCGTATCTGCGGCTGCTCGCCGAGCAACTGTCGGTGGCCGACATCCCGCACCACGTGGGAAGTCAGCGCACGCTCGCCCAGTCGGTGGCGGGGCGGACGCTGCTCGGTCTGCTCGACGTGCACGCCCGCGACTACCCGCGGGCGGACGTGCTGCGGCTCCTCGCGGACGCCCCGTTCCTCGACGCCGACGGGCACCGGCTTCCCGTTGCGGCGTGGGACCGGCTCTCGCGAGACGCGGGCGTCTCGCGCGGCCTGGCAACGTGGGGCTCGCGGCTCGCGAACTACGCGAAGAACCAGCGCGCGCGGATCGAGCCGGACATGGACACCGAACGCAGCGCGCCCTACGAGGACAGGGCCGCGCGCGCCGAGGCGCTGCTCGCCGAGGTGGAACGCTTCGCGCGCGCCACCGCGCAGACGTTGCAGGCGGGCAGTTGGGCCGAGGCGGGCACGGGACTCGCAGGCCTGCTGGAGACGGCGTTGGGCGGGCGCCGTCGGGTGGACGGCTGGGCGTACGGGGCCGCTCCCGCGCTGGGGCGCCGGGTCGGCATCGAACAGGACGCGCACGACGCGGTCCTCGCCGAGCTGGGCGCGCTCGCGGAACTCGACGGCACGGGCGTGCCGTGCACGGCGGCGGCGATCGCCGGCGCGGTCGCGGACCGGCTCGACGTCTCGATGCCCACCGGAACCACGCTGGGTCGCGGCGTAATGACGGGGACGATCGCGGACTTCGCGGGCGCGGACCTGGACGTGCTGCTCGTGCTCGGTGCCACCGAGAGCGCACTGCCGGCGCGGCAGCGCGAGCACGTCCTGCTGCGCGACGGCGACCGCGCGCTGCTGTCCCCGGAGCTGGCCACCGTCGCGTCCCGGCGCGCGGATCAGCGCGCGAAGTGGCGGCTCGCGTTGAGCGGCGCGGCGTCGGTGCGGATCTCCTACCCGCGCGCAGATTCGCGTGGCCAGCGCCGGCAGTTCGCGTCCCCGTGGTTCCTCGAGCAGGCGACGCGCCTGGCCGGGACGACGGTGAGCGCCAAGACGGTCGACGACGCCGAATTGACGGCGCCCTGGTTCGTCTCGCACGCCTCCTTCGAGTCGGCGACGCTGGGCACGACCGTGCACGCGCATCTGCACGAACTCGACGTCGCGCGCGCCCTGTCCGGCGGCGTCGCCGCGCTCGCGGCGCACGACCCGCGACTGGCGCGCGGGCTGGAAGCGGCGGGTGCGCGCACCCGCGGCGACTTCTCCGAGTGGACCGGCGCCGTCGGGCCGCTCCCTGCGGACCTGCGCGCCCGGGTCGACGCCGGACTTTCGGCGACGAACCTGCAGAAGTGGGCGGCCTGCCCCGCAAGCCACCTCTACGAGAAGGTTCTCGGCGTCAGGGACCTCGAGGACCCGGGCGCCGCCGACACGATCGACGCCGCCGAACGCGGCAGCTTCGTGCACGCCGTGCTCGAAGACCTGGTGCTGGAGCACCTGCCGGCCGACGGACGGCCTCCGCTGCCGAGCGATCGGGCCTGGTCGAAGTCCGACGTCGCCCGCGCCCTGGACCTGCTCGAGACCAAGGCCGCGGAGCTGTCCGCGCGCGGAGTCACCGGCCGGGAGATCGTCTGGAAGGTCGGCCTCGCCAAGCTCGCGCGGATGGTCCCCCGCGTGCTGGCGCAGGACAGCGCCCGGCGGCGCACGATGCTGGCGCATCCGATCGCCGTCGAGGCCGACTTCGGACGCAACGGCGTCGACCCACTGGTCGTGGAACTCCCGACGCAGGGCCCGGTCGTGTTCGCCGGCTCCATCGACCGGGTCGACTCCACGGTCGGCGGCGGCCTGGTCGTGATCGACTACAAGACCGGGCGCGGCAACGGCTACGACGCCATTCCCAAGCAGGCGAAGGCGAGCGCGGACGCGAACCTCGTCGACGGCGGCCGCAAGCTCCAGTTGGTCCTCTACGCGCTGGCCGCGCGGCAACTGCACGGACTGCCCGAGGCCAGCGTCGAATCCTGGTTCTGGTTCGTCGAGACCGGCGAACTCCGCGGCGGCCCCGTGACGCACCGTCAGGAACAACAGCTCAAGGACGCGCTCGACGTCGTCGTCGCCGGAATCCGCGGCGGCGTCTACCCGGCGAACCCGGGCCTGGAGACGTGGGCGTTCGGCGCCCAGACGTGGAGCTCCTGCACGTACTGCCCGTTCGACCTGGTGTGCCCGACCTCGCGTGCCGAGCAGTGGAACGGGCTGCGCCTCGACCCCGCCGTGAAGCCGTACGACGCGCTGAGCAATCCGGGAGAGGTGCAGGCGTGACCGAGCCCGCGGACTCCTCCGCTCGCACGACCATCCGCACCGACTTCGGCCGGACGCTGTTCGTGGAGGCCGGTGCCGGGACCGGGAAGACCTACGCGCTGGTCACCCGTGTCGTGCACATGGTCGCGACCGGGCATCTCGCGCAGATGTCGCAGCTCGCGGCGATCACGTTCACCGAGAACGCCGCCGCGGAACTGCGCAGCCGGATCCGGCAGGGTCTGCTCGAGGCGAGCGAGGGCGAGCACGCGGACTACGTCTACGACGAGAATCAGCGCAAGCGATGCCGTGCGGCGCTGGACGATCTCGAGGACGCGGTGCTGACCACCCTGCACGGGTTCGCGTCGCGGATCCTGGCGGAGGCGCCGCTGGAGGCGGGGCTTCCGCCGGGCTTCTCCGTCGAGGAGGGCGCGGCCGGCGAGGCCGCCGACCGGGCGTGGGACGCCTTCGTCGACGAGTTGCTCGACGACTCGGCGCTGCGCGACCACATCCTCGCCGGGCTCACGCTCGCGCTGAACCTCCGCGCGCTGCGCGAGATCGCCGACCTCCTCGGCGCGTCGTGGGACCGGCTGCGCGACCGGCCGCTCCGCGAGGTGCCGCTGCCGCCGATCGACGCGGGCGCGGTGATCGCGCACCTGCGCGTCGCCGTCGCAGACGAGGCGCAGTGGCCCGACGACGGACTCGCCGCGCACCTGCTCGAGATGCGCGTGCTCGCCGACGACCTCGCGACACTCGGCGACCCGCTGGACGTCCTCGACGCACTGAACGCGGTCGAACTCGGCAGCAGGGCCGGCAACAAGACGGTGTGGAGCAACGCCGGCCTGGACAAGGCCGCGATCGCCGACGCACTGCAGCAGGCCGAGGACGCCCGCGCGCAGCTGCTCGCCGCCGTAGGCGCCGCGGTGACCTCCACGCTGGCCGCACGAGTGCAGGACTGGCTGCTCGCCCGGGCAGAGGTCCGCCGACGCGAGGGCGCGCTCGCCTACCACGACCTCCTGGTGCTGGCTCGGGACGTGCTGCGCAGCAGCGGCCCGGTCCGGGCACGGCTGCACGCGCTGTGGCCCACGCTGCTGATCGACGAGTTCCAGGACACCGACCCGCTGCAGGTCGAAATCGCCTACCTGCTGGCCGCGGAGTGGGAGCAGCACCCGCCCGTGGCGTGGGACGAGATGCGCGTCGAAGGCTCGCGGCTGTTCTTCGTCGGCGACGCGAAGCAGTCCATCTACCGGTTCCGTCGCGCGGACATCGACATCTTCACCGCCGTCGGTGCCCACCACCCGCACGCCGCGCTGTCCGTGAACTTCCGCAGCGTTCCGGGCGTGCTCGCCGCGGTGAACCACGCCTTCGACAGACTCATCGGCGACGACGACCGTGCCGGCATCGCCTACGACCACCTGGCCGCGTCCCGCACGATGGGCTCCGCCGAGGCGCCGGTGCTGCTGCTCGGCGGCCCGTGCGACCTGCCCGCCCCGGCCCTGCGCACCGCTGAGGCGACCCACCTTGCCGACGTCGCGGTGCGCGCCAAGCGAGACGGGTGGCTGGTCGGGACGGACGAGGCGAAGCCGGGCCGTCCCGCGTCCTACCGCGACATGGCGATCCTGCTCCCGACGCGGACTTCCCTTCCCGCACTGGAAAAAGCGCTGCAGGTCCGCGGCGTGCCGTACCGGATCGAGAGCCGTTCGCTGGTGTGGTCCACCGACGCGGTGCGAGGGGTCGTGGCGATCCTCGCGGCGGTGGACAATCCCGCGGACGAGGTCGCGCTGCTCGCCGCGCTGCGCAATCCCGGCCTGGCGTGCTCCGACGTCGATCTCGTGCAGTGGCGGGCGTGGGGCGGGCGCTGGTCGCTGTTCGCCGAGACGCCCGAGGCAGCGCCCCAGGACCATCCCGTTGCGGCCGCGCTGCGGACGCTGCGGGCGTGGCACGAGCAGCGGTGGTGGACCCCGGTCAACGAGCTCGTCGAGGAGGTGGTCCGCGACCTGCGGCTGATCGAACTGACGGCCGCTCAGCTCCGACCCCGCGACCACTGGCGGCGGCTGCGGTTCGTGCTCGACCAGGCGCGTGCGTGGTGCGACGCCGGCGGGTCCGGGCTCGCCGGGTTCGTCGCGTGGGCACGACGGCAGATGGAGGAGGACGTCGACGTCATGGAGACCGTCGTCCCCGAACCCGACGACGACGCCGTCCGGATCCTCACCGTGCACGGCTCCAAGGGTCTGGAGTTCGGGATCACGATGGTCGCCGGGCTCGGCGCCGCCGCCGACCGGCCCATGAAGGTGGTCTGGACCGACGACGGTCCGCAGGTTCGGTTGCGCGCCGGGGTTCTGGAGACGCCGGGGTGGTCCGCGGCCGTCCCGCACGAGCGGGAGCAGGAGCGGCGCGAGGCGATCCGGCTGCTCTACGTGGCGCTCACCCGCGCCATGGACCACCTGGTCGTCGGCTGCTACCACCGGCCTCCGAAGACCGGGAAGCAGTCCCGCGCCCAACTCGTGTGGGGACTGCTCGCGGGCGGCGCCCTCGCGGCCACGGAGCTCGCGCCGCCGGCCGCGCTCGAGGATCCGTCGATGGAGGTTCCCGTCTCGGCGATCCCCCTGCCGGACCGAGCCGCATTTGCCGAGGCCCGCGCGACCTTGCTCGCCGCCGTGGCGCAGCGAGTGGCGACGAGCCCGACCGCTCGCACGGCCGCCGCCGCGGCGCAGGCGGCGCCCGCCAAACCCGAGGACGCCGGCGTCGAGCCGGCGAAGGTCGCGGCCGAGACCGCGCCCGAGCAGGAGGCGGAGCCGGCCCGCGTGCAGCGCAGTTCGCGCCGCGGCGCGGCGATCGGCACCGCCACCCACCGGGTCCTGGAGCTGGCGGACCTGGCCAACCCGAGCACCTCGGAGATCGCGGCGCTGGCCCGAATGGCCTGCGCCGCAGCCGACATCCCCGAGCTGGTCAAGGACGTCGAGAGCCGCGCCTGGTCGGCACTGCGCGACGATTCCGTGGCCGGACCGCTCGCCGCAGGCGCACGTCCGCACTCGGAGGTGTACCTCGTCGTCCCGGACGGCGACCGCTTCCTCGAGGGCTACGTCGACCTGCTCTTCGAGGCGCCCGACGGCGCTCTGACGGTCTTGGACTACAAGACCGACCGGGCCACCACGCCAGACGAGATCGCCGCCAAGCAGGCCCGCTACGCCCCGCAGCTCGCCGCCTACGTCGACGCCGTCGAACAGGTCACCGGCCGCCGCCCCGACACCGCCGCCCTCGTCTTCGCGCGCCCCGGCGGCGCACCGCCGCAGAACTCGGTCTAGCTCCGCTCTAGCGGCGAGGTCATCGAACGGGCCCCATGCGTTCCACCAGCCGCGCCAGCTCGTTCGACTGGGCGCACGGCAGCACGCGTCCGAAAACCTCGGCGAGCGCGCCGTAGTACCAGCGCTGGGGTTCGGCGCCCTGGTTGAACCGGGCCCACAGCGCGTCGCCGTGCGTCTCCAGGTCGGTCGCGATGCTGCGGGCGTTGTGCAGCTTGTCCGCCAGGCTGACGAGCAGCACGCCTTTCTCTGCGGTCTCCAGGTGGGCGAGGTAGGCCTTCTTCCGCTCGGTCCACGGCGGCTTGGGAACGACCTCGGTGTCCGAGCAGGCCCGGACGATGGCGGCGACCTCGGTGCCGTACCGCTCCTCGATCTCCTCGAACCCGATGCGGTGGCCCTGGTCCTCCAGCGCGTCGTGGAACAACCCGGCGATGGCCTGGTCCTCGGCGCCGCCGGCCTCGAGCACCAGGCTCGAGACGGCCAACAGGTGCGCGGCGTAGGGAACGTCGGTGCCCTTGCGGACTTGGCCGCGGTGGACGCGGACCATGTCCGCGACAGCGGCTGCGTAGCGATGTCCGAGCACGTGATCTCCTTGCGCCGATCGGATGCGTGTGTGCGGGGTGATCATTGCGACCACTCCTCCAGCAGCGGCACGAACGTGCCGCGCCGCTGCGCGTCGGGCAGGATCTCGAAGAGCGGCTCCAGTGCCTGACGGGGCGTCACGTCGGTGATCGCGGCGCCGTAGAGGGCGGCGATCGTCGGCGTGCGGTTCTGGGCGGCGACGCAGTGTAGGAACACCGTCTTGCCCTCCGCACGCAGTTCCCGGAGTACCGCGACGGTGTCCTGCAGGACGAAGCCGAGGTGCGGGTTCTGGTCCGGGTCGGCGCTGTCCATCAGTCGGACGTGGACGTGCTCGACGCCGTCGGGAACCCAGCCCGGTGCCACCCGGCACAGCGACACCACGACGTCGACCTCGGGCGGCAGGCGGTGCAGGCCCTTCACCGCGCCGATCCAGAGGCCCGGGTCGGCGGGGTGCGCCACGATCGTGTCGGTGCCCCACCCGTGGGGGTAGGTGCCGGTGAACTCCGCCTCGCCGGTCGCGATCCGGTCGGCGAGGACCACGAGGTCCTGACCGCGCAGGCCGGGCCAGCCGTGCAGGACGCGGCGCCACGCGGCGGGAACCGCCGAGGCGCCCCAGGCGGCGCCGAGCAGGCCGCCCGCGATCGCGGCGACCGTGTCGGTGTCCCGCCCGCCGCGGACCGCGGCGGCCAGCGCGTGCTGTAGGTGCTGGGCGGCGAACACGCCGACCTGGACGTCGTCCGCGGGAACGGGAGTGCGGTGGATCGCCGACCACGCCGCCTGGAACGCCTCGACGACCCAGCCGTTGTTGCGGAAGTCCGCGGGTTCGGACTTCTCTGCGACGTCGATCCGTTCGGCCCACGCGGCACCGCGGTCCTCGGCGAGACGGTCCAGCCCGACCCGCACGTCCAGGACGCCGGTCAGGACGGCGTGGCGGATCGCGAGGCACCACAGCATGCACGCCTCGCCGGCCTCGGGGTCGTAGTGCGTCAGGGCGCTGACCGCGGTGGCGGCCTCGACCAGCCCGGCCTCGTCGTCGAGGTAGGCCAGCGCGAGGGGCGCGGTGCGCATGAGCGAGCCGTTCCCGCCGGAGCGGCCGGTGCGTGCGTGGACCGCGGCGGCGGCCGCGGCGAGCCGCGCGCCGGTCGCCGCCCCGTCGATCGATCCGAGCACGGCGCGGGTCTGGATGCCGACGTCCTTCGCGTCCCGACCCCAGGCGACCCACGCCGCGGCGATGCGGTCCTGGGCGCGGGGCTCGCGCAGGTCGAGCCCGTCGGCGGCGACGCGGGCGATGGCGACGGCCATGGACGTGTCGTCGGTCCACTCACCTGGCGCCCAGCCGAAGCCGCCGCCGCCCTGCATCAGGACGGGGGTGCCGGCGGGCAGGGGCGGGCCGAACTCGTAGCCGGCGCCGAGCGCGTCGCCGGCGGCGGTGGCGAGCAGGACGCCGCAGGCGCGGTCCCGCTGGGCGGTGGTCAGGCGCATGCGTTCTCCAGCAGGGGGTGACGGGTGTTCAGGACGGCGAGGTGGGCGAGCGGCCCGGCGGGCATGCAGAGCCCGCGGAGCGCCGCGTGGGTGGTGCGGGCCTCGACGGCGACGCCGTCGCCCGCGGGCGGCCGGCCGTGCCCGAACGGCACCCCGGCGAGGTAGGCGGCCATGTTCCGAGCCCGGTAGCCGGGGACCGGACCGACGTGCGCCGCGGGGACCATCGCCGCATCCAACCGCGCGGAGGCGAGCAGCGCCGGCAGGTGCGCGACCAGGGCCGCGCGCGACCCGAACAGCTCGAGCACGAGGGCCCGCCCTCCGACGCCGAGGATCACGCCGCGCTGCCCGGGCAGCCCGGCCGGCAGGCCGATCGGAAGAGCACACCTCTGAACACCACTCACCTCCTAAGGTAT
>JBQTKD010000063.1:0-11593 GCA_052386455.1 Sporichthyaceae bacterium
TGATGGTGATCCCCCGCTCCTGCTCCTGCTCCATCCAGTCCATGACGGCAGCGCCCTCGTGGACCTCACCGATCTTGTACGTGATCCCCGTGTAGAACAGGATCCGCTCGGTGGTGGTCGTCTTGCCTGCGTCGATGTGCGCCATGATCCCGATGTTCCGGACCTGGGCGAGATCGACGTTGGCGGTGCTGACGGCCATGGCTTTTGGTTCCCCCTCTTACCAGCGGTAGTGCGCGAAGGCCTTGTTGGACTCGGCCATCTTGTGGGTGTCCTCGCGACGCTTGACGCTCGCGCCCAGACCGTTGCTGGCGTCGAGGATTTCGTTCATGAGGCGCTCGGTCATGGTCTTCTCGCGGCGCGCGCGGCTGTAGCTGATGAGCCAGCGCAGCGCGAGCGTGGTCGCGCGGTTCGGCTTGACCTCGACCGGCACCTGGTAGGTGGCGCCACCGACGCGGCGGGACTTGACCTCGAGGCTTGGCTTGATGTTGTCCAACGCGCGCTTGAGCGTCACGACCGGGTCGTTGCCGGTCTTGGCGCGGCAGCCCTCCATGGCGCCGTACACGGTGCGCTCGGCGACGGACTTCTTGCCGGACAGCAGCACCTTGTTGACGAGCTGGGTGACCAGCTGCGAGCTGTAGACCGGGTCGACGACGACCGGACGCTTCGGGGGCGGGCCCTTACGAGGCATTAGGACTTCTCCTTCTTCGCGCCGTAGCGGCTGCGCGCCTGCTTGCGGTTCTTGACGCCCTGAGTGTCGAGCGAACCGCGGATGATCTTGTAGCGGACACCGGGAAGGTCCTTCACACGACCGCCGCGGACGAGCACGATCGAGTGCTCCTGGAGGTTGTGGCCCACACCGGGGATGTAGGCCGTCACCTCGATCTGGCTGGTGAGGCGCACGCGGGCGACCTTGCGCAGCGCGGAGTTCGGCTTCTTCGGCGTCGTGGTGTAGACGCGGGTGCAAACACCGCGGCGCTGAGGACATCCCTTCAACGCAGGAGTCTTGGTCTTGGAGACCTTGTCCTGGCGGCCCTTTCGGACCAGCTGCTGAATCGTGGGCACCGCTTCTCCGTCTTCATTGCCAAACCGGTTCGGGCCGCGGGCGTTCTCCGACCCCCGCGGTCGGGCGTGTCGCGCCCGTGCACACGTTCCTGCCAGGAAATCCCGACTGGGTTTCGGCTCGCCGCCGCCGAAGAGCGTCAGCTACTGCCAAGGGATCGCGCGAACACGCGCGCGGGTGCCCGGACAGCGTCCAGGCACGAGGGAGGACACTACCAGCCCAGTTCGCAGCATCAAACCTGCGGTGTGTCGCGGCCCTGCGTCAGGAGTCGATGCCGATGTCCGAGGGGGTTTGGATCTCGATTCCGGAGCCGCTGCCCGTGGCCACGAGAGCGATGACCGCGACGAAAACGACGATGGCCAGGATCAGGATGGCGAGCGAAATCCAACTGCAGATCACACCAGCCTTGATGAGGCCGTCCCCGGTCAGCCGGCCCCGAGACGCCGCAATCTCTCGCTTGGCGCCCGGCGCCATGAACAGCGCCACGATCCCCGGAATGCCCAGGCAGGCGATCAGCGACGAGATCCCCAGCACCAGGATCGCCACCGCCTTGCCGGCGGTCTTGGGCGGCTCGGGCGGCGGGTAGCCCCACCCCTGGTAGGCGCCACCGTACGGGCCCGGCGGTCCCCAACCGGGCTGCTGCCCCGGTGGCGGCCCCGGCTGCCAGCCTCCGGGCGGCGGCGGGTATGCACCGGGCGGCGGCCCCGGCGGCGGCGGGGCGGACCAGCCGGCGAACGGATCGCTGGGCTTGGTGAAGTCGGGCGGACCGCCCGGTCCTCCACTGCTCTCGCTCACGGCGTCAGTCTGCCGCACGAGCGGCAGTAGCGTGGCGGCGTGCCAGGAAGGTTGACGGGGATCCGCCGCTACCCGGTGAAGTCCTGCCGCGGGGAGGACCTGCCCTCTGCGGTGGTGGAGCGCCTGGGCCTGTCCGGGGATCGGCGATGGATGGTGATCGACGGCAACGGCGACGCAGTTACCGCACGCGAACTGCCGGTGCTGCTCCACGTGCACCCGACGATCGTCGAGGGCGGGCTGCGCGTGACTGCACCGGGCCGCGAACCGCTGGAGGTGCCCGCACCGAGCGGCCCGCCGACCGACGCCTTCGTCTGGGGCAGCGCCGTGCCGGGGGCGTTGGCCGGCCCGGTTGCCGACGACTGGTTCTCGGCCCTGTTGGGCGTCTCCGTGCGGTTCGTGTACCTCGACGATCCCGACCGTCGCCCCACGAGCCCGGACTACACCACGGCCGACGATCGAGTGTCGTTCGCCGACGCCTACCCACTGCTCGTGGTGAACGAGGGATCCCTGGCCGCCCTCAACGACGTGGTCCTGGCCGGGCGCAACCCGGAAGCCGCCCCGCTGTCGGTGGTGCGGTTCCGGCCCAACGTCGTCGTGGCGGGCTTCCCCGCCTGGGCCGAGGACGGCTGGCGGCGCGTGCGCATTGGCGACGCGCTGTTCCGTGCGGTCAAAGGCTGCTCTCGCTGCGTGCTCACCACGACGGACCCGGACACGCTCGAGCGCGGCCACGAACCCATCGCCACGCTCGCCCGGCACCGCCGGTGGGACGGGAAGACCTGGTTTGGGGTGAACCTGGTGCCGGACACCCCCGGCGCCGTCATCCGCCTAGGCGACGACGTCGAGATCGTGGCCGAGGCGCGTGACTCGGTGGGTCCTCTTCGGTGAGGATCAGCGAACGCTGGGGTCGACCAGCACCTTCGCCTGTTCCTCGGCCTTGCCGAGGACGTCGAAAGCGTTCGGTACCCCGTCGAGGCCGACCGTGTCGGTAATCAGCGGCGTCGGGTCCACCTTGCCTTCGGCCATCAGGTGCAGCGCGTCGAGGTATTCGGTCGGGTCGTAGGCGAAGACGAACTGGAGGCTGAGCTCCTTGGTGAGCGCCATCAGCGGCCGCATCGCGTCCCGTTCCATGCACACGCCGACCACGATCACCCGCGAGTACAGCGGGGCCGAGTTCACGATGTGGTCGATGATCCCCGGCAGCCCGACGCACTCGAAGACGACCGGACCCTTTGGGGCCTTCCCGGCAGCCTCGGCTGCGCGGAGCACTCGGTTCCAGGGCAGGAACGGAACGGCCCGCAGCTTCTCGACTGCGCCGATGCCGAACTCCATCAGCTTCGCCGCGTCGGTGAAGTATGTGCTGTCCGCGAACGACGTCCACGGCGAGTCGACTCCCGGATCGACCACCAGGGTGGCCCCGCACCTCGTGGCCAACGCGCGGCGAGCGGCGGAGTAGTCGCTGGCGACGATCGTGCGCACCCCGCGAGCGCGCAGCATGAGGATGACCGCCAGGCCGATCGGGCCACAGCCGATCACGACGGCGGTCTCTCCCTTGCCGATCCCGCTGCGGCGTACCGCGTGGTGTGCGACCGCCATCGGCTCGGTCAGCGCCGCGGTCTGCGGCGAGAAGCCGTTCGGCACCGGGAAGGTCAACGCCTCCTGGACCAGGACCTGCTCGGCGTACGCGCCGGGTGCGGTCTGCGAGAGGCCGACGAAGTCGGCAGCGCCGTCGCGCTTGATCAGCGGAAGGGCCACGACGGGCGTGCCCTCCGGGATGCGCCGCTTGGTGCCCGGCCCGTACGCCCGCACCCGGCCGCTGAACTCGTGGCCCATCACCACCGGCTGGGCGGTACGCATCATCTTGGCCATGCCGATCTCGGCAGCGGCGTCCGCCATCGCGTCGGCGTGGAACCGGGCGTGCAGGTCGGAGCCGCAGATTCCCGCCCGGACGACGTCGAGGACCAAGTGACCCTTCTGCGGTTGCGGGTCCGGCACCTCGGCGACGCGCAGTTCGGAGTTCTGACACACGACTGCTCTCATGGACGGACGCTATCGCCGTACGGCAGGTTGAGGTCATGAAGACGGTGACTCGCGGCGAATGCACGTTTCACACGAACGAGTCCGGCCCGGCCGAAGGCGAAGTCGTGCTGCTGTTGCACGGCTTCCCACAGCACAGCGACAGCTGGGATCACGTCGTGCCACTGCTGAACGCGGCGGGCTTCCGCACCGTCACGTTCGACCAGCGTGGCTACACCCCCGCTGCCATGCCGAAGCGTCGGCGCGACTACGCGATTCCGCAGTTGGCTGCGGACGCCGCCGCGGTCATCGACGCCTACGGCGGCCGCGCGCACGTCGTGGGCCACGACTGGGGCGCGATGGTGGCGTGGGCAACCGCGACCGACCATCCGGAGCGCGTGGCCTCGTTGACGACGGTGTCGGTCCCCCACCCCCGCGCCTTCCTCAAGGCGCTGGGCACGAGCAGGCAGTGCCTCGCGTCCTGGTACATCCTGTTCTTCCAGCTGCCGTGGCTGCCCGAGCGCGCGCTGCGCTCCAAGTGGGACTGGTTCCTCCGCGAGTACACCGGGCAGTCCGCGGAAGCTGCCGCCCGAGGTGCCGCGGCGTTCCGCGACCCGGCGTCCCTCACCGGCCCGCTCAACTGGTACCGCGGGCTGCCCACGATCAATCTGTGGAAGCAGTCCGGCTCCCGCGTCGCCCAACCGACGCTGTTCGTCTGGAGCGACGGCGACGTGGCACTCAAGCGCAAGGGCGCGGTGAACACCGAGCGCTACGTCGACGGGCCGTACACCTTCGAGGTCATGAAGGGCGTCAGCCACTGGATCCCCGAGCAGGCGGCGAAGGAGTTCGCCGAGTTGCTCGTCGCCCACCTGCAGCGCCACCCCATCCAAGGGCATCCCTGACGACTACCGCGATGTATGGTTGATTCATGCCGGATGTCATACAGATTGCCTTCCAGATCGACTCTCACATCGTTGTCGAGTTGGATGCAGTGGCGGCCGACGCTTCTTCCTCCCGCGCCGAAGTCGTGCGTCAGGCCGTGCGCGAGTTCCTGGCTCGGCGGCGCGAGGCGTCCATCGATGCGCAGCTTGCCGCGGGGTACGGCCTCGTGCCGCCCGGCGCAGAGGAGGACGGCTTCGCCGCCGTCAGCCTCGCCGGCTTCCAGGCGAGCGATCTTGACTGGTGAGCCGCCTCGGCGAGGCGAGATCTGGCTCGCCGAGATCGACAAACTGCGCCCCGCGGTCGTCATGCACCGCGATTTCGCCGGCCGGTACCTGAATGCGGTGTTGGTCGTCCCGCTGACCTCGACCATCCGCGACATTCCGACGGCGGTACGGCTCGGACCGGAAGACGGACTTGATCGGGACTGCGTGGCCGGATTGGACAGCCTGACGCTGCTGGCGCGAAGCCGCTTCCGGTCGCGGATCGGCCGGCTGTCGGACGAGCGCATGCATCAACTGTGCGCGGCTCTCTCGGTCGCGGTCGCCTGCGCCGACTGAATCCGGTTCGCAACGCCGAAGGCGGCCGTCCCGACTGGGGCGACCGCCTTCGTTGTGTTCAGGTACGACTAGCCGCCGTAGCCGCCGAAGTCGTAGTCCTCCAGGCGCACGGCCTCGCCGGAGCCACTGCCGAACCCGACGTACTCGGACTCGTCGTAGCCGCCGATCGAGTACATCGCCGCGCGGGCCTCCTCGGTCGGCTCGACCCGGATGTTGCGGTACCGGGGCATGCCCGTACCGGCCGGGATGAGCTTGCCGATGATGACGTTCTCCTTCAGGCCGAGCAGCGGGTCGGACTTGGCGTGGATCGCCGCGTCCGTGAGCACCCGCGTCGTCTCCTGGAACTAGGCGGCCGACAGCCACGACTCGGTGGCCAGCGAGGCCTTCGTGATGCCCATCAGAACCGGACGGCCGGAGGCGGGCTGACCGCCCTCGGCGACGACCCGACGGTTTTCACCCTCGAAGCGCGAACGCTCGACGAGCTCGCCGGGCAGCAGTTCCGCGTCGCCGGACTCGATGACCGTCACACGGCGCAGCATCTGCCGAATGATGATCTCGATGTGCTTGTCGTGGATCGACACGCCCTGCGAGCGGTAGACCTCCTGGACCTCGTCCACGAGGTGCTCCTGGACCTTGCGCTGGCCGAGGATGCGCAGCACCTCGTGCGGGTTGGCCGCGCCCTGGACGAGCTTCTGGCCGACCTCGACGTGCTGGCCCTCTTCGACCACCAGCCGCGAGCGCTTCGACACCGGGTAGGCGATTTCCTCGCCACCGTCGTCGGGGACGATCACGACCTTGCGCGCCTTGTCCGAGTCTTCGATCCGGACGCGGCCGGTGGCCTCGCTGATCGGGGCGACGCCCTTGGGCTGGCGGGCCTCGAACAGCTCGACGACGCGCGGCAGACCGTGGGTGATGTCTTCGCCCGCGACGCCACCGGTGTGGAAGGTACGCATCGTCAGCTGGGTGCCGGGCTCGCCGATGGACTGGGCGGCGATGATGCCGATGGCCTCGCCGATGTCCACGATCTTGCCCGCGGCCAGCGAACGGCCGTAGCACATCGCGCACGTGCCGACCTTGGACTCGCAGGTCAGCACCGAGCGGACCTTCACCTGGTCCCTGCCGGCCGCGATGAGCATGTCCAGCAGGATGTTGGTGACGTCCGTGCCCGGGTCGACCACGGTGCGGCCCTCGGCGATCACCGGCTCGGCGATCACGCGAGAGACCACGTTGGTGTCGACGTTCTCCAGCTTGCGGAGCACGCCGTCCGCGCCGGTGGCAGCGATCTTGGTCTGGAGACCGCGCTCGGTGCCGCAGTCCTCCTCGCGAATGATCACGTCCTGGCTGACGTCGACGAGACGACGGGTCAGGTAGCCCGAGTCCGCCGTACGCAGCGCGGTGTCGGCCAGACCCTTGCGGGCGCCGTGCGTGGAGATGAAGAACTCCAGCACGGACAGACCCTCGCGGAAGTTCGACTTGATCGGCCGCGGGATGATCTCGCCCTTCGGGTTGGCGACGAGCCCGCGCATGCCGGCGATCTGCCGGACCTGCATCATGTTTCCTCGCGCGCCCGAGTCGATCATCATCGCGATCGGGTTGAGCCGGTCGAAGTTCTTCTCCATGGCCGCCGCGACGACGTTGGTCGCCTGGGTCCACACCTCGATGAGCTCCTGACGGCGCTCGTCGTCGGTGATGAGACCGCGCTCGTACTGCTTCTGGATCTTCTCGGCGCGAGCCTCGTACTCCTCGAGGATCTGCACCTTGTCCGGCGGCGGCACGACGTCGCCGATGGACACGGTGACGCCCGAGCGAGTCGCCCAGTAGAAACCGGCCGACTTCAACGCGTCCAGCGTCGCGGCGACCTGAACCTTCGGGTAGCGCTCGGCGAGGTCGTTGATGATCGTCGAGAGCTGCTTCTTGCCGACCTCGGTGTCGATGTACGGGTAGTCGTGCGGCAGCGCCTCGTTGAACAGCGCGCGGCCCAGGGTGGTCTCGAGCAGGATCGGCTCGCCCGGCGACCAGTTCTCCGGCGCGGTCCAGCCGCGCGGGGGCACCAGGTCGTTCATCCGGATCTTCGCCTTGGCCTGCAGGCCCAGCTCGCCGTTGTCGAAGGCCATGACGGCCTCGGACACCGAACCGAACACGCGGCCCTCGCCGGGCAGGCCGGGACGATCGCCGGTCAGGAAGAACAGACCGATGATCATGTCCTGCGTCGGCATGGTGACCGGCTTGCCGTCGGACGGCTTCAGGATGTTGTTCGAGGACAGCATGAGGATGCGCGCCTCGGCCTGGGCCTCCGCGGACAGCGGCAGGTGCACGGCCATCTGGTCGCCGTCGAAGTCGGCGTTGAAGGCCGAGCAGACGAGCGGGTGGATCTGGATGGCCTTGCCTTCGATCAACTGCGGTTCGAAGGCCTGGATGCCAAGGCGGTGCAGCGTCGGTGCGCGGTTGAGGAGCACCGGGTGCTCGGAGATGACCTCCTCGAGCACGTCCCACACGACCGGCCGTGCTCGCTCGACCATGCGCTTGGCGCTCTTGATGTTCTGCGCGTGGTTGAGGTCGACGAGCCGCTTCATCACGAACGGCTTGAACAGCTCGAGCGCCATCGCCTTGGGCAGACCGCACTGGTGCAGCTTGAGCTGCGGGCCGACGACGATGACCGAACGGCCCGAGTAGTCGACGCGCTTGCCGAGAAGGTTCTGCCGGAAACGGCCCTGCTTGCCCTTGAGCATGTCCGAGAGCGACTTCAGCGGACGGTTGCCCGGTCCGGTGACCGGTCGACCGCGGCGGCCGTTGTCGAACAGTGCGTCGACGGCCTCCTGGAGCATGCGCTTCTCGTTGTTGACGATGATCTCCGGCGCCCCGAGGTCCAGCAGACGCTTGAGGCGGTTGTTCCGGTTGATCACGCGGCGGTACAGGTCGTTGAGGTCGGAGGTCGCGAAGCGGCCGCCGTCCAGCTGGACCATCGGACGCAGGTCCGGCGGGATCACCGGGACGCAGTCCAGCACCATGCCCATGGGCGAGTTCCGGGTCGACAGGAACGCCGAGACGACCTTGAGGCGCTTGAGCGCACGGGTCTTCTTCTGGCCCTTGCCGGTCCGGATGATCTCGCGCAGCCGCTCGGACTCCTCTTCGAGGTCGAAGGACTCCAGACGCTTCTGGATCGCCGCGGCGCCCATGCCGCCGTCGAAGTACACGCCGAACCGGTCGCGCATCTCGCGGTAGAGCATTTCGTCGCCCTCGAGGTCCTGGACCTTGAGGTTCTTGAAGCGGGTCCAGACGTCGTCGAGACGGTCCAGCTCGCGCTGGGCGCGGTCGCGGAGCTGCTTGAGCTCGCGCTCGGCGCCTTCCTTGACCTTGCGCTTCTGGTCCGCCTTCGCGGCGGCCTCTTCCAGCTCGGCCATGTCGTGCTCGAGCTTCGTCGCGCGAGCCTCGAGGTCGGCGTCGCGACGCTGCTCGATGTGCCCACGCTCGACCTGAAGCTGAGCCTCGAGCGAGGACAGGTCGCGGTGACGACCCTCCTCGTCCACCCACGTGATCATGTACGCCGCGAAGTAGATGACCTTCTCGAGGTCCTTCGGGGCGAGGTCGAGCAGGTAGCCCAAGCGCGACGGAACGCCCTTGAAGTACCAGATGTGGGTCACCGGAGCGGCGAGCTCGATGTGGCCCATGCGCTCGCGACGCACCTTGGCGCGAGTGACCTCGACGCCGCAGCGCTCGCAGATGATGCCCTTGAAGCGGACACGCTTGTACTTGCCGCAGTAGCACTCCCAGTCCCGGGTGGGACCGAAGATCTTTTCGCAGAACAAGCCGTCCTTCTCGGGCTTGAGCGTGCGGTAGTTGATGGTCTCGGGCTTCTTGACCTCGCCGTGGGACCACTGCCGAATGTCGTCGGCGGTGGCCAGACCGATGCGCAGCTCGTCGAAGAAGTTGACGTCGAGCACGTGTTCCCCAGTCCCCTACTAATTCGTGACGGTCGGTGTGAGTGGCGGTTCGCTACCGCCGCGTCACACCTCTTCCACGGAGCTCGGCTCGCGCCGGCTCAGGTCGATGCCCAGCTCCTCGGCGGCGCGGAAGACGTCTTCGTCGGTCTCGCGCATCTCGATGGACATGCCGTCGCTGGAGAGCACCTCGACGTTCAGGCACAGCGACTGCATTTCCTTGATGAGGACCTTGAAGGACTCCGGGATGCCGGGCTCCGGGATGTTCTCGCCCTTGACGATGGCCTCGTAGACCTTCACACGGCCGAGCACGTCGTCGGACTTGATGGTGAGCAACTCCTGTAGGGCGTAGGAGGCGCCGTAGGCCTCCAGCGCCCACACCTCCATCTCGCCGAAGCGCTGGCCACCGAACTGCGCCTTACCACCCAGCGGCTGCTGCGTGATCATCGAGTACGGGCCGGTCGAGCGCGCGTGGATCTTGTCGTCCACCAGGTGCAGCAGCTTCAGGATGTAGATGTACCCGACGGAGATCGGGCTCTTGTACGGCTCTCCGGAGCGCCCGTCGAACAGCTGGGCCTTGCCGGAGGAGTTGATCAGCCGGACGCCGTCGCGGGTCACGAGGGTGGAGCCGAGCAGGCCGGTGATCTCCTCCTCCTGCGCACCGTCGAAGACGGGCGTGGCAACGTTGGTGCCGGGCTCGCCGATGTGGGCCTCGATGCCCGCCAGACGCGACTTCCACTCCTTGGTTGCCTCGTCGTCGCCAGGCTCGATCTCCGCGCTCCAGCCCGTCTTGGCGACCCACCCGAGGTGTGTCTCCAGGATCTGACCGATGTTCATGCGCGAGGGCACGCCGAGCGGGTTGAGCACGATGTCGACCGCGGTCCCGTCCTCGAGGAACGGCATGTCCTCGACGGGCAGGATCTTGGCGATAACGCCCTTGTTGCCGTGGCGACCGGCGAGCTTGTCGCCGTCGGTGATCTTGCGCTTCTGTGCCACGTAGACGCGCACCAGCTGGTTGACGCCGGGCGGGAGCTCGTCGCCCTCCTCGCGGTCGAAGACGCGAACGCCGATGACCTTGCCGGACTCGCCGTGCGGCACCTTCAGCGAGGTGTCGCGGACTTCGCGGGCCTTCTCGCCGAAGATCGCGCGGAGCAGGCGCTCCTCCGGGGTCAGCTCGGTCTCGCCCTTCGGCGTGACCTTGCCGACGAGCACGTCGCCGGTGGTGACCTCGGCGCCGATGCGGATGATGCCGCGGTCGTCCAGGTCGGCCAGGACCTCGTCGGAGACGTTCGGGATGTCCCGGGTGATCTCTTCCGGACCCAGCTTGGTGTCGCGGGCGTCGACCTCGTGCTCCTCGATGTGGATCGAGGAAAGGACGTCGTCCTGCACGAGGCGCTGCGACAGGATGATCGCGTCCTCGTAGTTGTGGCCCTCCCAGCACATGAAGGCGACGAGCAGGTTCTTGCCCAGCGCCATCTCGCCGTTCTGGGTGCACGGGCCGTCGGCGATGACCTGACCGGCCTCGACGCGGTCGCCCTCGGACACGATCGGCTTCTGGTTGAAGCAGGTGCCCTGGTTGCTGCGACGGAACTTCGCGACGCGGTAGGTGGTGTACCCGCCGTCGTCCTCCATCACGTGGATGTAGTCCGCGGAGACTTCCGAGACCACGCCGGCCTTGGTGGCGACGATGACGTCGCCCGCGTCCTTGGCCGCGCGGTACTCCTGGCCGGTGCCGACGAGCGGCGACTCCGAGCGCAGCAGTGGCACGGACTGACGCTGCATGTTCGAGCCCATGAGGGCGCGGTTCGCGTCGTCGTGCTCGAGGAACGGGATCATCGCCGTCGCCACCGACACCATCTGGCGCGGCGAGACGTCCATGTAGTCGACCTCGTCGGCCGGGATGTACTCGACCTCGCCGCCCTTGCGGCGGACGAGCACGCGCGCCTCGGCGAAGGTGTTGTCGGCCTTGAGCGGCGCGTTGGCCTGGGCGATGACGTGCAGGTCCTCCTCGTCAGCAGTCAGGTAGTCGACCTCGTCGCTGACCTTGCCGCCGACGACCTTGCGGTACGGGGTCTCGACGAAGCCGAACGGGTTGATGCGCCCGTAGGTCGCGAGCGAACCGATCAGGCCGATGTTCGGGCCTTCCGGCGTCTCGATCGGACACATGCGGCCGTAGTGCGACGGGTGCACGTCGCGGACCTCGAAGCCGGCGCGCTCACGGGAGAGACCACCCGGGCCGAGCGCCGAGAGGCGGCGCTTGTGGGTCAGACCCGCGAGCGGGTTGGTCT
>JBQTKD010000064.1:0-51996 GCA_052386455.1 Sporichthyaceae bacterium
AGCCCCGCGCGGCCCACATTCCTGTGGGTCCGCGCGTGGTGGAATTTTGCTCGCGTTGGGCGGGTTGGTATGTTTGTAAACGCAGGTTCCTAACCGCGGAGGGCCACATGTCACTTGGTGCTCAGCCGCACTTTTTCCGGCATTGGCCACAAAACGCCCTCCGACGAGTCATCGGATCTGCACGATTTCGTTGCCGTCCATCACGGATCGACGCATCTCCCTTCGGACACTCCCCTCGCGAAGCTAACTTCGTGTCAGGGGCCGAGGTGGGGAGACCGATGAGGCGTGCGACGTTGGCTGCTGCTGCCGTGCTCGCAGTCTCGCTCCTCACCGCCGTGCCCGTGGCCGCCAACGAGGCACCGCCCGCGCGGTCCTCCGTCGGCGGCCCGCGGATGGCCGAGACCGGAGACATCGTCGCGCCGGGCGCACCCGCGCTGCCCAACATCAGCGGCGCCGCGTGGCTGGTGGCCGACGCGGACACCGGCCAGGTGCTCGCCGCCCACGACCCGCACCGGTCGCTGCGCCCCGCGAGCACACTGAAGACCCTGCTCGCGCTGACCATGGCGCCGCGTCTGGACCCCGACGCCACCTACACCGCGGACCGCGAGGACGCGTACCAGGAGGGCACGCGCGTCGGGATGTGGCCCCGCCACACCTACAAGGTCGACGACCTCTGGTACGCCCTGATGCTGAAGTCCGGCAACGACGCGGCGAACGGGCTCGCGAAGGCCGGCGGCGGCACGCTCGAGCGCGGCCTCGAACTCATGCGGGCCGAGGCGCGGCGTCTGCAGGCCAACGACACCGTCGTGGTGAACGCGAGCGGCCTCGACGCCGACGGACAGTTCGCCTCCGCCTACGACCTGGCTCTGTGGGGCCGGGCCGCGCTGGACCGCGGGGACCTGCGGCACTACATGGGCAGCATCCGGCACAACTTCGAGGCGGTGCACGTACCCGTCGACTCCCCGTGGACCGAGGAGCGGATGTACGTCCACACCGAAAACCGCCTGGTGCGCGCGCAGTTCCCCGGCGCGATCGGCGTGAAGATGGGCTACACGACCAAGGCGCAGAACACGATGATCGCGGCGGCCGAGCGCGACGGGCGCACCATCCTGGCCACGCTGATGTTCACGCCCGGCGGCCGGATCGCCGTCGACGCAAGCGCTCTCGTCGAATGGGGCTTCGCGAACGCCGGCCGAGTGGAACCGGTCGGCACGCTCGTCGAGCCGCTCAGCCCCGCCAACGTCGGCGACCTCGACGCCGTCGCCACCGCCGTCGGCACCTCGCGCTACTCCGACGCCGCAGCGGTTGCCGCAGCGGCCGCCGACGACTCGCTGCTGCCGCGTCAGGTGCTGCTCTGGATCGCTTCCCTGTCCGGCGGAGTCGCCGCCGTCGGGATGGTGCTGATGGTAGGCAGGCGCCGCAGGCGCCCGGTACCGCTCAAGTCCCGCCCGGTCTGAAGTTCGGGAACGGCGCAGTCCGCCGCCACGAGAGCGCCAAGCCTCTCCAGCGCGCGGTGCGCCGCGTCCAGATAGGCGGCCACGCTGCGCTCCACGAAGATCCCCGGCCGCGCCTTTGTCCAAAGGACAAGTTCGGACCGCGACTCCGACCACGGCAGCAGCTCGACTCTCACCTCGACGTTGCGCGGGCCCCGGCCGGCGACACGAAGGTCCGCGGAAAGCGCCCGGAGCGGCCGGTACCCGGCCATCGGGCGGCGGGCGATGCGCCCTTGGGCGTCAGCAACTCCGCCATGGCCGGGGAGTGGAGCATCAGGTCGAAGGCCTCGGCCGCCACAGGCGGCGCGAGAACGAACATGTGGGAAGCGGTGGGAAAGCGGCTCAGGACATCGCCCATGGAAGTTCCTTGCACGAAACTGCAGCGTCGGTCGCGTTCCCGGTCCGTCCCCCTCGACGGGGCAACGCGATTCCCCTGCGCTCGACCATACCCCGGCCCGAGTTTCCGTTCCGTGCCGGAACGGTGAACTCGGCCCCATCGTGACTTACGCCACTAGTGCAGTGCATCTGACGCCAAATCAGAATTTCCTCGGCGTCGAAGGAAGGCCTTTGGGGCCCTTTTCGGACGCCGAGCTTCGCCCACAGCGGAATCGGGAAGCAGACGGACCTATCGCGCGTTGGGGCGTCACGACCGAATGAGCGATCGACGTGAACGACCTCGTGACCCTGCCCGTCCTGCCGCTGAGCGACGACGTCGCACTGCCCGGCATGGTGGCCCCGATAGCCCTGGACACCGCCGCCCAGGCGGCGATCGACGCCGCCCGCTCCGCCGCCGGCGGCCAGATCCTGCTCGTCCCCCGCGTCCAGGGCACCTACCACGGCTACGGCGTCGTCGCCGCGATCGAGCAGGTCGGCCAGCTGCCGAGCGGCGAGCCCGCCGCCGTCGTCCGCGGCCTGCGCCGGGCCCGCATCGGCATCGGCGTCACGGGCGCCGGCGCGGCCCTGTGGGTGCAGGCGGACCTGCTCGAGGAACTCCCCACGACCGATCGGACGCGCGAGTTGGCGTCCGAGTACCAGGGCCTCGCCGTGTCGATCCTGCAGAAGCGCGGCGCCTGGCAGTTCGTCGACGGCCTACAGGCCATCACGGACCCCTCCCTGTTGGCCGACACGGCCGGCTACGCGCCCCATCTGAGCCTGAATCAGAAGCTGTGGCTGCTCGAAACCCTCGACGTCGACGAACGCCTGACCAGGCTCGCCGAGTGGGGCCGTGCGTACCTCACCGAACTCGAGGTGTCGGAGAAGATCCGCGACGACGTTCGCGAAGGCGTCGAGAAGACCCAGCGCGAGTTCCTGCTCCGCCAGCAGTTGGCCGCGATCCGCAAGGAACTCGGCGAGGACGAGCCCGATGGCGCCGAGGACTACCGCGGCCGCATCGAGGCCGCGAACCTGCCGGAGAAGGTGCGCGCGGCCGCGCTGCGCGAGGTCGCGAAGCTGGAGCAGGGCAGCGACCAGAACCCGGAGACGGCCTGGATCCGCACGTGGCTGGACACCGTGCTCGAACTGCCGTGGGGCGTGCGGACCACCGACAGCACCGACGTTCTGGCGGCCCGCGCGATCCTCGACTCCGACCACGAGGGCCTGGACGACGTGAAGGAACGCATCGTCGAGTACCTCGCGCTGCGCGCCCGGCGGGCCGAACGCGGCCTCGACGTGGTCGGCGGCCGCGGCAGCGGCGCGGTGCTCGCGCTGCTCGGCCCGCCCGGCGTCGGCAAGACCTCGCTCGGCGAATCGGTGGCCCGAGCCCTGGGCCGCAACTTCGTGCGCGTCTCCCTCGGCGGCGTCCGCGACGAGGCCGAGATCCGTGGGCATCGGCGCACCTACGTGGGCGCCCTGCCCGGCCGGATCGTCCGCGCCATCAAGGAATCCGGCTCGATGAACCCGGTCGTCCTGCTCGACGAGATCGACAAGGTCGGCGCCGACTACCGGGGCGACCCGGCCGCCGCCCTGCTCGAGGTGCTGGACCCGGCGCAGAACCACACCTTCCGCGACCACTACCTCGAGCTGGAACTGGACCTGTCCGACGTCCTGTTCCTTGCAACGGCGAACGTCGGCGAGGCGATCCCCGGCCCCCTGCTGGACCGCATGGAGCTGGTGACGCTCGACGGCTACACCGAAGACGAG
Source organism: Sporichthyaceae bacterium (assembly GCA_052386455.1). GTDB lineage: Bacteria > Actinomycetota > Actinomycetes > Sporichthyales > Sporichthyaceae > JBQTKD01. The sequence continues at coordinate 3,633 of JBQTKD010000064.1, forward strand.
AAGGTCGCCATCGCCCGCAACCATCTGTTGCCCCGTCAGATCGAGCGGGCGGCGCTGGACGACACCGACCTGACCGTGGACGACGCTGCGTTGCGCTCCATGGCCGCCGAGTACACGCGCGAGGCCGGCGTGCGCCAGCTCGACCGGGCGATCGCCAAGGTACTGCGCAAGGTCGCCACTCGAGTCGCGGCCGACCCGGAGCAGGCGCCGATCCACGTCGACGCCGAGACGCTGCGCGAGTTCCTCGGCAGGCCGCGGTTTACGCCGGAAAGTGCCGAGCGCACCTCGGTGCCCGGCGTTTCGACCGGGCTCGCGGTGACCGGTGCCGGTGGCGACGTGCTGTTCGTCGAAGCCAGCGCCATGCCCGGCGCCACCGGCCTCACCCTGACCGGCCAGCTCGGCGACGTCATGAAGGAGTCGGCCCACATCGCGCTGTCGTACCTGCGGGCGCACGGGCGCGATCTGGGCGTGGACCCGACCGAGTTCGACCGTGCTCTGCACCTGCACGTCCCCGCGGGCGCCGTGCCCAAGGACGGACCGTCGGCCGGCGTGACCATGGTGGCCGCGCTGGCGTCGCTTGCCACCGGACGACCGGTTCGCGCGGACGTCGGGATGACCGGCGAGGTCACGCTCAACGGCCGAGTGCTGCCGATCGGCGGTGTCAAGCAGAAGCTGCTGGCCGCGCATCGTGCCGGCCTCACCACGGTGTTCCTGCCGGCTCGCAACGCCCCCGACCTCGACGACGTCCCGGCGAGCGTTCGCGAGCGCCTCGACGTCCGGCTGGTGGCCGACGTCGCCGACCTGGTCCGCGAGGCTTTGGAGCCGGTCCGGGAATCGGCGCTCGTCGCCTAGGCGCGGGTCTCGGCCGCGGCTCCGCCTGCAGGTTCCACGTACAGCGCGGACCCATACAACGAATCACTGAAGTGATACAACAGACAGTGTGGAAACCGCCAGCTACGTCATGACCGTGTCCGGCAACGGACAGGTGTCGATTCCGGCCGAGACTCGCTCGCGCTGGAAAGCGCGTCGAGTCGTCGTCGTCGACATGGGCGACCGGATAGTCATGCGACCGATGCCGGAGGATCCGGTCGGCGAACTCGTCGGCAAGTACGCCACTCGCGGAGTCGACTCGGCGACGGCTCGGCGTCGCTCGCGACGCGACGAAGCCACCCGGGAATCGCGGCGTTGACGGTCCTGGACGCGTTTGCGGTGATCGCCCTGCTGCGTGGCGAACCGGCCGCGCCCACCGTAAGGACGATCGTCGACGACGGCGACGCAGTGCTGACGGCGGTGGGCGTCGGCGAGGTGCTCGATTACCTCGTCCGAATCGCGGGCGCGGACGAAGAGGATGTTGCTCTCGACGTCGCTCAACTTGGCCTGCACGAAGGAGTTGCGGTGGCCTCGGCACTCGGCGCTGCCGCCGGGCGCCTCCGAGCCCGGACCTACCACCGAACGAGGTGCGCGGTGAGCATGGCCGACTGCGTCGCGGCAGAGGCTGCCCGCGCTCGAGGCGCGGCGCTCGCCACCTCCGACCCCCACCTTCTCGACGTGTGCGAAGCCGAGGGGATCGAGTTCGTGGTTCTCCCACAAAGCGACGGATCGGTCTGGTCCTCCGGCGCTTCGTGACGGTTTGTCTCGGCACGGCATCGGAACGACTCAGCTACCGACAACGATCGGGTAATACCCCGGTCTACCTCCCCCAAGATCGACGCGGGGTGGCGCACCGTGGATCCGCAAAGGGCCACGCGCGGGCGCCCGCCCGCCGGCCGACGCGACAGGGGTGTGTTCGGGCATGACCGTGCAGGGACAGGCAGGACGATCGGGCAAGAGCCACCGCAGGGGTCGCCTGGCAGTGCTCGCGGTGACCGCGCTCGCGCTTCCGTTGAGCGCCTGCGGCGGCGGGGCGAAGGACAGCGCCGCGGGGCCGGACACCAACGTCGCACCGGTCATCAACGTCGAGGCCTCGGTGACGCCGACCCCGGAAGCCTCCGCGCCCGCCACCTCGAGCACCGGGGTCAGCAAGGGTGCGAACGTCCGCGCCGCGCACATTCAGCACTTCGCCTGGGCCGACCCGAAGCTCAAGGACCCGATCATCGAGATGATCAAGGCGAAGAAGATCGACACCGTCCAGCTCGACATCAAGGACGAGGACGGCATCGTCGGCTACTCCTCGCAGGTGCCGCTGGCCGTGCAGGCGGGCGTGACCCGGCCGTACTACGACGCCAAGGCGGCCGTCGACGAAATCCACGCCCTCGGCGCGAAGGTCGTCGGGCGCATCGTCGCCTTCCGCGACCCGCGGATGGGCAAGTGGGCGCTGGGCCAGGGCAAGATGGACCTGCTGATCCAGAACACCTCCGGCGGCGCGTACAGCGCGGGCAACTACGGCCAGGGTTCGTTCACGAACTTCGCGAACACCGAGATCATCGAGTACAACGCCGCCCTCGGTGAAGAGGCCGCGAAGTTCGGCTTCGACGGCATCATGTACGACTACATCCGCAAGCCGGAGAACAAGGGCCAGGTCTACAAGGGCATCGGGGACCGCACGCCCGAGCAGGCGATCGCGGACTTCGTGGCGGTGGCGAGCCCGCGCATCCGCGCCGCCGGCGCGAGCGTCGGCGCGGCGGTCTACGGCGTCGCGTCGTTCACCCCGTGGGCCGTCGCGCAGGACATTCCGGCCATGGCGAAGAACCTCGACTTCATCTCCCCGATGGTCTACCCGTCGCACTGGGCCCGCGGCGAGTACTCGGTCGCGCACCCGAACGGCCAGCCCTACGACATCCTCAAGCGATCGCTCATGGACTTCAACCGCATGGTCCTGACGACGAACCCGGACTGCCAGATCGTCCCGTGGATCCAGGCTTTCTCCTACACGGCACCGGACTACACGCCGTACCACGTGAAGGAGCAGATCCGCGCCGCGAAGGACGTCGGCATCAACAGCTGGTACCTGTGGCACTCCGGTTCGAAGTACTCCGTCATCGCCGCGCCCGGCCTCGAGCCGCGCGAGGCGTCCGGCAACGGGCCGGGCACCACCGTGTACTCGATCAACCGTCCGGGCAACAACTCCGAGGGCACCACCGATCGGGCGAAGGCGCTGCAGTACATCGAGGCCTTCCTCGCCTGGGACAAGGGCGGACGCGTGGGCACGTTCCAGGACCCGCTGAACCCCAGCGCGACGGCGACGACTCCGGCGACCCCGGCGGCCACGCCGACGCCGTCCGGCTCGCCCGCCGCGGCGACCACCCCGGCGAGCACCCCGGCGAGCACGCCGGCCATGTAGCACCGAAACGCCGAAGGCCCGGAGCACGTGCTCCGGGCCTTTCGCGTGTCAAGGTGGAGACGCTTCGCCCCCTGGACACGGAGGTACCCGGTGCGCGCTCCCGTTGCCCTGCTCGCCGCCGCGACGGCCCTCTCGCTGCTCGCCCCCGCTGCGGCCCAGGCCGCCCCGACGATCTCCAAGACCAAGGCGCAACAGCTGGCCAAGGCCGGCGTGCTCGTCAAGGGAGACCTGAAGGGCTACGCCGCCGAGAAGACCACCGCCGATCCCACCGACGCCGCCGACGAAAAGGCGCTCTACACGTGCCTCGGGGCAACGGTCCCCAAGCGCGCCGCGCGAAATCTCGGCGTTGCGTACAGCAAGGACTCTCTGTCGATCAACTCCTCGGCGGACGTGATCGACTCCCCCGCCGCCGCCAAGAAGGACCTGGCGGCGATCAAGTCCAAGAAGGCCGCGAAGTGCTTCCAGCAGCAGTTCGCCACGATCCTGGAGAGGTCCGGCGTCACCGTGCAGTCGTTGTCGGTCACTCCCGTGAACATCTCGGTCGCGAGCGCCTCGGACGTCGCCGGGTACCGGATCCGGGGCGACATCCGCTTCACCGACATCGCGACGAGGATCGACGGGTACTTCCTCGGGATCCTGGTGGGCCAGACGCAGCTCTCCTTGACCTCGACGCGGTTCGACAACGGCGCGGCGAGCCGCAGGCAGATCGCCGCTCTCGCCGAGGTCGTCGCGAAGCGCGTCGACAACCTCTGACGCAGCGTCAGACGAAGGAGCCGCCGCGGCCGGCTCCACGCGCGAACCGGCCCGCGCCGGACACGCTCTCCCCGCTGGCGAGCACGGCAAGCCCGCCCTGCGCCTCGACGTCCAGCGCCGTGGCCCCGTCCAGGCCGTCCTGGGCATAGGCCGACGCCCGGTCGGCCAGCATGCACGTCTGCGGGAACGCGGCGATCTGCCGCGCGAGCTCGCGAGCGGCCGCCAGCGTCGTGCCCGGTTCGACGACCCGGTCGACGAGGCCCATCCGCAGCGCCTCGTCTGCCGCGACGGGCCGCCCGGTGAGGATCAGGTCCAGTGCTCGGCCCTGGCCGATCAGTCGCGGCAGGCGAACCGTGCCGCCGTCGATGAGCGGCACGCCCCAGCGCCGGCAGAACACGCCGAACACGGCATCGGCCGCAGCCACCCGCAGGTCGCACCACACCGCCAACTCGAGACCGCCCGCGACCGCGTAGCCCTCGACCGCGGCGATGGTCGGCTTCGGCGGGATGCCGCGCGTCGGCCCCATCGGCCCGGGCCGGCCGGGGCCGAGCGCCGCGAGGTCGTCGTCGAGCTTGACCTGCGAGAACGCCTTCAGGTCGTAGCCGGCGCAGAACGTCCCGCCCTGCCCGGCGAAGACGACGGCCCGAATCTCGTCGTCCGCCGCGATCCGGTCGAAGGCTGCGCGCAGGTGCGCCGCCGTGGCCGGGTCCACCGCGTTGCGCACCTCGGGCCGCGCGATCAGCACGGTCGCGATCGGTGGGTCGTACTCCACGAGCACCGTGTCCATGGACTCGATCTTCGTCCTACGCAAACGCGCCGCCCACCTCGGGGGTGGACGGCGCGCGGCGATCGAAGCTGGTCCGCCGGAGGGTCGGTCCCGAGTCCTGCCTCGGCACCGAGTCCGGCGGTGCGCAGAGCATGTCCCGCCTGCCTGAGTTCAGCCTGAGACGCACCGACGGTGTGGCAGAGGTCACGCCCGACGGTGCTAGCTCCTGAAGGCCGCCGAGGCGACCGCAGAGTTGAAGAAGTCGCGGAAGTGCAGCCACTTGCCGTCCCGCAGCGTGATGATGTGCGCGAAGTCGGAGTCGAACGCGCGGCCGGTCGCGAGGACCTCGAACCAGAGGTGGCCCCAGACCGCGAGGTCGTCGCCGTTGGCGATGAACGTGTAGGGCTCGATCTTCGCGACCGACACGGTGGTCCCGACGGCCCCGAAGAACTTCGCGGCGCCCTCCAGGCCCGAGTACTCCCCGGCGTAGGGGATGGTTTCGTCTCCGTAGTAGACGATCCGGATCTCCGGGTCCAGGTTCGCGAAGACGGTCTCGGCGTCGCCACGCGGGACCGCGTCGTACATGAGCTTGGTGACGGCGATGTTCCGTTCCTCGGACACGGGTGCTCCTAACGGGAGTGGAAGACAACGGGGATGCGGGTTCGGCTGTGCTGCAGGAGCGTTGCGGTTTGGGGGACGGGCGGCTCCACACCGCGTTCCATTCGCGTGAACCGATCCATGAGCGCGGCCACCAGGCACTCGACCTCCATGGTCGCCAGCGGCGCCCCGAGGCAGTAGTGGATGCCCATGCCGTAGGTGAGGTGCTTGCCGGAGTTCGGCCGATCCAGCAGGAACTGAGCGGGCTCCGGAAACACGTCCGGGTCGTGGTTCGCGGCGGCGTAGAACAGCGCGACCCAGTCGCCGGCCTTGATGTGCGCGTCCCCGACGACGACGTCCTTCGTGGCAATCCGGAACAGGCGCTGTGGCGGGCCGGTGAGCCGCAGGGTCTCTTCGAGAAACGGCTCGATCAGGTCGTAGTCCCGCCGTACGCGGGCCGCGGCCTCGGGGTGTTCGAGGAGCGCGTCGATCACGTTGGCCCCGAAGTACATGCTGGTTTCGCTGCCGGCGACGACGAGCGTGATGCAGAACCGCACGATCTCGCCGAAGTCCAGGCGTTCCCCGTCGACCTCGGCGCCCAGCAACGCGTCGATCAGGCCGTCGCCGGGCGGTTCGCCGGAGGCGAGCGCCTCGGCGCGCGTCTGACACAGCGTCACGAAGTATCCGCCGAGCTCCTGGTTGGAGGCGTTGCGCTCCTCCCCGGTCAGGTCGGCGGACAGCATGAACGCGTTGGCCCAGCGCTCGTACTTGGGCGCGTCTGCATCGGGGGCGCCGAAGAAGTGGCACATCACGATCGCCGGAATCTGCGCGCAGATTCCGTGGACGACGTCGATCTCCTCGCCGTCCGGGACTTCGGCCACCAACGCGGAGATCCGCCGCGCCAGCCAGGGACGCATGTCCTCGATCCGGCTGCGGGTGAAGACGGAGTTCACGATCTTGCGGTGTGCGGAGTGCAGCGGCTGGTCGGTGTTGACGAGCATCAGCGTCGGGGCGTCGGAGGCCTCCTGCAGCGGATCGCGGGAGGAGAACGTCCTGTGGTCGCGGGCGGCGTCGCGGACGTGGTCGTACTTCAGCAGCGCCCACGCCACGACGGGCTCGTCGACGCCGGGCACGGTGCCGGGCGGGTAGTCGACGTAGCCGGGCAGCGGCGAGGCGGGGCGGAGTTCTGCGTAGACGGGATAGGGATCGGCGACGACCTCCGGTGTGGCGAGGTCGGCGACGGAGTAGGCGACGAGGGACATCGTTGTCCTTCCGAGGGGCGTGCCCGCACGCTAGGGCGGCTGGCACTCGAGGCGCCTGTCCTCGCAGGAGCCTGCTGGACGGCGGCGATGCCGTGCGAGGAGTGCCCTCAGTCGCCGAGCAGTCGACGCACGACGAGCGCAGCCTCGACGGCCCCACGCCGCCCGGCGAGGGGGCGCCCGAGCAGTTCCTCGGCCCGCCGAACCCGTTCCTGCACGGTCTTCTCGTGCAGGGTCAGCCGCACGGCGGCGCGCTTGTGGCTGGCGCCCTCGGCCAGGTACGCCTCGAGGGTCTCGCGCAGTCGTCCGGTCGCCGCATCCGGTGCGACGAGTTCGCCGAGTTCGGCGACGGCGAACCGCCGCGCGGCGTCCGGGTCGGCGAGCAGGGTCGAGGCGAGCGCCACCTCGTCGAAGCTGACCAGTCGGCCGCCGCTGGCCCGCAGGGCCTGGCGGGCCTGCAGGTGCGCCTCGCGGAAACCTGCCGCTCCGAACCCGGGTCCGCCGAGCGCGCCGAGGCACTGCGGGGGCAGGTCCACGACCACGCGCGGCGGTGCCGGCTCCGTTGCCAGCCAGCAGTAGAGGCTGCCGTCCGACGCGCGCATGGACAGCGCCGGACCCGCACCCAGCGCCGCCGCGACCTCTCGGACCACCGCCTCGAGTTCGGCGAGGCCCACGCCTGCACGGGGATCCGCACGCAGCACCAGCGCCACGTGATGGCGGCGCAGCTCGTAGCGCATCCGTTGGCTCGCGGCGTCGAGGTCGCCGACTTCGCCGGCGAGCAGCCCCCGGATCGTGTCCTCGCGCAGCGCGTCCCGGCTGCGTTCCCACAGCGTCCGCTCGTCTTCGTAGGCCGCGACGACATGCCCGCGCACCGCGTCCAGATAGGTCGACACGAACTCGGTGGACCAGGTGACCAGCGCCTTGATCTCGTCCGGGTCCTGCAGGTCCACCAGCGACAAGTCGATCCACTGCCGCCACAGCTTGGCCTGGCCCACGTGGTAGCACCGCAGCAGCGTCGCGAGCCCGACCCCGCGGTGGACCATCATGCGCGCGAAGTCCGTCGCCTGCGCCGGTGCCTCGATGCCCTCGGGCGGAATGCCGAACCGCAGCAGCGCGGCCATCGCACCGATGTGCGCGATGGCGTTGGCCTCGGTGGCCGCGCGCATCTCCGCGTCGTCGGGCAGCTCCGGGACCGCGGCCATGATGTGCGTGGACAGCTCGGGGCCGAGATCGTCCAGCTGCGTGGCCATGCTCTCCGCCCACGCGGTCACGTCACCGGCGACGCCCATGGCCGCAACCTACGCCTAGTGGTTGTGCTGCGGGACGTGCTCGCCCTCGGAGGCCTGCACGATCACGAAGCCCTGCCCGGAGAAGGCCAGTTGGAACGCCTCCCCGGAGCCGCGCCCGATGAGCGCGGCAGCGCCGGCGGTGCGGACCAGGCGGGTCTGCAGGGAGGAGGACCACGCGATCGCCGACTGCAGATCTGCGTATGTCGGGGCCTGCGAGGCGTCGAGGACGACGGGCGATCCGTTGGCGGAGAGGACGATGCGGCCCCGTCCGCTGAAGACCATGTTGAAGACTCCGCCGGAGAGCATGGAGGCGCCCTCGACCCGCTTGATCTCCCAGGTCAGGCCCGGCTCGAAGGCCAGCACGTTCTCGCCGTTGACCGTCAGTCCCTCGCCCTCGAGGTCGACGAAGTGCAGCTCGTAGGCCTTCTGCGCAAGGAAAAGATCCCCGCGGCCGGTGCACTTCATCAGCGGCACGCCCTCGCCGGTGACGACCTTCATGATGAGCTTCTTGACGCCGCCGGCGCCCTGGTAGGCGAAGTCGATCTGGCCCTGGTAGGCGACCATCGCGCCCTGCCGGGCGAAGATCTCGCCGTCCAGTGCGACCTTCAGCAGGCGCGGGTTCTGCAGCGAGATGCGCTCGCCGGTCTGCACCTCGACGTTGCCGCTGAACAGGCTGCTGCGCATGCCGCCCACCCTCACACTCTCGGTCGTTGCGGTCGGTACGGGGGGCGGAGCGGGTGTGGGCTGCGGTGGCGCGGCCTGCGGAACCGGCGCGGGTGGTGGTGGCGGGGGCGGGGGCGGGGGCGGGGGCGGGGGCGCCGGAGCCGGTTCTTCGTCGACGGCAATGCCGAAGTCGGTCGCGAGGCCGGCGAGCCCGGAGGCCCAGCCCTGCCCGACGGCGCGGAACTTCCACGCGCCGTCGCGGCGGTACAGCTCGCCGAGCACGAACGCCGTTTCGGTCGAGGCCCCGAGGTCGGCGAAGCGCGCGATCTCCGCTCCGGTGTCCGCGTCGAGCAGGACCAGGTGCAGCCCGGGGACCTGGCCGAAGGTGCCGCCGTCGGCGGAGGCCGCGAGGGCGACCCGCGCGATGTCCGAGGTGAGGGCGGCGAGGTCCACCGACAGCGTGTCGGTGGCCGCGCCCTGCGGCGGCGCGGACTTGCCGAGGTGCGCGACGGTGCCCGAGGGGTGCGTCGGCTGGTTGTAGAAGACGAAGTCCGCGTCGGAGCGGACCTTGCCGCTCTCGGTCACCAGCAGCGCGGAGGCGTCCACGTCCGGCACGCCGGCGCCGGCGTTCCAGCCGACGACGGCTCGCACCCGCGCGGCGCCCACGGCCGTGTTGGCGCCCTTCGACAGCAGGGTCATGCTCGTCCTCCCCCGATCACGGCGTCGCCGGGGCCGAGGGTAGTCCCCCGGCCTTGGCCGAGGTCAGACGGACGCGGGCACCCGCTCCGGGGGCCGCGACGCGGAGGCGGCCGCCGGCGCAGCCGGCCGGGCCCGGCACAGCAGCACGGCGACGGCGCCGACGGCCGAGAACACCGCGGTGAGCAGGGCGGCGTGGTTCCACCCGACGACGAGCTCGCGCGGGCTGGGTCCGGCCGCGGCCACGACGGTCGCGACGAGGGAGACGCCGATCGAGGACCCGAGGTAGCGCGCAGTGCTGTTGGCTCCGCTGCCGAGCGACCCGCGGCCGACCGGCACGGAGCCGATCGACTCGCGGCCCAACGCCACGTTCAGCACGCCGCTTCCGATTCCGGAGAGCACCACGCCGGGCACGAGCCGCGTCAGTGTGGCGTGTTCGTCGATGCCGCCGAGCGCGAGCAGGCCGACGGCGTTGATCAGCAGCCCGAGGGCCATCTGGTGGCGCCCCGCCATCCCGGCCAGACGGCGGCGCGCCACCAGCGAGGTGGTCACGGTGGCGATCGACCACAGGCCCATGCAGAAGGCCGCCGCCCAGACCGTGTGGCCGAGCCCGCGCTGGACCAGCACGGAGATGTAGGTCAACTGCGCAATCACGCTCAGCCCCATGGCGAGGGCTGCGACGGTGACGGCGACGAAGGCCAGCCGCCGGAACAGGCCCATGTCGAGCATCGGATCGGGGCGACGGGTCTGCGCGAGCACAAACGCGAGCGCGAGCACGACGCTGCCGGCCAGCAGCGCGGCCACGACGGGCTGCCCCCACCCCGAGCGCGCTTCGACGACTCCGGCCACCCCGGTGGCGAGCGAGCTGCTGAGGAGCACGGCGCCGAGCAGGTCGACCGGCCGGTGGTCGGCCGCCCGCGACTCGGGCAGCAGGATCCGTGCGGCGATCGCCAGGCCGCCGGCCGCGGCGGCGGTCAGCGCGAAGGCCCACCGCCAGCCGGGCCCGGCGATCGCGAGGGCGCCGAGCAACGGGCCTGCGCCGATGCCGGCGCCGAGGCTCGCTCCCCACACACCGACGGCCCGCAGCCGTGCCGGGCCCTCCGGGAACGCATGCGCAATGAGGCCGAGGCTGCAGGCCATGATCGCCGCCCCGCCGATGCCTTGGAGGAAGCCGGCAAGCAGAAACACGGGGGCGTTCGGCGCGAGGGCGCAGCCGAACGCGGCGGCTTCGAGCACGATCAGCCCACCGACCAGCACCTTGCGTCGGCCGTAGTCGTCGCCGAGCGACCCGGCGGTCAGCAACGCGGTGGCGAAGCCGATGCTCACGCAGGCTAGGAGCCACGTCTGGCTCTCCGGCCCCGCCCCGAGGTCGGGCGAGATGTTCGGCATGATCACCGGCGCGGTCGAGTAGACCGTCAGCGCGAAGAAAACGCTCAGGCTCGCAATCAACAGCGTCGCCCGCTGCGTCGCCGTCCGCTCGTCGCCCACGACGATCCGAACCCATCGGTAACCTGGCGCATTCCGGCGCTCGCCGCGCCCACCCTCGTTAGGAGGTACCGGGCCTGCGCACCTGGGAATGTGCCGGCGAGGCCCGGCGCTTACGGTTCCAGGCGCCATGTGGAGGCGGGGGTATGGGCGACACGGGATTTGCGGCGGCGACGGCCGTGGAGCCGCTGGGGGACGGCGCGTACGCGGCGGACCTCGACGCGACGTGGGGCGTGTTCGGCAACGCGAACGGCGGGTACCTGCTGGCGGTGATGGCGCGGGCCGCGCTGCACGCCGGCGGCCGGGCGTTCACCCACGCCGTGTCCGCCTCCTACCTGCGGCCCGGCGCCCACGGCCCGGCGCGAGTGGACGTTGAGATCCTGCGGGCCGGAAAGACCGCGACCCAGGCGCGCGCCGTGCTGTCCCAGGACAACGGCCCGGCCATCGACGCCACCTTCGTGCTCGGCGACGTACCCTCCGGCGAGTTCGCCGTGGCCGAACGGATCGAGCTCCCGCCGGCCCCAGAGCTGTGTGCGCCGATCCTGGAAAGGCCCCAGGGCATCGACATCCTCGACCGCATCGGTCTGCGCTACGCCCCCGGGCTCGATCCCCGCAAGCCCGGGGAACCGCGCATCCACGCGTGGTTCGACCTGCTCTCTCCCGAGCCGCCGGACCCGCTGCACGCGCTGCTGGCCGCCGACGCGCTGGTGCCGTCCGTGCATCGGCTGGGGAACGTCGGGTGGGCGCCGACGGTTCAGTTGACGGCGTACCTGCACGCCGTGCCAGCGCCCGGATCGCTCGCCGTGGAGGCTACGGTCGGCGAGGTCCGCGACGGCTGGTTCGACGAGGAGATGGTCGTTGCCGACTCCACGGGGCGGCTGATCGTCCGCGCGCGGCAGTTGGCTCGCCTACCGCGCTAGCGAGTCGTCCACGTCTGCCACGCCATGTGCGGACATGCCGGAATGACGCACCGTCAGGCTTTCGCCATCGCAGGTTCAAGCGACCGATCTTGATCGTCGTCGCTCTCGACCATTGGCGGTGTGAACCTCGCTCTGCGTCGCGCTTGCGCCGGTCTGGCCATCGCCCTCACCGGGACGCTCGCCCTGCAGTTGCCCGCCGACGCGGCGATGTCGTTGAGCTCCGCGCGCACGAACGTCGACTCGTTGACCGACGCCGCTCGCAAGAAGGCCGGCTGCAAGCCGCTGACGATTTCCTCGCGCCTGAACACCTCGGCGCAGCGGCACGCCAAGGACATGGCGGCCAACAGGTTCCTGAGCCACACGTCCTCGAACGGGACAACCTGGATGAACCGCATCAAGGCGGCGGGCTACCCCTCGCCGGGTGCCGAGAACGTCGCCCGCGGCTACGACAGCGCCACCGTCGTCGTGCGGGAATGGCTCAAATCGCCTTCCCACAAGCGAAACATCGTGAACTGCGCGTTCACGAAGGTGGGCATCGGGTACGCGAACCCCGGCAACTACTGGGTCCAGGACTTCGGCTACTAGCTGCCACCTAGGTGGCCGACGCGAGTCCCGCAATACTCACCGATTGCACTCTCCAGCAGGCAATTCCGGATGCGTCACGGCATCGGCGGGAACGTTCCGCCGACCAGACGCCGCCCATGCATCGACGTTGCCGTCGCTTTGCGTGCGCCGACTCTCCGCGCGCCGCTCGACCGCCTCGGCTCGCGCAACTGCCCGACGCTGTCCGGGTTTGACACCAGGGACAGAAGTACATCGAGGCCGCGCGTGCAGACAACCTGATACGCCGTCAGTTCTTTGAGCAGGACTTGAAAAACGGTCGGCTGAAGCGTTTGCAATCCACGCGTCGAAGAGGCAAACAACAACGCCACCCACTACGGAGATGTCGTGAGCCAGCCCTCGCAGCAGTCCCGTTCTCGCCGCAGCCGCATCGCAATCGCCGCCGTCGGCATGGCCGCCGCCATGGCGGTGCAGGTGCAGGTCGCCGGTCCCGCGGACGCCGCCACCTCCATCACCACCATTCGTGCCAAGGTCGACACCCTGACCGACGCCGCCCGCAAGGCGAAGGGCTGCGCCCCGCTGACCCTGGACTCGAAGCTTTCGCTGGCCGCGCAGCGCCACGCCAACGACATGTCGGCCAAGAACTACTTCAGCCACACGTCGAAGGACGGCACCACCTGGATCCAGCGCATCAAGCGGGCCGGCTACACCAAGCCCGCCGGCGAGAACATCGCCCGCGGCTACACCTCCTCCGCCTCCGTGCTCAAGGCGTGGATGAACTCCCCCGGCCACCGCCGCAACATCCTCGACTGCAAGTTCAAGAAGATCGGCGTCGGCTACAACGCCAAGGGCCACTACTGGGTCCAGGACTTCGGGTACTGAGGGCGCTTCTCCCAATCCCAGCCGGATGCGGGCGGTGGAGCGGACGTCTCCTGGCAAGGCGGAGGAGGAGCCGATACCGGTCTTGTATCGGCGACGACGACAACGCAGCCAGGGGGCGTCCGAACGCCGCCCGCGCCGGCTACCGGGATTGGGAGACGCGCCCTGGCCGCGCCGCCGGGTGACACAATCCGGCGGTGCAGCTGTCCGGCCTCGAGGTCAAGCAACTCTGGTGGTTCCTCGACGGCGCCATCATGAGCCCCGAATCGCGAGCACGCCTACGTACGGCGTGGGGCTTCTGCCCCCGCCATACGTGGGCGTTTTTCCTTGCCGAATCGGAATTGCGGGGCTTCCCCCGCGGCACGTTGATCCTCTACGAGGATCTCGCGGAACTCGCCGTCGCGGCCCTCGGCTCGCGCCGGTGGGCGAGCAAGCTGCGCAGCACCGGCGACTGCCCGACCTGCAACTACGTCGGCCCGGCCGACCCGCGCCGCCTCGAGGGCGGCTGGGACGACGACATCGCCACGGTGAACCGCCGCACCGTCAGCACGGCCCTGCTCGAAGGCTGCCACGAGGCGTGGCGCAACCGCGGCTGCCCGGCGTGCGTGGGCGGTGACGGCCCGTTGTGCCGCGTGCACCTGCTCGCCGTCGGCAAACGGAGCCCCGACGTGGCAGCGGTTCTCGACGCTCGTCGCGCGGCGCTCGCCGAACTGGGCGTCGCGATCAGTTGGCCTCGGCGCGAGGTGGCTCCGCAGGACTGGGCCGCCCTCGTCGAGACGCTCGGGTGGTTCGCGGGATGGACGGTGCTCGCAGCGGCGAGCCCCGAGCTGTTCCATCTGTGATCGATGCAACGCTCCTGCAACGAATGTGACCGGTGCGAGCTATTGTCGCCCGTATGGGGCGGATCGATGTCGGTCGGCTGCGCGCTCGCGCAGGCCAGGAGATCTTCCGCGGCGTGGCGGGGCCGAACGGGGACGCCGCGCGCTCGCGCATCCACGACACTCCGGGGCCGCGGTGGTTCGAGCCGGACCGGCCGATCCGGCGGGTGCACGCCGACGCGTCGATGTTCGTCGGCGGTCTGCGGGCATTGCTGCTCCAATCGCTCCACCCGCTGGCCATGGCGGCCGTCGCGGACAACTCCGCCTTCCGCGACGACCCGTTGGCTCGCCTGCAGCGCACGGCGACTTTCCTCGCCGCCACGACCTACGCCACCGCCGAGGACGCTCAGGCCGCCGTGGAGCGGGTTCGGCGGATCCACGCGGGCATCCACGGGTCCGCCCCGGACGGCACGGCGTATTCGGCCAGCGACCCGCATCTGCTGCGCTGGGTGCACGTCGCGGAGGTCGACAGCTTCCTGCGGGCCCACCAGATCTTCGGCAAGCACCCACTGGACGTCGCCGACGCCGACGGCTACGTCGCGGACACCGCCCGCATCGCGGTGGCACTCGGCGCCGAAGAGCCCCCGCGCAGCGTCGCCGAACTCGCCGAGCATCTCGCCGAGTTCCGGCCCGAACTGCAGGGCACGGCACAGTCCCGCGCCGCCGCCCGCTTCCTGCTGCTCACGCCCCCGCTCCCGCTGCCGGCACGCCCGCCCTACGCGTTGCTGGCGGCGAACGCGGTGTCGCTGATGCCGCTCTGGGCGCGCCGCGCCCTGCGCCTGCCGTACCTCCCCGTGGCCGAGTCCACCGCCGTGCGTCTCGGCGGCCACGCCCTGGTGCGCGGCATCCGCTGGGCGATGAGCTAGACCGCGTGCGGTAGGCACTAGGCCATGGAGTTCTCCCAGGTTCTGACCCGCCGCCGCATGGTCCGCGGGTACGCCGCACGGCCCATCGCATCGCACCTGCTCGAGCGGGTCGTCCGCGTCGTCGCGCACGCGCCGAGTGCCGGGCACTGCGAGCCGCATCGGATCGTCGTCGTCACCGACGCCTCCGTACGCGCCCGGCTGGCCGAGATCGGCGAGCCCGGCTACCCCATGCCCTGGATCTCGCAGGCGCCGGTGCAGATCGTGCTCGGCGTCCGCGAGGAGAGCTACCACGAGCGCTACCGGCGTCCGGACAAACTGCAGCCCGACGGCACCGAGATCGAGTGGCCGGTGCCGTTCTGGTGGTTCGACGCCGGTGCGCTGCTGACGCTGCTGCACCTCGCGGCCATCGACGCGGGCCTAGTCGCAGGCTTCTGGAGCCCGGCAGGCCCGGCCGACCTCAGGGCCGTGGCCGTGGCCGTCGGCCTACCGGACGACGTCGCGGTCGCCGGCGTCGTCACCCTCGGCCACGCATCCGACGAGCCGGAGCCCTCCGGCCGCCGCCCCCGCGCCCCCCTCGCCGACCACGTCTCCTGGCGCTGACACACCAACCGCGCTGTACAGCGCTCCGTGCGACGCCACGCCGACGGATCCGGCCCGCGACTCGCCAACACCGCTGTACAGCGCGGCGTGCGATCGAAAAAATGCCGCTGCCCGGCGGCGCTGGATTGCGCAGCCGGGCAGCAGACGAGTCGAGTACTAGATCCGCTCGATGATCGTGACGTTGGACTGGCCGCCGCCCTCGCACATGGTCTGGAGGCCCCAGCGGCCGCCGGTGCGCTCGAGTTCGTGCAGCAGGGTGGTCATCAGGCGGGCGCCGGAGGCACCGACCGGGTGGCCGAGAGCGATGGCGCCGCCGTTGACGTTGACCTTCTCCGGGTCGGCGCCAACTTCCTGCATCCAGCACATCGGGACACAGGAGAAGGCCTCGGAGACCTCGAAGGCGTCGAAGTCGTCGATGCTCATGCCGGTGCGCTCCAGCGCCCGCTTGGTGGCGGGGATCGGCGCGGTGAGCATGAACTTCGGGTCCCCACCGAGCACGGTCATGTGGTGGATGCGGGCCCGCGGGGTCAGGTTCAACTCGCGCACCGCGCGCTCGGAGGCGATCAGCAGACCGGCGGCGCCGTCGGAGATCGTCGAGGAGTTGCCCGCGGTGAGCTTGCCACCGGGGGTGAAGCCCTTGAGGGTGGCGAGCTTCTCCAGCGAGGAGTCCGCGCGCGGGCTCTCGTCCTCGGCGAGGCCGAAGAACTCGGTGATCTCGCGCTCGAAACGGCCGTTCTTCTGCGCGTAGATCGCGCGGCGGTGGCTCTCGATCGCGTAGGCGTCCATGGCCTCGCGCTCGAAGCCGTAGTGCTCGATGATCAGGTCCGCACCGGTGAACTGGCTGAGCATGGTGCCCTCGCCGTAGCGGGCGGCCCACGCCTCGCTGCCCGTCCACGGGTCGGTGGCGCCGAACGCCTCGCCCGCGCCGAAGGCGCAGAACAGCGGGTACTGCGACATCTTCTGGATGCCGGCGGCCACGACCAGGTCCTGGGTACCGCTCATGACGCCCTGGGCCGCGAAGTGCACGGCCTGCTGGGAGGAACCGCACTGGCGGTCGATCGTGACGCCCGGAACGCTCTCGGGGAGACCCGCGGCAAGCGCGGCCATGCGCGCGATGTCGCCGGCCTGCGCGCCGACGTTGTCCATGCAACCGACGATCACGTCGTCGACGAGTGCCGGGTCCACCCCGGTACGCGCGACGAGCTCGCGGATGACGTGGGCACCCATGTCCATGGGGTGAGCACCGGCCAGCGTTCCGTTCCGCCGGCCAATGGCGGTGCGGGTCGCTTCGACGATGTAGGCCTCGGCCACGTTGTGGTTCCTCTCTCGGTGACGCCTTGAGCGGGCTTGCACCGGCCTACTGACCGGTAGGCGAGAATGCTACCAGCCAGTAGCCTGCCCGATGTGCAACGGGTCACACCATCGTCCGTTCGACTGGCGTGTCGCGACTCTCGATCAATTCCGAACCGGCCAGGGAGCGCGCGCAGCGCGAACTCCCGCCACGCCGGGGTGGCCAGAACTGACCGTTATCTGTCGTTGAGGACATCGTGGGCTCGCCCCTAGATTCGACCCATGAGGCGGGTCCTGATCGTCGCGCACCGCGGTGCGCTGGGCATGGAGCTGCTCGGCGTCCGGGACATCTTCGAGATGGCCAACGAGCGGGCGCGGCGCGACGGCGCCGAGGAGCCGTACCTCGTGGAGCTCGCCACCCTCGACGGCTCGGACGTGGAGCTCTGGGCCGGCCTCCGGCTCGGTCCGGCCCGCAACCTGAGCACCGTGCGAACCGCGGTCGACACCCTCGTCGTGGTCGGCGGGCCGGTTGCCCACGAGGTCGCCGCCGACGACGCCGACCTGGTCGCCGCGGTGGCCCGGATCGCACGGCGCGCCCGGCGGGTGGCCTCGGTCTGCTCGGGCTCCTTCATCATCGCCGCGGCCGGCCTGCTGGAGGGCAAGTGCGCGACGACCCACTGGTTCGTCGCCGCCGAGTTCGCCGAGACCTTCCCCGGCGTCACCGTGGACGCCGAGCGGATCTTCGTGCAGGACGGCTCGGTCTGGACCTCGGCCGGAGTCACCTCCGGGTACGACCTGATGCTCGCCCTCGTAGAGGCCGACATCGGGGCCGAGGCCGCTCGCACGATCGCCCAACTGCTCGTCCTCTACCTGCGCCGCACGGGCAACCAGGCCCAGTTCTCCGCGCAGATGTCCGCTCAGCTGCCGCAGCGCGCACCGATGCGGGACCTGCTCGAATACATCGCCGAGCACCCGGACGCAGACCTGTCCCTGCCCTCGCTCGCGACACGCGTCAACATGAGCCCCCGTCACTTCGGGCGGTGTTCACCGCCGAGGTCGGCGTCTCCCCCGGCCGCTACGTCGATCGCGTGCGGCTGGAGACGGCGCGCCGGATTCTCGAGACCGACCACGACCGCGATCTCGACGCCATCGCCCGCTCCGCGGGTTTTGGCAATCAGCAGGGCATGCGCCGGGCCTTCTCGCTGGCGCTTGGCATCACCCCGGCCGAATACCGCCGGCGATTCGGTTCCCCGACCGGTCTTCACCTCGCCGTCTGACACACGATCAGGAGTTCACCATGCGACGCGTAGGCGCCTTCATCTACGAGCAGATGACCATGCTCGACGTCCTCGGCCCGCACCAACTGCTGGGCGTCCACCCGGAGTTCGAGCTGGTCACCATCGCCGCCACGACCGACCCGATCAAGACCGACACCGGCGTCACGATCGTCCCCGACTTCAGCGTCCACAACGCCCCGGACGTGGACATCGTCATGACCGGCGGCGCCGCCGACGTCTCCGGTCCGATGTCCGATCCGGCGGTCATGGACTGGTTCCGCAAGGCCGGCGAGCGGGCCGAGTACGTCACCTCCGTGTGCAGCGGGTCGCTGATCCTCGCCGAGGCCGGCCTGCTCGACGGATACTCCGCGACGACCCACTGGGCCTACCTCCCGTACTTCGCGAACTACCCGCAGATCACGCCGTCGCCGGAGCGCGTCGTCCACGACCGCGACCGCATCACCGCGGGCGGCGTCACCTCCGGCATCGACTTCGCGCTGACCCTCATCGCCGAACTGCACGGTCCGGACGCGGCGGCCGCCGTCCAGTTGATCACCGAGTACGACCCGGCTCCGCCGTTCAACTTCGGCCACCCGCGCAACGCTCCGCCGGAGCTGATCGCCGCCGTCGGCGAGATGCTCGGCCCGGCCGCCGTCCCCATGGACGAGTTCTTCGCCGCGAAGGCGCAGTAGTCGTGCCCGTTCCGGCCGGCATCGACTACGACTGGGCGGTCCGCACCGGAGGAAATCTGTCGCCGGGCCAGCGGGCGGCGCTGCTGAAGCCGCTGCTCGGTGTCGTGGCCCGCTATCCGGGCCAGCGCCTGGCGCTGGCCGTCGGCCGGCGCGGCAAGGGCGGCGTGGACCTGTCCACCCTGAAGATCCCGGACTCGCGCCTGGCGAAGGACGCCGAGGCCGAGGCGCAGGAGGTGCTCTCGCCGTCCGTCCGGGAGCACTCCTACCGGACCTTCCTGTTCGCGATGTCGCTGGCCGAACTCCAGGGCGTCGAGGTGGACGTGGAGGTCGCCTACGTCGCGTCCCTGCTGCACGACCTGCAGTTGGAGCACCCCACGCCCGGCCGTTGTTTCGCGCTGGTCGGCGCCGAGCGGGCGGAGCGCTTCGCCCTCGAGCGGGACGTGGCACCGGAACGAGCACGCCGCATCGCCGCCGAGATCTGCGGGCACATCACGATCGGCGCGGCGGACGACATCGGCTCCCCCGGCGGCTTCGTGCTCGCCGGGGCGGCCGTCGACGTCATGGGCGATCGGCTGAACCGCCTCGACCCGGCGTGGGTGGAGGCGGTGCTCGTTCGGCACCCACGGCTGAAGTTCAAGCGGGTGTTCTGGGACGCCTGGACGGCCGAAGGTCGCGCCGTGCCGAAGGGACGCTCGCGCTGGCTCGTCCGCTACGCGGGCCTGCCGATCCTGGCTCGCCTCGCACCGTTCGACGAGTAACGGTCGGTCAGGCCTCCGGGTAGAACCACACCGGTCCGCTCACCCGCACGCGCACTTCGGTGCCGACCTCGGCCTGTCCGGTGCCCGAGACCCGCGCGGTCACGGTCGTCCCGTCGGCCAGCGCGACGACGACCATCGCCTCGTGCCCGTGGTAGGAGCGCCGCTGGACGTGGCCGGGAGCGCCCTCCCCTGCCCCCCAGAGGTTCAGTTGCTCCGGGCGGACGAGCACGGTGCCGGCACCGCTCGGCGGCGCGCCGGGATCGGGGACGAGGACGTCGAGCCAGCCGAGCGCGCACTGGGCCCGGCCGCGGTGAATCTTGGCGGGCAACAGCACTGCCGCGCCCACGAAGGACGCCACCCCAACGTCGTGCGGCGCGGCGTACACCACCTCCGGTGCGGCCGCCTGCGCGACCCGTCCTTCGCGCAGCACGGCGACGGAGTCCGCCATGGACAGCGCCTCCTGCTGGTCGTGGGTGACCAGCACCGCGGTGGCGCCGGCCGCCCGTAGCGCGGTCCGGACGTCGTCGCGGAGGGCGCCGCGCAGGCCGCTGTCCAGTGCGCTGAAGGGCTCGTCGAGCAGCACCAGCGCCGGCCGCGGCGCCAGCGCGCGGGCGACGGCGACGCGCTGCTGCTGCCCACCGGACAGCTCGTGCGGCATCCGCCTGCCGTAGCCGGAAAGGCCGACCAGTTCGAGAAGTTCGGCCACGCGCGCAGGCCGAGACTTCCGCGGCCAGTCCGCTCCGCGCAGCCCGAACGCGACGTTCCGCTCGACGCTCAACTGTGGGAACAGCGCGCCCTCCTGGGGCACGATCCCCACCGAACGCCGCTCCGGCGCCAGCCCACCGCCGGCCCAGGACACGCGCGTGCCGCCGATCCAGATCTCACCGGCGTCCGGTGCCCCGAACCCGGCCACCAAACGAAGCAGTGTCGTCTTGCCGCACCCCGACGGCCCCAGCACCGCGGTCAACGACCCCGCCTCCACATTGAGGTCGAGACCCGTGAGCACCTGCGTCGAACCAAAGGCCTTGTGCAGCCCCGCGACCCGCATCTCGCTCATCGACGGCCTACCCCGAAGCGGCGGCCGAGGAGAAAGGTGGGTATCGCTGCGAGGACGACCAGGGTTGCGGCGTAGGGCGCCGCTGCGGCGTAGGCCCCGACCTGCGTCTGGGTCCACAGTTCGGTGGCCAGGGTGTCCGTGCCGGTCGGGCGCAACAGGATCGTGGCGGGCAGTTCCTTCATGCAGGTCAGGAAAACCAGTGCTGCGCCCGCTGCCACGCCAGGTGCCGCGAGCGGCAGCGTGACCGACCGCAGCACGCCCAGCGGTCGGCGGCCCAGCGCCCGCGCGACCTCTTCGAGCACCGGCGGCGACTGCTCGACGGCGGAGCGCACCGCACCCACCGCCGCGGGCAGGAAGAGGACCGCGTAGGCCAGCAACAGACCCGGCGTGCGCTGGTAGATGCCGTGAGCGTAACGCACCGTCAGAAACACCACGGACAGTGCCACGACGATGCCGGGCAGGGCGTGTCCGGCATAGGTCGCCTGCTCCAGCACCCGCGGAAGCCGGCCCCGGTGGCGCGCGGCGAGCACGCCGACCGGCAGTGCGAGGACGACGATCAGCAGCGCTCCGAGGCCCGACAGCAGCAGGGTGTGCCCGGCCGCGGCCAGCAGTTCGTCGCGGTCGATGCCGGCCGAACTGCCGCGGGCCGTCCAGTAGACCAGCGCCGAGCCGGGGACGCCGAGGCTGAGGACGGCGACGGCGAGGCAGGTCGCGAGCGCCGGCAGCGTCGCCCACCCGAGCGGTACCCGCGGGTGTGGGCGGGCGGTGCCGGTTCCGGTCCGCGCGTAGCCCGCGCGGCCACGGCTGCGGCCCTCGGCCCACACGATCGCCACGGTGATGACGACGAGCAGCGAGGCCAGGATCGCGGCGGGCGTCGGGTCGAAGCTCGACCGGTAGGAGTTGAAGATGACGCGGGTGAAGACGTCGTAGCGCAGGATCTCCACGGAACCGAAGTCGGAGAGCACGTAGAGCGCCACCAGCAACCCGCCGGCCGCAGCTGCCGGCCGAATTTGACGCAACGTCACGCCTGCGAAGACGCGCCACGGCCCGCGGCCCAGCGAGCGCGCGACCTCTTCCTGCGCCGGGTCGGAGAGCTCCAACGTGGCCGCCACCGGCAGGAACACGTAGGGGTAGCAGCACAGCGTCAGGACCACGAACGATCCGCTGAAGCCGCCGAAGCCGGGGAAGAAGGACAGCCAGGCGAACGCGGCGACGTACGTCGGCATCGCGAGCGGCAGCGCCACCACCACGGCCCAAAACCCGCGGCCGGGCAACCGCGTCCGGGTCACCAACCAGGCCAGGCCGATGCCGAGCACCAGCGACCCCAGCGTCACGGCGCCGGCGAGGCCGAGGCTGCGCAGGACCAGCCGGCCGGTGCGGTCGCGCCAGAGGACGTCGCCGACCTCGCCGAAGCCGTTGGACGTCGCCCGGTAGCCCAGGTACACCAGCGGCAGCAGCGCCACCGCCGCGGCGAGCAGCGCCGGGAGAACGAGGAACGCGGGCGGACGCCCGCGTCCCGCCGGCCGCCCACGGCGTGGCACGCCGCCGACCGGTGCGACGGTCGACGGCGTGGCGGTAGGGGCGCTCACGCTGATACGGCCTAGGTAATGCCGACGTCCTGGAGCAGCTTGAGGGTCTGCTCGAGGCTGTCCAGATCGGCGAGGTCGATGGTCGGCGCCTGCAGTGTGTTGAGCGCCGGCAGGTCGGGCGGCAGCGGGATGTTCGCGAGCAACGGGTACTCCTTGAGCCGCAGCGAGAACTCCTTCTGCGCGGACTCGCTCACCAGGTAGCTCACGAAGCGCTGCGCCGCGTTCGGCGCGTTCGTGCCGTTGAGGACGGCCACGCCGGCGACGTTGATGAGCGCGCCGGGGTCTCCGTTGGGCAGGAACTTCAACCGGGCGGGCACCTTGTCGAGGCCTTCCTCGGCTACCTGCTCGTACCAGTAGTAGTGGTTGATGAGGCCGAGCTTGATCTGGCTGCGTTCGGCCGCGTTGAGGATCAGGATGTTGTTGCCGTAGATCTTCGGCTCGTTCGCCTTCAGCCCCTGCAGCCAGCTCTTCGCGCCCTCCTCCCCCTTCAGCACCCGCATCGCGGTGACGAAGGACTGGAACGACGCGTTGTTCGGCGCGATGCCGATCTGGCCCTTCCACTTCGGGTCCACCAGGTCCAGGACGGAGTTCGGAACCTGGTCTTCGGTCAGCTGCTTCGGGTCGTACACGATCACCCGCGATCGCGCCGACGTGCCGATCCACTTGCCGTCGCCGGCGCGGTACTGCGCGGGCACCCGGTCCAGCACGTCCTGCGGAATCGGCGTCAGACGATCGCGCTTGTCCAGCGCTCCGAGCGCCCCGCCGTCCTGGGAGAAGAAAACGTCCGCGTCGGTGCGGGTGCCCTCCTCGATCAACTGGGCCGCGAGCTGGGCGGTGTCTCCGTACCGCACCGACACCTTGATGCCCGTCTCCCGGCTGAAGGCGTCGATGATCGGCTGCACCAGCCTCTCCTGGCGCCCGGAGTAGATCACCAGTTCCTCGTTCTGACCCGGGCCGGGCGAGGCGCTGCCACCCGGAGTGCTCTGGACCAACGGCTTGGTCTCGCCGGAGGCCGACCCGGTCTTCGAGCTCTCGGCACAGCCCACGAGGGAGCCGAGGAGCAGCAGGGCGGCAACGAGTCCGGTGCGACGCATGAAGTGTCCCGTCGATCGGCGGCAACGGCGCGCGAGTTCACGCCGCAATTCAGGCGAGCCTATCCTCGCCAAGGCTAGGTCGCGGTTGGCCGGCAAAGTCCCAAGAAATGGATCTTTCGCCGCATAGGGTCCTGACCATGGGGAACCCGCGGATGGCTCGCCGCCTCGATGGACTCGGGACCACGATCTTCGCCGAGATGTCGGCGCTGGCGCTGGCCACTGGATCCATCAACCTCGGCCAGGGCTTCCCGGACACCGACGGTCCGAGCGAGATCGCCGAGGCCGCGGTGGCGGCGCTTCGGGCCGGGGTCAACCAGTACCCGCCGGGGCCGGGGATCCCCGAATTGCGCCAGGCGATCGCCGATCACGGCGCACGGTTTCACGGGCTGGACTACGACCCCGACGGCGAGGTCCTGGTCACCACCGGCGCCACCGAGGCGATCGCCGCAGCGGTGCTCGCCCTGGTCGAGCCGGGCGACGAGGTGATCGCGCTCGAGCCGTACTACGACTCCTACGTCGCGAACATCGCGATGGCCGGCGGCGTCAGGGTTCCGGTCACGCTGCGCGCGCCGGACTTCCGCCTCGACGTCGACGCGCTGCGCCGGGCGGTCACCGACCGGAGCCGGGTCGTCCTGCTGAACACTCCGCACAACCCGACGGGAGCCGTGCTCAACCGGGAGGAGCTCGCCGCCATCGCCGAGTTGGCGATCGAACGCGACCTCGTGGTGATCGCCGACGAGGTCTACGAACACCTCACCTTCGAGGTCCCGCACCTCTCGATCGCCACCCTGCCCGGCATGCGCGAGCGGACCGTGCGGATCTCCTCCGCCGGGAAGTCCTTCTCCTTCACCGGCTGGAAGATCGGCTGGGCGTGCGCGCCGCCAGACCTGCTGGCCGCCGTTCGGACGGCGAAGCAGTTCCTCACCTACGTGTCCGGGGCGCCCTTCCAGCCGGCGATCGCTCGAGCGCTGGCACTGCCCGCCGACTACTTCGCGGATCTGCAGGCCGGCCTGCGCGCCCAGCGCGACCTGCTGGCCGACGGCTTGGCGGCGCTCGGCTTCACGGTGTACTCCCCCGAGGGTACCTACTTCCTGACCACCGACGTGACCTCGCTCGGCTACACCGACGGCGTCGAGTTCTGCCGCGATCTGCCCATGCGCGCCGGCGTCGTCGCCATCCCGCACCAGGTGTTCTACGACAACAAGCAGGCCGGTGCGCCGCTGGTGCGCTGGGCCTTCTGCAAGCGCCCCGAGGTGCTGAGCGCCGCCCTCGACCGCCTCGCAACGGCGTTCGCGGCCCACTGAGCCGACCTGAGCGAATCGGACATTTCAGACATAAGACGCCACGTTCCTGACGGTTCGTCAGGCCTGTCTCGAAGAGTTCCGAAATTTCGGTAACGCGCCGGTAGCTCCCGCCGATTGTCTGCTGTGCCGGTCAATCCCACGGAGGTCTCAGTGAGAAACACGTTCCGGATCGCCCTCGGCACCGCCATGGCCGCAGCCGCCCTCTGCACGCTCGGCACCACCTCGGCGCAGGCCGCCGACGGGCCGCTGCCCGCACTGCCGGTTCCGCAGCTCCCGGTCCCACTGCCCATCGGCTGACGCCTAGTCAGTTCTTCTGGCGTCCGAACAACCGTGGTACCGGCGTCACCCTTCTTCGGACGCCTGGTGCCCAGCTCTCGGCGTGGGCGCAACCGGCACACGCTGCACGCCGGGATGGCCCGCCTCTCGCCCCGCCGGCGAGGGGCGGGCCACACTCCGGCTAACCGACGTCGTTCGGGCGGAACTGGATGCTGATCCGCGGGCCGCAGGGCTTCGCGGTCTTCGGCACCGCGTGCTCCCACGTCCGCTGCGCGGAGCCGCCCATCACCAGCAGGTCGCCGTGGCCGACGTCGAACCTCAGCGACGGGCCTCCGCCGCGTGGCCGCATCGAGAACCCTCGGACGGCGCCCGTGGAGACGATGGCGACCATGACGTCGTGCGTCGACCCGCGGCCCAGCGTGTCCCCGTGCCACGCGACGGAATCCCGGCCGTCCCGGTAGTACGCCATGCCGCACGACAGGAACGGATCGCCCGCGTAGTGCGCGTTCAGCGCATCCCGCAGCTCGTAGAGAAAGGGCTCCGGCCACGCCGTGCCCGCGCGCAGGTAGCAGTTCAGCCGAGGGACCTCGACCACGCGGTCGTACATCTGGCGCCGCTCCGCCTGCCAGGTGGCGCAGTCCCGCAGCCGCTCGAAGAGCAGGTCCGCGCCGGTGACCCACCCGCGCCGTACGTCCACCCACGCGCCGCGGGTCAGCTCCCGCCGCTCAACGGTCCGCCCCAACGTCCCAAACTCGGGTTCCTCGGCGAGGTCCAACAGCGACCCCTGCATCGCGATCGCAGGCGCGGCAGCCGGCTTCCCCGCCGGCCGCCACCGGCCGTTCACGTACGGACTGAGCGCCGCCATGGGGCAAGCCTAGAACATACGTTCGAGCGCGGCTAGATCGGCAGGCGGGCGAACTCCACCCAGGCCACGCCGGCGGCCTCGGCGGCGAGGACGTCGACGATCACGTCGCCACACTCCTCCCAGCCGGGCAGCACGACCACGAGCTGCGCGGCCTCGATGCACTCGGCGTCCAGGGCCGCGGCAGCCACCGCGTCGAAGTCCGCGCCGTCGACATAGGCCGGGTCGTTCGCCGGGTGCTTGGGCGAGAGCGGGTACAGCACGTGCGCACCGAACTGTTCGAGCACGAAGGCCGCGCCGAGCATGGCGTCGATGTCCGCCTCGGTGCGCAGTGGCCCGTCGAGCAGGACGCGGGTGCCGGTGAGCTGAATCGTCGAAGTCGTCATGCCCGGAAGAGTGGGGCGATGCCGGACACCGGCACATGGTCCGATAGGTCGGTTCGCATCGTCCGTTCGGATGATCCGCCCAACCGGCACCTTCGACTTGAGCAAGGGCAAGGAGGACAGGCTCGGGTTCGAGCCACTCCACCTCGAAGCGGTCTATCGTGGCCGTATGCCTGCCGCCAGCATCCCCTCCGGCCCGGCCCCCGCAGGAAAACCCAGCGCGGCGGCCGCGGATCTGGGGGACCTGTCCCCCAGGGACATTCACGCCTGTCTTCTGCCGGAGGAAGCCGAGACCTTCGACGCACAGTTCCGCTCGGCGATGACCGAGGCCGCCGAGAACCTCGATCTGACCAACGTGCTGGAATTCCTACGCCACTGGCGCACGATCGCGCTCGCCAGCACCGCCGACCCCGATTCCCATCGCCGAATCATGGCCACCGCGGCCCGGCTCGCCACCGGCGAGGACGTTGCCACCGAACCGTGGCAGACGACCAAGACGCGGCTCGGCCTCTGAACCCGCAGTCGCACGACACCAATACCGAAGTCAAGCCGAAAGCCTCGGCGTGTACTCGGTGGAAACCGCCGGCCAGGCCATCGCCCAGCTCGACGCACTCCCCGCCGAGGCGCTGCCCGACTACGCCGAACTGGTCGCGATGCTCCAACTCGCACCGTGGGCCGGCCGCACCTACGACGACCGCAACCCCGACCTGCCGACCCGCAGCCAAACCTTCGGCGACCGCGGCCAGGGCCTGGCGATCTACCTCGTCCTGGAACGCCAACGACGCGTCTGCGTTCTGCGCGTGCACTGGCACTGAGGTCCTCGAGAGCGCTGGTGACCTGCGCGTTTGCGCAGGCGCCCTTCCGGACAGCATAATTACTTGGACGCCCAACTATTGCCCGTCCAAGCTCGTTCGGAGTGACGTGCCCAAGCTGCCGTTCGATCCCATCGCCGAAGCACAGCGGCGGTGGGAGGAGCAGTGGCCGGAGCAGGCGGGCCGGATGGCCGCGGTGACCTCGGTGATGCGCGTCCAGCAGCTGCTGCTCGGGGAGATCGAGCGGGCGCTGCGCCCCTACGAGCTCACCTTCGCCAGCTTCGAGACGCTGCGCCTGCTCGCCTTCACCCGCCTCGGCGAACTGCCCATGGGCAAGATCGGCGAGCGCCTGATGGTGCATCCCGCCTCGGTGACCAACACCGTGGACCGCCTCGAGGCCCGCGGTCTGGTGCGCCGCCGCCCCGCGCTCGAGGACCGGCGCCGCATCCTCGCCGAGCTCACCGCCGAGGGCCGCGCCCTCGTGGAGGCGGCGACGGTCGAACTCAACAAGGCCGACTTCGGCCTCGGCGCCCTCGACGACGACGCAGCGGCCGAACTCACCGGCCTACTCCGCACCGTGCGCCTCGCGGGCGGCGACTTCGACTCAGACAACAGCGAATCAGAGGAGCAGAACGTCCATGACTGACGCCCCGTCACTCCACGTTCCGCAGCGACCCGTCCGGTTCGTCACCGCCGCGAGCCTCTTCGACGGTCACGACGCCTCGATCAACATCATGCGCCGCATCCTGCAGGTGCAGGGTGCGGAGGTGATCCACCTCGGGCACGACCGCAGCGTCGACGAGGTCGTCACCGCCGCGATCCAGGAGGACGCGCAGGGCATCGCGCTCAGCTCCTACCAAGGTGGGCACGTCGAGTACTTCTCCTACCTGGTCGAGCTTCTGGCCGAGCGCGGCGCCGGCCACGTTCAGGTCTTCGGCGGCGGTGGCGGCGTGATCGTGCCCGCCGAGATCGAACTGCTCCGCAGCCGTGGCGTCCGCATCTTCTCCCCTGCCGACGGCCAGCGCCTCGGCCTCGCCGGGATGATCAACGAGATGATCAAGGCCTGCGACGTCGACCTCGGCGCGCAACCGCCCACGAGCCCGGAAAGCCTGCTGTCGGGCGAAACCCACGCCCTGGCCCGCACGATCACGTGCCTGGAATCCGGTTCCCTGCCTCCGGAGTTCGCCTCCGCGATCGCCGAGTCCGCAGCCGCCCGCAAGGTCCCCGTGCTCGGCATCACCGGCACCGGCGGCTCCGGGAAGTCCTCGCTCACCGACGAACTGGTCCACCGGCTGCGCCTGGACCAGGAGGACAAGCTCCGCATCGCCGTGATCGCCGTCGACCCGACGCGGCGCAAGGGCGGCGGCGCCCTCCTCGGCGACCGCATCCGCATGAACGGTCTGGCGACCGGCTCTGGCAACGGCGGGGTGTACTTCCGTTCGCTGGCCACCCGCGGCGCCGGCTCGGAGGTTCCGAGCTGCCTGCACGACGTCATCGCCGCGTGCAAGGCCGCCGCCTACGACCTGATCGTCGTGGAGACCCCCGGCATCGGTCAGGGCGACGACGCGATCGTGCCCTTCGTCGACCTCTCGCTGTACGTGATGACGCCGGAGTTCGGCGCCGCCAGCCAGTTGGAGAAGATCGGCATGCTCGACTACGCCGACGTCGTCGCGATCAACAAGTTCGAACGCCGCGGCGCGGAGGACGCCCGCCGGGACGTGGCGCGCCAGATCGCCCGCAACCGCACGGTGCACTCCTCGAACTGGCAGGACCAGCCGGTGTTCGGCACCAGCGCCGCCCGGTTCAACGACGACGGCGTCACCGCCCTGTACCAGCACCTCAAGGACCTGCTCGGCGAACGCGGCCTCGCCTTCGAAGAGGGCGTCCTGCCGCGCGTCGACGTCAAGGCGTCCAGCTCGCTCAAGACGATCATTCCGGCCGCGCGGGTGCGCTACCTCTCCGAGATCGCCGACACCGTACGCGCGTATCACGAGGAGACCGAACGGGACGTCGAGGCGGCCCGGCAGCGCCAGCAGCTCAAGGCCAGCACCCGCCTGGTAGAGGGCCGCGGCGGCGACGTCGAACTGCTCGTCACCCTCGCCGACGAGGCCGACGCCAAGCTGTCCGCACAGAGCCGCACCGCCCTGGAGCGGTGGCCGGCCACCCTCGCGGCGTACTCCGGCGACGAGCACATCGTGAAGATCCGCGACAGGGAGATCCGCAACAGCCTGTGGCGCGAGTCCCTGTCCGGCACGCGCATCCCGCGCGTCGCGCTGCCCCGCTACGGCGACGACGGGGAGATCCTGCGCTTCCTGCGCGCGGAGAACCTGCCCGGCGAATTCCCCTACACCGCAGGGGTTTTCCCGTTCAAGCGCGAAGGCGAAGACCCCGCCCGCATGTTCGCCGGCGAGGGCGACCCGTTCCGCACCAACCGCCGCTTCCACCTGCTCTCGGGCTCGAGCGAGGCCACGCGCCTCTCGACCGCGTTCGACTCGGTCACCCTCTACGGCCGCGACCCCGACCTGCGCCCGGACATCTACGGCAAGGTCGGCACCTCCGGCGTCTCGATCGCCACCGTCGAGGACATGAAGGTCCTGTACTCCGGCTTCGATCTGACCGCGCCGAACACCTCGGTCTCGATGACCATCAACGGCCCGGCGCCGACGATCCTGGCCTTCTACCTCAACACCGCGGTCGACTTCGAGCTCGAGAAGAAGGCCAAGGAGCTCGGCCGCGAGCTCACCGCCGAGGAGGCCGCATCGACCCGCGCGTGGGTGTTCGCGAACGTGCGCGGCACCGTGCAGGCGGACATCCTCAAGGAGGACCAGGGCCAGAACACGTGCCTGTTCTCCACCGAGTTCAGCCTCAAGATGATGGGCGACATCCAGGAGTGGTTCATCGCGAACCAGGTCCGGAACTTCTACTCCGTCTCGATCTCCGGCTACCACATCGCCGAGGCCGGGGCGAACCCCATCAGCCAGCTCGCCTTCACGCTGTCGAACGGCTTCACCTACGTCGAGTCGTATCTGGCGCGCGGCATGGACATCGACGACTTCGCGCCGAACCTGTCGTTCTTCTTCTCCAACGGCATGGACCCGGAGTACTCGGTGATCGGCCGCGTCGCCCGGCGCATCTGGGCCGTGGCGATGCGGGACAGGTACGGCGCCAACGACCGCTCGCAGAAGCTGAAGTACCACGTGCAGACCTCGGGCCGTTCCCTGCACGCGCAGGAGATGGACTTCAACGACATCCGCACCACGCTGCAGGCGCTGATCGCGCTCTACGACAACTGCAACTCGCTGCACACCAACGCCTACGACGAGGCCGTCACCACGCCCTCGCCGGAGTCGGTGCGCCGGGCGCTCGCGATCCAGCTCATCATCAACCGCGAGTGGGGCCTGTCCCAGAACGAGAACCCCCAGCAGGGCGCGTACGTCATCGACGAGCTCACCGACCTCGTCGAGGCGGCGGTGCTCGCCGAGTTCGACCGCATCACCGAACGCGGCGGCGTCCTCGGCGCCATGGAGACCGGGTACCAGCGCGGCCGCATCCAGGACGAGTCCCTGCTCTACGAGCACAAGAAGCACGACGGCTCGCTGCCGATCGTCGGCGTCAACACGTTCCTGCCGCCCGACGGCAGCCGCGAGAACGTCGAACTGGTGCTCGCCCGCGGCACCGACGAGGAGAAGCAGTCCCAGCTGACGCGCCTCGCGGACTTCCAATCCAACAACGCGCAGGCCGCACAGCGCGCGATTCGCGACCTTCAGCAGGCGGCCATCAATGGAGACAATGTCTTCGCGGTGCTCATGGACGCCGCGCGAGTCTGTTCGCTCGGCCAGATCACCGAGGCCTTCTTCGAGGTCGGCGGCCAGTACCGGAGGAACGTATGAGCGAGCTTGCGAGCGAATCAATGTCACTTCCCGCGAAGCGGATACGGCCGACCGAAGGGGCCGAGCGAGCTTGCGAGTCGAGGTCCTGGAGGAAGGTCGTATGACTGAAATTCGCACGGTCGGCATCGTCGGCTGTGGCCTCATGGGCTCGGGCATCGCCGAGGTCTGCGCCCGCGCGGGGCTGGACGTCATCGTCACCGAGGCCAACCCCGACGCCCTGGCGTCCGGCCGCAAGCGGATCGTCGGCTCGCTGGACCGCGCGCTGTCCAAGGGCAAGCTCGACGGCGACGCCTACGAGGCCACCCTCGCGCGGCTGACCTTCACCGACGACATCGGCGACTTCGCCGACGTCGACCTCGCCGTGGAGGCCGTCGCCGAGATCGAGCAGATCAAACTCGACATTTTCGCCTCGCTGGACAAGGTGGTGCGCAACCGGGACGCGATCCTCGCGTCGAACACCTCCTCCATCCCGATCATGAAGCTGGGCATGGCCACCAGCCGCCCCGAGATGGTCATCGGCATCCACTTCTTCAACCCGGTGCCGGTGCTCAAGCTCGTCGAGCTGGTCACGTCGCTGCTCACCGAACCGACCACCGCGGTGCGCTCGGCGGCCTTCGCCGAGGACATTCTCAAGAAGCAGGTGATCCGGTCCCAGGACCGCGCGGGCTTCATCGTCAACGCCCTGCTGATCCCCTACATCCTCTCCGCGATCCGCATGATGGACTCCGGCTTCGCCTCGGCGACCGACATCGACAACGGCATGGTCCTGGGCTGCGCGCACCCGATGGGCCCGCTGCACCTGGCCGACCTGATCGGCCTGGACACCATCAAGCACATCGCGGACTCGATGTACCAGGAGTTCAAGGAGCCCCTGTACTTCGCGCCCCCGCTCCTGCTCCGCATGGTCGACGCGGGCCTGCTCGGAAAGAAGAGCGGGCGGGGCTTCCACACGTACGCATAGATCGGACATAATGGCTACCGGCGAGTAACTTAGCGGACAGACGGCAGGGAGCTGGGCATGGGCGGCAACAAGGACTTCGATCTCTACGAGCTTCCCCAGGACTACAAGGACCTGCGGGCGGCCATCCGGTCGATCGCCGAGGAGCAGATCGCCCCGCACGCCCACGACGTCGACGAGCAGGCCCGCTTCCCGAAGGAGGCGCAGGACGCCCTGCGCGCCGCCGGGTTCGCGGCCCCGCACGTCCCCGAGGCGTACGGCGGCGAGGGCGCGGACGCGCTCGCGACCGTGATCGTCGTCGAAGAGGTCGCCCGCGTCTGCATGTCCTCCTCGCTCATCCCCGGCGTGAACAAGCTCGGCTCGATGCCGCTGATGCTCTCGGGCTCCGAGGAGCTCAAGCACAAGTACCTCGGTGCCCTGGCCCGCAACGAGGGCATGTTCAGCTACTGCCTGTCCGAGCCGGAGGCGGGATCGGACGCCGGCGGCATGAAGACCAAGGCCGTGGCCGACGGAGACGGCTGGATCCTCAACGGCTCCAAGTGCTGGATCACGAATGCCGGCGAGTCCGAGTGGTACACGGTCTTCGCCGTCACCGACCCGGAGAAGGGCACCCGCGGCGGCATCAGCGCGTTCGTCGTCGAGAAGAACGACAACGGCGTGTCCTTCGGCGCCCCGGAGCGCAAGCTCGGCATCAAGGGCTCGCCCACCCGCACCGTCTCCTTCGACGACGTCCGCCTCCCGGGCGACCGGATCATCGGCGAGGTCGGCACCGGCTTCACCACCGCGATGCGCGTCTTGGACCACACCCGCGTCACGATCGGCGCCCAGGCGATCGGGGTTGCTCAGGGTGCGCTGGACTTCGCCATCGGGTACATGAAGGAGCGCAAGCAGTTCGGCAAGCCCATCGCCGAGTTCCAGGGCCTGCAGTTCATGGTCGCGGACATGGCCATGCAGCTCGAGGCCGCGCGCCAGCTCGTCTACGCCGCCGCGTGCCGGTCCGAGCGCGAGGACAAGGACCTGACCTTCTTCGGCGCCGCCGCCAAGGCCTTCGCCTCCGACGTCGCCATGAAGATCACCACCGACGCGGTGCAGCTGCTCGGCGGCTACGGGTACGTCAAGGACTACCCGGTGGAGCGCATGATGCGCGACGCCAAGATCACCCAGATCTACGAGGGCACCAACCAGATTCAGCGGGTAGTGATCGCCCGATCTCTGCTCAAGGGCTGACCTGTCGGGTAGGGGCCATTCCCGGTAGGTTGCGTGCCTGGCGCTGCAGACGGGAGGGTTCGACGTGTCCATCGACGTGCCCAGCACCGAGCGCGACCGGCTGCGCCGCTTCGCCTACCTGCTGCTCGCACCTTCCCTGGGCAGGCGCCGCCGAGCGGGCTTGGCCTACGCCGCCGTCGACAAGGCGCTCGCCGGCTCGAGCGAGCCGGCGGCCGTCCGGATCGCACTGGCGGCGGAAGTTCTGCGCGCCGGCAGCGGGCGGACCGGGATCCCGGTCTTGGCCCGGTTGCCACGGCCGTCGCGTCAGGTCGGGCACCCGGTCGGGGAGAGCGAGTACCACCTGGGTGCGCTGATCCCGGCCGCCCGGGCCGCGTACCTGCTGGTGCACCTCGAGGGTCTCGACACGGCCGAGACGCGGGCCGTTCTACGCGCGGCCGGCGTGGCCGATCCGGAGACGGCCCTGGCACTGGCGGCCAAGTGTCCGTTGGACCCGCATCTGGTCGCGGAGGTGTCCGCGCCTGTTCCCGTGCGGGTCGCGCCGCGGATGCTCGCCGCCGGCGTCGGTGCCGCGGTGCTGGGCATCGCGGCACCGGTCATCGCGGTGACGGCGGCCGGCGGCGACGACGCCCCGGCGCAGCCGACGAGCGTCGAGCGCCCCGCCCTACGGGTCAAGGACCCGCTGATCGCGCTGGAGGCCTCCGCGCAGAAGGTCGCGCGCAAGCTCGGCCGGCTCGACCAGCAGGTGGCGAGCTACCGCGGTTCGGCGGCGGGGGAGAAGAAGCTGCGCACCCAGCACGCCGCCACCGCGAAACGGCTGAAGGCGCTCAACGCCACCATTCGAGCCACTCGCAGCGGCGCAGCCGCGAGGTAGCCGCCGCACGGCTCGCGGCCAAACGGGTGGGGTCTGTGATGTTTTCGAGGCGCATGGGGCATGCGCCGCGCCGTTCGCGCTCCCGGGAATCGACCTGACGCGGTGGTCTACTCGGGCGGACCAGCGCGAGAAAGGCACCATTCGATGAGGTCGTTTCGTTCCCGCCGACAAGCGGTAGCCGCCATTCCACTGGGCGTCGGCCTGGCTCTGCTGGTTGGCGCCTGCGGCTCGGGCGCCACCCCGGTGGCAGCTCCGCCGGCCCCCGCCCCGGCACCGGCGGCGCCGGACGAGAGCACCAGGAAGCTCGTCGACGCCGTCGTGAAGTACCTGGACTCGCAGAACAAGCGGAAGGACTTCGCCGAGGACGACTTGGCGCGGCCCGCACTGGAGAAGGCGATCGCCGCGGTCGAGGCCGCGCGCAAGGCCAACCCGACGTCCGAGGCCATGGCCGCCAAGTCGCTGGACAGAAAGACGCCGACCGTCTCCGCCAGTCCGTCCGCGGTGCGCTCCTCCGGCGGCGGCCTGCAAGAAGACGCGACCAAGCGGCGCGAGAGCGACGCCCGGGCCGAGGCCTCCGGTGGCTCCACCGACACCGGCATCACGAAGGACTCCATCAAGACCGGCACGATCATGATGCACGGCATGGCGCTGGCCCGCCTGACCACGGCACCGCAGATCGCCGGCCAGCGGGCCGCGATCACCGCGATCAACGACCGCGGCGGCGTCCTCGGCCGGCGCATCCAGATGATCGACTGCGACGACGGCCCCGGCGAGGTCTCCCGCACCAAGTCCTGCCTGAAGAAGCTCGTCAACCAGGACAAGATCTTCAGCCTGATGACCGTCGGCAGTTGGGGCTCG
Source organism: Sporichthyaceae bacterium (assembly GCA_052386455.1). GTDB lineage: Bacteria > Actinomycetota > Actinomycetes > Sporichthyales > Sporichthyaceae > JBQTKD01. The sequence goes on from JBQTKD010000064.1 coordinate 38,323, forward strand.
GCCTCGATCCACGACGACCTCGAGCGGTACAAGCTTCCGCTGGTCGGGGCCTGGGCCTACTCGCAGACCGAGTGGCAGGACCCGTACATGTTCCCGACCCACATGTCGATGATCCACGAGGCGATGGCCGGCGCCCACTGGGTGCGCACGGTGATCAAGCCGAAGACGTACGGGCTGATCTGCCTGACCAGCCCCGAGATGCAACTGGCCTGCAACCAGGTGCAGAAGATCCTCGACGGTTCCGGGGCGAAGCTCGTGAAGAAATCCGACGTGCCGATCTCCGAGACGTCGATGTCCGGGTACGTGCTCGGCATGCGCGCCGCGAACCCGGACCACATCGTCCACTACGTGATCAACCCGGCGACGATCGTGAAGTTCCTCGTCGAGTCGGCCCAGCAGGGCTACTACCCGCCGATGGGCATCAGCGGCAACCACGTCGCGTCGGAGGTCGCCGGCTCGCTGATCGGCGACTGGCCGGTCGGGCGGTACTGGACCAACACGACGTACAAGCTGTGGGGCGCCGAGTTCATGGCCACCATGAACGCGTACGCCCGCTCCAGCCGCGGCTCGTTCCACCACATCGTCCAGGCCGGGTACGTCGGGGTGAACCTGTTCGCCCAGGCCGCCCGCCAGGTCGGCCCGAACCTGACCCGCGAGCGCCTCATGGCGGCGCTGGGCAACGGAGCCACCTGGTCGACCGACTCCTCGCTCGACCAGAAGTTCAGCTACACCGCGGCCGAGCGCGGCGGCACCTACGAGAACCAGTCGTGGGACAAGGACATGGCCCAGGGCCGGGAGTTCATGTACCAGTACAACGGCGCCAACACGGTCTCCAACCCGGACGGATCCCCGTCGGGTTGGCGGCCCGACCCGACGCGGTTCGTGATCAACACCGACAGGTAGTTCCCTCCGCGAGGTTCGACAGGGCCCCGACGGAAACGTCGGGGCTTTGTCACATCAGCATCACCATTAGCACGGCTCGCCGTCTCGCCTCCCCCGATCGGGCGGCGGGCGCTGGTCTACTCGCCAAGATCGACATGGATCGAGCGAGAGGCATGGCCCCATGACGCGAATCCGATCGGGTCGAAAGACCGTGGCGGCAGTACCGGTCGCAGTAGGACTAGCGCTGGTGATCAGCGCCTGCGGTTCCTCCGGCGCCGCACCCGTAGCCGCCCCGGCGCCCGCGCCGATGGCCGAGGCGAGCACCGCGGACAGCACCGCCAAGCTCGTCGAAGCCGTGGCGGCGTACCTGTCGGCCCAGGCCGAACCCAAGAAGGACCCAAAGCTCGACACCCTCGCCCGCAAGGCGCTGCGCGCGGCGCTGAAGGACGCCGACTCCCGCCGTGCCGAGACCGCGAAGGTGAACCCGGTCAAGCAGAGCTCCGGCGTGACCGCGATCCGCGAGAACGGCGAGGCCAAGCCCGCCGCGTCTCCCGAGGCGCGGGCGCAGAGCAAGAGCCGCTTCGAGGAGACCGGCGGCGCGACCGACACCGGCGTCACCCGCGACTCGATCAAGCTGGGCTCGATCTCCATGCACGGCATGGCGCTGTCCGCCTTCGTCGTGAAGCCGGTCGTCCGCGCGAATCTCGCGACGATCACCTCGATCAACGAACGCGGCGGCATCCTCGGGCGCCGGCTCAAGCTCGTCGACTGCGACGACGGTCCCGGTGAGGTGTCCCGCGCCAAGGCGTGCCTGAAGAAGCTGGTCAACCAGGACAAGATCTTCTCGCTGGTCAGCTCGATCGACTGGGCGAGCGCGTCGCTGCACGACGACCTGGCGCAGGCGAAGCTTCCCTACGTCGGCTCCTGGGCCTACTCGCAGACGGAGTGGCAGGACCCGTACATGTTCCCCACCCACATGTCGATGATCCACGAGGCCATGGCCGGCGCGAACTGGGTCCGCGACGTCATCAAGCCGAAGACCTACGGCCTGCTGTGCCTGACCAGTCCCGAGATGCAACTGGCCTGCAAGCAGGTGCAGACCATCCTGGACGCGTCGGGCGCGAAGCTGGTGAAGAAGGTCGACGTCGCCATCTCCGAGACGTCGATGTCCTCGCAGGTTCTGGCGATGCGCGCGGCGAATCCGGAGCACATCGTGCACTACGTGGTGAACGCGGCGACGCTGATCAAGTTCATGGTCGAGTCCCGCCAGCAGAACTACTACCCGCCGCGCGGCGTCAGCGGAAACCACCTCGTGGCCGAGGCCCTGGGCTCGTTCATCGGCGACTGGCCGGCCGGTCGGTACTGGAACAACACCACGTACAAGCTGTGGGGCCCGGAGTTCATGTCCGTCATGGCCAAGTACGCCCGCGGGAACTCCGGCATGAACCACCACATCGTGCAGGCCGCCTACGTGGGCATGAACCTGTTCGCTCAGGCGGCCAAGCAGGTCGGCCCGAACCTGACCCGCGAGCGACTGCTCGCGGCGCTCGGCAACGGCACGGTCTGGAAGACCGACGCCTCCCTGGACCAGCGCTTCTCGTACACGCCGGCCGAACGGGGCGGCAACTTCGGCAACCAGACGTGGGCCAAGGACATGGGCCAGGGCCGGGAGTTCATGTACAAGTACACCGGCTCCAACACGGTCTCGAAGCCCGACGGTTCGCCCAACGGCTGGGCGCCGGACCCGGACAAGTTTGTGATCCACACACGCGATTGAGCCGAGCGGAGCGGGAGAGCCGTTCACGAGCTTGCGAGTGGCTCTCCCGATCCCGAGGCGATTGAGGCGTGTTGACCGCAGGGAACACCCGCTGAGCGCTCTCCACGGAGCCCCCGACCTCTGCCAGGGTCGGGGGCTTCGTCGTTCTCGCGGGCCCATGGACCCACGGCATCCGGGAGCGTCCGAACCGCAGTGATGCGGGCGTCACGATCGTTCGGACGCCTTGGAGATACTGACCCCCGTGGACCTCGACGCGTTGGAAGCGACGGCGCGGGAGCGGCTGAGCCCGCTGGCGTACGACTACTTCGCGGGCGGGTCGGACGACGAGCTCACGCTGGCCGACAACGTCGCGGCCTGGCGACGCATCCGGCTGCGGCCGCGGGTGTTGCGCGACGTGTCGGTGGTCGACACCTCGACCACCGTGCTGGGTACTCCGGTGTCGATGCCGATCCTTGTGGCGCCCACGGCGTACCAACGCCTCGCGTGCGACGAGGGCGAGCCGGCGAACGCCCGCGGCACTGCGGCCGCCGGGACGCTCTTGGTGGTTTCGACGTTGGCGACCGTGCGGCTCGAGGACGTGGCCGCGGCAGCGCCGGAGTCGCCGCGGTGGATGCAGATCTATCTGCAGCGCGACCGCGGCGCCACCGTCGAACTGGTGGAGCGGGCGGTGGCCGCCGGGTACCGGGCGCTGGTCCTGACCGTCGACCTGCCGGTGGCCGGGCACCGGCGCCGCGACGAACGCAACGGCTTCACTCTTCCGCCGGGTATGACGGTGGCGAACCTCGGCCTGTCGCATCCCGAGATGCCCGACGGCGGCTCGGCCCTGGCCCAACACGTGCTCACCGACTTCACCGCGGCCATGACCTTCGACGACGTCGCGTGGCTCGTCTCCGCCTCGCCGCTGCCGGTGCTGGTGAAGGGCGTCCTGCGGGCCGACGACGCCGTTGCCTGTATCGAGGCCGGCGCCGCGGGCGTGATCGTGTCCAACCACGGCGGCCGCCAGCTCGACGGCGCCATCGCCGGCGCCGACGCCCTGCCCGAGGTCGTCGCCGCGATCGGTTCGCGGGCCGAGGTCTACGTCGACGGCGGAATCCGCGCCGGCACCGACGTCCTGAAGGCCCTCGCGATGGGCGCCCGCGCCGTGCTCGTCGGTAGACCCGTCCTGTGGGGCTTGGCGACCGGCGGAGCCGCCGGTGTCGAAGCGGTGCTGAACTCGCTGCGAGACGAACTCGCCCGCGCCATGGCCCTCTGCGGCGCCCCCACCATCCTTGACTTGACCCCCGACCTCCTCGCCCCCTGACACGCATCTTCCGTACCGTTTCGCGCCCTACGCGACGAGTTCTAGGGCGCGAAACGGTACAGAAGATGAGGGTGTCGAGGCCTCATGGGTACGTGTCGTTTTTCGGCTAGCGATCTGCCGGCCGGGAGGGCAGGGTGGGGGAATGCACGAACAGACAGAGGCTTGCCTGCGCGCCGTCCAGGCACGGGATCCGCGCTTCGACGGCTGGTTCTACGTCGGGGTCCGCACGACGAAGATCTACTGCCGCCCGTCGTGTCCGGCGATGACGCCGAAGACCGTCAACATGACCTTTCACCCGAGTGCCGCCGCGGCGCAGCAGGCGGGGTACCGGGCCTGCAAGCGGTGCCGCCCGGACGCGAGCCCCGGGTCGCCGGAGTGGGACGTGCGGGCCGACGTCGTGGCCCGGGCCGTCCGGCTCATCTCGGACGGAATCCTCGACCGCGGCGGCGTTCCGGCCCTCGCAGCGGCCCTCGGGTACAGCGTCCGGCAGGTGCAGCGCTTGGTGCACGAGGAGCTCGGCGCGGGACCGCTGGCCATCGCCAGGGCATCTCGTGCGCAGACCGCGCGGCTGCTGATCGAGACCACCGATCTGCCGATGACCGACGTCGCGACGGCCGCCGGCTTCGCGAGCATCCGCGCCTTCAACACGACGGTGTCCGAGGTCTTCGCATGCTCCCCCACGCAGCTCCGGGAAGCCGCATCCGGCCGGCGCGCCCGCGGTGGCGCAAGCACGCGCGTGGGTCGCGGCCACGGCGATGGACGCACGCCTCCTGCAGGCAGTCCCGGCCACGCACACCCCGGCGGAGCCGTCGAGCTCGGGTGCGGGCCATCGGGTGCGGTGGACGGCCCGGGCGGCGCGATCGACGTTCGCCTGGCGTTCCGGCGACCCCTCGACCCGAGCAACCTGTTCGGACATCTGGCCGCCACGGCGGTGCCGGGCGTCGAGGAGTGGCGGGACGGCACGTACCGGCGGACGCTGCGACTCCCGCACGGCGCCGGGATCGTCGCACTGCGGCCGCCCGCCCCGGACGAGCGGCACGTGGCCACGCGCCTGTGGTTGGCCGATCTGCGAGACCTCGGCCCGGCGATCGCGCGCTGCCGGCGAATGCTCGATCTCGACGCGGATCCGCACGCCGTCGCCGACGTGCTCGAAGAGGATCCGGCGCTGCAGGCCGAGGTGGCGAAGGCGCCGGGACGCCGTGTGCCGCGCAGCGCCGACGGGCCGGAGTTCGCGGTCCGTGCGGTGCTCGGGCAGCAGGTGTCCACCGCCGCCGCCCGCACGCACGCCGGGCGTCTGGTGCTCGCGTACGGCGAGCCCATCGGGGACCCGGCAGGTGGGCTGACATACCTGTTCCCGACGCCGGAGGCTCTCCTGGGCGCACCTCCGTCGCTGGCGATGCCCGCGTCGCGGCGCGCGACGCTCGCCGGGCTGTTGCACGCGCTGACCGAGGGCGGCCTCGATCTCGGCCCGGGCGCCGATCCGGCCGAGGCCCGCGCCGCCTTGGGGGCGTTGCCCGGCATCGGCCCCTGGACCGTCGAGGTCGTGGCTATGCGAGCTCTTGGAGACCCGGATGCCTTCCCTGCAACGGATCTGGGGGTCCGTCAGGCAGCGATCGCCCTCGGCCTGCCCGACCGGCCCGCCGCTCTGCTGGCCCGGTCCGCGGCCTGGTCGCCGTGGCGGTCCTACGCCGTGCAGTACCTGTGGGCCACCGGCACCCACCCCGTCAATCTTCTGCCCGCCGAAGCCGTCTAGAGGAGATCGTGGTGTTGTTCACCGAAGCCGGAGACCGCTGTCACGCCGTCGTGGACTCACCCCTCGGCGCGATCACGCTGGTCGCCGACCGGGACGTACTCTGCGCGCTCTACATGACCGAGCATCGGCACGCCCCGCAGCCCGAGGCCTTCGGCCCGCCCGAGCCCGAGCACCCCGTCCTCGCAAAGACGGCCGTGCAGCTCGCCGAGTACTTCGCCGGCACCCGCACGGTGTTCGACCTCCCGTTGGACACCAGCATCGGCACACCGTTCCAACGCACGGTGTGGGCCGCGCTGCTCGAGATCCCCTACGGCGAAACGTGGTCCTATGGCGAACTCGCCCGCCACATCGGCCAACCCACCGCGTCCCGCGCGGTCGGCCTGGCCAACGGCAAGAACCCGATCTCGATCGTCGTCCCGTGCCACCGCGTCATCGGCTCCGGCGGCTCGCTGACCGGCTACGGCGGGGGGCTGGAACGCAAGCAGTACCTGCTGGCGCTGGAACGCCGCACCGCCGCCCCCGCCGAACAACTCACGCTGGGTTAGCTCCCCTCCATCTCCGCCGATAGTGCACTCCAGGCACGCTTTCGAGCTCGAAAGCGTGCCTCAACTGCACTATCGGGGATGTTCAGGTAAGGGTCAGCGGCCGCCGGAGACGTCGAGGATGGTGCCGGTGACATACGACGCCGCCGGCGAGAGGAGCCACACGATGGCTTCGGCGATCTCGGCGGGGGTCCCGAGGCGCCCCAGCGGGATCCCGGCCGTGGCCCAGTTCGGGTCGCCGGGGTGGATGGCGGTGTCGACGACGCCGGGGCGCACGGCGTTGACGCGGATGCCGGACCCGGCGACCTCGGCGGCCAGGCCGATGGTCATCGCGTCCACCGCGGCCTTCGACGCGGCATAGCCGACGTAGCGGCCCGATCCGCCGAGGACAGCGGCGCGCGAGGACACGTTCACGATCGAGCCGCCGCCACCCTCCTGCATGAGCCGGACCGCCTCGCGGGCGCAGTAGAACGCGCCGAACACGTTGACGGAGAAGACGTTCTCGAGGTCTTCGGACTCGAAGTCCGCGACGGGTCCGAGCGGGGTGATCACGCCGGCGTTGTTGACCAAACCCTTGACGGGACCGAGCTTCTGCGCCTGTTCGAACAGGTCGAGCACGTCCATCTCGGTGGCGACGTCGGCGCAGAGCACGTCGGTCCGCACCCCGTGCTCGCGGCAGTCGGCGGCCACGGCCTCGGCCGCGGCGCGGTTGCGCAGGAACGCGAGCACGACGTCCCATCCGTCGGCGGCGGCGCGCACCGCGGTGGCGGCACCGATCCCCCGCCCCCCGCCGGTGACGATCAGCGTCCCCCGACTCATCGGCCGCCGGCCTTGGTGACGCCGGGGTGGGCGTCGCCGAGCTTGGTGCGCCATTCCCCGCCGGACGCACGGCTGCCCTCGACGAGTTCGCCGGCGTGCCATGGCGAGGCGTCGAGGACGATGTCGACGGCCGGGCCCGCCTCGGTGTCGCGTAGCACGTGCGCCAGTTCGCGAACCCGCAGCGTCTGCGCGGCCTCGGCCAGTTCGGCGATCTCGATGAGCACCGCCGGGTCCGACGGCCCGCCGAAGCCCCTCGTGAAGTTGGTGCGGGAGTGGCCGACGTAGAGCAGCCGCCCCTCGGGGGTCAGCAGCTCGCCGGCGCGAGCGAGCACCTGGATCAACTCGGGCACCGGGAGGTGCAGGTAGGCGACGAGCATCAGGTCTACCGGGCCGGGCGGGGACCACGTCCGCGCGTCCGCCTGCACCCAGTCGACCTCGACGCCCACCTGCTCGGCGCGCTGCGCGGCCTGCCCGAGCGCGACGCCGGAGATGTCGACGCCGGTGACCTTCCAGCCGCACCCGGCGAGCCACACGGCGTTGCGCCCGTTGCCGCAGGCAAGGTCCACCGCCACGCCGGGTTCGACAGAGAAGAGCCGGTCGTGCACGAACTGGTTCGGCTCCATGCCCCAGAGCAGCGGCTCGGCCTGATACCTGGCGTCCCACTCCGCGCTGTCCATACAACGCAGTCTCCCGTCGTCTCGCCGAGTCGGCCACCCGCCACGCGTCTCGGGCTCGCTTCACTCGTCGCAGTAACGCCCTACTCGCCAGAAACGGCGCTCTACGGCGAGTGAAGCGGCACTGGAACGAGTGAAGCGCCGGGCAGGTGGGGTGGGCGGTGGGGTCGGCGGTGGAAAAGGACGCCGCGCCGCGAGCCAGGAGGCGCGCGGCGCGGTAGAAGCCCGTCTGCGGTGATCAGCCGGGATGCATCGCAAGGCGGAGGAGGTGGCCGCTACGGAGTAGCTGCCGCCGACGACAACGCAGCGAGGCGCCCGGCTGGCGCCGCAGACTCAGACGGTGAACTTGCCGCCGTTGACGTAGATGGTCTGGCCGGTGACGTGGCGGGCGTCCTCGGAGGAGAGGAACGCGATCACCGCGGCGATGTCCTCGGGCTGGGCGACGCGACGCAGCGGGTGGGTCTTGGCCGCACCCTCGATGAACTCCTCGACGGTGATGCCCATGCGGCCGGCGGTGGCCTCGGTCATCGGCGTCTGCACGAAGCCGGGGGCGACGGCGTTGACGTTGATGTTGAACGGGCCGAGTTCGATCGCCATGGTGGCGGTCAGACCCTGGATGCCGGCCTTGGCGGCCGAGTAGTTGGTCTGGCCGCGGATGCCGAGCGCGGAGATGCTCGAGAGGTTGACGATCTTGCCGTACTTCTGCTGGACCATGTGGGCCTGCGCGGCCTTGGCCATCAGGAACGAGCCCTTGAGGCTGATGTCGACGCAGACGTCCCAGTCCTCTTCGGTCATCTTGAAGAGCATGTTGTCCTTGGTGACGCCGGCGTTGTTCACGAGAACGTGAATGCCGCCGAGTTCCTCGACCACACGCTCGACCGCGGCGTTGACCGAGTCCGACTTCGAGACGTCCGCACCGATCGCGATCGCGGTGCCGCCGGCCGAGGTGATCTCCTCGACGGTGCCCGCGCCTCGCTCTTCGGAAAGGTCGACGACGGCGACGCGCGCGCCCTCGGCCGCGAAGCGGCGAGCGGTGGCAGCGCCAATGCCCTGAGCCGCGCCCGTAATGACGACGACGCGCTCTCCGAACCTACCCACTGAGCCCCCTGTGCTCTCCTGTGACGCCTGTTTCTGGCGTTGCCTAGCCGATGTGATTTCGGCTACTGGAGCGTAGCTTACCGAGGGGTAACCGCCTAAACGAACGCGCTGATCCCCGTCAGGGCGCGCCCGATGATGAGCTTCTGAATCTGAGTAGTTCCCTCGTAGAGGGTCATCGCGCGCGCGTCCCGCAGATACTTCGCGATCGGCTGGTTTTCGACGTAGCCGGCACCGCCGAACACCTGCAGTCCGTTGGAAGCGGCGCGCAGCGCCACCTCGGAGGCGAACAGCTTCGCCCGCGAGGCCGCCAGGCCCGCGTCGGGCGAGTGGGCATCGGCCAACGCGGCGGCGCGCCAGGTCAGCGCGCGGGCGGCCTCGGTCTCGACGTCGATGTCGGCGAGGAGTTCCTGCACCAACTGAAAGCCGGCGATGGTCTTCCCGAACTGCTCGCGGGACTTGGCGTACTCGGTCGCCGCCTCGAGCGAGGCCCGCGCGAGCCCGACGCACGACGCGGCCACCGACACCCGCCCGGCGTCGAGCGCCGACATCGCGATGCGGAAGCCTTTGCCCTCCTCCCCCAGGCGCGCGGAGTCCGGCACCCGAACCGAATCGAGGTGCAGGTTGCCCGTGGACTGGGCGCGCAGGCCCAATTTCCCCCGAACGGGGGCCGAAGAGAACCCCGGTGAATCCATCGGGACGAGGAACGCGGTGATGCCCTTGGCGCCGGGCCCGCCGGTGCGGGCGAAGACGAGGCACAGATCGGCCCACGTGCCGTTGGTGATGAAGACCTTCTCGCCGGACAGCACCCACTCGTCGCCCTCGCGGACCGCACGAGTCCGCAGCGCGGACGGGTCCGAGCCGCTGTCTGGCTCGGTGAGCCCGAAGCAGGCCAGGGATTCGCCGGAGCAGATGCGCGGCAGCCACTGCGCCTTCTGCTCGTCGTTGCCGTGCTTGGCGATGGTCTTGCCGACCAGGCCCAGGCTCACCGACACGATCCCGCGCGCGCCGGAGTCCCCGCGGCCGAGTTCCTCCATCAGCAGCGCGTAGAACAAGTGGTCCCCGCCGCTGCCGCCGTACTCCTCGGGAATCGTCATGCCCAGGGCCCCGAGCCCGGCGAGCTTGCCGACGATGCTTCGCGGCGTCTCCCCGGCCTCTTCCCAGGCCATGGCGTGGGGGACGATCTCGCGGTCGACGAAGTCCGCCACGACTGTGCGGTACTCGGAGTGTTCGGCGCTCAGCAGCATGCGCCTACTCTGCCCCGTCCTCCTCGCTTAGGTCATCGGGGAGTTCGTCGGAGGGGTCCGCGGAGGGCAGTGGGGTCGCCGTGCGGACGCCGGCGTCGAAGGCCTGGCCGGTCCACCGGTACCGGTGCACCACCTCCAGGTCCGGGCAGCAGCGCGGCGCCGTCGGCGAGAACGCGAAGCCCGAGACGACGGCCTCGGGACCTTGGCCGGACACCTCGGTGACCACCTCGCCCGCGGCGGCGTCCAGGAGTTTTCCGACGATCTGCGCGCCGGCCGGCGTCGCCTTGATCGCAAAGACCGTCGACGGCGGGCTGCCCGCGCCGGTGTCGCAGCGCACGGCGGCGAGCGCGTCCTCGACGCCGTCGGCGTCGAAGTCGTAGCGGTACTGACGGACCATCACGATCGGCTGCGTTCCACAGCCGACCTGTCCGGTCAGCGCCGGCAGCAGATCCGGGGGTAGCTCGGGCGGCGGGCCCGCCTGGGCCCCGCCGCAGCCGCTCAAGACCGCGAGCGAGCAGGCGGCAGCCACCCACCAGAGCCGGGCGCGACCCACGACGCCAGCATAGGTCGACAGGCAGGCCCGTTCTCGGCGTTAGCAGCGATCGGACACGATTAAGTCAACTCGCAGGAAGTGTCCCCCTGTGAGTTGCCACGCAGTAACAGAAGGCGCACTCGTTCGATAATCCGGGTAGAAACAGGCCGCCCGTGAAGTCCGTCCCGGGCGGCCTGTTCGTTTAACCGGCATCGCAGGGCTCGCCCGCATCGGACTTCCTAGCCCAGATCGGCCAACTGCTTCTCGACGTCCTGCAGCGCCTCGAGAAGCGTCGCGAGCGCCTTCTCCAGGGCGTTGGCCATGTACCCGTCCAGCTCGAGGCCGAGGACGCCGCCCACCGCCGTCGGGTGACCCTCGACGACCACGACCTCCTTGCCTCGGGCCTGCGCCTTGCGCACGAGGTCTCGGGTGACGGGAGTGTCGTAGGGCAGCAGGGTGTCGAAGCCGGCCGACCAACCCGACGAACTGCTGAACAGCAGCCCGCGGCGGCCCTTGAACCCGTACTTCTTCGCCGTCCAGAGTTGGTCGCGACTCGTCTGGATGACGGTGGCGCGCTGCTTGTTGTTCAGCCCGTACTTGTTGAGCGCGTGCATCATTCGCCCGGCCTGAGCCTTGGTGTACAGACCCTTTGGGTGCACGTAGGCGTGCGCGTTCGGGTAGTCCCGCACGACCATCAGCGCCTCGTAGAGGTTGGGTACGCGCGAGCCGTCGTCGAGCTTGCACTTTCGGACGGCGTCGTAGGTCATCTTCTCGACGGTGCCGCTGCAGTTGCTCGTGCGGTTCATCGTCGAGTCGTGCATGACAACGGCCTTGTCGTCCTTGGTCCATCGCACGTCGAACTCGACGGCGTCCGCTCCGGAACGCAGCGCGTGGCGCAGCGCTCCGACCGAGTTCTCGGTGCCCGGGGTGTCGTAGCCGCCCCGGTGGCCGATCACCTGCGGACGGTCCTCCGGGAACCCCGAGGCCGCGACGGCCGCCGGGCCGGTGGCCATGGTGGCCACCGCGGCGATCGACGTCAGCACCGCTCCGCCTGCCAGCCGCCGCACCGTTGTCGAGCGAGTCTCCCCCATGCGATGTCCTCCCCAGGAATCGTGAATCTGTCAGCGATTCCAGGGTCGTCGCGCACGGCGGTACGAGTGATTGGACTCAGGGCCCTGCCAGCCGATCTTGGCCTGCGAGTCCGGCGCATCGGACATACCGGCCACAGTGCAAAGTTCCCGCGGAGCGTCCCATCGACCGCCGTTTACACCCGGCGGGCACGGGCAGCCGGGGCCGTCGTCGTCACCGCAGACCCCGATATCAAGCGGCCATCGCCGCGCCCACCTCAGTGCGGCGGGAGGCCTGACCAGTCCTGGCGGGCCGCCCACTCCTCGATGGGCACCTCGCCCTCGACGTCGAGGATCAGCCGGTCGCCCTGGATCTGGAGCCGGTTCACCTGATCGCGGATCACGTTGTTCCACCAGATGATGTTCTCCGGGATCACGAACCGCTCGACGACTGCGGCCCAGTCGTCCTCGGTCAGCGGGTACGTCAGGTGACACGTGATCAGGCTTCCACCGGGGACGAAGCCGTACCTGTCCCAGCTACCGATCGGCAGGTGCCCCCGCCGCATGAGCAACTGCACGATCGGGATCATGTGCCGGTAGCCGAACTTTCGATTCGGTGCGGACAACTCCTCGCGGTGGTCCCGGACGTCGTTCATCCCACTCCCTGCTCGTCGGGTCGCCCGGTCGGGGCCGGCCGGGCGGGTTCGTCCGTGCTCGCGATCGCCGCGGTCGCCACCGCGCCGGCCGCCCGTTCAGTGGGGCGGAAGGCCGGACCAGTCCTGGCGGGCCGCCCACTCCTCGATGGGCACCTCGCCCTCGACGTCGAGAATCAGCCGGTCGCCCTGGATCTGGACCTCGTTCACCTGGTCGCGGATCGCGTTGTTCCACCAGACGATGTTCTCCGGAATGACGAACCGCTCGACGACAGCGGCCCAGTCCGCCTCGGTCAACGGATGCGTCAGGTGACACTTCGTCAGTCCCTGACCGCCGACGAACCCGTACCTGTCCCAGTCTCCGATCGGCAGGTGCCCGCGCCGCATGAGCAACTGCACGATCGGGATCATGTGCCGGTAGCCGAACTTTCGGTTTGGGGCGGGCAACTCCTCGCGGTGGTCCTCGACGTCGTTCATCGCACTCCCTGCTGGTCGCGTTGCCCGGCCGGGGCCGGCTGCTCGGGTTGGTCCATGCTCGCGACCGCCGCGGTCGCCACCGCGCCGGCCGTAGACTCCCCGGCCTCCTCGGCGCCGGCGTGCGCGGCGGCCCAGCGCCCCTCCCGGTCTGGGTCCAGCGCCCGGTCCGGCAGAGTCTCGTCGATCGCCTTGTACTCCGGATCCTCGATCCGCGATTCCAGCGTGCCCCGGTCGAAGCGATGCGTCTCGACCCGCTCCAGCTGCGGGGAATCCAGGTCTAAGGCGAGGTTGGTGCCGCCGCCGGGCCCGAACTGCGGGTTGGCCGACGCCCGCGCCGCTGCGGCCTCGATCTCCCCGTTGACCTTGAAGATCTCGATCTCCTCGGGAAACAGGGGCTGGGCCACCTCCCCGTCCGGTCCGCGTCTGCGCACTGCGAACTGCTGGTGTTCGGCGAACAGGTCCCGCGCGGAGCGAGTCAACGCCCCGTCGACCGGAAAGGCCATGCCGCGGTAGACCGCGATGCGCTGGCCCGGCCGCAGGGTGATCGCCACCCAGTGGTCCGGGGTGCCGTAGGGCGGCCTCAGCTGCCCGGCGGCCCCGCGTGCGGCCGGGCTGCCCGGCGGATGACCCAGCGGCCCGAGCCGGGCGGCAATCCGTGCCTCGCTCGTTCCCTGGTAGACCCCGCCGTTGCGCTTCGCCGCGTCGACGTCGTCGGCCAGCGTCCGCAAGCGGCCCGCCGCGCCGACGCGAGCGGTAGCCGAGGCCGAACCGGCGGTGGCCAGCGCGAGCAGCAGTTCCGGAGTCGCCCGCCCCAGCCAACGGGCCGGGTTGTCGCGCAGGGTGTCCCAGCCCACCA
>JBQTKD010000065.1:0-5026 GCA_052386455.1 Sporichthyaceae bacterium
GGCCCGACACCCCCGCCTGCTCGGCCCTGCGGCCCTATTTGTGGGCCGCACCCCCCCCAAATTATCCGCACGCTACGCGTTGTCCGGGAGGTGTGGCGCGTGTTCGTTGGCAGTTTGCGCGTGGACGTTCTCCTCGGGGACGTCCACTCGCTCAAGGAGAAGCGAAGCGTCGTTCGCCCGATCGTCGCCGAGTTGATCCGCAAGTACGCCGTGTCCGCCGCCGAGGTGGGGGACCAGGATCTGCACCGCCGAGCGCTCATCGGCGTTGCAGTGGTGGCCGCGGACGCGTCGCACTGCCGCGACGTGCTCGACTCCTGCGAGCGGTTGATTACCGGGCACCCTGAGATTCAGATCCTGAGTGTGCGTCAGAAGTTGTACGGAGAAGAGGATTAATGAGTTCTCCAGCCGCGCAGGCCCGTGTGCGCAAGCTTGCCGACCGCATCAAGGTGATCGTGGCCGAGTACCTCGAGCTGCGGGCGAAGGATCCGCGCCTCGGGTTTCTCACCATCACCGACGTGCGACTCACCGGCGACTTCCGCGAGGCGACGGTGTTCTACACCGTGTACGGCACCGACGAGGAGCGCACCGAGACCGCGGCGGCGCTCGAGAGCCTCAAGGGCCAGCTGCGCACCGAGGTCGGCAAGCGCACCGGCGTGAAGCACACCCCGTCGCTCGCGTTCGTGCTCGACGCCCTGCCGGACACGGCCAAGTCCATCGACGACCTGCTTGCCAAGGCCGCCGCCGCGGACGCCGAGGTGCACAAGCAGGCCGAGGGCGCGCAGTACGCGGGCGACGCCGACCCGTACCGCCACCCGGCCGAGGACGACGACGAAGAGGACGAGTCCACGTCGTGAGCGAGCTTGCGAGCGAACCGACGGCACTTCCCGCGAAGCGGACGCGGCCGACCGAGGGGGCCGAGCGAGCTTGCGAGTCGAGGTCCCGGAGGAAGGTCGCGTGAGCGGGCCCCAGCCCCAGCCGGGGCCCGGTGGGCTGATCCTGGTCGACAAGCCGGCGGGGATGTCCTCGCACGACGTCGTCGGGCGGATCCGCAGGCTCGCGAACACGCGAAAGGTAGGGCACGCGGGCACGCTGGACCCGATGGCGACGGGACTGCTGCTCGTCGGCATCGAGCGGACGACGCGGCTGCTCGGCTACCTGTCCGGGCGCGAGAAGACGTACCTGGCGACGATTCGGCTGGGGGAGTCCACCACCACCGACGACGCCGAGGGCGAGCTACTCGCGAAGGTCGACGCGAGTGGCGTCGACCTCGATGCGCTGCGGGCGGGCGTCGCGAAGCTGACCGGGGACATCGAGCAGGTGCCCACCACGGTCAGCGCGATCAAGGTCGACGGCAAACGCGCGTACAAGCTCGCGCGGGAGGGCGTCGAGGTCGAACTGGCCGCCCGGCCGGTGACCGTCTACCGCTTCGAGGTCGGCGAGATCCGTCCGGGCGACGCAGTGCTCGACGTGGACGTCGAGGTCTCGTGTTCCAGCGGCACCTACGTGCGTGCGCTCGCCCGGGACCTCGGTGCGGACCTCGGCGTGGGGGGACACCTCACCGCGCTGCGGCGCACGTCCGTCGGCCCGTTCGGCGTCGAGCACGCCCACACATTGGAAGCCCTCGCCGACAAGATCGAACTCGTCGCGCTCCCCGACGTGGCCGCCGCGATCTTTCCCCGCCGCGACCTCGACGACCTCGGTGCGCGGATCGTTGCGCACGGGGGCTGGATCCCCGCGCTGGAGGGCGCACCGGGCGGGCCGATGGCCGCGTTCCATCCGGACGGTCGACTGCTCGGCCTGCTCGAGGACAAGCGGGACCGTTCCTGGCCCACCGTCATGTTCGTCGGGCCCGGCGACGTGCCCCCGCCACCGCGCGAGCCCTCCGCGTAGCCTGTGTGCGGTCGGCGTCGCCGGCACGACGGCACGACGGCCAAGGAGACCTCTCGGTGCAACCTCGGGTCCGCGAGTGGTTCGGCCGGCGTACCTCCGCCCTCGCCACGTGGACGTTGCCGCGGGTCCTTGCCGACAAGCAGGCGTGCGGTGCGACGGTGAGCGTCGTGCTGCCCGCCCTGAACGAACAGGCCACGGTCGGGGAGATCGTGGCGGCGCTGCACACCGCCTGGGTGGAGCACACCGGGTTGGTCGACGAGCTGATCGTCGTCGACTCCGGGTCCACCGACGGCACCGCCGACGCCGCCGCGGCGGCCGGGGCCAAGGTGCTGACCCGTGAGGAGATCCTGCCGCGCCTGGCACCGGTGCCCGGCAAGGGCGAGGTGCTCTGGCGCTCGCTGCACGCCACCACCGGCGACGTCGTGGTCTTCGTCGACGCGGACCTCGAGCGGTTCAACCCGCACATCCTGCTGGGCCTGCTCGGGCCGCTGTTCGCCGATCCCGAGGTCGCGCTGGTCAAGGGCATGTACGACCGGCCCCTCAACACGCCGCAGGCGGTGCTGCCGGCCGGCGGCGGCCGGGTCACCGAACTCGTCGCGCGCCCGCTGCTCAACCTGCACTGGCCGGAACTGGCCGGCGTGGTCCAGCCGCTCGCGGGGGAGTACGCGGCACGCCGGACCCTGCTCGAGCAGCTGCCGTTCCCGTGCGGGTACGGGGTCGAAATCGCGATGCTCATCGACACCCTCACCGTCGCCGGGCTCGACGCGATCGCGCAGGTGGACCTCGGCGCCCGCCACCACCGCCACCAGGACGACGCCGCGCTCGGCCGCATGGCCACCGAGATCTGCCAGGCCGTGCTGACCCGCGTCGGCCGGGAGGCCCCGCCGCGCGGCCGATCCTTCCCGCCCGCGGAGCTCACCCAGTTCGCGCGCGTCGACGGACACGTCGAGGTGCGCACCACGCAGGTCACCGTTCGCGAGCGCCCGCCGATGCTCACCCTGCCCGAGTACCTCGCGCACCGGGACACCGAGCGCACCCGCAGCGCGTGAGCCCCACGCTTCGCATCCGGGGCACCGTCCGAGAACTCCGCGGCACCTGGATCATGGCCGTCGTCAACGCCAGCCCCGAGTCCTTCTCCGACGCCGGTCTGAGCAGCACCCTCGACCGCCAGCTCGAACTTGCCGCCGCGGCCGTCGCGGCCGGAGCCGACGTGATCGACGTCGGCGGGCAGTCCTCGATCACCAACGAACCGGAACTGGACGCGACGCTCGAGATCGAACGCGTGCTGCCGATCGTCGAGTGGCTGCACGCCAAGCACCCGGACGTGCTGGTCAGCGTCGACACCTACAAGCCCGCGGTCGCCGCAGCCACGGTGGCCGCCGGCGCCGCGATCGTCAACGACGTCAGCGGACTCGCCCACCCGGAGGTCGCGGAGATCTGCGCCGACTCCGGCGCCGCCCTCGTCGTCATGCACACCGCCGCCCCGCCCAAGGTCCGGCTGCAGCGCGCGGACCTCTACGCGGACGTGACCGCGGACGTACTGGCGTTCCTGGAGGACCGTATGGCGCACGCGGTCGCACTGGGCCTGCCGCGCGACGCGCTGATCGTCGACCCGGGCCCGGATTTCACCAAGACGCCGCACCAGACCGTCGCGATGCTGCGCGAGCTGCACCGGTTCCGGGCGCTCGGTCGGCCGGTTCTGCTCGCCCTGTCCCGCAAGGACTTCGTGGGTGCGATCCTGCGCAAGCCCCCACGCGAGCGGGACGCCGGATCCCTCGCCGCGCTCGCCCTGCTGGCGGCCGAGGGCGGCGCGATCGCGCGGGTGCACGACGTCGCCGGAGCCGTCGACGCGATCGGCGTCGTAGAGCACCTGACGGGGCGTCGGGAACTGAGCCCGGACTACCTGCTGCCGCAGGAGCTTCGGCACCAGCGGGTGCCTGCACCGGAGTGGGGCAAAGGTAGGGGCTCCTAGGATGGGCGACCGAGCGAGGGAGGCGGTCTTGCGCGTCTGGCGCGGGCATGGCGAAGTCGGGGACGTCGGTCCGTGCGCGGTCACGATCGGCAACTTCGACGGCGTGCACCGTGGGCACGCGATGCTGGCGCAGCGCACCGCCGCCCGCGCACGCGAGCGGGGACACCTGCCCGTTGCGATGACCTTCGACCCGCACCCGCTGTCGGTGGTGCGCCCGGACCGGGCGCCGCTCATGATCACCACGCTCGCCGACCGGCTCCGCCTGCTCGGCGAGGCCGGCATCGAAGCGGTTCTGGTACTCCCGTTCGACGAGGAGATGGCCGCGCTCAAGAAGGCGCCGTTCGCGCAGCTGCTGCTGGTGGAGACGCTGCACACGTCCGTGGTGGTCGTGGGCGCCGACTTCCACTTCGGCGCGCAGGCCTCGGGCAACGTGCCCTACCTGCGCGAGGTGGGCCAACGGTTCGGGTTCGAGGTGGACGACGTCGAGGTTCAGACCGACGGCGAAGGACGCTTCTCCTCCACCCGCGTGCGCGAGCTGATCGCGGCGGGCGACGTCGCCGGTGCGGCGGAGATTCTCGGCCGCTTCCACCACGTCACCGGCCCGGTGATCGAGGGCGAGCGCCGAGGCCGAGAACTCGGCTTCCCGACCGCCAACCTCGCGTGCCCGCCGGGACTCGCGCTGCCCGCAGACGGGGTCTACGCCGGACGCCTGGCCGATCCCGAGTTCGGGTCGCTGCCCGCGGCGATCTCCGTCGGCTCCAACCCGACCTTCGGCGGTGGGCTGACCCGCCGGGTCGAGGCGTACGTCCTCGACCGAACCGATTTGGACCTCTACGGACGCGTTGTCACCGTCTCCTTCGTTGCCAAGCTGCGCGACATGGCCGCATTCGATTCGGTCGAGTCGCTGATCGACCAAATGAATAGCGACGTCGACGAGACCCGCCGGCTCGTATCGCCGAATTGATTGCGAATACCCAATTGGATCGAGCCGAAACCGCCGTTGCGCCATTCGGGTAGATCTTAGTTCGGCACGTGTTCGATCCTCAAAGCACCATTGGCCCGGGTCCCGAAATCGGGACCCGGGCCGCGGGGTGTGAACTACAGGGCGGGAGCGGGAGCCGGAGTCGGAAGCGGCGCAGGAACGGGCTCGGGGGCGGGGGCAGG
>JBQTKD010000066.1:0-5400 GCA_052386455.1 Sporichthyaceae bacterium
AGGTCTCCCACAGGGTTAACCTGGTAAGGCCCCCAGCTAGACGACTGGGTTGATAGGCCGGATGTGGAAGCACGGTAACGTGTGCAGCTGACCGGTACTAATAGGCCGAGGACTTGACCACTCACTCCACTTTTGTGTGAGTACTAGATTTGCTACGCGTCCACTGTGCGGTTCCCGAGATACGGTCGGCTGCCTGTGCTCCTTCGAGTGCGCACGGCTATATCTCAATAGAGTTTCGGCGGTCATAGCGAAGGGGAAACGCCCGGCTCCATTCCGAACCCGGAAGCTAAGCCCTTCAGCGCCGATGGTACTGCACTGGTTACGGTGTGGGAGAGTAGGACGCCGCCGGACATTCTTTCTAAGAGGGCCATCCCGTCGGGATGGCCCTCTTGGCTTTTCGGATGTCTTTCAGGGAGTGAGTCGGAAATGGATTCTCGGGATCGGCGCGACGGCGGGCGAGGCGACGGCCGTTCTTCGAGTTCTGGAAATTCTGGCGGAGCTCCGCGAGGACAACGCTCTGGTGGAGGTACTGGCCGCGGAGGCGGCGCCTCCGGTTCGCCCGGGAGCCGAGGAAGTGGCTTTGCGGGTCGTTCGGGTGCCGGTAGCGGCCGGCAGGAACGCGCCGAGGGGCCTGGGAATGAGGATCGCCGAGGCAATTCCGGCGGAGGGTCGCGCAATCCCGAATCGCGAACTTTCCAATCGCGCAGTTCGGGCTCGAACAGTTCTGGCGGGCGTAACGAGCCCCGCGGCAATGGCGGCGGTGAGCGCCGCGCTGGACAGGGCGGCGGATATGGCGGTGCTCGTCGCGATTCCGCGGGTAGTGGCGACGTCTCGGACCGGCGTTCGTTCCGCCCCGCGGATTCCTCGTCTGGCGGGCGAACCCCTCGTCGTGAGGGTGGCCGTGACGACGCCCCGCGTCGCGAAGGGACTGGTGGTCCGCGTCGAGAGGGCGACAACGATGCCCCACGGCGCTCCGGCGCCGGCGCTCCGCGTCGAGAGGGCGGCGGGTACAAGGGTCCGCGGCGCGATGCTGCGGCGGGTAGCGGCGACGACCGCCGGTATCCCCGGTCCGGCGCCGGGTCCTCCGGCGGTCGTCCTCCGCGGGGCGATGGCGACGGCAGTGGATTCAACGGCCCGCGTCGAGAGGGCGGCGGTGGACGCGGTGGGCCGCGTCCCGATTCCGCATCTGGCGGTGAGGCTCGGTATCCCCGGTCCGGGGATGCGTCCTCTGGCGGGCGACCGCCGCGGCGCGACGGCGCCGCTGGGAGCGGGGACGCGCGCCAACAGCACGGTGGGGGATACGGCAGTTCGCGCCGCGACCCCGCACCCGGCAGAGAGTCGGGCGAGCGTCGTTTTTCGCGTCCGAGTGGCGGCGACTCCAGTGGGCGCGCGCCCCGGCGCGATGGTGGCGGCGGTTTCGATCGCCCGCGCCGTGACGGCGGTGGCTCGGGCGGGTTCGGCGCGCCTCGGCGGGATTCGGCCGCGGCAGGCCCGCGGCGAGACGGCGAAGGGTTCCGACGGGATGCCGGGACAGACGGTGATCGCGGATTCGCTCGCGGTCGTGTCGGGGAACGGGAAGGTCTGGGGGATCGCAGGCGGCCGGCGGCACCCGTGGTGCCGGGCCCTGCCATCGCCGAGGACGTCACGGGGCGCGAACTCGAGAAGTCGGTCGTTCGCGAACTGAGCACGCTGCGCGCGGAGGCGGCCGAGTTGGCCGCGAAGCACCTGGTGATGGCGGGTCGCCTGCTGGACGAGGATCCCGATCTGGCGCTGGAGCACGCGTTGGCGGCACGGCGGCAGGGGCCAAGGGTCGGCGTCGTCCGCGAAGCGGTGGGAATCGCGTCCTACCACGCCGGAAAGTGGACCGAGGCGCTCGCGGAGCTGCGGGCAGCTCGCCGGATCTCCGGTGGTGTGGAGCACTGGCCGATGATGGCGGATTGTGAGCGCGCCCTGGGTCGCCCGGAGCGGGCGCTGACCATGGCCTCGGCACCCGAGGCCGGGCAGCTGGACAGAGCCGAGCGCGTCGAGATGCGCATCGTCGTGGCGGGTGCCCGCGCGGACATGGGACAGCTCGACGCGGCGGTCGTCACACTGCAGACCCCGGACCTCAACGGACCCGACGAGGCGCCGTGGGTCGGCCGGCTGCGCGCCGCCTATGCCGCAGCGCTGGAGGCGGTTGGCCGCGACGACGAGGCGCGTACCTGGTGGGAGCGCGCTGCGGCGGCAGACCCGGAGGGCCAGACCGGAGCGGCCGAGCGGCTCGCTGAACTCGACGGCATCGTGTTCTACGACGACGACGACGACGACGAAGAAGACGACCTCGACGAGGACGAGTTCGACCGCGGCGCGTCGGAGGAGCCGCGGGAAGGTTCGGCGGCTGCCGTGCCGCTCGCGCCGGTCGGACCCGCCGCAGGCGAGCCGACGCCGGCGGGCGAAGGCGTGGCAGGGACGGCGGCGTCTCCGCACGAATCCGTGGCAGCCGAGCCGGAGTCGCCGGGCGAGGCCGTGGCGATGGAGGCCGAATCCTCGGGCGACGCCGTGGCAGAAGGGCCGGCGACGGCGCCGGAGCCGACAGGCGAAGAACTCGCCGTGGAATCGCTGGAGCCGTTGGTGCGGCCGGCGGTGACTGCGCAACTGTTCCTCGAGGCCCCGAATCTGGGGCCGGTCCACGACCCGGAGGACGACGCGGATGAGTGATCCGTTGGTGCGGGGGTGCGCTCCTGCGCCCGTGCACGTCTACGACGCGGCGCTGCTCGACCTCGACGGCGTTCTGTACGTCGGGCCCGACGCGGTGCGGCACGCTCCGGAATCGCTGGAGAGCGCGCGCGCGGCGGGAATGCGGCTCGCGTTCGTCACCAACAATGCGGCGCGGACGCCGCACACCGTGGCCGCGCACCTGAGCGATCTGGGGATCCCCGCCAAGCCCGACGAGGTGGCGACCTCGGCACAGGCCGCGGTGCGGCTCGTCGCCGAGCTCGTTGCGCCGGGTTCGGCGGTGCTGGTCGTCGGGGGAGACGGACTGAGCGAGGCGCTGCTCGAACGCGGACTGCGCCCAGTGAGCTCGGCCGACGACGATCCGGCCGCCGTGGTGCAGGGCTACCACCCGACCGTCGGCTGGCCGATCCTCGCCGAAGGTGCGTACGCGGTGGCCCGAGGCATCCCGTGGATCGCCAGCAACACCGACCGGACCGTCCCGACTCCGCGCGGGATCGCGCCTGGCAACGGGACGCTCGTCGAGGTGGTGCGGATGGCCACGGGACGCGACCCCGTGGTGGCGGGCAAGCCCGAGTTGGCGCTGCACCGCGAGTCTGCGGAGCGGGTCGACGCCCAGCGGCCCCTGGTCGTCGGCGACCGGTTGGACACCGACGTGCTCGGCGCGAACCGGGCCGGAGTGGACAGCCTGCTGGTGCTCACCGGCGTACACGGTCCGGCGGACCTGCTGGCGGCGGCGCCGGAGCTGCGGCCCACCTACCTGGCCGAGGATCTGCGCGGCCTCCTGGTGGAACACGCCCCCGTCGGGTTCGACGCCGACGGCGTCGCGACGCTTCGCGGCTGGCGCGCAGGTTCGGCCGCCGGACGGATGTGGCTCGAGGGCTCCGGCGAACGAGTCGACGCGGTGCGCGTGGCGTGCGCGGCCGCCTGGGCGTCGGGAGCAACCGCGGACGCGACCGTGCTGGACCGGCTGGGGAAGGCGCACGGCGGCTAACCGGAGGTCGGCGCGGCCAATGAAAGACTGGCGAGCATGACGGCGGTGACGGGGCGTTGCGAAGTCGGGCGCGCCGAATCGCTGAAAGACCTCGGCGTCGCGGCGGTCGTCTTCGGGTGGATCACCCTGATCCTGCTCGGCGACGAGTCCGGCCCGATCTGGGAGCAGCGGCTCTACGGCGTTGCGACCTGGGCGCTGCTGATTGCGTTGCTGCGTCGAGAGACACCACTGGTGCGGGCGCAGGTGGCGATCGTCGTCGCGTTCGCCACCGCCGTCGAGTACACGTTCTCCCCGACGCTCGAGGTGTACGTCTATCGGCTGGAGAACGTGCCGTCCTACGTGCCGCCGGGACACGGGCTCGTGTATCTGTGCGCGCTGGCGATCGGTCGGACGTGCTGGGTGCATCGCTACCAGTGGCCGTTGATCGGGGCGACGGTGCTCCTCGGCGGGGCCTGGTCGCTGTACGCCCTGCTGCAGCCGCGCCACGACGTGCTCGGCGCATTCTGGTTCGCGTGCCTGCTCGGGTTCCTGGCGTGGGGGCGGTCGCGCACCCTGTACGTCGGTGCGTTCCTGATCGTGAGCTATCTGGAGATCCTCGGCACGCATCTGGCCACGTGGACGTGGCAGACCCACGATCCGACGGGGATCGTCAGCATCGGCAACCCGCCGAGCGGCGCCGCGGGCGGGTACGGGTGGTTCGATCTCGCGGCGATCCTCGGGGCACCGGCGCTGCTGCGTCTGTGGGCGCGGTTGCGCGGGCGGTCAGTCGCGGAGCATGCCGAGGGCGGAAGCGTGGAGCAGACCGTTGCTCGCGAAGGCGCTGCCGCCGGCGGGCCCGGGGCGCCCGGCTAGGTCGGTGAAGATTCCGCCCGCCTCGGCCACGATCAGCGCGAGCGGGGCGAGGTCGTGCAGGGCCACCTCTGGTTCGGTGGCCACGTCGACGGTGCCCTCGGCGACCATCGCGTAGGACCAGAAGTCTCCGTAGGCACGGGTGCGCCAACAGGCCTCGGTCAGCCCGAGGAACTTCTCGAGCACGCCCCGCTCGGCCCACCCGGACAGGCTGGAGTAGGAGAGCGACGCGTCGGCCAGGTCCGCCACCGCCGACACGCGACACGGCCGCGGATCGCCGGAGCCGTCGTAGGACCAGGCGCCCTCGCCCGCGGCAGCCCACCACCGGCGGCCCAGCGCAGGTGCGGACACGACGCCGACGATCACGTCGTCGCCGTCCATCAACGCGATCAGGCTCGCCCACACCGGGACGCCGCGGACGAAGTTCTTCGTGCCGTCGATCGGATCGATGACCCAGCGGCGACTGCTCGAGCCGGTGTCGGCGAACTCCTCGCCGTGGATCGCGTCGTCGGGCCGGGCCTTGGCGAGCAGTTCGCGCAACCGTGCCTCGACGTCGCGGTCGGCGTCGGAGACCGGCGTCAGGTCGGGCTTCGTCTCCACGCGAAGGTCGATCGCGCGGAAGCGGGCCATGGTGATGGCGTCCGCCGCGTCGGCCAGATCGTGCGCCAGGGCAAGGTCTTCGTTCACGTCGTCACCCTAGAGGGCGCGAACCACCGCCCCTGTCATCCCTGAAGGAGCGGGGCCGGGTCAACAGCCGGGTCTCCATTGTTTCTGGCTTCTCCCGCCGGATCTGGGCGCGCTGAACTGAGGCGTCGGGGTCAAGGCTCGGGCGTAGCCCGACCGCG
>JBQTKD010000067.1:0-6273 GCA_052386455.1 Sporichthyaceae bacterium
CATCCCCGCACCCGGACACAGGGCCCGCAGGCTCCGCCAACGCCTCTCGACGTTCTGGTACTCCGACCGCGTCGCAGTCCCCACCCCCTCCGAATACGCCGAACTCACCGCCGGCCACGGCCACGGCCACGGCGACCACGACGAGGTCGACCACGGCCGCGACGCGATCGACCACCGATGAAGGGGCGGGACCACGAGCGGCGGGCGTTGAACGCGATCGAGTCCGATCTGTGGACCAGCGACCCCGAGTTCTATCGCCAGTTCGACCAGGGGTGGTCCCACGGCAGGTTCCACCAGGCCGAGCGATCGAGGCTCTGGCTGCTTCCGGTGACGATGGTGGTCTCCGGCTTCCTGCTCTACGTGATCTTCATTTCGTCGCGTTGAGTCCAATCCCGCACACGACGAGAGGACGCCACCCATGAGCAGGAAGCAGTCCGCGCAGGTCTACGCCGTCACGAGTGCGCGGCCCAGCCTCACCGCGGACGTCGGGGATCGCTTTCGCCGGTACGCCGTCACCATGACCATCCGCACCCTCTGCTTCGTGGGTGCGATCGTCACCACCGGCCCGGTCCGCTGGACGCTGTTCGCCGGCGCCCTGCTGCTTCCGTACCTGGCGGTCGTAGTCGCCAACGGGGGCCGCGAGCCGTCGCGGTCCGGGCAGCAGCCCGTGGTCCTTCCCTCGCGCACGCACCTCCGGGAGATTCCGGCGTATCCCACGGATCGCTGATTGGGCTCGCCGTCCGGGGTGGGCACCGTCGGCAGAACGGAGTGTGTGGTGGGACTGCCGGCGCTGGTCGACACGGTGCTCGACCGCAGTGTCGTGCTCGGCTACGGAAACCTGGGCCTGGCGGCACGCCGCCGGCTGCCGGGGTGGCCGAGCGATCCGCCGCGGATGGACGGCAAGGTCGTCCTGGTCACCGGCGCCGCGTCGGGGCTCGGCCTGGCCGCGGCGACCGGCTTCGCGCGCCTCGGCGCCGTCGTGTGGGCGGTTGGCCGCAACGCGGAGCGCGCGGAGGACGCGGTGCGTCAGGTGCGCGACGCGGTTCCGTTGGCCGACGTGCGCGGCCTGGGGCACGACGTCTCGACGCGGGCCGGCGCACGTGCCCTCGTCGCGGAGGTGCTGGACTCCGCAGATCGACTGGACGTGCTGGTGAACAACGCGGGCGTCATGCCGCCCGCGCGCACCGCCACGTCCGACGGCGTGGAACTGACCTTCGCCACGCACGTTCTCGCGCCGTGGCTGCTGATCGGGGGCCTTGCGCCGCTCCTGGAGGGCAGCGCCCCCGGCCGGGTGGTCGTCGTGAGTTCGGGCGGCCAGTACGCAAAGAGCCTCCGGCTCGGCGACCCGCAGTCCGAGCGCGACTCCTACTCCGCGAAGACGTTCTACGCGCGCACCAAGCGCGCCCAGGTGGTCCTCGCGCAGGAGTGGGCGAGCCGCCTGGCCGACCGCGGCGTCGTCGTGCACGCGATGCATCCGGGGTGGGCGGACACCAAGGGCGTGCGGGAGCAGATGCCGACGTTTCGGACGGTCGTGCGTCCGATCATTCGCACTCCCGAGCAGGGTGCGGACACCATCGTCTGGCTCGGCGCCGCAGCCGAGCCCGGCCGGTGCACCGGCCTGTTCTGGCACGACCGCCGCCCCCGGCCGACGACCCTGCCGGTGCCCGGGGCCGGGCGCGACGACCTGGCGGCACGCGCCGAACTGATCGCCCACGTCGAAAGGCTCGCGGGGTAGTCGGGGCCGTCCAGCACCGGCGGCTACGAGCGGTGCAGCGTCCAGTACTGAATCGCCCACCAGACCTCGAAGGTCGCCTCGAGGCCGTCGAGGTCCGCGCCGGTGAGGCGGCGGTACTTGTCCAGCCGCTGGCGCAGCGTGTTCTGGTGCACCGACAGCGCGGCCGCGCCGCGGGCCACGTTCGCGTCCGCGGCGAGGAAGGTGCGGACCGATTCGAGCAGCGCGTCGCCGCCGGGCTCGGCCAGTACCGGCACGACGTAGCGGGCGTGCAGGGCCTCGCCGAGTTCGTCCTCCTCGACGACGGCGATCTGGATGCCGAGCGCGGACCGGTCCACCACGCCGCTGCGGCCGAAGCGCACGGCGACGGTGAGCAGGCGCGAGGCCTCGACCCACGCGGCCGGCAGGCCGCCGAGATGGACCGGTTCGGCGACCGCGGCAACTCCGTCGCCGGACTGCGGACGTGTCGAGAGGATCGCGGCGACGTCTCCGTCCACCGGCCCGGCCAGCACGACGGACCCGTCGAGCGGGTGGACCGAGGCGCGCACCACCCAATAGTTCCGGTCCGGTTCGAGGCCGTGGGCCGCCGCGGCCTTGACCAGTGCCTCGCCGGTCAGCGCCCCGGACAGCGCCCGGGCGAGGAACGTGATGCGCTGCTGCTCCTCGCGGCGGGCGACCTCGACGTCGATCTGGCGTCGGGCGGCGACGAGCTCGGTGGACAGGTCGTCGGTGAGCTCCCACATCTGGCGCACCACCCGCAGCGTCACCTCCAGCGGGACGTTCGCGGCGCCGCTGGCCTCGACCAGTTCGTCGCGCAGGACGCCCATGACGAGGCGGTACGCGGTGACGACGTCCTCGGTCGGCACGCCCTGCAGCGCGCGCTGGCGGCCGGACTCGAGCTCGCTCTCCTCGATCTCCGGCGGCAGGTTCGCCTGCCCGCGCAGCATGGCGACCACCCGCACCACGTTGCGCCGCGACGAGCGGGACAGCGCGTCCTTGGGCAGGCTCCGATAGGAGCGGACCGTCGCGAGCTCCCTCAACTGACGCCGGGTCAGCTCCTCCGCGCGGCTTTCCAGGGCGTCGGCGACGGGGGAGAGGAGCGCATGGTCGCTCGGGTGCAGCACTGTCTTCACGAACAGAGATTCTTCCATTCGCACGGCGGGGATTGTAGAGGGTTCTCCGTTGCCCAGGCGGCGGCGTCACTCAAGAATTGGCGCACCGAGTCCCGACCAGGCGATGGAGCCGCGGTGAACGTCGCCATGCTGCTCGAGCACGCGGGGCTCGTTCACGCGCAGCGCACGGCGTTCGTGTTCGGGGACAACGAGCGGACGTATGCGGAATCCTCCGCGCGGGCACGCGCACTCGCCGCCGCGATGGCCGCTGCCGGCGTCGGTCGGGGTGACCGGGTCGCCCTGTACCTGCGCAACTGTCCGGAGTTCGTCGAGGCCATGTTCGCCGTCTGGCGCCTCGGCGCCGTCGCCGTTCCGCTGAACGCGACCTACACCGCGGACGAGCTCGAGTACCACCTCTGCGACTCCGGAGCCGCGCTGCTGATCGCCGACGTCCACGGCGAGCCGACGGCGCAGAAGGTGGCGGTCGTCCCCGTCGTGGTGGCCGGGGACGACCGCGCGGGGGGTCTCGACGCGCTCGTCGCGGCACACGCCGGCGCCGTCTCGCCGGTTGCCGACGTCGACCCCGCGGACGTCGCGTGGATCGGGTACACCTCCGGCACGACCGGCCGGCCGAAGGGCGCGATGAACTCCCACCGCGCGCTGCTGGCCCAGGCGATGAGCACCCTCGCGGACGTGCAGCTGCTCACCGGCGAGCACGTCACGATGCACGCGGCGCCGCTGAGCCACGGCAGCGGCTACAACGCCATCGCGTACACGGCCAAGGGGTGCACGCAGGTCATCCACCAGTCCTGGGGTTTCGATCCGGCGCTGTTCTGCGAACAGGTCGAGCGGTACCGCGTCGCCGCGCTGTTTCTGGTGCCCACTCAGATCAAGATGGTCGTCGACCATCCCGACGCGCGGACCCGCGACCTGTCCAGCCTCGGCTGGATCATGTACGGCGGTGCGCCGATGTACCGCGAGCACCAGCGCCGCGCGCTGGAGGTGCTCGGGCCGGTACTGGTGCAGATCTTCGGCCAGACCGAGTCCCCGATGTCCGGCACCGTCCTGCCGCGGGAGGAGCACGACTTCCCGGACTCCGACTCGCGCGCGCACTCCGTCGGCCGCCCGCGGCTGGGCAACGAGATCGCGATCCTCGACACCTCCGACCGGCCCGTCCCGCACGGGGAGACCGGCGAGATCTGCATCCGCGGCGCGACGCTGATGAACGGGTACTGGCGCCGGCCCGAGGAGAGCGCGGCCACGCTGCGCGGCGGGTGGCTGCACACCGGAGACGTCGGAAGGCTCGACGAGCACGGGTATCTGCACATCCTCGACCGGCTCAAGGACATGATCATCTCGGGCGGGCTGAACGTGTACCCACACGAGATCGAAGACCTCCTCACCTCCCATCCCGGCATCGCCGAGGCGGCCGTCGTCGGCATCCCGGACGAGAAGTGGGGCGAGGCCGTGCACGCGGTGCTCGTCGCCGCAGACCCGCTGCTGGACGCCGGCGCCGTCCTGGCCTACGCCCGCGAGCACCTCGCCGGGTACAAGCGCCCGAAGTCCGTGGAGTTCGTCGACGCGCTGCCCAAGACCTCCTACGGGAAGGTCGCCAAACGCGAACTCCGCGCCCCCTACTGGGCGCACCTCGACCGAGCCCTCTAGTCCCGTCACCCTCTGAGATGGAGCATCGAATGAAGCTGGCACTCCTCCTTCCGAACCTGCGCGACGTCGTCACCGTGAAGGAACTGGAAGACCTCGCGCTGCTCGCGGAGGAGCTCGACTTCGACTCCGTCTGGGCCGTCGACCGCGTCGTCGTTCCCGAGTCCAACGACCGCCAGGAGCTGACCTACAGCTTCGGCATGATGGAGGGGCTCCCGCACGGGATCCCGGTCAACTCTCGCGGTGGGTTCTTCCAGGGGCCGCCGCTGATCCCGTGGCTCGCGGCCAAGACCTCGAAAATCCGCATCGGAATGAGCGTCGTCAACACCCCCTACCGGGCGCCGGCCATCATGGCCGCGGACTACGCGACGATCGACCAGCTCTCCAACGGTCGCCTGAACGTCGGCATCGGATCGGGCTGGATGGTCGAGGAGTTCGAGACCGTCGGTGCCAACTTCCCGCGCCGGCACGCGCACGTGCGCGAAACCCTCGACATCTTCCGCGGCGCCTGGGACAACGAGCTGTTCGAGTACCACGGGGAGTTTGCCGACTTCGGGCCCGTCGGCTTCGGAGTGAAGCCGGTCCAGGCCGGTGGGCCGCCGATCTACTTCAGCGGCCTGAAGAACCCGGAGATCTCCGCCAAGCGGATTGCGAAGTACAACCTGCAGGGTTGGATCGGCATTCAGGACACTCCCGCCGGGCTGCAGGAATGGCGGCGCCCCATCGCCGAAGAGCTGGAGAAGGTCGGCCGTTCCATCGACGACCTCCACGTCGCCAGCATGATGTGGTTCATGATCACCGACACCGAGACCGACCAGGCGGACAACGGCAAGGCGTCGAACATCCTGATCGGGACCGCGGCGCAGATCGAGGACAACCTGAAGCGCCTGGCCGAGGCGGGCCTGGACATGCCGCTGATCTGGCCGCCGTTCCGCGACGTCCCGACCTCGAAGTCGCTGGACGACATGAAGCGCCTCGCCGAGGAGATCCTGCCGAAGGTCAACGCCGGCTGACGCACTCTCTCGACGGCGCCGGGGAGACCTGATTTCCTGAACCGGTGTCCCCGGAGCCGCGCGAGGAGTTCTGCCGACGCTGTGGTTCGCCGACCGCCCGGCGGGTTCCGCCGGGCGACAACCGGCTCCGCGCCGTGTGCGACGGGTGCGGGAACGTCGAGTACGACAACCCCAAGGTCGTCGTGGCGTGCCCGATCTACGCCGGCGACCGCGTGCTCTGGCTGCGGCGCACCCATCCGCCGTACGCCGGTTCCTGGGCGATCCCGGCGGGCTTCGTGGAGCTCGGCGAGACCCTCGCCGAGGCCGCGACCCGCGAGGTGCTGGAGGAGACGCGCCTGCACATCGGGCCGGACGACTGGACCCTGTGCGGCGTGCTCTCGCTGCCGGACATCAACCAGGTCTACGTCGGGCTGGCCGCGCCACTGCCCAACCACGACTACGGGCCCACCGCGGAGGCCGCGGAGGTCGAGATGCTCACCCGCGGCGAGGCCCTGTCCCGCTCGATCGCCTATCCGTCCCCGACGGCCGAGCTGTTCCTCAAGGTCTACGACGCGATCGCCGACGCCGACTGGGGCCGAGTGGCCGGTTGGGTGTGGGACATCCGCGGCCGCGACCCGCGCGCGTTCCCCTAGCGGGAGTTTCCCGGCTAGCTCGGGTGTGCGCGGTGTTTCCGCTGGTCAGTAGGGGTTTTCGGGTGTGGGCGTGTATTACCCAATGGGTCAGCGGGTGGGTGCGTAGCGGTCGAGCGCGAACA
>JBQTKD010000068.1:0-116639 GCA_052386455.1 Sporichthyaceae bacterium
CGCCAGTAGTCGTTGCGGCGTGGAGTCTGCGTCGAGTCGAGCCAGGGTGGCGGTATCAGTTCGGGTAGGCCGTCGTCGGCTATTCGGCAGTCCCAGCCTCGGTGATGGACCGTCACATGATGTTTTCCGCAGAGCAGCGCGCTGTTGTCGAGACTCGTTTCGCCGCCGTGTTCCCAGTACTCGACGTGGTGCGCGATCGACATCCACGCCGGTTGGGTGCAGCCGGGGAACACGCAGCCGGTGTCGCGGGCGACGAGCGCGGTCCAGATGCCGGGAGTGACGGTGCGGTGGGTCCGCCCGACCGAGAGCGGAACGCCGTGCGGGTCCAGCACAATCGGAGTGAGCTCCGCGTCGCACATCAGCAGTCGTACCGCCTCGGGGGTGAGGGCGGATCCGGTGGCCAGGGCGGCGAGGGTGGCGTCTGGCTGGCCCTTCAGGGCCGCGAGGTCGACGGTGACGACGACCTGGGGCGCCCTGCCGCGGGAGGTGGGGAGGTCGCCGTGACGCAGGAGCTTCTCGAAGATCAGGACCATCGCGTCCGCTCGACGCTGCGGCGCGGTCCGCGGGTCGAGTTCGCCGTTCGCGGCCGGTTCGGGGGCGTCGAGGGCGGCCATCGCCGCCCGTGCCATCGCGATCCGTTCCGCGGAGTCCCGCCAGTGCAGCGACTCGGTCCCGTCCCCGTGGCGGTGGAACGACGCACCGCGGACCTTCTCGACCGTCTTGTCCGGCGGGAGGGACCCGTCGGGGTCGGCGCGGTGGCGGATCGCCCGGCCCAGGCTGCGGAGGTCGGCGGCGTTGTACCGTCTCGCCGCGTCGAGCATGACCTCGCGCGCGACGTCCACGTCCTCCGTGGAGAGCGTGTCGGGGAGGACGTCGAGCGACTTCACGATCGCCTGGGCCTGCTCCCAGTCCACCGCACCGGCCGCGAGCGCCTCGCCGACGGCCGCGTGCGACCCGCTGGTCGCCTTGGCCATCGTCACGGCCCTCTTGGCGACACCGGGCTCGACGGTGAGGGTGTGCCGCAGCCAGTTCGCGGTCGAGGGCGCGCCCTGCGCGACCGCGTACCCGCGGGAGTCCAGCTCCGCGACGGCCTTGAGCTCCAGTGCCTTGACCTTGGCGGCCAGCCGGTGCGCGGCCTTCGCGAGGTCTGCGACCTCCCCGTCGAGGCACTGCCACAGCTCGCCGGCCAGCGCCTTGTCGAGCTCCCGCTCGACGTCCGCGACCAGTCCGCTGCTCATGCCTCAATTCTAGATAACTCCACCGACAATTTCGAGGCTATGTACGAACAAATGTTCGACTATTCCATGCCTGCAAACCCTTCTGACCCGGCGTCACCACCTGAGACGGCGACCACGGCCGGGCGACCCGCGCCCACCGCGAGACGACCGCGAAGGGCGAGCGGCCACCACGACCCCGGACCCGGGCGACCACCCAAGACTCCGGTTCCAGCCACCCCGGAACCTCCGCGCAGATGGGCAACGGCGCCGCCCACCGGCCAACAGCAGACCGCGCCCACCACCCCCTAGGAATGTACGCGCCTATCGACGCCCCCACGGATAGGCGCCTACCGCGGCCAGAGTCGCGAGGCGGGGCCGCGCCGCGTCGCCCGGCCGGGAGTCGGTGGGCGCGCGGGGTGGCGGAGGGGACAACCTAGGGTCGAGGCATGGCCTGGGTCTTCCTCGCGATAGCCATCGCCTCCGAGGTGATGGCGACGCTGAGCCTGCGCGCGGCGGAGGGGTTCTCGAAGCTGGGCTGGACGGCGCTGGTCGTGTCCGGGTACGTCGTCGCGTTCTGGTGCCTGGCGCAGTCGCTGCAGCGGGGGATGTCGCTCGGGGTTGCCTACGGAGTGTGGTCCGGCGCCGGCGTGGCCGCGGTGGCCGTGCTGAGCAAGGTGTTCTTCGACGAGGCGCTGAGCCGGGTGACGGTGCTGGGGCTCGCGCTCATCGTGCTGGGCGTGGCCGTCGTGGAACTCGGCGGCACCGACCGCTCCGCGGCGAACTAGCTCGTTCCCTCGAGTGCGTCGAGCACCCGCAGCGCCAGGTCGACTCCGAAGCGGTGCTCGACGCTCTTCAGATCGAGCCCCAGCACCTTCTCGGCCCGCGCGACCCGGTACCGGACGGTGTTCGGATGCACGTGCAGCAGCGCCGCGGTGCGTTCGAGGTGCCGGTCCTGGGACAGCCAGCCGCGCAGGGTCCGCACGTAGTCGGTGCCGTCCCGGGCGTCGGAACGCAGCAGCGGGCCGAGAGTCGCCTCGACCATGCGCTGCAGATTCTTGCGCGACGTCCCGCCCGCGACGAGCAGACCGGCGAGGCCGGCGTCGGGGCGGCCGGGTTCGGGCCGGCGCGCGACCAGACCCAGCCGACGCTGGAGCGCCACGACGCCGGACGCGAGATCGTCGGCTGCCGCCAGAACGCCGGCCAACTGGCTCTGCAGGTCCGGGACGGGCTCGGGGCCGGCCGGCTTGCTCGCCGAACCGGGACGAGCGCCGAGGCCGCCGATGGCGGTGCCGCAGTCCGCGGCGAGCTCGGCGAGCGCCGCCAACTCCTCCGGCGTCCAGTCGTAGGTCTCGCGCCGGGCGGCGTAGAGCACGCCGAACACCTGGCCGCCGGAAGCGAGGGGTGCGCACATGGCCGCGCGGATGCCCTCGGCGTCGATCATCGTCTTCTGCGCCGGCGCCCGGCGGGGGTCGTGCCGGTAGTCCCGCACGGACAGCGGGCGGCCCTCGGCGGCGACGCGCCCGCCGACGCCCACGCCCAGCGGCAGCGACCACTCGGCGGCCATCTTCACCGTCCGCAACCCGGAGTGCGCGGCCATGGTCAGCTCCGCGTCGTGCGCCAGCCCGCACCAGCTCACCTCGGCGCCGGTTGCCGCCCGCGCAGCGGAGACTGCGGCCGCCGCGACGGCCTCCGGCGACGTGGCGGAGAGCAACTCCCGGAGGAGTTCGGCGGCGACGTGACCCGGCCTCGACGAGGGACCCGCGTCGGGCCGCCGACCTGCGGCGACGCGGCTTTTGGCGGTGGCCATGTGCCGCAGCGTAGCCCCGCCGGCAGCGGGATCGGTAGGCAGAGTGTGCCAACCGAAAGAAGAGATCATTGGCGGCTCAACACAAAGCCGGCGGCCGGGGAGCGTGCCAGGGTCGGACACGACCCACAGCGTTGTGGAGGCCAGAAGTGACGCGAGCCCAGGGCCGGATCGAGTCCCTCATGCGGGAGCGCGTGGCCGCACACCCGGACACCGTCTGGCTGAAGTGGCTCGACCAGGAGACCACGTGGTCCGAGGCCCTCGGTCACGCCCTGCGCGCAGCGAACGGGCTGCTCGAACTCGGTGTGCGCCCCGGCGACCGGGTCGCGCTGATGATGGCCAACCGCCCCGAGTTCATCTGGACGCACCTGGGTATCCAGTTCGTCGGCGGGTACTCGGTGCCGGTCAACATCTCCCAGCGCGGCGTGACCCTCGAGCACATCCTCGCCGACTCCGACGCCACCACCATCGTCTTCCAGGACGACCTGCGCGACGTCGTGCTCGCGGCCCGCGACCGGGCGCCGGACCTCAAGCACCTCGTGGTGGCCGACGGTTCCGGGGGCAACGGCATCCAGACCCTCGAGCGCCTCCTGGACAGCCCCGACAGCGAGCCGGCGATCGACCTCGAGGAGACCACCGGCGGCGTCGGCATGCTCTACACCTCGGGCACGACAGGGCCGCCCAAGGGCGTGGTCGCGACCGGCTACGACCTCACGCCGCTGTTCAGCGTCTTGGCCGCGGCCGACGTCCAACCCGGCGAGACCGTGTACACGGGACTGCCGCTCTTCCACGGCAACGCCCTGCTGGTCTCGATGCTCGGCTCGATGTTCGTCGACGCCAAGCTGGCACTCGCGCCGAAGTTCACCGCGTCCCGGTTCTTCGACGACTGCCGCCGCTACGGAGCCGTCTCGTTCAGCACGCTCGGCGGAATGATCTCGATCCTGATGAAGCAGCCGCCGCGGCCGGACGACCGCGACCACGACGTGCGGACCGTGCTGTCGGCCGGCTGCCCGCCGGACCTCTTCGAACCGTTCCAGGAGCGCTTCGGCGTACGGCTGATCGAATGGTTCGGGATGGTCGACTCGCCCGGAATCCTGCTCAACAACGACGGTGTCGTCGGGAGCATGGGCGTCTCCGGAGTCGCCGGCGTCGAGTTCCGCGTGGTCGACGACGACGACAAT
This sequence comes from Sporichthyaceae bacterium, assembly GCA_052386455.1. Taxonomy (GTDB): domain Bacteria; phylum Actinomycetota; class Actinomycetes; order Sporichthyales; family Sporichthyaceae; genus JBQTKD01. The sequence goes on from JBQTKD010000068.1 coordinate 4,203, forward strand.
CCGCTGCCCGCCGGCGAGCAGGGCGAGCTGGTCTTTCGCCACCCGGCAGGCCGACTGACGCACTATCACAAACTTCCCGAGGCCACCGACCACGCGTACCGCGGCGGCTGGTTCCACTCCGGCGACCTCGCCGTCGTGGACGAGGGCGGCTACTTCTACTACAAGGGCCGCAAGAAGGAGTCGATGCGCCGCCTCGGCGAGAACGTCTCCGCGTGGGAGATCGAGACCGTGCTGAACGGCCACCCCGCAGTCCTCGACAGCGCCGCGCATCCGGTGCCCTCCGAACTCGGCGAGGACGAGATCAAGGTCTGCGTGATCCTGCAGGTGGGATCGAAGGCGACCGAACAGGACGTTTACGAGTACTGCCGCACGCACATGGCCAAGCACGCGATCCCGCGCTACGTCGAGATCGTGGACGAACTGCCGAAGACCGGCACCCAGCGCAACCAGTACGCGGCACTGCGAGCCCGCGGCATCACCGAGCAGACCTGGGACGCCCAGGTCGCGAGCTGAGAGAAGGAACCCGTGGAATTCCAGAAGGTCATCGGCGACCGGCGTACGACCCGCTTCTTCGAGCCGAACAAGCCCGTGGAGCGCGAGAAGATCCAGATCATGCTCGAGGCGGCCAACCGCTGCTCCCGCTCGGTCAACGCCGACTACGCCAAGGCCGTGGTCTGCTACCGCGACGAGATGCCCCCGGAGATCCTCGAACAGCTCAAGACCCCGACCACGACGGTGCAGTTCGACCTCGCGCCCGTCGCGATCTTCTGGTGGGGCGACACCCAGTTCCAGGTCGGCGCGCAGGAGCGGCTCAAGCAGCTGCACGACCTCGGCGCTCTCACCGCGACGCACGGCTGGTCGCACGAGTACGTCGACTCGGTCGCCTACCCGCAGGTCGTCAACATGCTCGCGTCCGACCCCACGCTCAACACGTGGATGACCGCGGTGGAAAGCGGAATCGCCATCTGCCAGGCGATGCTCGCGGCCGTCGACCAGGGCCTCGGCGTCGGCCTCTCGGCGTTCAACGTCGCGCTCGCCCGCGAGGTCCTCAAGGTGCCGGACACCTGGGACCCCATGTGGGTCATGCTCGTCGGCTACTCCGCCGAGGGCGACGCCGGCGGCCAGCGCCCGCGCAACCCGCTGCGGGACAACTACTTCCTCGGCCAGGTCGGCACCCCGTTCGAGGAGGACCCCGCCGTCACACAGAAGCTGCGCGAGTCCGGCATGATCCAGGAGTCCATGGAGGGCCGGGAAGCCCAGCGCCGCGCGCAGATCCGCGAGCTCGCCGAGCGCTTCGGCTTGCCGACGTGACCCTGCGCGACGACGCGAGGGTGAAGGCGTGGTTCGTCAATGCGCACCACGACGAGCTCCCGCCCGAGAAACAGGACGAACTGCTCGACGTCCTGGGCGGATTCCTCGACGAAATCGGCAAGTCCCCCGACGAGCTCGTCGAGTTCTGCTTCCTGCGCAAGAAGGACACCGGCGAGCGGTTCCTGTCCCAGAAGCGCCGCGCCGAGGTCAACGAGCAGATCGACGCCTACGTGCGCGGGCGCGGCTGGGTCGAGAAGCAGGCGGTGGTGAAGGCCAACGTGATCCGGGGTTTCATGGTGCACAACGGCGTCCTGATCCAGGGGGCGGTCTGGACCAGGGGATGAGCGCGTGATCGTAGGACTCGGCGGCGGGATCGGCGCCGCGCGGCTGTGGCGTGCACTGCTGGAGCGCGTGGGCCCGAGCGGCCTGACGGTCGTCGGCAACACCGGAGACGACCTGTGGATCCACGGGTTGCGGGTCTGCCCCGACCTCGACACCGTGACCTACGCGCTGACGGACCGTCAGGACGTCGAACGCGGCTGGGGCCTGCGCGGCGAAACGTGGCGCGCCATGGACGCCCTGCGCGAACTCGGCCAGGAGGTGTGGTTCAACCTCGGCGACACCGACCTCGCCACGCACCTCTACCGCACCGGGGCGCTGCGCGCCGGACGCCCACTGTCGGCGATCACCGCCGACCTCGCGCCGGGCCTGAAGCTGCTGCCCATGACCGACGGGGAGGCGGAAACGCACGTTCACCTCGATGCCGGCGTCGTCCACTACCAGGAGTTCTACATCCGCCGCGCAGCCGCCGACGCGGTCCGCCAGGTCGAGTACCGGGGGATCGCGGACTGCGTTCCGGCACCCGGCGTGCTCGACGCCGTCGCCGCCGCGGACACGATCGTGCTCGGCCCCAGCAACCCCCTCGCAAGCATCGGGCCGATCCTCGCCGTGCCGGGGATCTCCGACGCCATCGCGGAATCCGGCGCCCGCGTCGTGGCCGTCACGCCGATCGTCAGCGGCGTCCCGATCGTCGACCCGGGGGAGGCGCGACGGGCCGCAAGCCGGGCCGCGCTGCTCGCCTCGCTCGGCCTGCCGCACACCGCCACCTCCGCGGCCGCGCTGCTCGCCGACCTGATCGACGTCTTCGTCCTGGACCACGCCGACGCCGCCGAGGCGGGCGAGATCGAAAAGCTGGGAGCCGACGTCGTGTGTGCGGACACACTCGACGCCGGCTCCCTGGCGCAGCTTTTCTAGGAGTAGGCCGCCACCTTCGCGGGCCGCTCGACCAACGCCGACTGGTAGCCGAGCTGCTGGGACCAGTTCCGTCCCCAGCAGCGGACGGTGCGCGACGCGGTGACCGCGCAGGTGTGGCCGCCGCCGGCGTCGACGACGCGAACGCCTGACGCCGCCGCGGCCACGGGGCCGGTCGCGTTCTGGCTGGTGTACTTCGCGCCGAGCTGGCCGTAGTAGTTCTGGCCCCAGCATTGCAGGCCACCGGTGCTGCGCAGCGCGCAGGTGTGCTCCGCGCCGGCGGTCACCGAGGTCGCGTTCGTCACCGAAAGGATCGTCGGCAGCGAGGCGGCCTTCTTGTTGCCCGTACCGAGCTGTCCGTTGTTGTTCGCTCCCCAGCAGCGGACCAGGGTGTCCGCACCGCGTGCGCAGGTGTGGAGGTTGCCCGCCGAAACCTCGGTGGCGTTGACCAGGCCGGGCACCGGCACCGGCGTGGTCGAGGTGGCGAGGGTTCCGTTGCCGAGCTGGCCAGAGCCGTTCAGACCCCAGCAGGAGACGGTGCCGGCCTCGAGCACCGCGCAGGTGTGGCTGCTGCCCGCCGTGATCGAGCGGACCCCGGCGAGGCCGGGCACCTGGACTGCGGTACCGGAGTCCTGCCCGGTGCCGTTGCCCAGCTGGCCGCTGGCGTTCGAGCCCCAGCAGAAGACCGTGCCGAGGTCGGTCAGCGCGCAGCTGTGCAGACCGCCGGTGGCCAGGGCGATCACGCCGCCGACGCCGCCGACCGGCACCGCGCCGGCCGAAGCCTCAGCGGTGCCGTTGCCGAGCTGGCCGGCGGCGTTGCCGCCCCAACACCAGGCCTGGCCGCCGAGGGGAGCCGCGCAGGTGTGCTGCGCGCCCGCGGCGATCGTGGCGACGCGCGGCAGGTTGGCGATCGGCGCCGGAGCGGCCGAACCGCCCGCGCCGTCGCCGAAGCCGCCGTGCGTGACGTCCGCGCCCCAACACTGCACGAGCCCGTCCTGCTGCAGGGCGCAGCTGTGGTCCCGGCCGGTCACGACCGTGGCGACGTCCGCCAGGCCGGGGACCTGCACGGCGTCGTCGGCGTAGAGCCCGGCGCGGCCGTTCCCGATCTGGCCGTAGCCGTTGCCGCCCCAGCAGCGGGGTGCGCCGTCGACCACGATCGCACAGGTGTGCTCGGAGCCGGCGTCGAGCGAGCGGACACCCTCGAGGCCGGGAACGAAGCGCGGAGCCGGCCGGTCGTCTGGGCCGGCGAGGGCCAACTGGCCGTTGCGGTTGCCGCCCCAGCACATGACCTTGCCGGCACTGGTGGCGGCGCAGGTGTGCTCGGCGCCGCCGGTGATCTGGACGAACCGCTCCTTGGTGGCCACGGCCACCGGTGCGGCCGAACCGACGCCGCCGCCGAGGTCGCCGAGCTGCCCCGACGCGTTGTTGCCCCAGCAGCGCCCGGCGCCGGTGTAGAGCAGTGCGCAGCTGTGACCGGAACCCACGCCGATGGACTGCACGCCCGCGAGGTTGTCGACCCGGACCGGCTTGGTGGCGCGGGTGGCGACGTCGCCGTTGCCCAACTGGCCGTTGCCGTTCGCGCCCCAGCAGGAGACCGTCCCGGCGAAGGTCAGCGCGCACGTGTGCCGCAGGCCGACGTCGATCGCCCGGACGCCGTAGAGGCCGGAGACCGTTACCGGCTTCGACGAGTCGACGGTGGCGCCGTTGCCGAGCTGCCCGAACGAGTTGTCGCCCCAGCACTTCACCCGAGACGCGGTGGTCAGCGCGCAGGCGTGCGCGTCTCCGACGCCGACCGCGCTGGCCTTCACACCCTCGACCTTCAGCGGCACGGCCGAGCTGACGTACGGGCCGCTGCCGCCGGGCACGGCTGCGCCCCAGCAGTACACGTCGCGGCCGCTGGTAGCGCAGCTACGTCCGCCGACGCCGTCCGGCTCGCCGCCGGTGCTGACCGAGCCGACGTTCGCCAGGCCCTTCACGGTGCGCGGGGTGTTGGCCGGGGTGGCCAGCCCGTTGCCGAGCTGGCCCAGACCGCCCTCGCCCCAGCACGCGACCTCCCGGGCCGGGGTGACGGCGCAGGTGTGTGCCGCGCCGGCGCTGATCGGCGAGCCGTTCGTGCCGACCACGATGCTCAGAACCGGCCCCAGCAGCGGCGCCAGCACGGGCTCGGGCTGCGGCGCGAACAGTTCCTCGTAGTCCGGGACCGGGTACGGCTTGAGCAGCTCCTCCAGCAGGTCCGGAAACGGCTTCGGCTCGGGCAGCTCTTCGACGCCCGGAAGGGGCTGGGGCCGGTCCTCCTCGAGGTCCGGCACCTCCGGCACCTCGGGCAGCTCCTCGGCGTCCGGAGCCGGCTGCGGGTTCAGCACCGGTTCCAGGAGCGGCTCGACGTCCGGCTTCTCCTGCGGGCCGAGGATCGGCTCCAGCAGTGCGGTGAGCTGATCCAGGAGCTGGCTGGTCAGATCGCACACCGCCTGGAAGGGGCCGCAGTCTGCCGGTGCGAACTCCGCCGCACCTCTCGGCACCGCCCCTGCCGGCACTGCCCCTGCCGGAGCTGCCGCCGATCCGATCAGAACCGATGTCACCACGCACGCGACCAGCCCCATGCGACGGCGCCTTGAAAAACGACCGGACATTACGCCCTCCCCGAGCGTCCGCGGGCCCGCGGGCCCGCCCCCCTCCGGGCATTGTCCGTTCCCGGCACGGGCTTTCCGGGCTGCCGCGCCGACGCGCGGGGGGACTCCCGGGAGGAGTTAGCTCGCCGCGCTGGTCCGCCGGGGAGTCTCGATGCGGCGCAGGCCGCGCTCGTCGGTGACCAGCGCGAGGTCCCAGTCCCCGTCCGCGACCGCCAGCAGCGGGTCCCCGTTCATCGGGAGGACCACCAGTTCGCCGTCGTGCTGTTCCGCCCCGGTGGCCTCGGGCCCGAACTCGTGGATCAGGCTGTGCCGACCCGACATCGGATCTGTCGTGTATACGTAGACGGACATCCGGCCCCTTTCCGCGAGTTGGGCTCCTTCGTCGCCGCTCCAGGTGCGAGTCTGCGCCGCTGCGATGGCGATTGGGAACATTGGGAGAGTCGGCGGCGTGTCGAGCGCCGCACCTTGTAGGAGTCGGAAAGGTGCCCAGGTCAGATGCCCGGACGCGAGGTTGAACCCAGCCGGGACGAGTCCGGGGCCAAGGTCGTCCGCTTCCTGATGCAACGCGGCGTCGACGGATTCGGCCCCTTCAAGAGCGCCCAGGACTCCGCGCGCGAGGCGCTCGTCGGCCGCACGCCGGAGGAGGCGGTTCGGCACCTGATCCGCAACCACTGCGTGATCGCCGGCGGCCAGGGCTTCGTCACCGGGCTCGGCGGAATTCTCGCCACCGCGATCGCGCTGCCGGCCAACCTCGGCGCCTCCTACCTGGTGCAGGTGCACCTGGCCGCCTCCATCGCCTGCGTGTACGGGCACGACGAGAACAGCGAGGACGTGCGGACCGCGATCGTCGCGTGCCTCGTCGGCAACGCCGGCACCGAGGTCGTCAAGCGCGTCGGGATGCGCGCCGGCCGCAAGAAGGCCTCGGTCGCGCTCGCCCGCCGCGTCCCCCTGGTGGGTGGAATCGTCGGTGGCGGGGTGGACCTCGCTGCAACTCGCGCCGTGGGGCATTTCGCCGACAGGTATTTCCGCCCCGGCGCACAGCGAAGCGGCGGCTAGAGCCCATCCGCAGGGTGCGGCGGCTCCGAAGAACCGACAATTCGGACGTCTGCTGCGGAGGTCTCCTCGTGCGTCGCTATGCCCTGCCCCTCGTCGTTGCCGCCGTCGTGGCCCTGCCCGCCGCCGCGGCCGTGGCCGCCCCGAGCAGCCCCGGCCTGGACTCCGCGACCACGGACGTCACGCGGATCGCCCCGAAGCTCGAGCAGTACTACTTCGCCAAGGGCTACCCGAAGGACCTCGCCGGCGCGAAGGCGTCGATGAAGCCCGCCGGGCAGGCCGTGTCCAAGGGCAACAAGGTCGCCGGGTACTCCTACGACGCGGCCGACCGCGAGTTCATCCTCTGCATCCAGAACAAGTCCGGCGCGTGGGCCACCTACGACACCGCGCCGATGGCCACCGGCGCCGCCGGCGAGAAGGGCGGCTGCCCCAAGGACCTGCGCGGTGGAGACGAGGGGGGTCACCCGGGCCACTAGTCCCGAGCGGCCGGACAGGAACGGGCCCGGCGACGCGGAGGCGCGTCGCCGGGCCCGTTTCGTGCGTTCGGCTACTCCGCCCCGGCCAGGGCGCTCTCCGGCAGGTCGGGGAGCTGCTCCGCTGCGGGCGCCGGCTTCGGCGGGTGCAGGCCCACCGCGGCGACGACGACCAGCGCCGCGGCGACGGCGACCCCGATTCCGGTGCTGACCCGCATGCCGGCCACGAAGGCCTCGTTCGCCAGGTTCAGCAGGGCCACCGCGGTGTCCGCCGGCAGGTCCGAGGCCGCGGACACCGCCCCGCCCAGGGTGTCCCGGGCGGCGGCCGCCGCCTCCGGGGTGACTCCGGCGGGCAGGTTGTACAGCCGGTCCCGGTAGATCGCGACGCCGATGCTGCCGAACACCGCGATGCCCAGGGCGCCGCCGAGTTCGGCGGCCGTCTCGGAGATGCCCGAGGCGGCCCCGGCCTTCTCCGGCGGGGCAGACCCGACGATCAGCTCCGTGGTCAGGCCGAACACCGGGCCGAGCCCCAACGAGATGATCACCGAGCCGACGACCACCACGCCCAGGCCGCCGTCCGCGGCGACGCCGAGCAGCACGGCCAGACCGACGACGGCGACCGCCAGCCCGCCGGCCACCAGCGTCTTCGCCCCGATCCGGCCCACCAGCCGTGGAGTGGCCTGCGAGGTCAGCACGAACCCGATCGCGCCGGGCACGCCCCACGCTCCGGCCTCCAGCGGAGACAGCCCGAGCACGAGCTGCAGGTACTGGAAGACGAAGATGAAGTACCCGATCATCACGAAGATCGAGAAGAAGTTCACCGACAGCGCGGTGTTGAAGGCGCGGACCTTGAACAGCGACACGTCGATCATCGGGTCCGCCAGCTGCTGCTGACGCCGCACCCACGCCACGCCGACGAGCAGGCCGCAGGTCAGCGCCGCGGTGGCGGTGTGGTTCACCCCGTGCGTGGCGATGTCCTTCAGCGCGTAGACCACGCCGAGCGCCGCAACCACCGACATCGCCGCGCTGGCCAGGTCCAGGCGCCCCGCCGTGGGGTCCTTGTACTCGGGCAGCACCTTCGGGCCCAGGATCAGCAGTGCGGCCATGACGGGCAGGGCCAGCAGGAACACAGATCCCCACCAGAACGCCTCGAGCATCACGCCGCCGACGATCGGACCGATCGCCGAGCCCGCGGAGAACGCGCCGATCCACGCGGCGATCGCCAACGACCGCTGCCGCGGGTCTTCGAACATGTGGAAGATCAGCGACAGCGTCGACGGGGCCAGGGTGGCGCCGGAGATGCCGAGCAGCGCGCGGGACAGGATCAGCATCTCCGCGCTGGTGGAGAACGCCGCCAGCAGCGAGGTGACGCCGAACGCGGCCGCACCGATCAGCAGCAGGCGGCGGCGGCCGATCCGGTCTCCCAGGGAGCCCATCAGGATCAGCGACCCGGCCACCATGAAGCCGTACACGTCGATGATCCACAGCAGTTGGGTGCTCGAGGGCGCCAAGTCCTCGGAGATCTGCGGCACCGCGAGGTGCAGGACGGTCAGGTCCATCACGTAGATCAGGGCGGCCAGCAAAAGCACCGACAGCCCGATCCACTCGCTGCGGCCCGCGAGCCGCGGCTCTGCGCCGGGCGGGCTGGTCTGCATCAAGGCGGGCTCCTGTCGACGTGTCTGTGTGCGGGAACATCGTCGCCATCAAGACGGATTCCCGCACCTGAATTCATCGACGAACGCCGGCGAGAAGTTTCACGAACGAAACCACGCGCAGGCGTTGTGTTTGTACCGCGGGGGTACGACAGAAACGTGACCCTGACCCCCCTGCGCTCCGCGGCCGACCCTGCGATCCGCTCCGTCGACAGCCGCGCTCACGACCTCGGTCTGCTGATCCTTCGCATGTCCTTCGGCCTCCTCATGGCCGGTCACGGTGCCCAGAAGCTGTTCGGCTGGTTCGGCGGCAAGGGCCTCGACGGCACCGCCGACGGATTCCAGAACCTCGGCTACAGCCCCGCCAAACTGTTCGCTTTCGTCGCCGGCACCACGGAGTTCGGCGCGGGCCTGTTGCTCGCGTTCGGTGCTCTCACCCCGCTGGCCTGCGCCGGGGTCGTCGGCGTCATGGTGAATGCGATCAGCGTGCACTGGGACGCCGGCGTCTACGGCGACGGCTACGAGATGGCGCTGCTCTACGCCCTTGCGGCGGTCGGCATCGCGTTCGTCGGACCCGGCCGGTACGCCCTGGACCGCGGCCGCTCCTGGGGGTCCGGCGGGTTGGCGCTGGGGGCCGGCGCGCTCGTGCTCGGCGCCGGCACCGCGCTGATCGTTCTCGCAGCGTTCAAGGGCTAGTCCACGCGGACCCCAACGCCGAGGAGGTCGGCGAGGGCCGCTGACACTCGTCCGGCATGAGCGGCCGGGTGTGATCGTTTGATTGAGGCGGTAGCGACAAGTTCGTCCGCCCTCACCCGACACGAACGCACCGATTCCCGATCTTCTGGCGCGACGGCCACCGCCCGTCGAGGCAGAACTCCTTCGCAGTTTCGAACGGGATGGAGTTCGCGCGCGCTGCCGTTCGCGCGCGCTGCGGCGGCGATTCCCCCTCCCGCCCGTGAACGAGATCTGAGATCAGCCTTTCGTCGACTTGCGTGAGCCGAAGGTACGGGGCCGATTGAGGTTGCGCCGCGTCCGAGTTATCGGGGGGCGGTCGCGCCTTCCCAATCTGATGCCACCAGTTGGGAGAGAACGATGCGGTTCGCATCCAAGTCGCTGTCCGCGGCTGCGGCGCTGCTGCTTGTTGCTGCGCTTGGTGTGCCGGCGGCTGCAGCTGGCGAGGCCACCGATCGCAGGATCGTTCCGCCGGCCGTCGCACCGGCACTTGAAGAGGCCGTCGCGGGAGTGTCCACCGTGTGGCAGGAGTCGATCCGTCTTCGCGGTGAGCTCGGTTTTTCGCTTACACCGAGTGCACTCGCTGCAGCCCTGCCTGCTGGCGTGGCGCTCGCCGACGATAAGCGTCTCTATCAGTTCGTGAACAACTGGGGTTTCATCGGGACCGCCGCCGAGGCGGCGGAAATGGCACGCCGCGAGGCGCTGGTGACGGACTTGCTTCCGACCCTAGACAAGCTCGCCGGACAAGCCGGCTACGCAGGCCACTTTCTCGACAACGCCCGCGGCGGGGTGCTCGTTGTTCAGTTCGCGGGCGGCATACCTGTCGGCGCGGAAGCCGAGCTCGCCAAACACATTCCCGCCGCCGGCGGGAGTACGCCGCGGAACATCGAACTCCGGACTGTGAAAGTCAGCTCGAGCCAACTCACTGCGGCCATCCGCGCGCTCTGGGACACCCACCCCGAGTATCTGGTCGCGGTCGCCGAGGACGTGTCCAACAACGGCCTCGATATCACCTTGTCGCAGCAGGCGACCGACAAGGATCGACTGGCCATCCAGTCGGGTCTCTCCGTTCCAGTCTCCTTCGGCACTGGGAAAGGTCAGGACGAGGCGTGCACGAGTCGCTCCCAGTGCAACTCCCCTCAGCGCGGCGGGGTCGCGCTCGATGCAGAGCAGCCCTGTAGTGCGGGCTGGGTTGTGCAGACTGGCGAGGCGGCCGGTGTCCTCACTGCGGGCCACTGCTGGTGGGGGTCGAACAGCGGCACCGTCACATCCGGCTCGGCGGGCACCTTCGGACACAAAACCTCCCTCAACGCGCTGAGCCCAGGCACTCACGCGGATATGCGCTACCTTGCGGCAGGGGACCCGCGTGCCTGGCTGTACGAGGACAACACCGACAGGCAACGCGTCGTGACCGGCTCCAATCTCGGGGCCGTCGGACTCACCGCCTGCCTGTACGCACGCAGTTCCGCCACGCCGCGATGCGGCACCATCAAGAGCACCAACGCGAGCCACAAGAGCAGCACCACAGGCTTTACCGTCTACGGACAGTCGTCGGCGACCTACGGCAGTTCGAGCGGGGACAGCGGCGGCGCCGTAGCCAGTGGGACCGTCGGCAACATCGCACGAGGGGTCCACGTCGCCAGCCCTGGCGGCGGCGTCAAACACTACTCCTGGATCGGATACAGCTCCATGTACGGTCTGGGACAACTGATGACGGGCTGACCGTCCAGATTCGGGGAATCGATGAGGGCTCGAGTGCTTGCAGCAGTGGCGGCGTGTCTGGGGGCGCTCCTGCCAACGGGATGCGCTGCGTCGAAATCCAGTAGCAGCCTGTGCTCCGATTCCGAATACGCGAATCCCCAAGCTGCGCTGGCCGCCGCCGACTGGGTTGGCCAGGCCTTCGTCAAGGGGCCGCGTACGGGCGCCACAGATATGGATCGTGCAGCTCGCGTGTACGAGGTACGCACGACTGGACTCCGGGGCTTCAAGGGAGACGACGTCGGGTACGACGCACTCCCCGTGCTCTCAACCCCACGCTGCGGCGACAAGCCGTATCCCGACGGAGATCCCCTCGAAGGCAGGGAAGGGCAGCAGGTGATCCTGTTCCTGTCGCGCGGCGACGACGGATCCTGGCGCACGCTCAGCTACAGGCACGGCGTCCTGCCGGGCGCTGACGGTGCCCTTCCCGCCACGTGGCCCCGGTGAACGTGCGCCACGGTGCAGCGATCGGCCGTGCCGCCCAGCCTCGGGCAGACCACACCGGCTAGTCCACCCGGACCCGTACGCCCAGGAGGTCGGCGAGGGCGAGGCGGTGGGCGTGGGTCATGGTCGGGCTGACGTTGCGGCCGTCGAGCATGCGCACCACCTCCCAGTTCTCCTTGCGGTAGGTGACGAGGCTGTGGCCACGGCCGTCGCCGGAGTACCAGGACTGGCCGAGCACGCCGAGCCCGAGCCGGCGCTTCTCCATGACGCCGAGGTCGCTGAGGTTGCCGCAGGTCTGGCAGCGGTTGGGCTGGGCGGCGGAGCGGCACGGGCCGCAGATCGGCAGGCGGCAGACCCCGCACTCCTTCACGACGTCCTGGCACTGCCGGCAGGTCGGCGATTCGCACCAGCGGCACTTCCACAGCAGCCGGGTGAGGTGCCGTTCTCGGCACCAGCCGATCTCGGCGTGCAGTTCGCCGGTCACCGCGTCCGGAATCAGGGCGTGCGTCTGGCCCGGCGCGACGACGTATCGGGCCACGAGCGGCTCGCCGCCCGGGCCGGTCCACTCGTCGGTGACCTCGAGTCCGACGCTGCGGATCAGGCGGTCCACCGGCGCGGCGTCGAACAGTTCGGCGAAGGCGTCGGGTGCCAGGCCGGCGGGGACCGGTGCGGCGTCCGGCCAGCGAGCGGCCTCGCCCGGCGCGTACGCCTCCAGGGCCGCCGCGAGCCCGTCGGCCGCGGTCAGTTCGGGCGCGTGGGACTCGCTGGTGAGGATCCGCCCGACGAAACGGAACCGGAACTCGGCGCCGCCGACGGTCGGCCACACCACGGCGTCGGGGTCCGCGACGGACAGGACGGTGAGCAGGGCACGCCGGCCCAGTGCGGCCTGCCCGACGAGCAGGCGGCCGGGGTCCAGCGGAGAGTCGGTCAGGAGCCGTTGGCGGACCTGCTCTCCGTCGTGCACGGCGACGAGCGCGTGCCCGCCGATGCGGGTCACCGCGGCTCTGACCCCGAAGCCTTCGGCGTGCGCGAGGACGTCGGGCTCGGGGTGCCAGCCCTCCACCGTCCACGCCCACGTGTGGTCCGGCGCCGGCCCGACCGTCCATTCGACGAGGCGTTCGGCCTCCTGCGATCCCTCGCCGGTCCACTGGCACAGGCCCTCGGGGCGGATGGCGACGAGGCCCTTCCGCACGATCTGAGCAGCCGTCAGAACTGCGGGCGGGTCCAGCGGCGCCGCCAGCAGACCGCGCCGCTCGAGCCAATCCAGGGCTTCTGCGGGCTGCGCCGCGGGCGCGGGCACCGCGGGGCGGGCCAGCCCGGCGGCCGCGACGAGCGCGTCGACGAGGCCGGGCGGGGTTGCGGAAATCGGCTCGCCGACGGGTTCCAGTCCGTGCCGGGAACGCACGGTCTCGCCCCGGCGCAGCGTCCACACCGGTTCGACGCCGGAGAACGTGGTGGCCACCAGCGGCTCGGCCGGCGGCGTCGGGACGGCGCCTTCGAGCAGGACGATCGCGACGTCGCCGGTTCCGGCGGTCTCGGCGAAGGCCAGGCGGGCGCGCAGGGAATCGGGGTCGTCGGTGCGCAGACTCGTCCAGGAACCGACGTGCCCGCGGACGACGACGGCCAGCTCCAGGCGGTACGTGCCGCGCAGCAGCACGACCTGGTCGCCGTCGGGGTCGCTCGCGCCGAACACCTGCAGGCCCAGCGACCGCAGCTCGGCGGGCAGGCCGGCGCGCTGCCGCTCGTCGAGCGGCGCGAGGGAATCGCAGGTGAGGCAGGCGGTACCGGCCAGGCAGCCGCGGCAGACCTCGCGACGGCACAGCGTGCAGACGGTCACCGGCAGGTGCCGGGCGCAGCCGGAACAGGAGGCCTCGGCGCACCGGCCGCAGGCGGCCGCGGCCACCGACTCCCCGCGGCCGCGGCATCCGCCGCAGGCGAGGCGTCCGCAGGAGCTGCAGCTTTCGAGGATGCCGGGGGAGCCGCAGGCGCCGCAGCCGAGCTCGTGGCACACGGGGCAGGCCATCGCGAACCGACGGGGCACCAGATGTCCGCGGGAGTCCACGGTCAGTTCGTCGTGGTCCTCGCCGAGGTCTGGCAGCGGGGGCAGACCGGAGCCGATCGGGACGAAGGTGCGATCGGTCAGCGCGGCGCTCGGCAGCGGCGTCGCGGCGGCGATCGCGTAGCGGCGCAGGGCGGACCCGTGCGCGGAGCCCCACCGTTCGTCGATCAGGTGCGCGGTGGCCAGGGCCACCACCGGTCCGGAGGCGTCGAAGCGGCGCAGCGCCTCGCGCAGGCTCGGCAGGAGCTGCGGGCTGGGCAGGCCGGGCTCCGTGCCGCGGGCGAGGCCCGCGATCGCGCCGAGGTCGGTGTCGCGGGCGCTCTGTCCGGTGTCCGCGTCCACCGGCACGCGGGCGGTTCGGACGCTGCGCACCACGACGCCGGGCCGGGGCGCGGGCGTCGAGGGGACTCGGTGGTCCACCGTGACGAGGGTTCCCGCCGCGAGACCCTGCTCGGCCACCCAGGCCGCCCAGCTCGACTCGCCGGGGAACCCGGCGCCGTCCGCGTCCGGCACGAACGCGCACGTCGCGTGCTCGCCGTCGGTGAGCCGCAGCAGGTAGGAGCGGTGCACGCGCTCGACCTCGACCCGGACCTCGGCCACCTGGCCCGCGGCCACGCGCACGCGTCCGTTGGCGGTGGCCTCCCAGTCCACACCGCCCAATTCCAGCGGGATGCGGGCGGCGAGCACCGGTTCGGCGGCGTCCTGCTGCCAGCGCTCCTCGTGCCACAGCCAGGCGTCCTCGCACACGACGCGGCGTTGCACGGTCAGCGGCCGGGCGACGAGGGCGGGCGAGGGAGGTGGAACGTCGGCGGCCCGGAGGCGCTCGACGAGGTCGGACAGTCCCGCGCCGGCTTCGCCGTCGACGTGCGGTGCGCGAAGGGCCGGCAGTTCGGGAAGGACGGCGTCCTCGAGGTCCTCCCCGCCGCTCGCGTCGACGTCCCACCACACCGATCGCTCGATGCGCGACCACACGGCGGCTTCGCCGTCGAGACGGTCGGGGGAGGGCGCCGCGCGCAGCCCGGCGCCCGGTGGCAGGCCGAGCCGAAGTGCAAGCGCGCGGACGCCCGTGCGGGCCGGATCGGTCAGGTCGGCGTCCGGTACGAGGACCCTGCCCTCGGCGCCGGCGCCGGCGCCGGCGAGGACGGTCGCGTGCCGGCGGCCGACGAGCAGCGTGCGGTCGCCGCCGAGACGCCAGGCGTGCTCCCAGGCGGTGTCGAGCGACGGTTCGCGCGTCGGATTGGCGCAGGACGGGCAGCGCCCCTCCGTCGAACGGCAGCCGGCACAGGCCGGCCGCTCGCACAGCTGACACGGCGTCACATGGCTGCTCGGCGGGCAGGCCGGGCACGAGTCCAGGGCGCAGCCGACGCAGCGCGCCACGGCCTCGGCCTCGATCGGGTGGCCGGTGGCGCACATCGCGAACACGCTCAGCGCGGAGCCGGTGTGGGCGGAGCGGTGGACGAGCGAGTCGAGATCGCCGGGCCAGGGAAGCACCAGGTCGAAGCGCCGCCCGCTCGCGTGCTCCCACTGCTCGACGACCTCGAGGTCGGCACTGCCGTGCAGCTCGAGCGTCAGCAGCTGCGCGCGGACCTCCGCGTCCTCGGGGCCGGCCAGCGAACGGCGGGCGGCGGCGAGGGCCGCGTCGAGCCGTGCGCGTTCCGCCGCCCTCTCTTCCGACTCCTCCGTCGCGTCCAGTTCGGCGATCTGCTCGGTGAGGTTGCCGACGGCCAGTGCCTGACGCCCGCTCGGTTCGCCGGTTCCGCCGAGTGCGGCGGCACGGGCGGCGAGCTCGGGTCCGGCGACCTTCTGCAGTTCGGCCACCACCACGTCCAGGTCGACGGGAGCGGACGCGCCCGCCGGCAGCCGGTAGCGGTCGAATTGGCCGGGCTCCGGCAGCTCGCCGACCTCGATCGTCGCGAGGTGGTCGCGCCCGTCGGCACCCGCGCGGGCGAAGCGGTAGGTGGCCCGCGCGGACCAGCCCGCCGCGGGCCGTACCGAGCGACTGCGCAGACGCACCCACGGCGCATGGGCGCCGATCGGCGCGTTGCCGACGACCGGCAGCACCCGGGCGCTGCCGGTGAGGTCGCCGTACCCGCGCACGGCCGCGAGCAGGGCGTCGAAGATCTCCGACCCACCCACGCACAGCTCGGCGCGGGGATGCGCCGCCAGGGCGGCCGGCCCGAAGGCGAGCGCGAGTTCGCCCTGCACCTCGAGCGCGGTGGCCAGCCCGGCGGGCAGGAGCGCGGCGAGGTACTGCTCGTCCTCGGCGACGATTTCCGCTCCGGCCAGGACCAGGAACTGGCGTACGAAGGCCTCGACGTCGTCCTGGCGAGGGCGGGCGGCCGCGCCCTCCGCCATCGGCTCGAGGCGGCCCGCCGGGGGCCACCAGGCGAGGCGGTCGGTGTCGTCCGGGTAGGAGAGTTCGCGGGCCGCGTTCAGCTGGGCGGCGAGTTCGGAGAACGCGACCAGCATGGACTCGTCGGTCCCGGCGCAGACCGCGGCGCCGATGCGCTCCGCCACGCTCGCCCCGGCGTCCGGCAGCTCCGCGAGCAGGGCGGCGGTGGCGCCGGCGGCGACCGTCGCGGCGAGCGGCCCGGCATGGAGGACCTCTGCCAGTGCCTCCTCGAACGTGCCGGACGCGACGAGGGTGGCGACCGCGAGCGGGCTGCCGGAGAGACGGGCGAGGCGCTGCTCGAGCCGCATCGGGTCCCACGGGAGGTCCAGGTGCAGCAGTGCGGCGGCTTCGGGGAGTTCGACGCCGACGCCGTCGGTCAGCACGAGCGCGGCGACGGTGCCGGCGCGGAAGGCGGCCACGGCGGCGGCACGGGCCTCGCGCGGCGTACCCGCGTGCGCGACCGCCGCGGCGATCCCGGCGCCGGCCAGCTCCGTGGCGAGCGCGTCGGCGTCGTCGGCGTGCGCGGCGAACACGACGGTACCGGGCCGGACCTCGCCGACTGCCGCACAAAGGCGCGCACCGGCGCCCAGGGTTTCGGCCTGGTGGGCGATGTCGCGCAGCGCGGCGCGCACGCTCGCCCGATCTTGCGCGGCGGCCATGCGCGAGGCGGTGCGCGCGAGCGTTGCCGGCGCCGCGGTGAGGCGGGCGGCGAGGTGCCGGCGGACGCGGGCGTCGGCCGGCCGGACGAGTTCTCCGCGGATCAGTTCGAGGACGCGGGCGTACAGGGCGCGTTCGGCCGCGGGCAGTTGCACCGCGACCGTGCGAGCCGCCGCCCGGCTCGTCTGCTCCGGCACGGCGGGCGCGGGAATGCGCAGGAGGGCGGTGGCGGCCAGCGCCGAGAGTTCGGTGACGTTGATCGGCCGGCGCGGCTCGGCGCGGTCCACGAACCGGTCGGTGAACGCGCGCGGGCCGGGGAACGTGCCCGGCCGCAGCAGCTCGACGAGCAGGTGCAGGTCGAGCAGGTCGCGATGCACGGGGGTGGGCGTGAGCAGGAGCGCACGCCGTGCTGCGGCGACCAGCCGGGCGGGCCCGGGGGAGTCGGAGAGGCGGTGGGCGGCGTCGACGATCGCCAGGTCGAACGGGCCCAGGGTGTCGGCGTGGCGCGCGGCGGCCGAGTGGCTGAGGATCGTCCGGTCTGCGGCGGGGTCCAGGTCGAAGCTCTCGCCGAACCGCTCGGACAGCTCGCGGCGCCAGTGTTCGCGCAGCGTGCCGGGGCAGATCACCAGAACCCGGCGAGCCAGGCCGCGAACGGAGAGCTCCTTGAGCACCAGTCCGGCCACGGCGGCGGTCTGGTTCGGATCGCCTTCGAGGATGGCGCGGCCGTCCATGCGGGCGAGCGCGGCGTGCGCCAGCGCCTCGTGCACGGGCGAGGCGTGAGCGGCGACGTCGCGGGCGCGCAGGACGTCGAACCCGCCCGCGGTGGCGAGCCGTTCGCCGTGCTTGCGCAGCTCGACGACCGCGTCGCAGTCCCAGGCGCCGGCGGCCGCCGCGGCGCTCGCGTGCCGGTTGGCCGCCTCGAGAAAGCCGACGCCGTCGAGCCAGTCGTAGGCCTCCGGGCCTCCCGCCGCGCGGGGCCGGGCCGGCGGGGTGGGTTCGGCGTCGCTCCAGCCGGCGAGCGCCCGAGTCCACCAGGCGCGCCGCGCGGTGTCGCGGGCGTCGATCTCGCCGATGCACAGGGCGAGGGCGCCGTCGTGGCGGACGAGGCGGACGGGCGTGCCCGCGGCGGCGCATTCGCGGAGGCGGTCGCGCAGGTCGGGACCGCCGAGTTCGCCGCGGGCCGGCGCCCACGCGACGGAGAACTGCTCGTCCGGCCCGGTGCGGACGGCGACGTCGACGCTGCGCAGGCCGAGACCCAGCCTGGTGCGTTCCGTGTCGCTCAGTGGAAGGTGCCCCGTGTCCAGGACGGATTCGGTCAGTACTCGCTCGACCAGGGTGAGCTCGGACATCGTTCCTCCGGGGCGGTGTCTGGTCGGCTGCGAGCCCTCGCCGACAGCGCGACACCGCCGGGTGCCATCCGGCGGTGTCGCGATTTTCCCCTCGGGAAGGGGTTCAGCCCGTGCGGCGCGCCGTGGTGAGCAGGTACTCCCAGTCCAGGGACAGCCCCTCGTCGGCCAGGTTGAAGCGCTCGGCGAGCGCTTCGAGGTCCGCGTCCAGCGCGGCGACCTTGGCCGGGTCCTCCGCGATGAACCGGTACACGGCGATCGTCGGGCCGTAGACGGCCTTGAAGAACTCGCGGAACTCGGCCGGCGTGGCGAAGTTGTCCACCCGCACGCTGCGGGTTTCGAAGGCCAGGTCCTCGACGCGGTCGCCGAACAAGGCGGTCACGTGCTCGGGGTTGCCCCACAGCGGCGGCGGCGAGGCAGCGGGCGGGGGCGGGGGCGCGTATGGCTTCATCGTCGCGAACATCTGCCCGATGAAACCCGCGGGCGTCCAGTTGATCAGGGCGAGGGCGCCGCCCGGCCGCAGCACGCGGAGCAGTTCGTCCGCCGCGGCCTGGTGGTGCGGGGCGAACATGATGCCGACGACGGACAACGCGGCGTCGAACTCTGCGGTCGCGTAGGGGAGGTTCTCCGCGTCTGCCTCTTCCCAGCGCAGCTGCACGCCCGCCTCGGCGGCGTCCTTGGCGCCGGACGCGAGCAGTTCGGGGCACAGGTCGCTCGCGATCACGTCGGCGCCGGTACGGGCGGCGGGGACGGCGGCGTTGCCGGAGCCCGCGGCCACGTCGAGCACGCGCTGGCCTGCGGCGATGCCCGCGGCCTGCACGGCGATGGGGCCGAGTTCGGCGATGACGTCGCTGGCGACGACGGCGTAGTTGCCCAGCGCCCACAGCGCCTTGTGACGGGCCTTCAGTTCTGCATCGGCAGTGGTGTGAGTGTTCGTCATGCCGACGAAGCTAGGCGCGGTCCGCGACGCGAAACAGTTCAACATCTGTAGTGCCGGTTACGATCGCCGGCATGGGAGCGGGCTACGGGCAGTTCTGCCCGGTTGCGAAGGCGATGGAGCTGCTCGACGAGCGGTGGACGCTGCTGGTCGTGCGCGAGCTCCTGGCGGGCAGTACCCGATTCGGCGAGCTGCAGCGCGGCGTGCCGCGGATGTCGCCGGCCCTGCTGTCGACGCGGCTGGCGCGGCTGACCAAGGCGGGCGTGGTGACCCGCACGGGAGAGGGCGCGCAGGTGCGCTACGGGCTCACCCCCGCGGGCCGGGAGCTCGGGCCGATCGTCGAGGCGCTCGGTTCGTGGGGGATCCGCTGGGCGGGCGACCTGGGCGAGAAGGATCTCGACCCCAAGCTGCTCATGTGGGACATGAACCGCAGCGTGCACCGGCACCTGCTGCCCGAGGGCCGCACGGTCGTCCACTTCCGCTTCCCGGAGGCGCCGAAGAGCCGCGTCTGGTGGATGCTGCTGGAGCCCACGGGCTCCGACGTGTGCGACTTCGATCCCGGACACGAGGTCGACCTGGTCGTCACCGCGGACCTGCGCGGACTCACCGAGTTCTGGCTCGGCGAGCAGAGCTGGGCGCAGGTCGTCCGCACGGAAAAGGTCAGTGTCGACGGGCCGACGGCGCTGCGCCGAGCGCTGCCGAACTGGTTCACCCGCAGCGCAGTGGTCGAGGTGCCCCGACCCAAGCGCCGTCCGGTCGCGGCCCGCTGAACGGACGAGGAAAGTCCGGCCGTTTGGCCGGCGCGTTGCGGGGGTGGAGGAGCGTCGAAGGTTCATGACGCAGCAGAAGGACTCGGCTTTCCGGATCGTGGCTCGACTGTTCGGCCGGTGGCTCGCCCGCCGCGACGAACGGCGCCACCGCAAGATGCTCCTGACGATCCTGACGCCGCCGCGCTAGTTCGGCAGGCTCCAGGTGTGGACGGGCTCGCCGCCGTCCACGTGGTCGGAGTAGCAGGCGGTCGTCTCGCGTAGCGCGGCGGCGCGGGTGAGCCCGCGCGCCTCGTAGCGGTCGAGCGCCGCGAGCTGCCAGGACGCCCCGTTGACCCGCTGCGCGCAGCGGGCCTCGACGATGCCCAGCACCTCGTCGCGGTCGGCGGCCTCGACGCCCCACGAGTCCAGGCCGGCCGCCGCGACGCTCAGCAGTTCGCGGTGCACCAGATCGACGGCGGCCACCTCGCCGCGGCCGGGCCAACGCATCCGCGCCGCGATCCCGTCGCGAGCTCCGGCGCGGAAGTTCGCGCCCGCCACGGTGTACGGCAGGTGCGCCCACACCGGGTCGTCGGCCTGCGCCAGCCCGCGGATCAGACCGACGGCGAAGGCCGCGTTCGCGACCGTGTCGGCAACCGTCGGCCCCGACGGCAGCACGCGGTTCTCCACGCGCAGGCTGGGTGCGCCGTCGGTCGCCGCGTACACCGGCCGATTCCAGCGGTAGATCGTGCCGTTGTGCAGGCACAGCTCGTCCAGGCGCGGCGCCGTCCCGCCGGCCAGGACGACGAGCGGGTCTTCGTCGCTGCAGATCGGCAGCAGGGCGGGGAAGTATCGGAGGTTCTCCTCGAACAGGTCGAGCACCGAGTCGATCCAGCGTTCGGAGAACCAGACGCGCGGCCGGACGCCCTGGGCGGCCAGCTCCGCGCTGCGGGTGTCGGTGGACTGTTCGAACAGCGGAATGCGGGTTTCGGCCCACAGCCGGCGGCCGAACAGGACCGGTGAGTTGGCGCCGATCGCCAGTTGGATTCCGGCGATCGCCTGGGCGGCGTTCCAGTGGGCCGCGAACTCGCCCGGGGCGGTGTCCACGTGGATCTGCGTCGAGGTGCAGGCGGCCTCCGGGGCCACCGTGTCGCTGAGCATCTCCAGCGGCTCCGGCCCGTCGAGGGCGAGGTGGATCTGTTCGCCGCGTGCGGCGAGGATCTGGTCGTTGAGCGCGGCGTAGCGAGCACCGTCCGAGATGGCGTGGGCCTCGGCGTCCTCGCGGCGCAGCGTCGGCAGGATGCCGACGGGCAGCAGCCGGGTGTCCAGGGTGCGGGCGGCCGCGTCCGCCTGCGTCAGTGCGCTCCGCAGTTCGTCGTGCATGGCGGCGAGGCCGCCCGCGGCGAGGTCGCGCGGGGCGGCGTTGATCTCCACGTTGAAGCGGCCGAGTTCGCTCTGCCAGCGGGAATCGTCGATGGCCGCGAGAACCGCAGCGTTGTTCATGGACGCGTACAGGTCCGGGCCGACGAGGTTCACCTCGAGTTCGAGGCCCACGAGCGGGACGCGTCCCGGCGCCGCGTGCTCCAGCACCGTGCCGAGGGCGTCGAGGCAGCGGTGCAGCTTCTCCCGATGCCGGCGGCGGTCCGCGGGGGAGAACTCGCACTCGTCGACCTGCTGTCCCACTGCAGCGCTCTACCCGCCCGAACTCGCCGGAATCGCAGGTGGGGCGTGGCTCGCGGCACTACAGTCGCCATGGTGGGTGTGCGGGGGTTTGTCGCAGCGGTCGTCGCCGCGGGGCTCGCCGTCGCGCCCACCAGCGGGGCCGACGCCGCCGCCGGACGGTACGTCGCGCTGGGGGATTCCTACACCTCCGCGCCCGGTGTGCCGCCGCTGGCGAAGGACGCGCCGGCGCAGTGCGCGCGCTCCGGGGGCAACTATCCGTCGCAGGTGGCGAAGTCGCTGGGGCTGCCGCTGACCGACGTGTCCTGCGGGGGAGCGCGGGTCGAGGACTTCGCCGCCTCGCAGGGCGTCGGCGTCCCGCCGCAGTTCGACGCGCTGGGGCGGGACGTCTCGCTGGTCACCGTCGGCATTGGCGGCAACGACAACGGTCTGTTCGCCTCCATCATCGCCGGCTGCGGCGCCGCCGCCGCGAAGGTGCTCACCGGCACGCTCACCCCGTGCAAAGACACGTTTGGCGACAGGTTCAGCAAGCTCATCGCCTCGGACGCCGTGAACATCCGACGTGCGCTCCGCGAGATCGCCAAGCAGGCCCCGAAGGCGAAGGTGCTGGTCGTCGGGTACCCGGCGCTGCTGCCCACGGATCCGGTCGGGCAGGCGCAGTGCCCGCTCGCGCTGGTCCCGTTCACCCCGGGCGACCTCGCCTACATGGACGGCATCGAGCGGGAGCTGAACGCGATGCTCGCCGCTGCCGCCAAGGCGACGGGCGCGGTCTTCGTCGACACGTACGACCAGAGCGTCGGGCACGACCTGTGCCGGCTGCCGGGGGTGCGCTGGATCGAACCGGGGATCCCCCTGGCCCCCGCCGCCCCGTTCCACCCGAACGCCGCCGGCCAGGCCGCCGTGGCAAAGGTCGTCCGGGCGGCCGCTGGCTAGCCTGGGCCCATGCAGCCGGCGCATCGGGTTCTCGTCGTGGACGACGACGAGCAGGTGCGGACGGTCGTGGCCTGGCAACTGGAGGCCGAGGGCTTCGGCGTGAGCAGCGCCGCGGACGGGGCTGCGGCGCTGCGGGCCGTCGAGACCGATCCGCCCGACCTGATCGTCCTGGACCTGTCGCTTCCGCAGGTCGACGGACTGGACGTGCTCACGCGGCTGCGGCGGACCAGCACGATCCCGGTGATCGTGCTGACCGGCCGCGGCGGGGAGACCGACCGGATCGCCGGACTGGACCTCGGCGCGGACGACTACCTCGTCAAGCCCTTCTCGCCCGGCGAACTCGCCGCCCGGGTGCGCTCGGTGCTCCGACGCAGCGCTCCCGAGGCTCCGGCGGACCGGTTGACGTTCGATGCCCTGGCGATCGACGCGACCACGCGCGAGGCGCTGCGCAACGGCGTCGTCGTCGAGCTCACCGCGAAGGAGTTCGACCTGCTGCTGTTCCTCGCCCGCGCGCCTCGGCAGGTGTTCACCCGCGAGCAACTGCTGAAGCGGGTGTGGGGCGCGGTCGGGGAGTGGCAGGACTCGGCCACGGTCACCCAGCACGTCCACCGACTGCGGCACAAGCTCGAGGCGGACCCGGCCCATCCGACGTGGCTGCGCACCGTCCGCGGCGTCGGGTATCGGTTCGAACCGTGAGCGAGCTTGCATGAGCGTCACGCCGCTCCGGCCATTCGACGGGTTCGATTTGTCGCGCGCGGGGATGGACCATGCACAGAGTTTGGTTCTGCTCGCACAGCAGACGACGATCCTGGAGCTGCTCGCCGGCGGCTCCGCGCTGTCCGAGGTGCTGACGGCGGTAACGCTCGCGCTCGAGAGTCACATGCCGGAGACCCGGTGCTCCGTTCTGCTCTACGACGAGACCGGCCGGTGCCTACGCCACGGAGCCGCGCCGAGCCTGCCCGCCGGGTACACCGAGGCGATCGACGGGATGTCCATCGGCCCGAGTTCGGGGTCGTGCGGCACTGCGGCCTACCTGGGCGAGCAGGTGGTCGCCGCCGACATCGCCGTCGATCCGCGCTGGGCCGGATTTGCGGACCTCGCCGCCCGGCACAACCTGCGGGCGTGCTGGTCCTCGCCGGTGCTCGACCGGGACGGTTCGGTGCTCGGCACCTTCGCGGTCTACCATGCGGAACCGCACTCGCCGACCGAGCGCGAGTGTCGCCTCGTCGACCGGTACCGGGACCTGGCTGCGGTCGCGATCTCGCACGCGAAACTCTGGGGTGCGCTCGCGGAGAGCGAGGAGCAGTTCCGGCGGGCGTTCGCGGACAACGCCGTCGGCATGGCGATGCTGGACCTGCAGGGCCGGTTCGTGCGCGTCAACGAGGCGATCTGTGCGCTATTCGGCAGATCCCCAAGCGATCTGATGGGGCGTCACTTCGCCGAGGTAACGCATCCGGAGGACGTGGCGCGCAGCGTCGCCGAGTACGCGCAGTTGGCGGCGGGCGAGATCTCCAGCGGCCACCTGGAGAAGCGGTACCTGCGGGCGGACGGCACGTCGGTGTGGGTCGACATGACCACCTCGGTGGTGCGGGGGCAGGACGGAGCGCCGCTGCGGGTCAGCGCGAACGTCGTCGACCTGACCTCCCGCAAGGCCGCCGAGACCGAGCGCCGGGCGAGACGGGAGGCCGAGATCGCGCGCAGCGCCGCCGAGGCCGCGAGCCGGGCGAAGTCGGAGTTCCTGTCCACGATGAGCCACGAGCTGCGCACCCCGCTGTCGGCGATCGTCGGGTTCGCGGAACTGCTGGAGACCCTCGACCTCGTCGGCGAGCGGCGCACGACCGCGCTCGGGCACATCGGCCGCGCGGCCCGGCACATCATGTCGATCGTCGACGACGTCCTGGACCTGGCCAAGATCGAGGCCGGGGTCGTCGTGGTGGATCGAGTGCCCGTGCTGCTCGCGCCGCTGGTTCGGGAGGCTGTCGAACTGTTGGAGCCGTTGGCCGCCGAACGCTGCGTCGAGATGGTCGTGGAGCCGGTGAACGAGCACGCCGCGGTGCTGGCCGACCCGCGTCGGCTCGCCCAGGTGCTCTTGAACGTGCTGTCCAACGCCATCAAGTACAACCGGGAGCACGGGCGGCTGGAGGTGGTGGCCGATCTCGCCGAGGACCGACTGCTGATTACCGTCCGGGACACCGGCGAGGGCATCGCGCCGGAGCTGCAGGACCGGCTCTTCACGCCCTTCGACCGGCTGGGCGCGGAGGCCCGCGAACAGTCCGGAGTCGGGCTCGGGCTGGTCGTCACGGACCGCCTCGTGTCGGCGATGGGCGGCACGCTGGAGCTGGACTCGCGGGTCGGGGCGGGCACGACCGTGCGCATCGGCCTGGACGCGATGCCGGGCGGGGGGCCCCCGTTGGCGGCGGAGACCGCGGGGCCGGTCGTTGCGGCGGGGCCGGTACGGGGGCGGGTGCTCTACGTCGAGGACGACCCGGTGCACCGCGCGCTGGTCGCCGAGGTGCTCGCCGCGCGGCCGGGCGTGGAGCTGACCTGCGTGGCTCGCGGTGCGGACGGACTCGAGGCCCTGCGCGCCCGCCCGTTCGACCTGCTCCTGCTCGACTTGGACCTGCCGGACCTGCGCGGCGAGGACGTCGTCGCCGCGATGGCCGCGGATCCGGGGCTGGAACGGATTCCGATCTGTG
Source organism: Sporichthyaceae bacterium (assembly GCA_052386455.1). GTDB lineage: Bacteria > Actinomycetota > Actinomycetes > Sporichthyales > Sporichthyaceae > JBQTKD01. The sequence continues at coordinate 28,953 of JBQTKD010000068.1, forward strand.
CGATCTCGGGACGGACGCCGACCGTTGGCGGAATCAGACACCTGGCGAAGCCGTTGGAGATCTCGGGCCTGCTGAGCACGCTCGAGCAGTTTTTGTGCTGAACGACAACGACGGGGCCCCCGACGGCGCCATTCCGCCAAAGACGCGGCGGATTGGGTCGCCTAGGGTGGCGGTTGAGCACGCACGGACGGAGACCCAATGACGTCGACCCTTCCCGAGGCGCCGCCGAACTCGACGGAGATCCGCCGGGCGCTGCGGCGGGCGCGGGACGGCGTCACGGTGTCGGTCGAGGAGGCGCGGGCGCTGCTCGCGGCGCGCGGGGCCGAGCTCGAGGACCTGATGGCCACCGCCGCCCGGGTCCGGGACGCGGGGCTGGTGGCGGCGGGGCGGCCGGGCGTCGTCACGTACTCGCCCAAGGTGTTCGTGCCGATCACCACGCTGTGCCGGGACCGGTGCCACTACTGCACGTTCGCGGTCACGCCCGGCGAGCTGCGCGCGGCGGGCAAGGCTCCGTTCATGTCCGTCGACGAGGTCCTGGAGCTGTGCCGGGCCGGTGCAGCCGCGGGGTGCAAGGAGGCGCTGTTCACGCTCGGGGACCGGCCCGAGGACCGGTGGCCGGTGGCGGCGCAGTGGCTGGACGAGGCCGGGTACGACTCGACGCTGGACTACGTACGCGCGCTGGCGATCCGGGTGCTCGAGGAGACCGGGTTGCTGCCGCACCTGAACCCCGGCGTCATGTCCTGGCAGGACCTCGCGCGCCTGAAGCCCGTGTCTCCGTCGATGGGGATGATGCTGGAGACCACCGCCACTCGGTTGTTCACCGAGAAGGGCGGTGCGCACTTTGGATCTCCGGACAAGGACCCGGCGGTGCGACTGCGGGTGCTCGAGGACGCCGGCCGGCACAACGTCCCGTTCACGACCGGCGTCCTGATCGGGATCGGGGAGACGCTGACCGAGCGTGCCGAGTCCCTGTGGGCGATTCGCAAGGTCGCGCGGGCGTACGGGCACATCCAGGAGACGATCGTCCAGAACTTTCGCGCCAAGGCCGACACCGCGATGCGGTCCTGGCCGGACGCGGAGCGCGAGGAGTACCTCGCCGCCGTCGCCACCGCGCGCGTGGTGCTCGGCCCCAAGGCGCGAGTGCAGGCGCCGCCGAACCTGTCCGCTCCCGATGACCTGGCCCTGCTGCTCGGCGCCGGCGTCGACGACTGGGGCGGGGTCTCGCCCCTGACGCCGGACCACGTGAACCCGGAGCGGCCCTGGCCGGCCATCGACGTGCTCCGCGCCGCCACCGAGGCCGCAGGCTTCACCCTGGCCGAGCGGCTCACCGTGCATCCGGAGTACGTCCGCGCGGGCGAACCGTGGATCGACCCGCGCGTGCTGCCGCACGTGCGTGCGCTGACCGACCCCTCGACGGGGCTCGCGCTGTCCGGCCCGATCGCGCGCGGGCTGCCGTGGCAGGAACCCGATCCCGCGTGGGGCGCCGACAGTTCCGGCCGGGCCGATCTCCACACCGCGATCGACACCGACGGCCGCCTCACCGAGACCCGCTCGGACTTCGACGCCGCCTACGGCGACTGGGACGCCGTGCGCGAAGAGGCCGCCCGCATCCTCTCGACCTCCGAGGGCGCCGACCCGGAACGGATGACATCCCCTACGGGTGCTTGTCGGCCCGCTGGGGGGACGACAAGCGCGGCTGCCGGACGACAAGCCGGCGCCCCCGAGCGGATCGACGCCGAAGTGCTGGCGGCTTTGGCGGCTGCGGAGCGCTCGCCTGCGGATCTGACGGATGCTCAGGCGCTGGCGCTGATCACGTGCGACGGGCCCGCGCTGGACGCGTTGCTGGACCTCGCCGACCGAATCCGTCGCGACGTCAACGGCGACGAGGTCACCTACGTCGTCAACCGGAACATCAACTTCACCAACGTCTGCTACACCGGCTGCCGCTTCTGCGCGTTCGCGCAGCGTCGTACCGACGCCGACGCGTACTCGCTGTCCCTGGCCGAGGTGGGAGATCGGGCGGTGCAGGCATGGGAGTTCGGCGCGACCGAGGTCTGCATGCAGGGCGGCATCGACCCGGACCTGCCCGGCACCGCGTACTTCGACATCGCCGCCGAGGTGAAGCGCCGCGTGCCCGAGATGCACGTGCACGCGTTCAGCCCGATGGAGGTCGTGAACGGTGCGACGCGCATCGGCTGCTCGATCAAGGAGTGGCTGTTCCGTGCCCAGGAGGCCGGGCTCGACACGATTCCCGGCACGGCGGCGGAGATCCTCGACGACGAGGTCCGCTGGGTCCTGACCAAGGGGAAGTTGCCGACCTCGGCGTGGATCGAGGTCGTCACGACTGCGCACTCGCTGGGGATCCGCTCGTCCTCGACGATGATGTACGGCCACGTAGACACCCCCGCCCACTGGGTGGCGCATCTGAAGCTGCTCGCGCAGATCCAGGACCAGTCCGGCGGCTTTACCGAGTTCGTGCCGCTGCCGTTCGTGCACCACTCCGCGCCGATCTACCTCGCCGGCGTCGCCCGCCCCGGCCCCACGATGCGCGACAACCTCGCGGTCCACGCCATGGCCCGCATCCTGCTGCACGGGCGCATCCACAACATCCAGACCTCCTGGGTGAAGCTCGGCACCGACGGCACCCGGGCGATGCTCCGCGCCGGCGTCAACGACCTCGGCGGGACGCTGATGGAGGAGACGATCTCCCGCATGGCCGGCTCCGAGCACGGCTCGGTGAAGACCCCGGCCGAGATCGAGGAGATCGCCACCGGCATCGGCCGCCCCGTCCGCCAGCGCACCACCAAGTACGGCCCGGTCCCGGCCGAACGCACCGCCCTGTCGCACGAGGCGTTCGTCGCCCCGCCGAAGCTCCTACCCCTCGCCCCCTCGTAGCGCAAGAGCCGGGGGGCACAGGCGATTGAGGCGAGCGGAGCGGAAGAGCCTGTTTGCGAGCGTGCGTTGCGGCGGAGGGCAGTAAAATCTGACGGATCGTCACGGCTTCTTGGGCCGCGGCGCTGGGCCGGACCCCAATCACTCCCGGTCAGCAGTCGCAGACTGGCCCGGCGGCTGTGGTGAGCGGGTCGGCGGTCCGGGTGCCGGTCCCGGAGTCGGTCGCGACGGCGAAGCCCTCGCGCACCCAGTACTCGAACCCGCCGAGCATCTCCTTGACCCGGTAGCCCATCGTCGCGAGGGTGTGCGCCGCCCGGGTGGCACCGTTGCAGCCGGGCCCCCAGCAGTAGACGACCACCGGTACGGAGGGGTCGAGGGCCTGCGCCGCGCGAGCGGGTATGTCGACGGTGCGCAGATGGATCGCGCCCGGGATGCGCCCAGCCGCCCAGGCGGCGTCGCCCCGTGAATCGAGCAGGACGAATCCGGCGGGGTGACCGGCCGCGAGGGTGGCGTCCAGGTCGCCCGCCACGTCGGAGACGTCGGTGTAGAAGGTCAGGCTGCGGCCAAAGTATTCGGCGGCGATTGGCGGGGAGGCCGGAGCGAAGCGCAGGACCGCGTTGGCGGCGGGCGTGGTCATGGCCGGAGCCTACGTGCGGTCCAACCGGGGCCGCATCTGCGTTTCGCTTCCCGTGGCATGCGAAGGTCGGAGCTTCCCTGGTGCGTTCGACCAGGGCGGACACCCGTTCCGTCCGACTCTGGTGGGCGGCCGAACGACCTGACGCTGGGTCAGATGACGGCGGGCGAGGCGGCGGACCTACTCGCGGATCCGGATCGCGATCTGGTTGGAACAGGCCGGGCCGCGAAACGCCTCCAGGCGCCGCTTGCCGGTTCCGGTGATCTGAATCCGGGCACGTCCGGACCGGTCGACCTCGATGCTTCCGGGGATGCCCTCCGCGCGGATCCGGGCCCGAGGCGCGGGCGCCCCGCTGGATCGCAGGACGACCCGCAAGGTCGCCGCGTCGCCCGAACGCACCGAAGGGGGTCCACTCAGGCGCAGCGTCTGCTTGGCGCACTCCCCGAACCGGGTCGGTGCGGAGGGGCTCGCGTGCGCGGCCGAGCCGAGAACGAGGACCGAACCCAGAGCGGCCGCGCCGAGGAGGCGGGCGGACGGCGGCGCGAGTGCCACGGGCTCCTCGAATCGACGGCTGCGGAAGAGCTGACGTCGAACACCCTAACCCCGACCCTCGGCTCGGCTCCGCCCGCTCGGCCGTCCCCGTCGAGAGGTCTGGGCCGGCGGTCAGCGGCCGTCGAAGAACGCGTTGTGGGCGTCGGGGTCTGCGGGGATGTCCCAGAAGCCGACGATGCGCCCGTCGGGGTCCAGCGTCATCAGGTGCACCTCCTCGACGTCGATGACGGCGCCGTCGCGGGCGCGTGTCGCCGTTTCGCGGGTGGCCACCACCGCGTGCCGGTCGTCGGCGAAGACGCCGCGAATCTCGAACCGCTGGCTGCCGCCGGTCTCCCTTGCCCCGTTGACGAGTTGCTCGCCGATCGCTGCGCGGCCCTTGTAGTCGCCGGCGTTGGGGCCCTCGCCGCCGACGTGGAATACCGCGTCCGGCGCGAAGGTCTCCAGCACCGCGGGCAGGTCGCCGGTTGCGAACTTCGCGTAGGCACTGCGGATCCGCAGCGCGTTGGGGTGCTCGGCCATCGTGCTCTCCTGTCCTCGAGAACGGTCGGGCATCGACCGTGGCTGGAGCATTGCGCGCCGGGGTGTCGATGGCGATTACCTCGTGGGTCATGCGATCGAATCGGGCGGGCGGCGTGGTCGAACCGCTGGGATGCTGGACGAGCCGGTCGAGGGTTTCGGTCGATGGGGCGGTGCCGCGTCTGTCGATCGCCGCGAGCTGCGCCAGAGTTGGGATCAAGACCCGGCGGCGGCCAGCGCGGCCAGGAGCGTGCGTTCGTCGTCGTCGCTCAGCCCGGCGCGGCGCGGGTGGCCGGCGTCTCGGGTCAGCTCCCAGGCGAGGGTGTCGGCGAGGGTCTGCTCCAGCGGGCGGGTGACCAGGCCCGCGGCGCGCGCCTTGGCGCTGTCGTTGGCGTTGAACCCCCGGTAGCCGGGATCGGCGAGCCACAGCGGGAGTGATCGCTCTCCCATCCACTCCTGCACGCCGTGGGCCAGCAGCCAGCTCGGGCTCGCCGCGCGCAGCGGGCCGCGATGCCCGGCCACCGCGCGGGCGAGCTCTAGGTGCGCGGCGAGCGCAACGGTCTCGCCGGTCGCGTTGAACACGCCGGCGATGCGGCTTCGGGCCGCGTCGAGCAGCCACCCGGCGAGGTCGCGTACGTCGATCACCTGGGTCGCCAACTCGGGGTCGTCGGGCACCAGGACGGCGCCGTCGGCGGTGGACGGGCGCGCGAACCGCAGCGGCCAGTAGCCGGTGCGGTCGAACAGGTCCCCCGGGCCGCCGATCAGTCCGGCGCGGGCGACCAGGGTCCGGTCCGGTCCGAGGCGTTCGAGCACGTGCCGCTCGCAGGCCACCTTCGCCTGGCCGTAGGTCTCCATCGACTCCATCACCTCGCCCTCCAACGCGGGCAGCAGCGTGGCGTTCTCGTCCCGGCCCGGGAGGCTGTGCTCGGCGTAGACGTTGCCCGAGGACACGAACACCCAGAACCGGGCGCTCTCGCTCAGCGCCGCGACGGCGCCGCGGACCTGACCGGGCTGTCGGGACAGGTCGATCACGACGTCCCAGGCGGCGTCGGCCACTTCGCGGTAGGCGTCCGGGCCGGTGCGATCGGCCCGGACGAACCGCGCGCCGGTCGGGGCGGGACCGGAGGACCCCCGCGCCAGGCAGGCGACCGCATGGCCCGCGCGGGTCGCCGCCTCGGCCAGGGAGGCACCCAACAAAGCCGTTCCGCCGAGAATCAGAACTCGCATGAACTCAGCAGATCCGACCCGGCGCGAGGACGGCAAGCCCATTCGCTCGGGGCGCACGGACGCCGGCCCGCTGCGCGAGCGCCCGGCGCCTACTCCGGCCGCGGCAGCGGCCGGTAGGCCACCCAGCTTCCCCGGTACTCCCACACCGTCCAGATCCTGCCCTGGTGGCGCACGGTGCGCCCGCTCGGGCGGTAGACCCCGCCGCGGGGGCCGCTCAGGTAGGTCTCCGGCGGTGGCGGGCCGTGGTCGTCCGGCCGTTCGACGACCTCGAACAGGTCGTCGGAAGGGCCGTCCTCGAAGTGGCACAACCATCGCGTAGCCATCGCGGCCAGCCTCGCACGAACGCTCGCACGTCGGAGAGCGACATCTCCGCCTACGAGCGCGGGGCCAAGATGCCCGGCGCGCTTACGTTGGAGCGGCTCGTCGCCGTGATCGACGCGGGCACGGACGGTTCGGTGCACGGCGGCAATCTGCTCACGGTCGCAGCGGCCGCTGCGGCGATCCGGCACGGCCTGCGAGCCGGGTGGAGCACCGCCGATCTGCTGCGTCTGGTTCGGGAAATGCGGGCGAACGCGGCCTGGGCACTGGCGGAGTTCTGGTTCGTCGGCGCCGCGCCGAGCCGGGCCCGCGGGCCCATTGCTTCGGACATTCCCCGTTCTCCCTGGCCATCCGCGGCGCGATGCTCGATCCGGCCGATCTGGAATCGGTGTGAGCGGCGAGGTCCCGCTCGACGCCGGCCGCGTGCGCTCGTTGCCCACCGAACTCGGGGCCCGGCTCGCCGAGCGAGGCGTCGAGGGCCGATGTTCCTCGCCGACGGGGCGGCGCTCGCGCTGGCGTTCAGCCGTCGTCGCGTGACACGAGACCTCGACGCCGTCTTCGAACCGAAGGCCGAGACCTACGCCGAGGCCGCCGCGTTGACCGGCGAGCGGGGCCTGCCACCGGACCCGCCCACCGACCGATCCGGCTACCCGCAGGCAGAGTCGGCCCGGAGTCGAGGCCACCCGGGCGTCAGCGGAGCAGCCCGTAGGGCACCTCGACGCCGAGTTGGTCCAGGATCCGTCGCGCCTCGCGCAGGGCCCGCGCCTCGGGCGGTTCCGTCGCCTTCCGTGCGCGGGGACGCGCCGCGCGCTTCGGCTGCTGCGGCATCGAGGTGAGGGCGGCGATCCGCGCGGCCGCGGCACCCGTCGTCGGTCGATCCGCCGCGGCCGCCGCCGGCGCGGGATCGATCCGCGGATCGGGGACGAACCCCGCATCGCTCCACTGCAGCGCGAGGGTCACCGCCAGCGCCCCGGCGCAGATCGCGCCGAGGACACCGAGTGCGGGGAAGCGCCGAGCGGCGGGCATTCGGACGAGGAGCGGGAGCGAGCCCGGGGGCGGCGCGCCGAGCGCGACGCAGGTGGCCGGGTCGGGTACGCTGGCCAGGGCGAGGATGCGTTCCACCCGCGGCGCCGCGAGCCCGTCCACGCCGAGCAGTGCCCGGGCCGCACGGGCGGCCGGGGGAAGGTTGCGCACGAGTCGGTCGCTCGACCCCGCCGGGTGCCCGCGGTGCCGGGTGGGCAGCGCGGGCCGGGCACAGTGCCGAAAGGCGCGCCCGAGTACCGCGGCTCGCAACAGATCGGCCCGGTCCTGATGGGTCGGCGCGCCGACGTCTTGGCCGCGCAGGACGGCGAGGGCCTCCCGTCGCGCGATCCGGGCGCGTGCCGGCGCGGAGCGCGACGGAGGTAGAGCGAGGAAGCCGAGCAGGCTCAGTTGGTCCAGGTACGGCTCGTCGGCGTCGTGGGGGCGAAGCGGCATCGGAGTCTCCCGCGGTGGGATGCGGTTGGCCCGTCACGGTAGGCAGGCGCCCCTGGGACCGGTCCCGGCGTTGCCGTCCAAACCCGCGTGCGGTCGAACCCGGTTGCCGGGAGAATGGGGCCATGGAGCCGCAGGTCGGACAGGTGGTCACGGTGTTCAGGTCCCGGCTGGTCGATTCGGCCGCAGACGTCTACGGCGAGCATGCACAGCGGATCGGGGAGCTTGCCCGCACGATGCCGGGCTACGTCGAGCACAAGGTCTTCCTCGCCTCCGACGGCGAACGGGTCACGCTGGTGACCTTCGCGGACCGGGAAGCGCACAACGCCTGGCGCGATCACCCCGAGCACCGCGCCGCGCAGCGGGCCGGAATCGATGCCTACTACGACGAATACAGCATCGCCGTCGGCGCTGTGGAGTACGCCTCGCACTTCAAGCGCCCAACGGTGCAGCTGCAGTAGTGCCGCGCGCTCGGCGGAGGCGAATGGATTCTCGAACGGGCGTTGGTTGGGCGGGTGATGGCTCTACCCGCGTACCTGGACCAACGGCGGGGCGGCACCCCTCGGACTGCCGCAGGATCAGCTACACCGGGCGGCCCGTCTGGTGAGAACACGGGCCGCCGCTCCCAACGCCGCCAGCGTGCCGCCTGCCAGCACCCACGGCATCGGGTCTGTTCCCGTCACCGGAAGCGACCGCGTGCGCGACATCGCGGGATGGTCGCTGGACGGCTCGTCGCCACCCTGACGGCGAACCGTTGCGGATCGACATTCGGCCCGGCCAGAGCTCGTGCTCCCTTGTAGCCGGCCGCGGTCGCCGCGGGCGCCGCCGAGGTTCGCGACCCCGGTGTTGCCCCGCCCGAGGTTCGCGATTCCGACGTTGCCCTCGCCGAGGTTGGCGACGCCGAGGTTGCACTGCCCGACGTTCGCCACGCCCGTGTTGGCTCGCCCGGCATTGGCTACGCCGCGATTGCCGGCTCCGACGTTGGCCACACCGACATTGCGGGCGCTCGACGGGCTCGCCTCTCGCTCGATGCGAGTCCGTGAATCCCGCACGGGGGCCGGCTGCGTTCCAGGGCTCGTTGCCGGCTCTCGCGGGCACGTTCGGCTCGTTCGAGTGCCCGCTCGCGCGCCGCCGCTCCCGGCCAGTCGTAGCCGCCGACTCTCGCGTACTCGGAAGGGTCGGCGTAGGTCTGCGCGAATCCGTAGGGGTCGGGTTCGGGGTCGGCCGCGCGGGCGGGCTCTGCGCCGGCGCCGAGCACGATCACTGCGGCGGTGGCTGCTAATCCGCCGGCCCGCGTCCATCCACTCCTCGTTCGGCCACTGGCAGTGGCCCGGGACTCGTCGATCTGGCGGTTGGTCATGATCGGTGCCCTTCGTCGGCTCGCCGATCGCCCGCGCGGTCGACGCCCGCATTTCAGCGCACGCCCCGGGGAGGGGTCCCGGACCGCGTTCGACGGTCCACAATCGGGCCGTCGGCACGTACTCCCCGCGGGGATCCGTTCCTCGCTGCCGCAGGTTCCTGCCGCGGCGAGTAGGGCGCGATGTCGAGAGCGGTCCCAACGCTCGCATCCCGTGCATTAGCGTTCGAACAGACGCCTCCCGGGTGCCGGGCGAGACGAAGCAGGCGGGAAGGGGGTCGGGCCGATGCAGCCGGGGGATCTCGTGGCGGGCCGCTACCGGCTCCTCGACCGCATCGGCGCCGGCTCGATGGGCGTGGTCTGGCGCGCGACCGACGTCGAACTGCGCAGAACGGTGGCGCTGAAGTGCGCGCGGGACAACCTCGACGTGGCGCGGACCCGACGGGAGGCGCAGGTCGCCGCCGGCGTCCACCACCCGAACGTCGTCACGCTGTTCGACGTCGTCGACCACGCCGGCGCGCTGTGCCTGATCCTGGAGTACGTCCCCGCCCCGACCCTGGCGGACGTGCTGGCGGCGCGCGGACCCTTGGCCCCCGCGGAGGCCGCCGTGATCGGAGCCCAGATCGCCGCCGCGCTCGAGGCGGTGCACGCCGCCGGCATCGTGCACCGCGACGTCAAACCCGCCAACGTCATGCTCGGCGGCGACGGACGAGCGAAGCTCGCCGACTTCGGGGTCTCGCGGGCGATGTGGGCCGAACAGACTCTCGCGGGAACCGGTTTCGTCGTCGGCACCCCCGCCTACCTCGCGCCGGAGATCGCCTCCGGCGGAGAACCCACCGCCGCCGCCGACATGTTCGCGTTGGGCGCCACGCTCTACCGCGCGGTCGAAGGCGAATCCCCCTACGGAACCGCGGACAATCCGTTGGCGCTGCTGCAACGCGCGGCCGCCGGACAGATCCGATCGGCCGGGCGATCCGGTCCCCTGGAGTCCGTGCTGCACGATCTCCTTTCGCCCGACCCGACGGGCCGCCCCGATGCGCGGGCGGTGCGAGAGCGCTTGAGCGCACTGGGCGGCCCGGCCCGCACCGTCGAAATGACTGCGCGTCACATCGCACCGCGAGCCCGCAGGTCCCGCAGGCGTCGCCGCGCCGCAGCGGGCGTCGTCGGGTTGGCAGTGATCGTCGCGGCGGGTGCGCTGGCCGCCGGTGGAGGCGAGCGCGGCACACCGGCCGCGGCCGGTCGGGCCGATGCGCTGGGCGATCCGCGGACCGCCGACCCCTGCGCGCTCGTGCATCCCCCGAGCCTGGCCCGATACGGAACGGCGACGCCGGATCCGCGCACGGGACCCTTCAACAGTTGCACCGTGCGGGTGAGCACCTCGGCGGGTCAGCGCGCGACGGTCCAACTCGCCCTGCTGGCTCGGGTTGGCGCGGGCGAGAACGAGAGGGCTCGACCCAACGGATGTTCGCGCGCGCTGGACCTTCCGGCGGCCTCTTCGGTGGTGGTGCAGGTCGACCAGGCGCCCGGCGGTTCCCCGATGGACCACTGCGCGATCGCGGACGCGGTGCGATCCCTGGCCGCCGACGTCGTCGCCGGCGGCGTCCTGCCCCGCCGCACGGGATCCATCCCCGCGGCCTCGTTGGCCACCGTCCACGCCTGCGACATGTTCGGAGAACCGGTGTCGGCGGCCGACTGGCTGGCACGGGCCCAGCCGCGCAGCGGGTTCGCCGACTGGTCGTGCCGCTGGGCGGCGCAGGGCCACGCGCTCGATCTGACCTTCGACCGCGGCGCGGTTCCCGATGCGAGCCACGGCGCCGCTCGCACGTGGTCGGACCACCCGGCGCGGGTGCGCGCGGAGGGCGCCGACGGGTGCGAGGTGGTGGTGGTCCATCGAGCGATAGGTCGGGGACGGGCCGAGTTGGCCACACTGCGCTACGTCGGACCCGGAGCGGCACAGCAGGTGTGTGCGCGAGCGGAAACGCTGGCCGCGGCGGTGGCAGCGCGGCTGCCGGCGGTACCGCGCCCGACGGCGGCGCCCACCCGCACACCGGCTCCGACGCCCGTCCGAGGTGCCGGGGTCGATCAACGGGCGAAGGAGGCCGAGCGTGCCCGGCAGGCCACCGAGTGCGCGTTGGTGGCCGGCGCGGATCCGGCCCGCGCGGCACAGTGCGCCGTGCGGTTCGGCCGGTGACGTCCGAACGGGACGAGGGGCTGCGGCTCCCCGCTGCGCACGAGAGCCTGGCGCGGGGCACACCCGCGGCGGAGCCGGGCACGATCCACGTGCTCTCCCTGACGGGCGGGATCTCCCTGCGTGCCAGGGAGGGCCGAGAGATCACCTTCGGGCGCAACCGACCCGAGGTTCACGTGTGCCTCGGCGAGGACGATCTGTCGATCAGTCGATCCCACGGCAGCGTCCGCCGACTCGATGGGACGTGGTGGCTCCAGGTTCGTGGACGAGCACCGCTGCGGCTGCCCGACGGAACGCTGCTCTTCCCCGGCGACGACCTCTTCGCCCTGCCCGAGGGCTACACCCCGGTTTTCGTCCGCGGCGCCCGAGCCCGCGAGCACCTGTTGGAGATCCACGTCGCCGGAGCGGACCCCCGCCCGCCGTCGCGTCACCTCGACGCGACGATCGGCCCGCGCCGCTGGCCACTCGACGCAGACGAACGGCTGGCGCTGATCGCCCTCGGTCACCGGTACCTGTTGCACGAGGAGCGGGCCGCGCCGTTGACGTGGCGTCAGGCCGCGGCCCTCCTCGACGAGGCCAGGCCCGGGATGGGATGGACGCCCAAACGGGTCGAGCACGTGGTGGTGGCCGTTCGCAGCCGGCTGTGCGCCGCCGGCGTCGCGGGCCTCACCCGCGAAGAGGTGGGCGAACCGGTCGGGAACACGCTGAACGACAACCTCCTGCGCGAACTGCTGCTGTCCACGACGCTCGTCCCCCGTGACCTGAGCCTGCTCGAGCAGCCGTAGGGAAACACCCGTCCGGGCGCGGCGGGTGGTTCCGCCGCCTGCTCTTCGAGCGCTCAACGCGCTCCGCAGCGGCAACCGCCTCGGCCACGGGTCCTGGTCCCGAACGAGGGGTAGAACTGGACGGGTGAATCGCGTCGCCGAGTTGTTGACCGGCCAGGAGGCCGGGACTGGAGAACGTATCGCTGCGCTCGAGGCCGACCTGCGGGCGTACGACGCGGCCGTGGCCTCGTCCACCGACGACGAGCACGACCCCGAGGGCTTCACCGCCTACGACCGCGCGCGAACCAAGGCGCTGCTCGACGCCGCCCGCGCCCACCTCTCGGAGATCGCCGCCGCGCGCGAGCGACTGGCCGCCGGTGGCTACGGCATGTGCGAGGAGTGCGGGAAGGCGATCGCACCTGCTCGCCTGGAAGCCCGTCCGACCGCGCGCACCTGCATCGCCTGCGCCTAGTCAGGATCCGGGGCCCTGCCCGCAGGCGGCAGAAGAGAGGATGGGTGGGTGGAGGAGGCGCCGCGTCCCATGCTCGCGACGGCCGGGCCGTTGCCGGGTCCGGCGATCGAAGACCGGTACGCGTTCGAGTTCAAGTGGGACGGGTTCCGCACGATGGTGGCCGTGCGCGCCGGCGGGATGCGGCTGTGGTCGCGCACCGCGAAGGACTCCACCGCGATGTTCCCGGAGCTCGCCGGGATCGCAGGCCGGGTCCCGGCCGACACGATCCTCGACGGCGAGGTGGTGGCCTTCGACGACGCCGGCCGCATCAGCTTCGGTGCACTCCAGCGCCGTGGGCAGGGGCAGCGGGCGCGAATCGCGTGGTTCGGTTTCGACGTCCTTCGCCTTGCCGGCCGCGACCTCACCAGCCTGCCCTGGACCGAACGCCGCGACACCCTGGAGAACCTCGGCCTGACCGGGCCGTCCTGGCAGGTCCCGCCGTACTTCCCGGGCGCCGGCGCGGACGCTCTCGAGGCCAGCGCCGCGGCCCGTTTGGAGGGCGTGGTCGCAAAGCTTCTGACGGCCCGTTACGAGCCGGGCCGACGGTCCGCGGCGTGGATCAAGGTGAAGCACGTCGCCACGCAGTCGGTGGTCGTCGGCGGGTGGCGGCTCGGCCGCGGCGGGTTGACCGGCGGCCTCGGATCGCTTCTCGTGGGCATCCCCGACGGCCCGTCGCTGCGCTACTGCGGCCGCGTCGGCACCGGCTTCACCCAAGCCGACCGGCGCACGATGCTCGCCACCCTGGAACGACTCCGCAGCGTCGAAAACCCCTTCGGTGCAAGCGTTCCCGGCCTCGACGCCCGCGACGCGGTGTGGATCCGCCCGGAGCTCGTCGGGGAGGTCGCCTTCACCGAGTGGACGCACGACCATCGACTCCGCGCGCCGGTGTGGCGCGGTCTGCGGACCGACGTCGATCGGGCCGCCATCGTCCGTGAGGGGTAGGCCCGGCGTAACGGAACAGGCGGCTTGCCCGATGTGCGAGTGTTCCTCGGAATTCGGCGGACGGGGTGTCGCGATGCGGCTGCGAGCGGGTATGACGGGTGGCATGGCGGCGCTGCTGGTGGGCGTGGCGCCGGGAGACGTGGCCGCGGCCGATGGCTGGAGGCACGCCGAGTACGTCTTGGAGATCAACGGGTCCGGCATCGACTGGGTCGTCGAGATTCCACGCGCGCTGCCGCACCACGTGGGCCTGGGCCAGGTGCGGCTGGTCAAGGACCGCGGCTACCGGGAGGCGTACTGCGACGCTCGCGGCGCGGGCTACATGCTGCCGGACGAGGTGCAGGAGGGCATCGTCGGCGGGAAGGGCGACTGGCGCGACGACACCGGCCAGGAGGTGCCGGACACGACCCTGCGAGCTCCGGTTGTCCGCTACAACCCGACGATGTCTCGGTCCGCGGTGCCGGAGAACGCGTTCGTTCGCCGGAACGGACGGCCCGGCGTCCGGCCGCCGATCGGGAGGGACGGGCCGGTCACTCCGGTTCCGACTGCCGGGTCCTCGCCGGTGCGTTGGGAGTCCGAGTGCGCGCCCAGCGGCCTAGCGGGCAGCGGTACCGGGCGGGACCTGAACCAGTTGGGCGTGCACGTCGCCGGCGGCCTGGCGACGGCGAGCATGGACAAGGCGACTGGGCGGTATCGGGGCACGGCTCGGGGATGGGCTACCGACGTGCGGACCATCGCGGCGACGGTCGGTTCGGTGACCTCGCAGTTGCAGGTGAACGCGCGGCCCGGCGCCGAACCCACGATCGGCTACCGCATCTCGATCAACGACGTGCAGGGTCTCGGATCGAAGCACCGACTGGACAGTCGCGACGTAGAACTCGTCGGCGTCGACGTGCCGGCGCTCGATCTGGTGGATCACTTCAACGAGCAGGTGCGGGCCAACGCAACGGCCCTGTCGGCGCTCGGGCCGCTCGGCCTGGCGCTGCTCGCGCCCAAGGTGGAGCGGATCGAAGACCGCTACGCCATTGCGGCACCGGTCGTCGTGGCGAACCTCGGCTTGGCCGCCCGGGAGGGAACCGTCGGCCAGAACCAGGCGGTCCTGTTGGGCGCCACTCGGTTCCAGGGCTTCTACGCGGCCGCCGGAATCAGGCCGTCGGCTCCAGCTTGATCGACAGCGAGTTGATGCAGTAGCGCAGGCCGGTCGGCTGGTCGTGGCCGTCGGGGAAGACGTGGCCGAGGTGCCCGCCGCAGTTCTTGCAGCGCACCTCGACGCGGCGCATGCCGTGGGAGCGGTCCTCGATCTCCTCGACCGCGTCGGAGTCGGCCGGGTCGTAGAACGACGGCCAGCCGCAGTGGGAGTCGAACTTCGTCTCCGAGCGGAACAGCTCCGCTCCGCACGCGCGGCAGTTGTAGACGCCGACGGTCTTGGTGTCGTTGTACTCCCCGGTCCACGGGCGCTCCGTGCCGGCCTCGCGCAGCACGTGGTACTCGGCGGGGGAGAGCTGCGCGCGCCACTCGTCGTCGGACTTGGTCACCGGGTAGGTCGTCATGTCTGCATTCAACTCTCTCCCGAGCGAGCGCGACGAGCGAGGTACGAGTGAGGAGCCCGAGCGACTACGGAACAGCTGACGCGGTCTTCCCCAGGGCGTCTTACGGAACGCCGACGCGAGATACCGTCGGAGCATGGCGTCCCCCTTCGTGGAGCTGCAGGTCGGCGACCGTCTGGTCAAAGTCTCCAACCCGGACAAGATCTACTTCGCGGGGCCGGGGATCACCAAGCGCGAGATGGTCGAGTACTACATCTCCGTCGCCGACGGCATCCTGCGCGCCCTCGGCGACCGTCCCACGACCATGGAGCGCTGGCCGGGCGGCGTCTTCGAGGGCGCGAAGCAGGCCACCCGAGCCGATCCGCACGGAGACGCCTTCTTCCAGAAGCGGGTGCCGAAGGGCACGCCGGACTGGGTGGTCACCGCCGAGATCACGTTCCCCTCGGGACGCACGGCGGACGAGATGTGCCCGACCGAGATCGCCACGGTGGCGTGGGCCGCGAACCTCGGCACGATCACGTTCCACCCGTGGCCGGTGCGGCGTTTCGACGTCGAGGCGCCGGACGAGCTGCGCATCGACCTCGACCCGCAGCCCGGTACGGACTTCCGCGACGCCGTCGTGGTGGCGGCGTGTGCGCGCGAACTGCTGACCGAGCTCGGCTGGGTGGGGTTCCCGAAGACCTCCGGCGGCCGGGGCATCCACGTCTACGTCCGCATTCAGCCGCGCTGGACCTTCACCGACATGCGGCACGCGGCCATCGCCTTCGGCCGCGAACTCGAGCGGCGCATGCCCGGCCGGGTCACCACCAAGTGGTGGAAGGAGGAGCGCGGCGAAACCGTCTTCGTCGACTACAACCAGAACGCCCGCGACCGCACGATCGCGAGCGCCTACTCGATTCGCCCCAAGCCGCACGCGCCCGTCTCGACGCCCGTCGAGTGGGACGAGCTCCCGGATGTGACGCCGGAGCAGTTCACCGTCCGTACCGTGCCCGCCCGCTTCGTCGAACGCGGGGACCTGCACGCCGCGATCGACGACGTCGCCCACGACCTGACGCCACTGCTGGAGTGGTTCGAGCGGGACCGCGAAGAGGGCCTGGCCGACATGCCCTACCCGCCGGAGTACCCGAAGATGGCCGGCGAACCCAAGCGCGTCCAGCCGAGCCGCGCGAAGAAGGCCGAGGCGTCCGAAGGGCAGTGATGCCGGTACCACGGGTATTCGGACGCCAGCAGGAGTCGAGCCGATACCTACACCGGAAGCCCGAGCGAACGTGCGAGCAGCATCTTCTGCACTTCCGACGTCCCCTCGCCGACGGTCAGGATCCGCGCGTCCTGGTAGTGGCGGGTGCTGGCGGTTTCCTCGATGAAGCCGTAGCCGCCCTGGAGTTGGGTGGCCACGTAGGAGGCCTTGTTCGCGATCTCGGAGGCGACGAGTTTGGCCACGGTCGCGGCGTCGTCGAACGGCAGCCCGTGGTCGTGCTTCCACGCGGCGTCGTAGGTGAGGGTTCGGGCCGTGGCCGCCTGGGCGGCGATCTCCGCCAGTTGGAACGCGACGCCCTGGTGGGCGCCGAGCGGTTCGCCGAAGGACGCCCGTTCGTTGACGAACCGGAGGGTGTCGGCCAGGCAGCCGCTGGCCAGCCCGGAGCTCAGCGCGGCGATCGGGATGCGGGCCCACGTCAGGAACTGCAGGACGTCGCGGTAGCCGCGGCCGGGTTCGGAGATGACCGCGTCGGCCGGCACTCGGACGTTGTCGAAGAAGAGGGGGTGCGTGTCCGACGCGCGCCAGCCGAGCTTGGGGTACGTGCCGGCGACGGTCACGCCCGGGGCGTCGAGGGGGACGAGGAAGGCCGAGACCGGCGGACGGCCCTTGACGTTCTCGCCGACGGCGGCCATGAGGATCACGTACCTGGAGAACGGGGTGCCGCAGTTGGTGATGAACTGCTTGGCCCCGTTGATGATCCAGTCGCTGCCGTCGGGTCGGGCGGTGGTCGCGATGTTGCCCGCGTCCGAGCCGCCCGACGGCTCGGTGAGGCCGATGGAGATGAAGGTCTGGCCGGTCGCGGCGCCCGGCAGGATGCCGTGGCGCAGGTCCGGCCGGTCCCGTGTCAGATGCTGGAACAGCGAGGCCACGATCGCCTGGACGTGCACGGTGATGGCGAGCGAGGAGTCCACCGTGGCGAGTTCCTCGACGGCGAGGCACAGCGTCCGCAGATCCGCTCCCGCTCCGCCGACCTCGGCGTCCACCAGCAGCCCGTACATGCCGAGTTCGCCGGCGCGCGCCGCGAGATCCGGGTCGAACCGCGACTCGATGCTCCGCCGGGCGGCGCCGGGCTCGACCTCGCGGGCGACGAACCGCCGCACCGTTTCGCGCCATTCCAGGTGGTGCGACTCGAAGGCCCACGGGAGGTCGTAGCCACCGGTGAGGGAGGCTCCCGCGAGAGCCGGTGCCGCGAGGGTCGCGGTCATCGACACCACCGCCTTTCGAAATGATAGACGAATAGAATTTCTACACTAGCAACGAAAAAGTCAGGCGCCGCCGACGTTGCCGCCGCCGTACCGGTCGCGCAGGGCCTTGCGCAGCAGCTTGCCCACGACGTTCTTGGGCAGCGGTTCGGTGGTGAACTCGACGCGGCCCGGCTTCTTGTACGAGCCCGCGCGCTCGCGCACCAGCTCGACGATCTCCTCGGCGGTAACGCGAGCGCCCTCCGCCACCCGGCACATCGCCATGGGAGTCTCCCCCCACTTCTCGTGGGGGACTGCGAACACCGCGACCTCGATCACCTCGGGGTGGTCGTCGATGATCGTCTCCAGCTCGGCGGGCCAGATGTTGAAGCCGCCCGACACGATCATGTCGTCGGCCCGGTCGAGGATGTAGACGAAGCCGTTCTCGTCGATCCGGCCGATGTCGCGCGTGCGCACCCAGCCGTCCACCAGGCGCGTGGTCGTCATCTCGGGGTCGCCCCAGAACTCGCGCATCTGTCCCTCGACCTGCGCCCACAGTTCGCCCTCGGCGCCGAGGGGCAGCACCGCGCCGTCCTCGTCGCGCACCTCGATGCGCGCGAAGGGCAGCACGCGGCCGGCGGCGCGCATCGGGTTCGATCCGGGGTAGCTGCCGAACCACTCCTGCGGCGTCATCACGGTCAGCGGGACGGCCTCGGTCTGGCCGAAGATCTGGTAGAGCACGTCGCCGAAGGTTTCGTGGGCGGCGTTGGCGGTGGCGTCGGTGATCGGCGCTCCGCCGACGAGGATGCACTGCAGTGCGGAAAGGTCGGCGGTCGCCGCCAGGGGCGAGGCGGTCAGCATCGCAACCATCGAGGGCGGCGCGAACATGTGCGTCACTTCGTGACGCGCCATCAGATCCAGCACCCTGTCCGCGTCGAAGGCGCCGAACAGGAGGTTGGTGCTGCCGTGCAGCCACGCCGGGAGGAACAGGTACCCGGAGGCGTGGGAGATCGGGCCCGCGTGACCGACGACGCTGTCCCATTCCAGGTTGGGCAGTCGGTGGAACCAGTTACGGCAGTTCACCAGCCAGTCGTGATGGGTGTAGCCGATGCCCTTGGGCTTGCCGGTCGTGCCCGCCGAGTGCCGGATGACGTACCAGTCGTCGGAGTCGACCGCCAGCTTCGGATCGGTCGCGGACTGCCCGGCGAGCCACTTCTCGTAGTTCTCGTCGCGCACGACGACGTGGCGCACGCAATCGGTCCCGGTAGGGAGGTCGACGACGGTGTCGGCGTAGGCGGCGTCGGACAGGACGACCGAGGTGCCGGTCTGGGACACCATGTGCAGGTGCGCCTGCGCCGAGTTCCGGGCGTAGAGCGGGACCCGGACCGCGCCGGCGATGGCGGCCCCGAGGAACAGGTCCGCGGCCCCGATGTTGTTGTCCTCGAGCCCTGCGACCCGGTCGCCCGGTCGTATTCCGAGGTCGATCAGGGCGTTGGCCATCCGGACCCCGCGGAGCCACATCTCGCCGAAGGTGAGCGTCCGATCCTCGTAGATCATCGCCGTGCGGTCGCGATTGAGCAGCGCCGCCTGGCGCATCATGGTCGGAACGTCCATGCGCAACTCCTCGACGAGGACGACGTCCCAGAATTTACAGCGACACCATTAGATTTTCTAGAGGGCTCTAGACTTTTTCGTCGAATGACGAGAACCGACGAACCCTGGCGCTAGCCTTAATGCATGGCAGTGGGGGCCAAGGCCGCGTCGTCCGAACCCGGGGAGAGCCGGGTCGCGCGCAAGCGCGCGGAGCGCCGAGAGCTCGTCGAGCGAACGGCCGCCCTGGTCTTCGCGCAACGCGGGTACGAAGGCGCGAACTTCGAGGAGATCGCCGCCCGCCTCGACCTGCGCGGTGCGAGCCTCTACTACTACTACCCCTCCAAGGAAGACCTCTTCCTGCGGGCCATCGAGAACGCCACGGCCGAGGTACTGGACCGTTTGCGGCCGTTGGCCGCATCGGCCGACCCTCCCGAGGAGCGGCTGCGCCGCCTGTTCGTCGAACAGGCGATCGTCGAGATTCGCGACTACCCGGCGTTCACGCCGCTGTTCCTCATGACCGTCCCGGTCCCCGCGCTCGCCGTTCGGCTGAGCGAGTTGCGCCTCGAGCACGGCACCGTCTTCCGCAAGGTCGCCCACGAGGTGGCGAAGCGCCACGGCGTTCCACGGCAACGGGCGAGCATTTCGGTCCTGCTCGCCCTGGGTTCCCTGTCCTACCTGCACAGCTGGTACGACCCGGACGGTCCACTCGGCCTGCAGGCGTTCGCCGAAGAGGTCGCCGACCAACTCCTCGCCCCTCTCCTGGGCGCGCTCGCTCCCCAGCGCGGCTGACCCAACCCGCGCGGTCGTCCGTGATCGACGACCCCCGAAAGGCGGTCGTGTCTCGGAAAATTCAAGGCTGCCCTGGAATTTCTTGAAGACTCTGGTTCATACTCGCGAAACAGGCCGGCGCTCGGACCAGAACGCGGTCGGAAGGGACGACGATGTCTGCCACCTCCGGAACCAGCCAACCCCGCCAGCTCTCCGACGACGCCGCGGAACCCGTTGCCGGGACCACGCGCCGGCGCTTCATCGGCTACGTCCTCGGCGGCGCGACGCTGGCCGTCACCGCGGACCTGTCGATCGGTGGGCTCTCCGCGCAGCACGCCCACGCCGCGGGCGTGCAGCCGCTGCCCCAGCCGAGCAACCCGATCTTCGGCGACGTGTACGACTTCCTCGACACGATGCGCGACATCGCCAACGAGACCCACCACCTGCTGCGAATCGAGCTGCAGTCCGACGGCACCGCGCACTTCGCGATGCCGCGCCAAGAGGTGGGGCAGGGCATCACCACGGCGATCTCCCAGATGATCGGCGACGAACTGGACCTGCCGCTGGAGCAGGTGAAGGTCACCCTCGCCGACGCCCGCCCGGAACTGATCCACAATCAGCTGACCGGTGGCTCGACCGCGGTCTACTCCCTGTTCCTCCCGATCAAGATCATGGCGGCGACGGCGCGGACCGCGCTCGTCCAGGCCGCATCGGCACAGTGGGGCGTCTCCGCCAAGGAACTGACGACACGTCGGGGCGCGGTGTTCGGCCCGGGCGGGCGGATGGCGACCTACGGCTCGTTGGCCGAGCGGGCCGCGTCCGTGACGACCCGCTCGCTGGAGGTGGAGCTCAAGTCCACGCCGGGCAACCTGATCGGCAAGTCCGTCGGCCGGGTGGACGCGCTCGACGCGATCACCGGGGCCAAGAAGTTCACCATGGACCTCAAGATCCCCAACGCGCTGCCCACCATGATCTGCCGCCCGCCGACGTTCAACGGCAAGGTGAAGGCGGTCCGCAACCTCGAGAAGGTGGCGAAGATGCCCGGCGTCACCGACGTCGGCGTCGTCAGCACCGGCGTCGCCGTACGCGCGGAGACGTTCGGACAGTGCATCGACGCGGTGCGGGCCCTGGATGTGGACTGGGGCCCGGGCACCAAGGACGCGGACAACAACGCCACCATCATCGACCAGGTCGCCGCGGTGCAACTGCCGATGGCGCCGTTCAACCCGGCCGGCGAAACGATCGACGAGACCTTCGTTTTCCATCCCCGCAGCGGTTCTGCGATGGAGACCAACAACGCGATCGCCGACGTTCGGGAGGACAGCGCCGAGGTGTGGGGCGTCTTCAAGATGCCGATCGTCACCCTGCAGCGCATCGCGCTGCAGTTGGGCATGCCGGAGAGCGCGGTCACCGTGCACTGCATCACCGGCGGCGGATCCTTCGGCCGGCACCTGTTCTCCGACGCCGCGTACGAGGCGGTGGAGGCCTCCAAGCTGTTCGGCAAGCCGGTGAAGCTGATGTGGCACCGCGCCGACGACGCACGCCACGGCCGCATGCACCCGACCGCCGTGTGTCGCGTGGCCGCGACCGTCGTCGGCGGCACGGTCACCGACTTCCAGCTGCGCCTGGCCTCCGGCGCGATGGACGTCTCCCACGGACTGGGCGAGATCTTCTCCGGATCCGCGGCCGCCCAGGACCCGCGGCTCGGCTTCACGGGGAACAAGCAGTACGGCAACCTCACCACCTCGATCGGCTTCTTCAACCTGATCACGCAGGTGCCCTACAACTTCGGAGCCACGAACCTGGCCCTGAACGAGGTCTTCAACTTCGACGACTTCCCGACGGGCGCGGTGCGGAACGTGTGGGCGCCGGACATGCTCATCGCGCGGGAGCTCGTCGTCGAGAAGCTCGCGGAGAAGCTGGGCATGGGGCCCTTCGAGTTCCGGCGGGCCTTCGTCAAGCACGACAACTTCCGCAGGGTGATGGACGTCGCCGCCGAGGCGGCGAACTGGGGAAAGACAATGCCCGAGGGCACCGCCCAGGCGATCGTCGTGCACCAGGACTTCAAGGCCTTCACCGCCTGCATCATGGAGCTCGACGCCCGCCCGCGGACGGTCAACCGCAAGATCCGCGACGCCTACACCGGCCCCCGGGTCACCCGAGCGACGATCGTCGTGGACGTCGGCAATCCGATCAACCCGCGGGGCATCGAGACGCAGATGCTCGGCGGCATGATCGAGGGCATCTCCAACGCGCTGAGCGCGGTCCTGCACATCGAGGACGGCCTGCCGCTGGAGGCGTCCTGGGACGACTACCGGTTCGCCCGCCAGTGGAACACGCCGCTGAAGTCGACGTGCATCGTGATGCCGAAGAGCAGCGAGGTACCCGGCGGCGTGGGCGAACTGGGGGTCTCGCCCGCCGGGGCGTGCGCCGCCGTCGCCTTCGCCAAGGCCACCAAGACCTTCCCGACCGAGTGGCCCCCCAACGTCCGCAAACCGCTGGGTTTCAAGGTCAAGTCCAAGGTTCCGCCGATCCCGGCGTCGCCCACCAACGGCCTTCGCCTCGCGCGCTGACCTTCGACCCCGAGAGGAGATCCCGTGCCCAAGCATTCCTTCGTTCTGAACGGCGAGAAGGTCAGCGTCGACGTCGACGACGACGTCCGCGTCCTGTGGGTCCTGCGCGACGTTCTCAACGTCACCGGCCCCAAGTACGGATGCGGCATCCAGGTGTGCCAGGCCTGCACCTCGCACATCAACGGCAAGGCGTTCAATCCGTGCTCGGTCAAGATCTCCGACATCGAGGCCGACGACGAGATCACCACCATCGAAGGCCTGGCCGCCACGGTCGGCAAGCCGCTGCACCCGGTGCAGGAGGCGTGGCTGGAGCTCGACGTGGCGCAGTGCGGCTTCTGCCAGCCGGGCCAGATCATGGCCGCCGTCTCGCTCGTCAAGGACGCCAAGAAGAGCGGCCGCGAGATCGCCGATGCGGACCTGGACCGGATTCGCAACGTCTGCCGCTGCGGCACGTACCCCCGCATCCGCGACGCGGTGCGGTTGGCCGCCTCGAAGATGTAGGCCCGATGGCCCGGCTCTGGTTCGTCAGCCTGCGGGCGGGGGCGCGGCGGGCTGGGACGGGGGCTCGGCGGGCGGCGCTGCGGCGTCGGCGGGCGGGGCCTCGGCGGGCGGAGCGGCAGGTTGCGCGGGCGCCGGTTCCGCGGGCGGGGCGGCCGGAGTGCCGGCGGACTCAGCCGGAGGCGCGGGAGCCGTGGGTTCGGCAGACTCTTCGACGGGCGGCGGAATGCTCGGCGGCGGCTCGCTCGGCAGCTCGCCCGTCTCCGCCGGGGGCGCCGCGGGAGTCGGCGTCGGTTCTGCGCTGGGCACGGGGGCCGGAGCGGTCGGTTCGGCGGTGGGCGCGGGAGCCGTCGGTTCGGCGCTCGGGGCCGGGGTCGGCTCGGTGGGAGCGGGCGCCGGAGCGCTCGGTTCGCCCTGGG
Source organism: Sporichthyaceae bacterium (assembly GCA_052386455.1). Lineage (GTDB taxonomy): Bacteria > Actinomycetota > Actinomycetes > Sporichthyales > Sporichthyaceae > JBQTKD01. The sequence continues at coordinate 52,161 of JBQTKD010000068.1, forward strand.
CGCCGAGCTTCGGCAGGACCAGCAGGGTTTCGGCGTTCACGACGCCCCGGCCGAAGAAGCCGGTGTTGGCCAAGTCCTCGTCGCAGGTGGCGCGGACGCTGCGCTGCCCGTCCGCGCTGTTGATGGTGTACGTCTGCTCCTTCGGCCGCGGGCAGGGGCGGCGGTCCGCACCGAGCGCCATGGCCGACTCGACCGCCTTGGGCTCGAGCACCAGGCGGTCGCCGTCCGGCGAGCCGAAGCGGGAGACGGCGAGCGCCGCGACGCCGGCCGCGTGCGGCGAGGCCATGGAGGTGCCCTGCAGGTACTGGTAGTACCCGCAGACGTTGTTCTTGCAGTCCCGCACGACGAACGGGGTCGTTGGGTTGCCGTTGGGGTCGATGTCCCCGACGGCCCGGCCGACCTTCTCGGGGTACGCGGCGAGGATCTGCGCCGTGGGGTTCACCCTGCCGTCGGGGGTGTCGAACGCGTCGCCGCCGGGGGCGGCGAAGTCGGTCTGCTCGAGCCCGTAGTTCGAGTAGTACGCCTTGCGGCCGGACGGGCCGAGGGAGGAGATCGAGATGACGCCGTCGGTCTCGGTCGGAACGTTCAGGCAGTTGTTGTCGACGCTGCGCGAGTACGCCTTGCCGAGCGGGTACCCGGGGCTCTTCTCGTCGCTGGTGGGCTTGCCGAGATCGATGCCCTCGTTGCCCATCGAACCGACCGGCGTGACGCCCTTGCCGATCGCGTAGTCGATCGCCCGCTGCACCGCGGCGACGATGGTCTTCTGCTCGGTCTGCTGCTCCGCGCTGTCCTTCGGGTTGTTCGTGCAGTTGAACAGCCACGGGTCGACGAAGAAGCTCATGTTGATGACGTTGATGCCGTTGTCCGCGGCGTAGACGATCGCGTCGATCGTCGGCTGCAGGAAGAAGAAGCCGGAGTCTTGGCCGGCGCGCAGGTCGACGAGCGTCACGCCCGGCGCGACGCCCGCGATGCCCAGCCCGTTGATCGGCGAGCCGATCGTCGAGGCGGCGTGCGTGCCGTGCCCGTTGTCGTCGACGCCGACCGGGTCCTTGCAGTCCGCCGCCTCGCAGGGGCCGTCGGCCTCGGGGATGTCGGTGACGAAGTTCCGGGAGAGGACCTTGTCGAAGTTCGGCGCGATGTCCGGGTGAGAGGCGTCCACGCCGGTGTCGATGATGCCGACGCGCACGCGCCGGTCGCCCTGCTCCTTGGCGTACGAACCGGTGGACGTCGCGCCGATCATCGCCATGTCCCACTGCCGGCCGGCCAGCGGCTCGGGCGGGGTGGGCGTGCCCTCGGAGCCGGGGACGATGCCTCGCGGCGCCGCGGCCGCGACGGGGATCTGGAACGGGCCCTTCGCGGCGGCGCGCTCGCCGGGCGTGAGCCGCTCGACCAGGCTGCGCGCGGGCGCCGGAGTCTTGCCGACGGGGCGGTTGTGCGCCGCGCCGAGGACGGCTCCGCTGCGGCGAACGAGCGCGGGGAAGTTCGGGTCGGTGCTGCGGACCACGGCGGTGCCGACTGCCCTGTTCTCCCGGGCGATGCGTCCCCCGGCGGCGCGGATGGCCTGGTGCGCGGACTTCGCCTTCGCCGGGTCCCGGTAGAGCACGACGTACTCGGTGGTCGGGCCGTCCGAGGCTCGGACGAGGGCCTGGGCGTTGAGCCCCAGGGGGAGAAGTGCCGCAGCCGTGACCGCCGCCAAGCCCGCCGCTCCGAGCTTCAGCCTGAACCCTCGCACGCGCGACCCTTCGTTCCGGGACGAGCCGAAAGGGCCGAACTGCCCCAAGAGTCCCGTCCATCACAGTATGAGCCCGACCTTGGAGGTCAAGGCCCATCGCCGCACCACTTCTCGATCATCTGTCCCACCCGTCGCACCCACTTGTCGGTATCTCTAGGCTGCTCTCATTGAGAGCAAGGAGGCTGCGGCGGAGATCGTCGCGCGCACGGCGCCCGGGCGCCGGGGAACGGTTGCGTGCTCGTCGCGAGCTCGTTGCGGCGTTCCAGGAACTGTTCCCCGCGCGATACGTGCTGGACGGGGAGATCGTCGTGCCGTCCGCGGAGCTGGCGGGTCAATAGTGGTAGCGGCAGGCGACGACTAGGAGCGTTGCGGCCGTGCCCCCGGAGTCCTTGGGCGGAGCGACTACGCGGTAGACGAGGCGGTGCTCCTGGGTGATCCGCCGCGACCAGTGGCCGGCGAGATTCTCGGACAGCAACTCGGGCTTGCCCTCGCCCGCGAACGGGTCGCGGACGGTCGCTTCGAGCAGCCTGAGGATTCGTCGGTGCACCCTGCGATCGTTCTCCAACCACCAGGTCAACTGCTCCCAGGCGGTGGGTGTGAACGCCAGGATCACGGAGTCTGCTCGCCCTGAGGAACCATCGCCTCCAGTTCCTCGAGGGTCGTGACGACATAGCCGCCTGCCTCGGCCTCGGCGATCGACTGCAGCAACCGCGCGCGGTTGGCCGGGGAACGCATCAGGTAGAGGGTTTCCTGGATCGAGCGCCACTCGTCGGCCGGGACGAGGAACGCCGAGCCGTTGCGGGACACGATTTCGATCGCCTCGGCGTCGTCGTTCACCTGCTGAATCAGCGGGAAGAGCCGTTGACGTGCCTCGCTAGCGCTGATCGCCATGCATGCCTCCATCGGGCCCATGTACTCGTACGAGAGTACGGTACGAGTAGCTGCAAGTGGAGAGTATGGGGTCATGGACCTGCCCGTCGTGCCTCCCGTCCTGCCGATGCTCGCGAAGTCGGTGTCGGACATCCCCACCGGGGACCTGAGCTACGAGCCGAAGTGGGACGGGTTCCGGGCGATCGTGTTCCGCGACGGCGACGAGATCGAGATCGGCAGCCGCAACACCAAACCGATGACCCGGTACTTCCCCGAGCTCGTCGCCGCGTTCAAGGAACTGCTGCCGCCCAAGTGCGTCCTGGACGGGGAGATCGTCGTGCCGTCGGCGGACGTGGCGCGGCTGGAGTTCGAGGTCCTGCAACAGCGGATCCACCCCGCCGCGAGCCGGGTCAAGATGCTCGCCGAAACCGTGCCCGCACGGTTCGTCGCGTTCGACGCCCTGGCGCTCGGCGACGAGAACCTGATCGACCTGCCGTTCGCGCAGCGCCGAGCGCGCCTCGAGAAGGCACTCGACGGCGTCCCCGCGCCGATCCACCTCACGCCGCTGACCGCCGACCCTGCCGTGGCCGCGCAGTGGTTCCGGCAGTTCGAGGGTGCGGGCCTCGACGGCCTGATCGCCAAGCCGAACGACGGCCCGTACGCGCCGGACAAGCGGACGATGTTCAAGATCAAGCACGAACGGACCGCGGACTGCGTCGTTGCCGGATACCGGACGCACAAGTCGGGACCCGACGCGATCGGGTCGCTGCTGCTAGGGCTGTACAACGCCGAGGGCCAGCTCGCCAGTGTCGGGGTCATCGGCGCCTTCCCGCTCGCGAAGCGCAAGGAGCTCTTCGCCGAGTTGCAGGACCTCGTCTGCGACTTCGACGGACACCCGTGGGCCTGGGCCGAGCAGGAGGCCGGCGCCCGCACGCCGCGCGAGGCCGAGGGGTCCCGGTGGGCGGCGGGCAAGGATCTGTCGTTCACGCCGCTGCGGCCGGAGCTCGTGGTCGAGGTCCGTTACGACCACATGGAGGGGGTCCGCTTCCGGCACACCGCCCAGTTCGTCCGCTGGCGCCCGGACCGCGAGCCCGAGTCCTGCACCTACGACCAGCTCGACGAACCCGTCTCCTTCGACCTGCGCGAGGTATTCGCCGGCCGCGTGGCGCCCTAGTTCCGGCGCTCGGGTGTCCTGACGTAGCGCAGATACAGGTCCGTCCCGTCCGAGAGGACGTGGCCCACCGCGAACCGGGCGGGGTCTGGCAGCGACGGGCCGGACAGAATCCGGAAGGCGTCGCCGGCGAGCATCGTGCCCGCGACGGTGAGGCACAGCTCGTCGAGCACGCCGGCGGCCAGGACGCTCGCCAGCAGGCGCGGGCCGCCCTCGCAGAGCAGCCGAGAGTGGCCGCGCTCGACCAGCGCGGCGACCGCGGCAGCGGGATCGACCGTGTGCTCGCCGACGACGGCGACGTCGGCGACCTCGGACGCGGCGGCCAGCCGGTCGGCGGGGGCGGCGGCCGTGGTCAGCAGGATCGTCCGCCCGTCCTGAAACAGCGGCCCGGAGAGGTCCACGTCCAGCTTCGAAGAGGCGACGGCCACCGCCGCAGCCGGCGCCCGACCCGCGGCCGCGCGCAGCTCGGCGAACTCGGGACGGGCCCGCTCGGGGCGGTAGCCCTCCTTCTCCGCGGTGCCGGCGCCGACGAGCACCACGTCCGCGAGCCCGCGCAGGACGCCCATGATCGAGCGGTCGAGGTCCGAGGAGATGTTTCGGGTCAGGCCGTCCGTCGCGACGGCCGCGCCGTCGAGGGTCGAGATCATGTTCGCGCGTAGCCACCACCCGCCGGGCGGATCGGCCGGGTAGGCGTAGGCCGCGACGCGTGCCGTCCAGTCGAGAGGATCGCCGGCCGCCGCCCAACTCCGAAGCTTGCTCACCCGACCACCGTACGTCCGACCAGGCGAGCGCTATTGCTCACCATCGGTCGGACGCTACGCATCGGCGACCTCGACGACGGCGACGGACTCGGGACCCAGACGTAGCGCCGTGGCGCCGAAGGGATCGGACGGGAGGTCGGGGGTGGCCAGCAGCACCGTGGACAGAGCGGCGTCCAGCGGCACCGACTGCGCGACGCCGGCCAGGTTCACCGCCACCCGGACGGTGCCGCGCGTCAGCACGAACCACTGCGCCGCCTCGTCGTAGCGGGCCGAGGTGCGGTCCAACCGAGGGTCCGTCAGATCCGGATGTGCCAGGCGCAGGGCGAGCAGTGCCCGGTACCAGGCGAGCATCTCCGCGTGCGGCGCCTCGGCGAGCTCGGACCACTCGAGCCGGCTGCGGCCGACGGTCGCCGGGTCCTGCGGGTCCGGAACGTCCTCGGGCCCCCAGCCGTGCTCCGCGAACTCGCGCAGCCGCCCCCCGCTCACGGCGCGCGCGAGGTCCGGCTCCGGATGGTCGGTGAAGTACTGCCACGGTGAGGAGGCAGCCCACTCCTCGCCCATGAACAGCATCGGCGTGAACGGCGAGCAGAGCAGCAGCGCCGCCCCGATCCGCGCCCGCCCCGGACTGGTCAACGCCGCGATCCGCTCGCCGCGGGCGCGGTTGCCGACCTGGTCGTGCGTCTGGAGCGAAACGACGAACCGGTGCCCGGGCGTCCGTGCCGGGTCCACCGGTGCCCCGTGCCGGCGGCCGCGGAACGTCGAGTACCGCCCGTCGTGCCAGAACGCGCGCGTCAGCGCGGAGGCGAGGCACTCGTAGGAACCGAAGTCGTCGTAGTACCCCTGCCGCTCGCCGGTCAGCAGTGCGTGCAGGGCGTGGTGCACGTCGTCGTCCCAGATCGCATGCATGCCCTTGCCGCCGGCCTCGCGTGCGGTGACGTCGCCCGGGTCGTTCCGGTCGGTCTCGGCGATCGCAAACAGCGGGCGGCCGGTCGCCGCCGCCAGCGAGTCGACCTCCGCGGAGAGTTCGGCGAGCAGATGCATCGCGCGGTCGTCGTAGAGCGTCTGGACGGCGTCGAGCCGTAGGCCGTCGACGTGGTAGTCCCGCAGCCAGCCCAGCGCGTTGTCCAGGACGTAGCGGCGGACCTCGTCCGAGCCGCGGTCGTCGAGGTTGACCGCGGAGCCCCACGGCGTGTGGTGCCGGTCGGTGAAGTACGGCCCGTAGCAGCCGAGGTAGTTCCCCGACGGCCCGAGGTGGTTGTAGACGACGTCGAGCACGACGCCGAGGCCGCGGGCGTGGCAGGTGTCGACGAACCGCTTGAACGCGTCCGGCCCGCCGTACGGCTCGTGGACCGCGAACGGCGCGACGCCGTCGTAGCCCCAGCCGTGCACGCCGGGGAACGGCGCCACCGGCATCACCTCGACGAAGTCGACACCGAGATCGACGAGGTGGTCGAGCCGGCGCACGCCGGCGTCGAAGGTGCCCTCGGGCGAGAACGTTCCGACGTGCAGCTCGTAGACGACCGATCCCGGCAGGGCACGGCCGCGCCAGTCCGCGTCGGTCCAGACGAACTCGTCCTGCAGGTAGACCTGGCTCAGCGCCTGGACGCCGTCGGGCTGGCGGTACGTCCGGGGGTCCGGGAACGGGCCGCGCCCGTCGACGACGAAGCCGTACCGGTCGCCGTGCCGCGGCGGGACGTCGGGCGCGGTCCACCAGCCGCCGGCGGCGAGCGTCAGCGGGATCTTGTCGTCCTCGAGCAGCAGCTCGACGGAGTTCGCGTCAGGTGCCCAGACCCGAAATGTGTCCACCGGAAGACACTGTCAGTTTCGGGCGCCTGCAAACACGCCGAACGCTGTGAGAGCCACCGCTCCCGGGTTCAAGAGGGATAGTGTCCAGTCCCGGTGAACCTGGGGGAGGCGCGCATGCGGCAGGGCCTGAGCAGGGCCTTGGCGGCCGCGGTGCTCTGCGCCCCCGTCGCCCTCGGTCCGGCACTCGACGCCCGAGCCGCCGTCGACCTTCCCGCCGTCGACCTTCCCGTGGTCGACCTGCGCACGCTGGCCACCGGTGCGGTCATCCCCGGCTCCTGGATCGTCGCCGTGGAGGGCTCGCCGGCCGAGGTCGCCCGCGCCCACGCCGGCTGGGGCGTCCAGGTCCACCACGTTCTCGACGCGGGCCTGCAGGGCTACACCGCGCGCATGACCGACGCCACGGCCCGGCGCGTCGCCGCCGACCCGCGGGTCCGCTCCGTGCGCCCGGACCGGGTGATCCGGGCCGCCTCCCAGGACGTGCCCACCGGCGTGGACCGCGTCGGGGGCGGAGGCCTGTCCCGCGTGGTCGGCCAGAGCCTCGGCGCGATCGACGCGGACGTCGCGGTGCTCGACACCGGCGTGGACTCCGACCATCCCGACCTCGAGGTCGAGGGCGGGTACGACTGCGTCTCCGGCAACGGCGGCTGGGAGGACCAGCGCGGCCACGGCACCCAGATAGCGGGAATAGTCGGGGCGAAGGACAACGACTTCGGCGTCGTCGGGGTCGCTCCCGGTGCGCGGATCTGGGCCGTGCGGGTGCTCGACGCCTTCGGTGACGGCAGCGCCTCGACGCTGGCCTGTGGCGTGGACTGGGTCACCCGCAACGCCTCGACGATCGAGGTCGCGAACATGAGCCTGATCGGCATCGACTACGACGGCGGCTGCAACGACGGCGCCCTGCACGAGGCGGTCTGCAAGTCGGTTAACGCCGGCGTCGTGTACGTCGCCGCCGCGGGCAACGACAACGCGGACGCGGGGGAGTACACCCCGGCGTCCTACCCCGAGGTCATCACCGTCTCCGCCCTCGCCGACTACGACGGCAAGGCCGGCGGATTCGCCGAGACGCCGGAGGAGTGCACCGGCGGAGACGACGACGAGTTCGCGACGTTCTCCAACTACGGCTCCGTCATCGACCTCATCGCCCCGGGCGTCTGCATCCGTTCGACGTGGATCGGCGGCCAGTACGCGACGCTGTCGGGCACCTCGCAGGCCGCCGCGCACGTCACCGGCGCCGTCGCGATCTACCTGTCGCGCAACCCGGGGAAGTCCCCCGCCCAGGTGAACGCGGCCCTGCGGGCCGCCGGCGACGACGACTGGGACTACGACACGGACCCGGACTCCAGCCCGGACCGGCTTCTCAACGTCTCGAAGCTCTAGCTTTCCCTTCGGCGAAAAACGCGTCCAGGGCGCCGTCGTCGAGGTCGCGCAGCGGCCGGGCCGCGCCGAACGGAGCGTTCCAGAACTCGCCCTCGTGCGGCGTCCACGGCCCGACGTAGGCGTACGGTTCGGCGCAGTACCCGTCGCCGGGCGAGACGCCGTAGTTGACTTCGCCGACCGCGATGCCGACGTCGAAGTGCTCGGGCCACAGCACGGGCGTCTCGCTCGGAGCGAGGCGGCGCAGCGCCCGGTCGCCGCGCCACAGCGCGTCGAAGACGATCGCGGCCGCGGCGGGATCGACGGTCAGCGGCTCGTCGACCGGCCTGCCCGTCAGATCCTTGTAGAGGTTCTCGGGGGCGCCGACGTCGGCCCCGGCCAGCGTCGCGCAGGTCGCGCCGGCCAGCGGGACCTCGGTGCCGCCGACGCGAAGGTGAGTGGCCGTCAGCCACAGTTCCGGCTCGGCGATCGTGCCGAAGCCGTCGGGGCCGACGCGGAGCCGGATCGTGCCGCTGCGGCGATGCTGCGGGCCGGCCAGCACCTGCTCGGCCAAGGCGTGCAGGGATCGTCGAGTTTCTGCGAGATCGGTCATGGTCATGGTCAGTCAGTATCGGCCGCCCGGGCGGGTCGGGCCATTACGTGGAGCTTTCGGCGAGCAGCGCGACGGGCAGCGCTGCCAGCACCTCGGCGATCCGTGGCGATCCGGCGAAGGCCTGGTGCGTCAGCAGATCGGTCCACGTGCCGGGCGGGAGGTCGACCGTCTCCGCGCCCCATCCGCCGGCCTCCGCCAACGCGACCGGCAGGCGCGTGGCGAGCGCTGCGACGCCCTCGCCGCGCACGAAACCGACCAGATGCTCAGAGCCCGTCGCGAGCGGACGGTAGGCGCCCGCGAAGCACTCCGGACGCTCGCGGCGAAGCCGCAGCGCGCGGGAGGTCACCAGCAGCTTCTCGGCATCGAGGTCCTTCGGGGCCTCGCCGGCGTCCAGCGCGGCCAGGGCCGCGCGGCGGACGTCGTAGTCGACCGGACGGCGGTTGTCCGGGTCGACGAGGGTGAGCGCGGCAAACTCGGCGCCCTGGTAGACGTCCGGGACGCCGGACATCGTCAGCTGCAGCAGTTTCTGACTCAGGCTCACCACGCGCGCGTGCGGAGCCAGCCGGGCCGAGAATTCCTCGACGGCCTCGACGATCCGGGCGTCGGCGAGGACGGCTCGGGCGAAGTGGGCGAGCGCGGATTCGTAGGCGGCGTTCTGGGAGGTCCAGGTGGTGTGCACCTTGGCCTCTCGGGTGGCCTTCTCCAGGTACGCAACGAGGCGGTCCGCGTCGATCGGCCACGCGCCGAGCAGCGTCTGCCACAGCAGGTACTCGGTCACCGGGTCCGGGCCTGCTGTGTCTGGCCGGCTGCGGCCCTCGCCGGCGGCGCCGCGGTGCCGCATGGCCAACCGGTCCCACTCGGCCACCTCGTCCGACCACGTCTCCGGCAGCTCGGCGAGGACGGCGAGCCTTGCCCGGACGTCCTCGCCGCGCTTGGTGTCGTGCGTGGAGAGGGTGGTCATCGTCGCCGGCCAGTCGCGTTGTACCGCTTCGGCCCACGCGTGGAAACGATCGGGCGCGACCGCGGGGTGCGCCGGGTGGCCGCCGACCTCGTTGACCGACGCCAGCGGGAACCAGCGGTAGCCCGCGGTGTCCTCGATGCCCTTGGCCATGGCCGGGCCGGTGGTCTGCTGGAAGCGGACGCAGAACTCGTCGCGGCGTGCGATGTCGTCGATCGCTCGGGCTTCTCGCTCGTCCCTCGCTCGTCGCGCTCGCTCGGCGCGCCCCAGCCTGCCGAGCGCGAGGTCCACGACGAGGTCGACGGTGTCGTGCCGCTCCTCGGGCAGCGCGCGCTTGGCGCGTTCGGCCGCGCCGGTCACGGTGGCGACGGCACGGGAGTCCGCGGGAGTGCCGGGGACGACATAGGCGCGATACACGTCGAAGGCGACGAGCAGTTCGACGAGCGCCTCTTCGAGCCCGCGTCGGGTGTGGTCGCGCAGCCGGACGTTCTCCGCGCAGATGTCGGCGGCCAACGCCGTCAGGCGCGCGACCTCCGCGTGCAGGCTGGATCGCACGACGTGGCGCTTCGCCGTCTCCACGACGGCGGCGAACTCGATGCGCGGCCCGCCCACGAACCGGTGGTAGACCTCCCGCAGTTCTTCGAACCCGGACTGCTCGAGGAACAGACCGCCGATGCGGAACAGGGCGTCGTACCCCGTGGTGCCGTGACACGCCCAGTCGGCGGGCAGGCTCTCTTCGCCCTCGAGGATCTTCTCGACGACCACCCAGCGGCCGTCGGTCATCTCCTGAAGGTTCCTCAGATACCCGGCAGGATCGGCCAAACCGTCCGGGTGATCGATGCGCAGGCCGTCCACGATCCCTTCGCGGACCAAGGCGCCGAGCAGGTAGTGACTGCCGGCGAAGACCTCGGGTTTCTCGACGCGGATGGCGGCGAGGGTCTCCACGTCGAAGAAGCGGCGATAGTTCAGTTCCTCGTCGCCCACCCGCCAGTACGCCAGCCGGTACCACTGCCGGTCCAGGAGTTCTTCGAGCGGGAGGTCCTCGGTGCCGGGCCGGATCGGCAGCACGTGGTCGAAGTAGCGCAGTACCGGCCCGTCGTCGGGCGCGTCCGCACAGCCGGCGTGGTCCACGACGATCTCGCCGTCGTCCAGGCATTCGTTGATCCGGCGACCGAGCAGCGGCATGAGCATGGCGCGCTGGGGCGTGGTCCAGTCCACGTCGAACCAGTTGGCGTAGTGCGAGTGCGGGCCGTCGCGCAGCACGGACCAGAGCTGGGCGTTGCGCCACGCCGGCGTCGGCAGCGCCATGTGGTTCGGGACGACGTCCACGACGACTCCCAGGCCCGCCGCCTTCGCCCGCGCCGCGAGGGCGTGGAAGCCGTCGGCGCCGCCGAGGTCGGGAGCGAGTTCGTCGTGGTCGACGACGTCGTACCCGTGCGTGGAGCCCGGTACCGCGGCGAGCACGGGGGAGAGGTACAGGTGGCTGACGCCGAGATTCGCGAGGTAGTCGACGATCTCGGCGGCGTGCCAGAACCCGAACTCCGCGTGCAGTTGCAGGCGGTAGGTGGCCGAGGGGGTCAGCATCGTTGGAGCACCAGGAGAGATCGGTCGGACAGGGTCAGCTTTTCGTCCGCGCGGTGCCGGGCGGCGGTCGCGGCGTTGGGCGCGGCGGTGTCCAGGACGGGCATCCACGCGGTGCCCCACGACTCGTCGGGCAGCGCGAAGTCCACCGGCTCGTGGCTCGCGTTGAAGATCAGGTAGAAGGAGTCGTCGGTCAGCCGTTCGCCGTTGGAGCCCGCCTCGCTGATCGCGGACCCGTTGAGGAAGACCGCAACGCTCTTCGCGTACCCGGTAGCCCAGTCCTCCTCGGTCATCCCGACGGCGGCCGGAGTGAACCAGGCGATGTCCGGCAGCGCGCCGTCGTGGGCCGCTCCGGAGAAGAAGCGCCGCCGGCGTAGCACCGGATGGGCGGCGCGCAGCTGCGCGGCCGCGCGGGTGAAGGCGAGCAGGTCGCCGTCGACGGCGCCCCAGTCCACCCAGGAGATCTCGTTGTCCTGGCAGTACGCGTTGTTGTTCCCGCGCTGGGTCCGGCCCAGTTCGTCGCCGTGCAGCAGCATCGGCACGCCCTGGGACAGGAACAGCGTCGCGATCAGGTTGCGCTGCTGACGGGCCCTCAGTTCCAGCACCTCGGGATCGTCGGTGTCGCCCTCGGCGCCGCAGTTCCACGACCGGTTGTGGCTCTCGCCGTCTCGGTTGTCCTCGCCGTTGGCCTCGTTGTGCTTGTCGTTGTAGGAGACGAGGTCCCGCAGCGTGAACCCGTCGTGCGCGGTGACGAAGTTGATCGAGGCGTACGGCCGGCGCCCGTCGCCCTGGTACAGGTCGGAGGAGCCGGTGAGGCGGGAGGCGAACTCGCCCAGGGAGTGCGGCTCGCCGCGCCAGAAGTCGCGGACCTCGTCGCGGTACTTGCCGTTCCACTCGGTCCACAGCGGCGGGAAGTTGCCCACCTGGTAGCCGCCCTCGCCGAGGTCCCACGGTTCGGCGATGAGCTTGACCTGGCTGATCACCGGGTCCTGCTGGACGAGGTCGAAGAACGCGGAGAGCCGGTCCACCTCGTGGAACTGGCGCGCCAGGGAGGCGGCGAGGTCGAAGCGGAAGCCGTCGACGTGCATCTCCAGCACCCAGTACCGCAGCGAATCCATGATCATCTGCAGCACGTGGGGGTGGCGCATCAGCATCGTGTTCCCGGTGCCGGTGGTGTCGTAGTAGTACCGGGGGTCCTCGCCGAGGCGGTAGTAGGAGGCGTTGTCGATGCCGCGGTAGCTCAGCGTCGGGCCGAGGTGGTTGCCCTCGGCGGTGTGGTTGTAGACGACGTCGAGGATGACCTCGATGCCCGCGCGGTGCAGGGTCTTCACCATCGCCCGGAACTCCTGCACCTGGCGGCCGCCGCCGGGGCGGGAGGCGTACCCGTTGTGCGGAGCGAAGAACGCGAGGGTGTTGTACCCCCAGTAGTTGCGCAGCCCGCGGTCGGCGAGGTGGTGGTCGTGGACGAACTGGTGCACCGGCATGAGTTCGACGGCGGTCACGCCCAGGCTCTTGAGATGGTCGATCATCACCGGGTGCGCGAGGCCCGCGTAGGTGCCGCGGACGAACCGGGGAATGTCCGGGTGAGCGATCGTCAGGCCCTTCACGTGGGCCTCGTAGATCACCGTGCGGTGATACGGGATGCGCGGGTGGCGGTCGTCGCCCCAGTCGAAGAACGGGTTCGACACGACGCCGTGCACCGTGTACTTCGCGCTGTTGGCGTTGTTCACCCGGTGCGGGGCGTTGAACCGGTAGCTGTACAGGGCCTCGTTCCAGAGGATCTCGCCGTCGACGGCCTTGGCGTACGGGTCGACGAGGAGCTTGTTGCGATTGCAGCGGTGCCCCTGAGCGGCGTCGGCGGGCCCGTGCACCCGGTACCCGTACCGCTGTCCCGGCTCGATGCCGGGGAGGTAGCCGTGGTGCACGAACCCGTCGACCTCGGGCAGGTCGACGCGCGCCTCGCGGCCTCGCTCGTCGATCAGACAGAGTTCGACGCGCTGGGCTACCTCGGAGAACAGGGCGAAGTTCGTGCCCGCGCCGTCGTAGGTGGCGCCGAGCGGATAGGCGGTTCCGGGCCAGACCGTGGTGGGGTCGGTCATGTGGTGGGCAGTCCCTCTGGTCGAACGAACCTCTACCTCACACAGGTACCCCCAAGGTCGCGAGGTAACCGGATTTCACCGAACCGGTTACCTCGGCCACCTGCTGGTCGTGGCCGTCGGCGAACACGCCGTCCCGCTCCAGGGACACCCGCCGCAGGTTCGCGACGCTGCGCTCGTACCCCTGGCTCGCGTACACCTCGCGGCACGCGTCTTCCGGGAAGGCCAGTTGCGAGGTCTTGAGGGGAGCGCCGGAGCGGCGCGCGGTGCGCAGATCCGGGTACACGTCGAAGTGCACGTGCGGCCAGCGGCCCGGATACACGCCCGGGAACACGCTCAGGAACTCGACCACGCCGTCGTCGTCGGCAACCTGGACCCCGCGCAGATAGTTCTGGCTGCGCACGCCGGGGTCGTAGAGGGAGTACAGGGCGTCGCGATCGCACAGCCAGACGTACACCGCCGCGCCGGGCAGCGGATCGCCGTCGCGCGTCACGGTGAGGCGCAGCAGCAGGTCGACGCCCTCGGCCCGGCCCCGAGCAGAGCCGAAGCTGCGGCGAATGTCCCGCCGCACGATGCCGGGCTTGTTCAGCACGTTCGGCCCGCCGTTGCTGCCGTCTCCCGGGAACGGTCCTGCGGTCTCGTCGGGAATCTCGCGCGTGCTCGCGGCGGCGCGCCCGCCCGCGACCACCCACAGTGCGGCCCCGCTCGCGAGGCCCAACAGCCGTCGACGTTCCATGGCCACTGTTCGGTCCCGAGGCGGGTGCCGGACGGGTCCAGCGTCCGACCAACGGTGACCCATAGCTCACGGTTGGTCGGACGCAACGCTCAGCCGGCGAGAAACTCCTCGAGCATCGGGCCGACGGCGTCGAGGCGCTCGAGCTGCGGGACGTGGGCCGCGTTGGCGAGGATCTCGACGCGGGAGCCCTTGATCAGGCGGCCGAAGTCGTGCGCGTAGGCAGGGTCCAGCACCTTGTCCTGCTCGCCCCACACGATCAGCGTGGGGGCGGAGATGCGGTGGATGCGCCGGTCCAGGCCGCGGTCCGGAATCGGCCACCAGTACTTGCCCGCGACACCCATGGTCCAGGTCAGCGCGATCAGCGCCTCGCCGAGTTCCTCCGGGTCCGTCGGCATGGTGAGGGCCGCCTGGGCGACCGGGCCGGCCGGGTCGGCGAAGGCGGCGACCGCCAACTCCTCCAGGCTGAGCAGGTACGGGTTCGCCCAGATCCGGTTCTCGACCCACAGCCCGGGTGCGGACATCAGGACGAGTTTCGACACTCGGTGCGGGCAGGTGGCCGCGAGCTCGGCGGCGACCATGCCGCCGAAGGAGTGTCCGACAACCGGGACCGAGTCCAGGCCGAGCGCGGTGAGGATCTCGTCGTAGACCAGCACCAGGTCGAACACGTCGTGGACGGCCTTGTGCGCGTCCGGATCGCCCGGAGCGGTGCCGGGCAGGTACGGCGCGTACACGGTGTGGTGGGCGGCGAGGGAGTCCAGGAACGGGTCCCATGCCAAGCCCATCAGGTTGTGCAGGAACACCAGGGGCGGGCCCTCGCCGCCGACCAGCACCTGGGTGCGGACCTCGCCGTCCCAGACCTCGACGTTGCGAACCTCGGGCATCAGTTGACTCCTCGCTGTCCGCGCAGCTTCTGCGGCCACCACTCGTTGACCCAGCCCTCGTCGTCCCACACGTCGGTGAGCTTGGGCAGCACGTCCGAGCAGAACAGCGAGATCGAGTCCATCGTCAGCTCGTGCGGCATCGACCCGATGTGCTGACCCACCATCAGGTTGCCTACCCGCAGGGTCTTCACGGCGTCGACGAGCTTGTCCCGCACGGTCGCGGGCGAGCCTGCGATCACGATGTCCTTGTCGACGAAGTCCTTGTACGTGTAGTTCTTGAAGTTCGCCATCATCTCCATCTGCTTGATGCCCGTGCCGCTGCGGATGCTGTTCGCGAGGCTCGGGTAGTCCGCGTGGCCCGGCAGGCCCCAGTGGTGCAGCGGGACGTGCAGGCAGTTGTCGAAGAAGTAGCGGATGTGCTTGGCGAACAGCTTCTCGGCCTGCGCGTCGGTGTCCGCGACGGCGACGATCTGCGCGAAGCCGGCCCGGTACGGGTTGCGGTCCAGGCCCTCCTGCTCGGCGAAGTTCCAGAAGCCGTCCATCACCCTCTTGCCGAGCTGGCTGCCGAAGAACGACAGCATGCAGTACGCGTGGTTGTTGCGCGCCGTGAACTGCCAGGTGGACAGGCTGCCGAGGCCGGGGATCCACACCGGCACCGGGTCCTGGATTGGGCGCGGCCACACGTTCACCGACGGCAGCTGGCTGTACTTGCCGTTGAAGGCGAAGGTCTCCTTCGAGTACCACGCCTTCAGGATCAGCTCGTGCGCCTCGAGGTACCGCTCCCGCTGCTCGATCGGCGGGACGCCCATGACCTGGTTGGTGTCCATCGACGTGCCCGCGGGCATGCCCGCGACGAGGCGCCCGCCGGAGATCGAGTCGAGCATCGCGTACTCCTCCGCGATGCGCAGCGGGTGCACGTTCGGCAGCGTCGAGCCGATCTGCACGATGCCCACCGGCAGGTGCTGCGTGGCGTGCGCCAGCGCCGCTCCCATGAGGTTCGGGTTCGGCATGAAGCCGTACGCGTTCTGGTGGTGTTCGTTGACGCAGACGCCGTCGTAGCCCATCTCGGCCGCGTGCAGCAGCTCGGTCATCGTCCAGCGGTAGTACTGGCCCACCCGCTCCGGGTCGGCGAGCTCGTGCCAGGGCGGTGTCACCCAGACCGATGGATAGCGAGTGTTGAAGTCCGCCGGCAGCTCGCGGTGCGGCATGAGGTGGAACATCGAGACCTTCACGGTGCCTCCCCTTCGAGGTTGGCTCCATCCCACCGGCGACCGCGCCGGCGCGCAATGGCCGGCACGCCCGCGGCGACGGCGTATTTCCTTTCCAAGTGTCGCGGCTGCGACAGATGGGGCGCATCGCGATCAGCGTTCCGTCACGGGGCGAGTCCCTTCGCCGCGAGCCAGGAGACGATCTCGGCGGTGTAGGCGGGCATCGAGCGGTGCGCGGCCATGGCGTGGCCTGCGTTGGCCGGCGCGGACAGTGCGACGTCGCAGCCGCAGTGTCGCTGCCAGTACGCGAACTCGGCGGCGGCCTGCTCCGGCGGAAAGATCGCGTCGCGTTCGGGGAAGACGAGCAAGATTGGCAGATCGGGCCCGACCTTGGTGGTGGCGGCCAGATTCTCGGCGAGGAACGCCGGCGCCGTCGTGAACTCCGCGGCAGGCCAGGGGCCGTACCCGCCCGCGCACCACTCGTCGCGCACCGCGGGATGGACCTCGGGGACGTGCAGCGCCCATCGGGTGCACGTCGCCTCGGTCGGAACGACCTTCAGGTAGTCGCTCCCGGCCGCCAACTGGCGGGTCTGCTCCGGGAGGAAGTAGCCGGCGAAGTCGGCCGCGAAGCCCAGGTTGCTCCACCCGGTGGGAATTGCGGCGGCGACGTCGCCGTAGGTGCCGGGGTAGCCGCCGACGATCGCCCCGCCGAAGCTGTCGCCGACGAGCACCACCGTCGAGGTGGCGGGACCGGGAGCAGTGCCGGGGCTCGCGCACGATCCGTCCGTTGCGGCTCGGTAGGAGCCGTCCTTCGTCTGGGTCACGACGTCGTGCAGCATCGCGCGGGCACCGGACCCGGTGAGACGGTATCCGCCGCGCGCCCGGTCGTAGGGGCTCTTGCCGTAGCCGAGGCGGTCGTAGGCGATCACGAGGTACCCGGCGCGCGCGAGGTTGCGGGCCACCGAGAAGTCCGGGCGGGCGTCCCAGTAGTCGTGCGTCGGACCGCCGCCGTGGACGAGGACGATCGCGGTCGTGCTCGCGGTGGGCTTGCCACGGTAGAAGCGCTTGCCGTAGAGCACGACCGGGTCCGGGTCGCCGGGATTGTGCGCGGCGAAGCAGACTTCGTCGGTCCCGACGTCCTGTGCACTCGATGCCGGAATCGGGACGAGCGCAACCAGGGCCGCGACGATCGCGGCGGTCCAGGCGAGGAGTTTCACGTGACGTCCCCTCAGGCCAGCCCGGCGGTGACGCCGCCGTCCCGCGACGTAGGCGGCACCGATGCCACGTCCCCTGCCGGGCGCCACTGCCGCCTTGCCCGCCAACCTGTCCATGCTTTCCTCCCGCGTCGTCGTTGGCCGGAGCGTGCCGGCGGCCGATGGCGGCACGAATGCAGCTCGAATGCAGCGGGGGTGCGCGCGACGGCGCGGCGCCCTACGCTCGCGTTCGTTCGCAGCGGACGAGGAGTGCGATGACGGCGGCGCCGGTCGAAGTGGGCGTGCTCGGGCCGTTGCAGCTCTGCGGGCGGGCCGGGACGGTCGAGCTCGGCAGCGCGAGCCAGCGGCTGCTGCTCGCCGCCCTGGTGCTGCGGCGGGGCCGGCTGGTGCGCCTCGACGAACTGTGCGACGTGCTGTGGGGACAGGAGCAGCCGCCGACCGCCGTGGTCTCGTTGCGCAGTCACCTCACCCGACTGCGGGGCGCGCTGAGTGCGGCGGGCGCTTCCGCCGACGCCCTGCGGTGGCGGGACCCCGGATACGTCCTGGCGGCCGGCGCGGTCGACTGCGACGCCGACCTGTTCGAGGATCTGACGCTGCGCGCGCGGTCCACGGCGGACCCGCGCCAGGCTGCGGAAACCCTTCGCGAGGCGATGGAACTATGGCGCGGACCCGCGTTCGCGGAGTTCGCCGAGCAGCCCTTCGCGGTCGCGGCCGTCGCACGGCTGGAGGATCTGCGCCTGGGAGCAACCGAGGATCTGTGCGCGGCCCTGCTGCGCATCGGGAACGCCGCCGAGGCGCTGGCCCGCATCGACCCGCACCTGGCGGCGCACCCCCTGCGCGAGCAGGCCACCGAACTTCGCATGCGCGCGCTGTACCGGCTAGGTCGTCAGGCAGAGGCGCTCGGGGCCTACCGGCGGACCCGGTCCCTGTTCGCAGCGGAACTGGGCATCGAGCCTTCGCCTGCGCTGCGCGACCTCGAAGGCCTGATCCTGCGTCAGGACCCCGTGTTGACTGGGCCGACCCTGCCGCGAGCTCACGAGTTCGCGCCAACCGGCCGCACTCCCTACGTCGGCCGGGCAGCCGAACGCGCCATGCTCGACGGACTGCTGGACTCCACGGTCCGCGGCGCCGGTGGGCTCGTGTTGATCGGCGGCGAGCCGGGCGTGGGCAAGACGCGGCTGGCAGAGGAGACGCTCGCCCGAGCGGCCGCGCGCGGGTTCGTCGTGTACGCGGGTCACTGCTACGAGGCGGCCGGCGCGGCACCGTTCGTGGCCCTCGTCGAGATCATGGAGGCGGCGCTCGCTCGGGCGCCGAGCCCGGCCGCCTGGCGGGCGTTCCTCGGCGACGAGGCGGCCGAGATCGCGCGACTGCTGCCCAGGCTGCGCACGCTGTGCCCGGACGTCCCGCCGCCGCTGGAGGTGCCGCCGGAACAGGAACGCCGGCTGCTGTTCACCAGCCTGCGCGAAGTCGTCGCCCGCCGTGCCCGGCAGACCCCGCTGGTGCTGCTGTTCGACGACGTCCAGTGGGCCGACGACGGCACCCTGCGGTGTCTGGAACACCTGGCCGAGTGGGCCGGCGTTCTGCCGCTGCTGCTGATCGCCACCTATCGGGACAACGAGGTCGACGCCGGCCGGCCGCTGGCGCAGACCTTCGAGGACCTGCGCCGTCGCCGTCTCGCGCAGTGGTGCACGCTCGGCCGGCTGCCCGAAGACGAGGTCGGTGCGATCCTCGGCGCGCTCGCCGGACAGGAGGCGCCCGCCCCGCTGGTGTCGGCCGTCTACTCCGGAGCCGAGGGCAACCCGTTCTTCGTCGAAGAGGTCTACTCCGACCTCGCCGAGCAGGGCCGGCTCTTCGACGCCGACGGGCGGTTCCGAACGGATCTGACGATCGGTCGGTTGGGCGTTCCAGCCGGAGTTCGCCTCGTCGTCGGCCGCCGGTTGGCGCGCCTGGCCAAGGGCACTCTCCCGGTGCTCGCGGCTGCGGCCGTCGCCGGTCGCGCGTTCACCGTGGAGCTGCTCGAGTGCGTCGAGGGCCTGGACGTGGACGCGGTGCTCGACGCGGTGGAGGACGCCGGCGCGGCGCGGGTGATCGTGCCCGCGCCGGACACCGGCGGTGAGGACCGCTTCATCTTCGGTCACGAGCTGATTCGTCAGACCGTGCTGGGCGAGCTGTCTCTCACGCGCCGCCGCCGACTGCACGCCCGTGTCGCGGACGCACGGATCCGGCACTACGCCGAGCGTCTCGACCACCAGGCCGCGACGATCGCCCACCACCTGCTCGAGGCCGGCCAGGCCCGCGCGAGCGACGCCTTCGGCTGGCTCGTGGAGGCCGGCCGCTTCGCGCTCGCGGGCTCCGCGTTCGAGGAGGCGGTCCGCCACTTCGAACGCGCGGCCGGCCTGCCCGGCGTGGGCGATCCGGCCGAACGCGCAGACCTGCACTACCAGCGGGGCAACGCGCTGGCCGGGCTCGGCCGCACGGATGCCGCCGTACAGGCGTGGCAGTCTGCGCTGGACGCCTACGACGCTCTCGGCGACACGGACGCATTGGGCCGATCGTGCGTCGTGGCGGCCTACAACCTGGTGTTCCTGGCCCGCTGGGCCGAGAGCGTGGCGATCGCCGAACGCGGCCTCGCCGCTCTCGGCGAGCAGGCGAGCGAGGCACGGGGCCGCCTGCTGGGCCTCGTCGCCTTCCCCATGGCCTACGCCGGCCGGCGGGTTCACGCCGGCGGCATGGTCGCGGAGGAGCTCGAACTGGCGAGCACGCTGTCCGACGACGCGCTGCTCGCCGACGCTCTGGTGAACGAGGCGTACGTCGCGATGGCGCACATGGAACACCGCCAACTGCTGGCCTCCGGTGCGCGGGCGTGCGACCTGCTGCGGGCCTCCGGGGATACCTGGAATCTGGTCAAGGTCGCGGGAGCCATGGGCTACGCGGCCGTGGGATTGGGAGAGTTCGACCTAGCCCGGTCGCTCGTCGGGGAGTTCCTGCCGCTGGCCGAGAAGCTGGGGCACCACAACCCGATCAGTCAGTTCACGCGGAGCATCGGCGTCGTCGAGTTCGCAACCTCGGGCTCCATTGCGCGGATCGAGCGGTTGGGCCACGAGGACCGTGCGCTGCAGGACGGCCTCGGGCTGCCGTGGCCCAGCGGCTGGTCCTGGCTGGGCCTGGCCGCCTTCTATCGCGGCGACTGGGACGCGGCACTGCCACTGTTCCGCGAGGCCGCCCGGCGGGAACCGCCGGGCGCCCTGAGCGGCTGGAACGCCGCCATGCTGCTGGAGGGTCTTGCCTACGGCGGGCAGCGGGCGGAGGCGCTGGAACTGCTCGACGCCGCGACGCTGCCCGACCCGGCGCAGCCGGAGACCAAGACGTGGGGCGCCACCCAAATGTTGGTCTATGCGGCCGAGGCGCTGTACGTGCTCGGCGAACGGGACCGGGCCGCCGCGCTGTATCCGGCCCTGGTCGAGGTCTTCGAGCGGACGGGTGCGGTGTGCCCGTCCTACGACGACGCGCGGCTGTGGGAACGCGCGGCCGGCATCGCCGCGCTGGCCGGTGGACAGTGGGATCTGGCGGAGCGTCACTTTGTCTCGGCGTTGGAGCAGGCCCGTGCCCTGCCGCACCTGTTCGAGGTCGCGCACACGAGGCGATGGCACGGTGTGCTGCTGCAGGAGCGCGGCGGCGACGGGTCGGTGCCGCTGAACGCAGCGTTTGAGGACTACGACCAATTGGCGATGCCTCGCCATCGGGAGGCGTGTCGTGCGCTGCAGTTAGATTGCAGATAGAATGCGGTCAGTCTGCACCCCTGGGAGGACGAGGTGGCCCGAACAGTCGGCTTCGCCGTCGCCGACGACGATCTGGCGGAACTGGACGAACTGGTCGAGTATTTCGGCGCCGGGAATCGCTCCGCCTACCTGCGCGCGACGCTCAAGGTGATGCGCTCGGTGAAGATCGCCGAGGAGTTGCGCGAACTGCAGGCCTACGGACAGACCAAGCTGGCCGAGGCCGGGCAGACGCTCGAGGACGTTCCAGAACTGGTTCGGCGTTCCCGCCCGCCGCGGTGAAGGTTCCGGGCCCGAGCCCGATTCCGGTCGTGTTCGACGTCAACGTCCTGGTTGGAGCCGCGGCCGGCGGCAACTCGCCATTCCGGTCGTGGCCCTCGCCTCCTCCCACCTCGGGCAACCCCGCTGCGGACAGTCTCGGCGTGATCGTCGACGCCGCAGAGTTCGCCCTGTGGATCTCTCCGCACATCCTCGGCGAAACCGTGCGGGTGCTCGTGGAGGTTCTCGCCTGGGATCCGGCCGTGGCGCAGGCGTACGAGAATGTGGTGCTCCAGGCTGCGGAACACTCCGGCGGAGCGTTGGTCGATCCGCCCGCGACGGTGGGGGAGTGCCCGGACTGGGAGGACAACCGTGTTCTCGACCTGGTCGTCGAGGTCGGTGCGCTCATGCTCGTCTCTGCGGACGTCGACCTGACCGCGATGTCGCCGTGGCGCGGCGTGCCGATCCTGACGCCATATCAGTTTGCCGCTCGCGTCGACGGCATGCGTCGGCATCGCCGCCGGCACTGAGCGCCGTGGCGAAGGTGGGTCACGCGACCCTGAGCGTGCGCCTTGGGCGGGCTCGATCCAGACGGACCCGATCGAGAATGGCGGCGATCACCTCGGGGGAGTCGCCCAAGGGCGCGGCCACCACTGCGGCGCCGATGCGTGCCGCCTCGGCCTCGACGTGGGCGGACAACCGGCCGGGGGCGAGGAACCAGCTCGCGACCTCGATGCGCTCGATGCCGTGGGACCGCAGATCCGCGGCCGCGGCCGCAAGCTGCGGGCCGGTCGAACCGGCGTGCGCGACGCGGACCGGCACATGCCACCGCGCCTGCCAGATCCGGGCCAGCCGGGTCACCGCCCGGGAGGCCGCCTCGTCGGTGGTGCCTGCGTAGGCGAGCACGACGGCGGCGTCGGAATGGCCGCCGGCTTCGCGCAGCCGTGCGTGGGCGGCGTCGAGCAGCGCGGGGTCCGGGCCGAGCGCCGGAGCGAGATGCACGCCGATCCGCACCGCGGACTGGGCGGCGGCAACGGCCGCGGGCACGTCGACCTTTCGGTGGAACGCCTCGCTGAGCAGCAGCGGCACGACCGTGACCGACCCCGCCCCGTCGGCCGCCAACGTCCGTGCGGCCTCGGCTGCGTCGAGCCCGTGGTGGTCCAGGTACGCCATCCGCACCGGCACGCCCGCGCAGGCCTCGGTAGCGGCGGCGATGCGCTCCATCGTGGCTGCGTGGCGGGTGTCTCGGCTGCCGTGCGCGAGCAACAACACCCCCGTCTTCTGGGCGTTTTCGCACGCTTCCTGGGCCTTCGTAGGGTGCGAAAGGGTGCAGAAGATGGGGGTCACGCGAGGCCCCGGTCGGCCAACAGGGCGAGCACCGTGTCGACGGTCTCGTCGAGGGTGCGGCCGGCGGTGTTCAGCTTCAGGTCAGGCTTCTCCGGCTCCTCGTACGGGTCGTCGACGCCGGTAAGGCCGGTGAGCTGCCCGGCGCGCTGCTTGGCGTAGAGGCCCTTCACGTCCCGAACCGAGCACTCCTCGACGGGCGTGGCGACATGGATCTCCACGTACGGCGTGCCCGCCTCGGCGTGCTTGGCGCGGACGTGGTCGCGCGCCTCGGCATAGGGAGCGATGACGGGGACGAGCGTGAGCACGCCGTTGCGCGACAGCAGTGCGGCCAGAAACCCGATCCGGCGCACGTTGGTGATCCGGTCTTCCCTGGAGAAGCCGAGATCGGCCGTGAGCTCGGCGCGGATCTCGTCGCCGTCCAGCACGTCAACCTGGTGGCCGGCCGCGCGCAGGCGCTCCGCGAGGGCCTGCGCGATCGTGGACTTGCCCGCGCTCGGCAGGCCCGTCAGCCACACCGTGGCGCCCATCTGAGTGGCCATCAGGTATGCAACCCGCATTCGGTCTTGCCGGTCCCGGCCCACCGGCCGGCCCGCCCGTCTTCGCCCGGCGCCGTACGGCGCGTGCAGGGCTTGCAGCCGATCGAGTCGTAGCCGTCGAGCAGCAGGGGATTGAGGAGGATTCCGTGCTCGGCGACGTAGGCATCGACCGTGTCCTGGTCCCATCGCGCGATCGGGCAGACCTTCACCTTGCCGCGCTTGGCGTCCCAGGACACGACCGGGGTGTTCGCGCGCGACGGGGTCTCGTCGCGGCGCAGGCCGGTGATCCAGGCGTCGTAGTCGCGCATGGCGGCGTTCAGCGGGGCGACCTTGCGCAGCGCGCAGCACTTGTCCGGGTCGGTGGCCCAGAGGTCCTTGCCGAACTGTGCGTCCTGCGCCGCGATGGACAGCGTGGGGCGGACGTTGATGACGTTGACGTCGTAGACGGCCTCGACGGCGTCGCGGGTGCCGATGGTCTCCGCGAAGTGGTACCCGGTGTCGAGGAAGAGGACGTCGATACCGGGCTTGGCTGCGGACGCCAGGTGCGAAACCACGGCATCGGCCATCGAGGCGGTCACGCAGATCCGCTCGCCGAAGGTCTCGGCGGCCCACCCGAGGATCTCGGCCGCGGTGGCGTCCTCGAGTTCCAGGCCCGCGCGCGTGGCGATGGCCTCCATGTCCTCGCGGTCGCGCTTGCGGACGTGCTTGACGGCCTCCGTCGGCTGCGGCGAGCTCAGCGGTTGCACGGTCATCCGGTGCTCACCTCCAGTCCAATGAACTTCAGCGCGAACGCGCGCCGGCAGCTTCCGCACAGCCACTGGCCGTGCGTCTGGAGCGGACGCAGGTCCTCCTCCGCGCAGTACGGGCAGTGGTACGGCACCATTCGCTCGCTCATGTGTCGCCACGCATCCCACAGCGTCCGACCACCCGTGGGCTATTCCCCACGGCAGGTCGGACGTTGCAGAAGTGACGGCGCGTCACGAGAGGTCGGCCTCCTCCGCGCGCTGCACCCACGCCGCGAAGACCTCGCCGTCCTGGCGCTGCTCGAGGTAGCGGCGCAGGACGCGCTCGACGTAGTCGTCGAGGTCGTAGGTGGTGACCTTCAGGCCGCGGACCTTGCGGCCGAAGCCGAGGGTCAGGCCCAGGCCGCCGCCGAGGTGGACCTGGTAGCCCTCGACCATCTCGTTCTCGTCGTTGGGGACGAGCATTCCCTTCAGGCCGATGTCCGCGGTCTGGAAGCGGGCGCAGGCGTTCGGGCAGCCGTTCATGTTGATCGTCAACGGAGCGTCGAACTCCGGCAGGCGCTTCTCCAGTTCGCGGACCAGTGCGGCGGCGCGGGCCTTGGTCTCGACGATCGCCAGCTTGCAGAACTCGATGCCGGTGCACGCCATGGTCTGGCGGCGAAACGGCGTCGGGCGGGCCTGCAGGTCCAGCGCCTCGAGCGCGACGACGAGATCCTCGGTGCGGTCGAGCGGCACGTCGAGGATGAGGAGCTTCTGCTCGACGGTGGTCCGGACGCGCCCGGTGCCGTACTCCTCCGCCAGGTCGCCGATCTTGTTCAGCAGGGTGCCGGAGATGCGTCCGACCATCGGTGCGAAGCCGACCCAGTAGTTGCCGTCCTTCTGCGGGTGCACGCCGATGTGGTCGTGCACGCCGGCGGGCAGGGCCGGCGGCGGCGGTCCGTCGATCAACTTCTTGCCGAGGTACTCGTCCTCCAGGATCTGGCGGAACTTCTCCGCGCCCCAGTCGGCGACGAGGAACTTGATGCGGGCGCGGTTGCGCAGCCGGCGGTAGCCGTAGTCGCGGAAGACGGACAGGACGCCGCAGTAGACGTCGGCAACCTCGTCGATGGGCACCCAGGCGCCGAGGCGCTGGGCGATCATCGGGTTGGTCGACAGACCACCGCCGACGAAGACGTCGAAACCGGGCCCGTGCTCGGGGTGCACGACGCCAACGAAGGACACGTCGTTGATCTCGTGCGCGACGTCCTGCAGGCCGGAGACCGCGGACTTGAACTTGCGGGGCAGGTTCGAGAAGTCCGGGTTGCCGACGGCTCGGCGCACGATCTCCTCGATGGCCGGGGTGGCGTCGATGACCTCGTCGGCGGCGATGCCCGCGACGGGGGAGCCGAGCACGACGCGCGGGCAGTCGCCGCAGGCCTCCAGCGTGGTCAGGCCGACGGCCTCGAGGCGCTCCCAGATGGCCGGGACGTCCTCGATGCGGATCCAGTGCAGCTGGAAGTTCTGCCGGTCGGTTACGTCGCAGGTGTCGCGGCCGTACACGGAGGCGACCTCCGCGATGGCGCGCAGCTGCTCGATGTTCACCTGACCGCCGTCGAGGCGGATGCGGATCATGAAGTACTCGTCGTCGAGCTCGTGCGGCTCGAGGATCGCGGTCTTGCCGCCGTCGATCCCCGGCTTGCGCTGGGTGTACATGCCCATCCAGCGCATGCGCCCGCGCAGGTCCTCGCCCGGAATCGAGGCGAAGCCCTCCTTGGAGTACTTCTCGAGGATGCGGGCGCGCACGTTCAGCGCGTCGTCCTCCTGCTTGAACTTCTCGTTGGCGTTCAGCGGCTCGCGCTGGTCCAACGCCCACTGGCCCTGCGACTTGTCGCGGCCTGGCTTGGCGGGCTTGTCTGTCGTGGACTCGGTGGTCCCCATGCGCGGGATTCCTTCAGATAAGCGAGAGGGAGCGCGCGCACGTTCGAGTGCGAGGGACCGAGTGCGAGCAGGTCCAGAACGCGGCGCGAGGTTGGCGGCCGCACTGTGCAGCGGCGCTCAGTAGCCGCGACAGGACATCGAGAAGACCCGGCCGAGGTCGATGTGACGACGCTCGACCAGCGCGATCTCCACGACGGTCATGACCCCAGAGTAGCCGCCGGAGCCCCGGGCAGGCGAGTCGAACCGGCGTACGGATCGGTCACGTCTAACACTAGTGAGTAGGTCTAATTACTTGTGTTTGCGTTGCTGCAGCGGGAATGTCGGCGTCCTTGGTGTCCCGCAGCAGGGCCACGCACACGGTGCTGAACAGGCCCAGGACGGACAGGTATGCGCCGATCGCGAAGCTGTTGGCGTGCTCGAGGATCTGGTGCGCGAGCACGATGGGAATCGCCCCGCCGAGTACGCCGCCGAGGTTGTAGCCAAGACCCGCCGCCGTGTAGCGATACCGGGCGTCGAACATCTCGGGCAGGAATGCGGCCAGCGGGCCGTAGGCGATGCCGACGCAGGCGACGATCAGACACAGTCCGGTGGCGAATCCGGCGAGTCCGTGGTCGTCGACGATCGCGAACAGGACCAGGCCGAGCACGACGGTCGCGGCGTTGGCACCGAGCAGGAAGGCGCGGCGGCCGAAGCGGTCGCAGTACAGCGCGGAGACGACGACGCACGCCACGAACACGCCTGCGGCGAGGACGTGGACGCGCAGGATCGTCGGCGTGCTCAGGCCGAGGATCCCTGGAGGCACGCCCGTGGGGTTGCGGCCGGCGTAGCCGGTCAGGAAGACCGTGCCGACGTAGAAGAACGCGAACAGGCCGGACAGCGCGCCGCCGACGAGCAGGATCTGGCGCCACTGCGCGGCGATCGCCTCGCGCACCGGAATCCGCACCGGAGCGGCGGCGTCCAGCGCCGCGGCGAACACCGGGGTCTCCTCGATCTTCAGCCGAATCCAGAGGCCGACGGCCACCAGCACGATCGAGAACAGGAACGGGACGCGCCAGCCCCACTCTTGAAAGGCCGTGTTCTTCGTCGGATCCCCGGTCGCCTCGAACACGACCAGGAACGTCAGCGCGGACGCGCCGAACGCCACGGGCGGACCCAGTTGCGGGAACATCGAGTACAGACCGCGCCGGTGCGGCGGGGCGTGCTCGGCGGCCAGCAGCGCCGCGCCGGCCCACTCGCCGCCGACCGCCAGACCCTGCAGGAACCGCAGCGTCACCAGCAGGATCGGAGCGGCGACGCCGATCGCGTCGTAGTCGGGCAGCAGACCGATCGCGAACGTGGACAGGCCCATCAGCAACAGGGTGAAGACGAGTGTCCGCTTGCGGCCCAGCCGGTCGCCGACGTGCCCGAAGAGCACCGACCCGATCGGCCGGGCGATGAACGCCACCGCGTAGGTCGCGCCGAGGGCCAGGGTGCCGCGGGTGCCGCCGTACTGGCCGAAGAACGCGTTGCCGAACACCAGGGCCGTGGCGGTGCCGAAGATGAAGAAGTCGTAGAACTCGATCGCGGTGCCCGCGAACGCGGCTCCGGCGACGCGCCCCATCTTCGGTGGGGCGGCGGTCATCGCCGCCGTGCCCACGCGGCGGTCAAGGCGATGAAGGGGAACCACTGGTCGGGATCGGCCAGGGTGGCGGTCCACTCGTCCAATTCCTCGGCCGTGGCACCACCGGCGAGGAGACGGTCCCTCAGCTGAAGGATCGTCAGGGCGAGGAGCTCCGGTCCGGCCGAGCCGCCCGGACCCATCGGCAGTTCGCTCTCCGCGCCGACGTCGGTCAAGCCGGCGGCCGCGAGCCGGACCGGCAGATCGCGCGCCCAGTGCAGGTCCGCGCCTGCCTCGGTGATGCAGGCGAGCAGCCCGTTCATCAATCGGACGTACGGGCCCTCGCAGCGGCCGAGGGTCGTCGGTGCGTCGGCCTCTTCGAGCAGCAGCCACCCGCCCGGAGCGAGGGCGGTGACGAGCGCGTCGAGTACTGCGTCGCGCTCGGGGATGTGGGTCAGCGTCGCCCGGGCGTGCACGAGATCGAAGACCCCGACGGGCGGCGCCTCGTAGCGCAGGTCCATGGCGCACACCGTCACGTTCGGCGCCCGAAGGTGCGCCAGCAGGGTGGTGTCGAGGTCGACGGCCAGCACCGCGCCCGTCGGTCCTACGGCCGCGCTCAGCCACTCGGCGATCGACCCCGAGCCTGCGCCGGCCTCCAGGCACCGCAGGCCCGGACCTGCGCCCAGAGCGGCCAGCCGCCGGGTCGTCCCGGCGTCGTAGAGCTGCTCCAGGCAGTGCAGGCGACGGCCCGCGTGCTCCCACGAATTGGGATGGCTGTACGTGGACGGTCCGACGCTCGGGGAGGTCGTCACGGCGCGATGCCCTTGCCGGTCAGCCAGTCGGTCACCTTGGCGGTGAACTGCGGCATGGACTCGTGCCACGCCGGCGCGTGCCCGGCGTTGGGCTGTGTCCACGCCTCGACGTCCGCGCGGGTGAGGAGTTGGAAGTCCAGTTCCTGCAGCTTCATGACCTCGGGCGAGAAAATCCTGTCCCGATCGGCCGTCACCTGAAGGATCGGCAGGCCGTCGGGAACGGTGTAGATCGACTGCCGGTTCTCCGCAATGATCTTCGCCCCGAAGGTGAACTCGCCCCAGGGGGTCTGGTTGTAGCCGTTTCGGCAGAACCTTTCCAGCCCGGCCTGCAGACCGGGTGCGTAGAACACGAAGGCGGCACAGCTGGCCTCGTCCGGCAGGATCTCGAGATAGTCGTCGGTCTTGCTGTAGGCGCCGGGGGCCCACCCGGCCAAGTAGGCGAGGAAGTCCGGCGCGAAGCCGGCGTTGCTCCAGGCTATGGGGATCACTGCGGACACGTCGCGGTAGGTACCGGCGTAGCCGTTGACGATCGCCCCGCCGCCGCTGGTGCCCACGATCACGACTCGGTCCGAGGCGAGATCTACCGGTGTCTTCGCCGTGGCGCAGTCTCCGCGTTCGGCCGCCGTGTAGCTGCCGTCGTGGATCTGGGTGACCATCTCGTGCAGTTGGTCGCGGGCGCTGGACAACGTGAGCCGTTTCGGTTCGGCGTAGGGACTCTTGGCGTAGCCCAACCGGTCGTAGGCGATTACCAGGTAGCCCGCTCGAGCGAGACTGCGCGCCACCGAGAACTCCGGCGTGCGGTCCCAGTACTCGTGCGCCGGGCCGACCGGGTGGACGAGGACGATCACCGGTGTCCTCGTGGTGGGCGGCTTGGTCCAGTACCGCTGACCCCACACGGCGCTCGCCTCGGAATCGCCGGCGTTGTGCACCGAGAAGCACACCTGATCGGTGCGGACCGACTCGACGTCGGCGGCCGCTTCGGCCGGGACGTGAAAAAGGGACAACGCCAGGGCGGCAGCCGCTGTAATCCGGATTCTCTTCGACATGGTGCTCATCCTTCTCTCCGCCGCCCCCAGGCGGCCATCAAAGTGAGACTTGGAAACCAGTGGGCAGGTGCGTCGAGGGACGCCGACCACTCGTCGAGCCGGTCGGGATCGGTTCCGGAGGCCAGCAGGGCGGCGGTGAGCCGCAGAAACTCGGTGGAGGGGGAGCCGCCCTCCAAGATCGGCGTTTGCGACTCCGCGCCGATGTCGCGCAGACCGTGGTCGTGCAGGGCCTCGGGCAGGTCGCGGGCCCAGTCGGCCGAGGTGCCGCCGACGGCCCCGCCGGCGATGCGTGCCAGCACCTCGCGGTGCAGTCCGCTGCCCACGGCGCAGATAGCTGCGCCGTCGGGCTCCTCCACCAGCAGCCACCCCCGCGGCGCCAGGGCCGCAACGAGCTTGGCCAGCACCTCCCGACGCTCCGTCAGACCGATCAGCACCGCCCGGACGTGAATCAGGTCGTACGGCCCGGCCGGCACGTCGTCGACGGCGACGTCGAGGCGGGATACGTCCAGGTTGACCGCACGGATGTCGGAGACGAACCGGGTGTCGACGTCGATCGCCCGCACGCGGCCGCCGGCGCCGACGCGCGAACACAGCCAGCGGGCGATCGAGCCGCCCCCGGCGCCGACTTCGAGACACCGCCAGCCCGGACCGACCCCGAGCGCCTCAAGCCGGCGGATCGTGCCCGGGTCGTAGATGCGCTCGTGGGCCCGCAACCGCCGGGCGACGAGATCGGCGTCGCTCTGGACGCTCTCGGTGTGCATGGGCATGGCCTGTCCTCCGGTGTCGATGCGGAGAACTCTGGCGCTAGAGCCTTGCCCGCCTCTTACTGCTCGCTTACAGGTCGTCGACTGTTCCCGGTAAGCGGGCTCCCCTAGGCTCCGGCGCAGTCGAAAGGCGGCATCGGTGCAGTTCAGAGTGCTCGGCGCGGTGGAGCTCGTGGTGGACGGACACGGCGTCGCCGTGGGCGGAAACCGCGAGCGCGCCGTCCTCGCACGTCTGCTGATGTCGGCCAACCGCGTGGTGTCGCTGGACACCCTGATCGGCGACCTGTGGCCGGACCGGGCCCCGGACGGTGCCGCGGCCGCCATTCAGGTCTACGTGTCGCGGCTGCGCAAGGCGTTGCGCGCCGAGCGCGCCGAGCGCGCCGACGACGTGCTGATCACTCGCCCGCCGGGCTACGTGCTCGCGGTCGCTCCCGAAATGGTCGACGCCGCTCGCTTCGAGGCCCTCGCCCGCGCCGGACGCGAGGCCGCTGCCGCGGGCGAGCACCGGCAGGCCCGTGGCACCCTCGCCGAGGCATTGGCGCTGTGGCGCGGACCTGCCTTCGGGGGGCTCGACGACCTGCCGTTCGCACGCGGCGAGGCCGCCCGCCTCGACGAGCTGCGGCTCGGGGCGCTGGAAACCCGGGTGGAGTGCGATCTCGCGTGCGGGCGCGCCATGGACGCCGCCTCCGAACTCGCCTCGCTGACCGCGGAACACCCACTGCGCGAGCGGCTGTGGGCGCTGCGAATGACCGCCCTCTACCAAGGCGGTCGGCAGGCCGAGGCCCTCGCGGTGTACCGCGAGCTGCGCGCCCGGCTCGACGAAGAGCTCGGCATCGAACCCTCCGTCGAGCTGCGCGAACTCGAGCGCGCCATCCTCCGCCAGGAGCTGGCACCGGCCGCCGCGCCCAACCCGCCGGCTCCCGCCGCGGCGCCGTCGCCGTCCGGCGTGGTGACGTTCATGTTCACCGACCTCGTCGGTTCCACCGAACTGCTGGACCGGCTCGGCGACGACGCCGCCGACGATCTGCGGCGCCGTCACTTCTCGGCGCTGCGCGCCGCGCTTCGAGCGCACGGCGGCTCGGAGGTCAAGAGCCTGGGCGACGGGCTGATGGCCGCGTTCGCCTCCGCGGTGGCCGCGCTGCGGTGCGCCGTGGAGATCCAGCAGGCGGCCGCCGTTGCCGGCGGCGGCGACGAGGCCGTGGCCATCCGCGTCGGCGTCCACGCCGGGGAGGCGACGCTCGAGGAGGACGACTTCTTCGGCACGCCCGTCGTGGTGGCGCAACGCCTGTGCGGTCGGGCGAGCGGCGGTCAGATCGTCGCCTCTTCGCTCGTGCAGGGACTGGTGGGCAGCCGAGCCGGCTGCACGTTCACACCTCTCGGCGAGCTGACGCTCAAGGGTTTCGGCGAACCGGTCGCCGCGTGCGAAGTGGTGTGGGCGGCACCCGAACCCGCCCCGGCGCTGCCGTTCCCCGCGACGCTGCCGCGCCCGGAGTCGGTGTTCGTCCGGCCCGAGGCGGACATGGTGCGGTTGGAGGCGGCGTGGGAGGCGGCGCGGTCCGGGCGCCGCCAGGTGGTGTTGCTGACCGGGGACCCCGGCATCGGCAAGACCCGCCGCTGTGCCGAACTCGCCCGCATGGTCCACGAAACCGGGGCCGTCGTGCTGCACGGCCGGTGCGACGACGGACTGGCGGTTCCGTATCAGCCGTTCGTGGAGGCGCTGGGCACCTACGTCCGGCAGGCGGCGAAGCCCGCGCTGGGCCGGTTGGCCGGCGAACTGACTCGACTGGTCCCCGAAGTGGGCGGGCGCATGCCGGATCTCCCGGCGCCGCTGTCGGCGGACCCCGAGACCGAGCGGTACCGCCTGTTCGACGCCGTCGCCGCCTGGCTGGCGGCGGTCGGCGAGGAGGCGCCGACGCTGTTCGTCGTCGAAGACGTCCACTGGGCCACCCCGCCGACGCTGGCGATGCTGAGCCACCTCGCCCGATCCGGCGAACCGAACCGCCTGCTCGTCGTCGTGAACTACCGGGACAGCGCCCTGGACCTGACCCCCGCGTTGGCGGACGCGGTCGCCGGCCTGCTGCGCCAACCCGATGTGGACCGCGTGGTCCTCGGCGGCCTCGACCAGGCGGGCGTGGCGGCCTACCTCGAGGCCGTGGGTGCCCACCAGGGGGCGGACCTGGCCGCCGTCCTGCACGCCGAAACCGCGGGAAATCCCTTCTACCTCGGCGAAATGCTGCGCGACTTCGGCGAGACGGGCGTCGTGACCGAGGTGCCGGACAGCGTGCGGGACGTGATCGCGCGGCGGCTGGCCCGGCTGCCCGAATCGACGCGTCGGATGCTGGAGTTCGCCGCGATTGCGGGCGACCGCTTCGACGTCGGTCTGCTCGGCCGGGCGTCGGACCGGACGCCGATCGCCGTGCTGCAGGCACTGGATCCGGCCGTCGCCGCACGGCTGACGACGGAGCCCGACGAGGCAAGTGGCCAGTCGCGGTTCGTGCACGCCCTGGTTCGGCACACGCTGGTCGACGGGCTGTCGGCCGGTGGGCGCATGGAGCTGCACCGGGCCACCGGCGTTGCGCTGGCCGAGCTGGCGGGCGAGG
This sequence comes from Sporichthyaceae bacterium, assembly GCA_052386455.1. Taxonomy (GTDB): domain Bacteria; phylum Actinomycetota; class Actinomycetes; order Sporichthyales; family Sporichthyaceae; genus JBQTKD01. The sequence continues at coordinate 84,537 of JBQTKD010000068.1, forward strand.
ACTGGCAGGACCTTGCGGCCGAGCTGGCCCGGCACTGGTTGGCCGCCACGCCGGCCGTGGGATCGGCCCCGGACGACGCCGCCCGGACGCTGGACTTCGTCGAAGAGGCGGCCGGCCGTGCCGCCGCGTCCCTGGCGTACGAGGAAGCCGTCGACCTGCTGACGCGGGCACTGCCGTTGAGCGCCCGGGGGCGGGACCCGGTCCGGCGGGCGAGGCTGGCCGTGGCGCTGGGCGAGGCGCAGTACCGTGCCGGCGACCCGGCGCACGAACACACCCTGGCCGACGCGACTGCCAAGGCGCTCGAGGTCGGCGACCCGGAACTCGCGGCCCGCGCCGCGTTGGCCAACCAGCGGACGATCAACGTCCTTCTCACCGGCGACCACGAGCGAATCGTTCTGCTCGAACGGGTGCTCGCAGCACTTGGAGAGGCGGACGGCAGTGCGCGGGCACGGGTGCTCGCCGCGCTGTCCATCACGGTGGGCCACGACGATCCCCGGCGCTACGAGTGCGCGCGCGAAGCCGTGGCGGTGGCGCGCCGCCTCGACGACCCGATCGCGCTCGGCCGTGTTCTGGGACTGGCCGTCTTCGTGCTGTGGCGCGCGGAATCCCTCCCCGAGCAACTCGCTCTAGCAGTGGAGTTGGCCGACCTGGCCGCGCGATCGGGCGACCCCGTTCTGGAGGTGGAGGGCGGACTCGCGCTGTACTACGCCGCCACCCAACACGGCGACGTCGACGTCGGCCGGGACGCGCTCGCGCTGGCCGTGCGAGCCGCCGGCGACATCGGGCAGGCCGCGTTTCGGCTGCGAACGCTGACCGGACAGCAGAACTCGGCCATGGTCGACGGCCGCTTCGCCGAGTTCTTCCGCTTCGCCGCGGACGCCGTCACGATGGCCGAGACGCTCGACGACGGCCCCTTGGCGCACATCAACCGGCATGGCGACGGCGGTCTGGTGCGGCTGATCCAGGGCCACCTGGCCGAGGCCATCGAGGGCATCGAGAAGGCGGCCGACGCCTTCCCGTCGGACTTTCGAACGTGGCTGCTCGCCTGGCCGTTGGCGGAGGCCGGCCGCCGCGAGGAGGCCGCCGCGCTCATCGCCTCGGCCGGAGGCGCCGCGCTGAGTTGGCTGCCCGGCAGCTACGTGCGGCTCTACGCGCTCGCGTGGCTGGCCCCGGCCGCCGCCATCCTCGACGATCGCGAACTGGCGGAGCGCATCTACTCCGAACTGGAGCCCTACGAGTCGCGGATCGTGCTCGGCCAGATGAGCGCCCCGGGACCGGTGGCGCACTACCTCGGGGTGCTGGCCGCGAGCCTGCGCCGCGACGAGCAGGCGGACGCCCACTTCGCCCGGGCGGTCGAGATCGCCGAACGCACCGGAGCGCGGGTCGTGCTCGTGCGCACCCGACTGGAGTGGGCGCGGCTGTTGCTGCGCCGGGGCCGCGGCGACGACCACGAGCGAGTGCTGGCCCTGGCCGCCGCCGCACGCGACCTGGCCCGCGCCCAGGACGCTGGAGAATTGGGCGAGCAGGCCGCGGAGCTCCTGCTCGCCGGCGTCCGCACCTGAGTTCGCCCCGATGCCGCCGCCAAACTGTCGGTGGGGGCGTTGAGCGGCCTCGATAACGACGGACGCCCTCCACGAGTCCGGTGCCGTGTTCTACGAGAAACTAGGGTTCCGCCGCGTGCCGGGCAGCCTGCTGCTGGTGCAGAAAGTTGGCGACATCGAGGCCGCCCTGAGGCCACCGCCTATCTGAGGGGTCCGCTACGTCGACGGGCCGACGTGGCTGCGCCCCTCGTTGATATACTGGCGCCTTCATTCGATATCAGGAGGTCGTCTGTGGCGCGCACCGTGATCGACGTCGACGACGAGGCGCTCGCCCAGGCCGCACGGCAGCTGGGAACCAAGACCAAGGTCGACACCGTCAACGAGGCACTGCGACTCGCGGCGGGCATCGAGAGCCGTACGGCATCTGCTCGTCGCCTGCTGCTGGCGCTCGGCGAAAGCGACATCGACAATCGGGAGGTCATGGCCGGCGCCTGGCGTCGCCCGTGACCGTGTACCTGGTCGACAAGTCCGCCTGGGCACTGCAGGCCAGACATCCCCAGGTGGGCGAAGGGATCGTGGCGCTGTTCGCCAAGGGCCGACTCGCCTGCTGCGAGATCGTCGCGCTGGAGCTGTTCTACAGCGCACGCAACAGCGCAAACTACCGGGCTCTGCGCACGGAACTGACGGCAGCCCGCTGGATCGAGGTCACCAACGAAACGTTGACGCGGGCCATGGAGGTCCAGGAGGCGCTCGTCGAGATCGGGAAGCATCGACTGCCCGTAGCGGATCTGATCGTCGCGGCGTCCGCAGAGCAGAGCCGAGTCACGGTGCTGCACAACGACCACGACTTCGACACCATCGCCGAGGTCACCGGCCAGCCGGTCGTCAACGTTCTCGAACTGTGGCCACCGACCTGACGTAGGCGTCCAAGCGCAGGTCGAGCCGGGCGATCACAACTCGGGTGGCCTGTGGGCACCACACGACCACCACCCGTTTCCTTTGCCCTGCTCAACCTGCGCGCTGCATCGCAGTCACCGCGTGATGGCGAAGGTGACGAAACCGTCGGTCTGGTCTTTCACGTCGACGGGCACGCGGAAGGTGCCCTCGCCGCGCGCGTTGCGATAGGCGCCGGTGCCGCCGAGAACCGCGAAGGAGAACGTCTTCCCGCCGAAGATGCGGGCGGTCGTGTCGTAGACCTGGGTGAACAGCGTCCCGCCCGCAAGCCTGTAGTCGACGAAGCAGCTCTGGTCCTCCGGCAGGCCGCCCTTGGCCCCGAGCGTCGTGCATGTGCCGCCGAAGCGGCCGATCTGCTTGCCGCCCTTCTTGGTGAACACGGCGCCGTGGTAGCTGAACAGATCGCCGTGGTTGCCCTTGCGGTTCAAGTTCGCGGAGAGCTGACTGGTGTCGCGGATGAACACCGACAGGCGTTCCACGGACCCGGTGTCGGGGGTCGTGTGGCCGACGGCCGTGCCCGCCCAGCCCGCCGCGGCGACCAGCCCGACGACGATGGATCCAGAGACGATGCGGCGCATGGGAGTCCTCGTTTCGGCAGTGTCAGGGGCGCGGGATGGTGGTCAGGGCCTTGATGGAGAAGCGCGTGAAGTCCTGCTGCATCTGCTCGTAGCCAGTGAAGTCGGGCTTGCCGTCGCACGCGACGACGTTGCAGCCGCCGGCGCGCTCGCCCACGCCGAGGCCGGCCACGGTGCCCTCGGGCTCTACGACGTAGGAGGGCTCGAAGGGCTGCAGGTCCAGCTGCTGGTACGGACCGGGGTCCTGCCAGCTTGCGTCGGTCACGACCTTGTCCAGAAGCCGGAACAGTTCCCAGTTGAACTCGCCGTCCCCGCGGCTGCCCTCGGTGAACAGGCCGTCCTTGCCCCGCGACGGATGCATGCCGACCCGCTCGATGACGAGGTCCAGGCTCGGGATCATGTAGAGGTACTGGCCGCCGATTCCAACGAAGAAGTACAGGTCGCGAGGTGCCGACGGAACGAGCGGTCGGTTCACGACCTGGCGACCGGGGATCGAACTGGTGACGTAGCTGTCGCCCTGGTTGGTCCACAGCAGGTACCCGTAACCGCCGTTGGTGGGCGTGGCCGAACGCGCGGCGCGGACGAACGAAGCGGACAGCAGGCGCTTGCCGTTCCAGACGCCCTCGTTGAGCAGCAGGTGCGCGAGACGCGGCATCAGGCGGGGCGAGGAGAAAACGCCGCCATACCCGTTCGACCAGCCGGCACGGTCCCGAATCCAGAACCACTCGTTGCGATCGATGCCCAGCTTCGAGAAGAGCTCCCGGTCGGCGAAGGTCTGGACGTCCTCGCCGACGGCGCGCTGCACGCAGGCCAACAGCAGTGTCAGTCCGTGCTGCTGGTACTCGAAGAACGTGCCTGGCGGATGTACGACCTCCTGCTGCAGCGCGAACCGCACCGTGTCGGTGCTCGCGGCGTTCACGAAGTCGCCGGACATCGAGAACCGCAGGCCGCCGGACTGGGTAATCAGGTCGCGCAGGCGGATCCTGCCGTGCGCCTCGTCGGCCTCCGGGAAGTACTTCGACACCTGGTCGTCGAGCGACAGCTTGCCGAGCTGCAGTGCCCGCCCGACGACGAGGGCGGTGACGCCCTTGCCGGTGCTGAACCACCACCACGGCGCGTTCTCGGTGGCGGCGTCCAGCCGGCTGCTCCCGATCAGGCACCCGTGGCGGTAGACCCGCATCGAGGCGGAGTTGCGGGTGGTGGCGAAGTCCAGCAGTTGCTGCAGCGCCGCTGGGTCGAGGTTGGCCTCGGCGGCCGCGCGTTCGCGGAAGTCGCGATCCGCCGTGGGGTCGGCGCAGCGTTCGGGACCGGCGGCCTGCGCCGGGGCGGCGAAGGCGCCGAGGGCGGTGAGCGCAGTGGACAGGGCAAGGGCAACGGCACGACGACGCATGGAGAACCTCCGGTGGGGTACGGAAACGTAGATAGCGGATGCGGTCACGGCCGTCGACCCCAGGCCGCGACAACGGCGATGCCGCGGAACCATTCCGAGGGTCGTGAAACGAACGTCTCCCACGCCTCGAGCTGGTCCGGCGTGGCGCCGACCTCGAGCAGTTGGTCGCGGGCCTGACGCACGGTCAGGCGCAGCAGGTCGGCGCCGGCGGACTCGCCTCGGGTCAGCGGGACCTCGGTTTCGGCACCGATGTCGACCAGGCCGGCGTGCGCGAGGTGGTCGGGAAGGTCGCGCGCCCACGTGGAGTCGTAGCCGGCCCGGCCGATCGCCTCGTCCAGCAGCCCGAGCATCGTGGAGTGCAGGCCGCGGTTGAGCGCCGCGCTGCCCACGACGTCGGCCTCTTCCAACAGCAGCCGCCCGCCGGGCTTGAGCGCGGAAACGAGCTTGGCCAGCACGTCCGTGCGCTCGGGCAGGTGGGCCAGGACGGCCCTCGCGTGTACGAGGTCGTACGCGTCGCGGGGGAGGTCGTCGGTCGTGACGTCGAGGCGGGCCACGTCCAGGTTGGTCGCGCGGATCTCGGAGACGAAGCGGGTGTCGAGGTCCACGGCGAGCACGCGGCCGGTCGGCGCGACGCGCGAGCAGAGCCAGCGGGCGATGGAGCCGCCCCCGGCACCGACCTCGAGGCAGCGCCAGCCGGGCCCGACGTCCAGCGCCGCGAGCCGGCGGGTCGTTGCGGGGTCGTACACCCTTTCCAGGGAGCGAAGCCGGGCCTGCGCGTGCTCCCAGCCGTTGTCGAACTGGTAGCCGGTGCGGGCCGCGGTCGCCATCGTGGGTGTCCTTTGTGTCGCGTGCGCCGGGCCTGTCCCGGCGAGTGCGAGACCACTGTGTCGAGGCGGGCATACATAGCTCTGACTGAACTCTTACTGGCCTTGTCTCCGGCCCTACGCTGCGCGCGTGGAGTTTCTGGTCCTGGGGACCGTCGAGATCGTGGTCGACGGCCGGGTTCTGCCGTTGGGCGGGACGCGGGAGCGGGCCGTGCTCGCTCGGCTGCTGCTGGCGCCGCGTCAGGTCGTCGCGAAGGACACCCTGCTCGCCCAACTGTGGCCGGAGGCTCCACCAGAGCGTGGGGGGAGCGCGGCGCTGCAGGCCTACGTGCACCGGCTGCGCAAGGTGCTGCGGCGCGGCTCGGAAGAAGAACTGCTATGCACCCGCGCGCCGGGCTATCTGCTGGCGGTCGAACCGGACGCCGTCGACGCCGTCCGGTTCGAGGTCCGCGTGCGGGAGGGGGAGCGCAACGCCGCCGACGGACGGCACCAGGCCGCGGCCGACGCGTTCGCCGCCGCGCTGAGCCTGTGGCGCGGACCCGCGTACGACGGAATCGACGACCTCCCGTTCGCCGCCGCCGAGGCGGCGCGGCTGGCCGAGGCGCGGCTGGGCGCCTTGGAGGGACGGATCGAAGCCGATCTCGCCTGCGGACGCGATCGCGAACTCATCGGAGAGCTGGCGAATCTGACGGAGGCGCACCCGCTGCGCGAACGGCTGTGGGCGGCGCGCATGACCGCCCTGTACCGGGCCGGGCGCCAGGCCGAGGCGCTGCGCGCCTACCAGGACGTGCGCACGCTGCTGGACGACGAACTGGGCCTGGAACCCTCGGCACCGCTGCGGGCGCTGGAGGGCGCGATCCTGCGCCAAGACCTCGCCCCCGCTGTCGCACCTGCGCGGACGGTCGCCGTGCAGGCCGCCCCCTCGCCGGACCCGCCGGTCGTAGAGGTTGCGTCCTCGGCACCGCCCCCCTCGGGTGTGGTGACGTTCGTGTTCACGGACGTCGTCGGATCCACCGAGCTGCTCGACCGGCTCGGCGACGACGCCGCAGACGCCCTACGCCGCAGGCATTTCGCGGCGCTGCGCCAGATCGTGCGGTCCCACGACGGCACGGAGGTGAAGAACCTCGGCGACGGTTTGATGGTGGCCTTCGCCAGCCCCGCATCGGCGGTGCGGGCCGCCGTCGAGATTCAGCGGATCACCGAGGGGCCGGCGGTTCGGGTGGGCGTCCACGCCGGCGAGCCGACCGCCGAGGAGGACGACTTTTTCGGCACGCCCGTCGTGATCGCCCAACGGCTGTGCGCCCGTGCCGAGGGCGGACAGGTTCTCGCGTCTGCTCTGGTACAGGCCCTCGTCGGAACCCGCGCCGGCTGCACGTTCGAGCCGTTGGGCGGGCTGATGCTCAAGGGCCTCGCCGCCCCGGTCGAGGCCGCGGCGGTGCGCTGGATAGCCCCGGAACCGGCTCCCGCGCTTGCGTTGCCCGGCGCGTTGGCGGTCCACGATTCGGCGTTCGTGCGTCCCGAATCCGACATGGCCCGGCTGGAGGCGGCGTGGGCCAATGCGCGATCCGGCCGTCGGCAGGTCGTCCTGCTCGGCGGAGAGCCCGGCATCGGCAAGACCCGGCGCTGCGCAGAACTGGCACGGACCGTGCACCAGGCCAACGCCACCGTGCTGCACGGCCGGTGCGAGGACGGGCTGAACGTTCCCTACCAGCCGTTCGTCGAGGCCTTGGGCGGCTATCTGCGCGCGGCGTCGGAGCCGGTGCTCGGCCGTCTGGGCGGCGAACTCACCCGCCTCGTGCCGGAACTGGCGCTGCGGTTCCCCGACCTGCCCGATCCGCTCTCCGCCGACCCGGAAACCGAACGCCTGCGGCTCTACGACGCGGTCGCGGCGTGGCTCGCCGCGCTCGCCGAAGACGCACCGACGCTGCTGATCGTCGAGGACCTCCACTGGGCCAGCGCCCCGACCCTGGGCATGCTCACCCATCTGGTGCGCTCCGGCGAGCCCGGTCGCCTGCTCGTCGTGGCCAACCACCGCGACACCGCCATCGACTTCTCGCCCGCTCTGCAGGACGCCGTCGTGGACCTCGTCCGCCAGCCCGACGTCGAGCGGCTGAGCCTGACCGGCCTGGACCGGACCGGCGTCGGCGCGTTTCTCGCGGGCCGCGGCGCCAACGAGCCCGAGAAGGTCGTCGAGCTGCTGTACACAGAGACCGGCGGCAACCCCTTCTACCTCGGCGAACTGGTGCGCCACCTGGCCGAGACCGGCGGCTGGGACCCGGGCCGCGTTCCCGAGAACGTGCGCGACGTGATCGCGCAACGGGTCGGCCGACTGTCCGAGCCCACCCGAGACCTGCTGGCGCTGGCCGCGATCCAGGGCGAGCGCTTCGACCCCGGAGTGCTGACCCGGGCGGCCGCGCGCCCGTACGTCGAGGTGCTGCGCGCGCTCGACGACGCCGTCGCCGCTCGACTGGTCACGGACCAGCACCGTTTCGTGCACGCGCTGGTCCGCCACACCGTGGTCGACGGCTTGGGCACGGCTACCCGCATGGAACTACACCGCGCCACCGGAGCGGCGCTGGCCGCACTGGTGGGCGAGGAGTGGCGCGAGCACGCCGCCGACTTGGCGAGGCATGCGCTGGCTGCGACACCTCCGGTCGGTGCCGACCCGGACGAGGTCCGGCGCACCCTGGACTACGCCGAGGCGGCAGCCGACCGCGCCGCGGCCGCGTTGGCCTACGAAGAGGCCGCGGCCCTCTTGGCTCGCGCGCTGCCCCTGAGCCGTGGCGGGGTTCCCGCACAACGCGCGCGGATGCTCGTGGCGCTCGGGGAGGCGCAGCACCACGCCGGGGACCCCGCTCACCGCGTCACCCTGCGCGACGCGGCCGCGGCGGCACTTGCCGTCGGCGACGCGCTGCTCGCGGCTCGGGCGGCGGTCGCGAACGAACGCCCGGTGACCGTCCTGGGCAAGGTCGACTCGGAGCAGCTCGCCCTCTACAGGTCCGTGCTCGACGCTCTGGGCTCCGAGCCAAGCCCTGCGCGGGCCAGGGTGCTGGCCGCGCTGGGGCGGGCCTGCACCACAGCGGCGACCCGCAGAACCACGACCTGGTGCGCGACGCCCTGCGCGCGGCCCGCGGCGTGGAGGATCCGTACTGCCTGGCGCGGGTGCTCGCCGTTGCGGGTTTCGCCCTGTGGTCGCTGGACTCTCTGCCGGAGCGGCTCGACATCGCCGCGGAGCTGTCGGCTCTGGCCGAGCCGCTGGACGATCCGCTCGTCGGCGTCGATGCCGGCGTCGCGCTCTACTACGCGGCGAGCCAGGCCGGGGATTTCGCTCGCGCCCGCGCCGGCCTGGCCAGGGCGCAGATGCTCGCCGACGAGGTCGGCCAACCGGCTCCGCGCATCCGGGTTCTCTTCGCGCAACAGAACTGCGCGATGTTCGACGGCCGCTGGGCCGACTTCAACCGGTACGCGGCACAGGCCGTGCACCTCGGCGAGATGATGGGCAATCACGACGCCCAGGCGGTCCACGTCGCGGACGGCGGCATGGCCCTGCTGCTGCAAGGGCGCCTCGACGAGGCGGGGACCGGCATGCGTGCCGGGTTCCATCGGCTCGCGTTTCCCAAGGCCGTCGTCAACGTGTTCCTCGGCTGGGTCGAGGCGGAGGCCGGGCGCCAAGCCGAGGCGCGAGCGCTGCTCGCCGAGCTGGGCTGCCCGTCCCTGGACTGGATTCCGTACTCCTACGTCACGTCGTTCGAGTTGGCGGCCTGCGCCGAAGTGGCAAACTTGGTGGGGGACCGGGAGTTGGCCGCGGCGATCTACCCGCGGCTCCTGCCGCTCGCCGACCAGTTCGTCGCGGGACAGGTCAGCTCGATCGGCCCGGCCGCGTACTACCTCGGGCGGGCCGCAGCGGCGACCGGACGCCTGGAGGAGGCGGCCGCCCACTTCGCGCACGCGGCCGACCTCCAGGAGCGCACCGGCGCCCGCGGTCAGCTCGTCCGGACCTACCTGGGCTGGGCCGAGGTGCTTCTGGCGCGCGGCGACGCCGCTGCCGCTCGGGCTCAGCGCAGCGCCGCGCAGCGCCTGGCCGTAGAGCTCGACGCCCCGCATCTCGCCGCTCGAGCCGCCGAGATCGGGGCCAACCTCGCATAGCGTCCGAACGAACGGGCGCCATAGCGCCCACTTCTTCGGACGCAACGAGGGTTGCGAGCCTGTTTCCGCAGGTGGGCCGGCTACCGTAGAGGCATGGCAGCCCGCGCAAGCCAGGTGCTCGGCGCACCTCGGCACATCCGCTGGCTGGCCGGGACCACGTTTCGGCTCTGCATGAAACACCGCGTGACCGGGCTGGCGGCCGAGATCGGCTTCTTCGCCCTGCTCTCCCTGCCGCCGCTGATCCTGGGCCTGGCGGGCACGCTCGGGTACTTCGCGGACGTCATCGGGCCGGAAACGGTGGAGCAGTTCCGTGCGGAGATCATCAACGTCTCCCAGCACGCCCTGTCCGACGAGGCGGTCGCGGACACGATCGTCCCGACGCTCAACGACGTCCTCGACGGCGGCCGCTTCGACATCATCTCCGTCGGTTTCGTGCTGGCGCTGTGGTCCGGTTCGCGGGCCCTGAACGTCACGATCGACACCATCGCGATCATGTACGGCCTCGGCGGACACCGCGGCATCATCGCCACCCGGGCGCTGTCCTTCTCCCTCTACATCGTCGGCCTGGTGGTCGCGATCGTGCTCCTGCCGCTGGTCCTCGGCGGTCCGGAGCTGTTGGAGCTGACGCTGCCCGACCAGGCGGACTGGCTCGTCTTCGTCTACTGGCCCGCCGTCACGATGCTCACGGCCGGTGCCGTCGCCACCCTGTTCTGGATCGCCGTGCCGGTGCCGAACTCCTGGTGGCGGGGGATGCCCGGCGCCGCGTTCACCATCGGCGGCTGGCTGCTCGGCAGCTACTTCGTCCGCGTCGTGATCGAATGGGCCGTCGGCGGATCCTCGCTCTACGGGCCGCTGTCCGCGCCGATCATCGTCATGATCTGGCTCTACGCGCTGGCGATCATCATGCTCATCGGGGCCGCCTTCAACGCCGCGGTGGACCGCCGCTGGCCGCAGCGCCACGACGACGTCACGCTCGACGGCTTCCCGATCGACCTGGTCAAGCACTCTCCGGCGCACGCCGCGAACCCGATCCTTCTCGACCCGCCCGCCGTTCCGTTCCCGCCGAGCGCGCTGCTCGACGACCCGGTGGTGCCGCCGGTGGCCGAACCGGAGCCCGGGCGCCGTTAGAACTCCGTCACACCGCCAACCCACCGCGCGTCGGGGCCCGAATGCCACAGTGGAGGCGTGGGCGTTCGCCTGCGCGCTGAAGGGTAGGTCGCCGTGGTGACGCGTCGCCGGATGCTGGGCGTGTTGGTCGGCCTGCTGGCAGCCGCCGCCGGTCTCGGCGTGGCCGAGGGCCTGGCCGCGATCTCCTCGGGGCCCTCGCCGGTCTACGCCGTCGGCACCTGGGCGATCGACGTCTCTCCGCTCTGGCTCTCCGATTGGGCGATCGAGGAGTTCGGCGCCAACAACAAGAACGTCCTCGTCGGCGGCATGCTCGTCACGATGGCCCTGATCGCGGCCGTCGCCGGATTCGTCGGAACCTTCGCGCGGCGCACGGCGCTCGCCCTGGGCGCCGCCACCTGGGCCGTCGGGGTACTGGCCGTGGCCACCGTGCGCGGCGTCGACGACTCGCCGATCGTCCGCGTCGGACCCACGGTGCTCGGCCTGCTCGCGAGCACGGCGGCGCTGGCCTGGCTGCTCGCCGTCCTGCCAAAGCCGGCCGCCGAACCGCTGCGGGCCAGCGGCTTCGTCCTCACCGAGCGCACCCCGCCGGAGCCCGACGTGCCCGCCGGGCCCGAGCGTCCTGCGGTGATCGTGCCCGGCCGCGTGCCCGACGGCTTCGACCGGCGCGGGTTCCTGCAGGCCGCGGGCACCGTCGGGGCGATCGCCGCGATCGGCGGCGTCGCACGCGAGATCGGCGGATCGCAGACCTCGGGCCTCGGGGCGGTCGGGCGCCTTCCCGCGCCGTTCAGCCCCGCCCGCAAGGTCGTCGAGGCCGATTTCATGCTCCCGAAGCTCAGCCCGTACTTCACCGCGAATGCGGACTTCTACCGGGTGGACACCTCCATCGTGGTGCCGCGTTTGGACGCGCGGACGTGGAAGCTACGGATCACCGGCATGGTGGAGAACCCCCTCGAGATCACCTACGACGAACTGCTGCGCGGCAAGGCGATCGAGCGCGACATCACCTTGACCTGCGTGGACAACGAGGTCGGCGGGCAACTCCTCGGCAACGCCCGATGGCTCGGCATCCCCATCCGCGACGTCCTCGCCGCGGCCCGCCCCAAGCCCGGCGCGGACGCGGTCCACTCTCGTTCGGCGGATGGCTGGAGCGCGGGCACCCCGCTGTCCGCGCTGACCGATCCGAAGCGCGATTCGATGTTCGCGATCGGCATGAACGGCGTGCCGCTGCCGGTCAACCACGGGTTTCCGGTCCGCATGGTCGTGCCCGGGCACTACGGCTTCGTCTCCGCCACCAAGTGGGTCACCGAACTCGAGGTGACCCGGTTCGACGCGTTCGAGGCGTACTGGACCAAGCGCGGCTGGGCCGCGCAGGCCCCGATCAAGACCCAGTCGCGCATCGAACTGCCCGTGCCCTACTCCGAGATCGAACGCGGTCGCACGACGATCGCCGGCATGGCCTGGGCCCAGCACCGCGGGATCAGCAAGGTCGAGGTCCAGGTCAGCGAGGTCGACGAGGTCGACGCGCCCTGGCGCACGGCGCGCCTCACGCCGTGGAACAACGCCGACACGTGGCGGCAGTGGGAGATCGAGTGGGATCTCCCGTTGGGCACGCACAACATCTCGGTCCGCGCAACGGACGGAACCGGCGTCCGGCAGCCGGAAACGGCCACCGCCCCGTTCCCGGTGGGCGCCGACGGCTGGCACAGCGTGCTGACCCAGGTCCGCAAGGACCCGATCGCCTAGCCCGCTCCGACGGCGCGAGCCCCGTGGTAGATCGACACGGCCTGCGCGCGGTTGGCGGCGCCGAGCTTGCGCAGGACGCGCTTCACGTGGGACTTCACGGTGCCCTCGGTGATGACCAGGCGGCGGGCGATCTCCAGGTTCGTGGCGCCGGCGGCCAGCAGTTGCAGGATCTGCGTCTCACGCGCCGTCAGATCCGCTTCCGGCAGGACGCCCGCGCGGGTCGGGCGAGTGCGGTGCGCGGGGGGTTCGGCGTCCGGAGCGGGGCGGCCGGTCAGGCTGAACTCGGCCGAACAGAGCTCGTCGACGCTGCGCTCGGCGGCGCGCAGCAGGCGGCGAACCACCTCGCGCTGGGCGTGGAGACGGTCCATCAGATCCGCGCGCTCGAGCGCGTGCCCGAGGCCGCGGGCGAATGCGGCCAGGCAGTCGCGATCCAGGACGTCCAGCGGCCGTCCGCTGATGAACGTGTCCGCGGCGAGGGTGGCCACGACCTCCCCGTCCGCGACGACCGGGACGCTGAGGAACCCGGTGATGTTCAACTCCTCGAGCAGCGGTCCGCGGACTCGGGGATCCTCCTGCGGCTCGGTGACCAGCACCGCGTGCCGGCGGCGGATCATGTCGATCTCGTAGCGCCCACTGCGCAGCTCCACGGAGTTCGCCGTGGCCAGCACCTCGGCGGCCCACTCGTCGTTGCCGCCCGCGAACCACACGGCGGCGGGGACGAGGTGCGAGTCGTCGACCCGGTAGATCAACACGCGGTCCAGCCCGCAGATGCGCCCGGCCTCCTCGGCGGCCCGCTGCAGCAGCCGCCCGGCCTCCACGGGGCCGTCGGTGCCGAGGGACTCGCGTGCCCAGTCGCTCGCGCGCAGCCGCTCGGCCGCGATGCGCTCGGAGTGGTCCCGGCGCAGCCCGCCCACGCCCGCGAGGAACTCGCAGTGTCGAACGCCCGCGGATCCGGCGGCCTGGCGCCGGGCCAGGACGATCTCGATCAAGTCGCCTAGGTGTCCGTCGAGTGCGGCGAGGTGATCGCCGTTCTCGCCGGCCTCCCAGTGGGGCAGCCCGGACTCGCCGAGCGCCGCGAGCAGCTCGCCGAGCCTGCGTTCGGCCTCCCGGGCGTTTCGCCGCCGGCTCGCGGCGCCGTCGGGCACCGGCGTTCGCGTCCGCGGAGCCGCTTCGACCGGCACGAGTCCTCCAACGACGGGCGGCAGTGCCCACAGTTTGCCCCTCAAGGGGTAGGGAGTCGAGAAAAATTACCCCCGGCGAGAGAGGAGGACTGCCCCCCGGTAGGACGTGACCCGGGACACGTCCCCTTAGGCTCGTCGCCACTGGCAATCGAACCGGAGGAGGACCCGTGCCCACCAGCAGCGCCGCTGTGGAGCAGGTCGACGTCGTCATCGTGGGTGCTCGGCTGGCCGGCAGCGCCGCCGCGATCCGCCTCGCGCAGGCGGGCAAGCGCGTGGTGGCGTTGGACGCTGCGAGCTTCCCCTCGGACACCGTCTCGACTCACGTGGTGTTCCCCGCGGGCATGGCCGAGATGAAGCGCCTCGGGGCGCTGGACCGGGTGCTCGCCGCCGGTGCGCCGCTGTGCCCGCGCGTCATGTTGTCCTGGGACGGCGTGGAGGTGCACGGCACCTACAGCCCCGTCGACGGGATCGACTTCGGCACCAACACCCGCCGCCCGCAACTGGACATGGCGTTGATCGACACCGCCCGCGCCGCCGGTGCCGAGATTCGCGAGCGCTGCAAGGTGACCGGCGTGCTCTGGCGCGGCAACCGAGTCGCGGGCGTGCACTACGTCGATCCCGACGGGACGCCGCGGACGCTCGAGGCCAAGCTGACCGTCGGCGCCGACGGGCGGGACTCGCGCTTCGCCGGCTGGGTTGGCTCCGAGCGGTACAAGTCGCTGCCCAACGGGCGCGGGCTTGCCTTCCACTACATGACCGACACCGAGGAGGGCGCCAAGCACTTCCCGCGCCGCGACGCGGTGTGCGCCTGGCGCCACGGCCCGATCAACAGCTTCGTGTTCCCGAACAACGACAACACCATCACGGCGCTGCTGATGCCGCCCGTGGACGTCACCGAGCGCTGCCTGAAGGACCCCGAGGAGTGGGACCGGATCGTCGCCGCCTCGCCCGAGATGCGGCTGCGCATCGGCGATGCGGTCAAGGAACAGAAGCGCTGCCGCGGGGCCGTGGACACCGAGGGGTACTTCCGCAAGTCCTCGGGCCCCGGGTGGGCGCTGGTCGGGGACGCGGGCAGTTTCAAGGACCCGGTGATCGCCCAGGGCGTGCGCGACGCGCTGTGGTCCGGCCGCGTCCTGGGCGAGACGGTGGCGCACGTCCTCGACTCGCCCGCCGCGCTGGACAAGGCCACCCGCCGCTACGAGCAGGCACGCGACCTCGAGGTGATCGGCACCTTCTACTGGGGCTACAAGGGCTCCCGCACCGAGGACGCGGCGGTCGAGCGCGAGTTCTTCCTCGAGGCCCAGTACAACCCGCAGCTCGGCCGCGACCTCGCCGACACGTTCTCCCGGAGCCTGGGCCCGCTGAAGTTCGTCAGCCGCAAGCGCGAAGTGACCTGGACGCTGCGGGCGCTGCGCCGGCCGGGTGCGAACCGGCCCGAGATCCTCGCGTGGGTCGTCCGCGAGAAGACGCTCGACCTGCGCTACTGGATCGACAAGTGGACGATCAAGGCCGGTCGGCGACCGGCGAGCACCGCCTCGAAGCGCTGGGCGCGCGACGGCTGGACGCCGCACATGGCCTTGAGCCAGCACCGGCCGAGCAGCGAACCGTTCCTGCCCGAGGTCGAGGCGGCGGCGCCTGCGCCGGTGCGCCGGCGTACTCCGCGTGCGGCGGCCGCCACGACCGAGACCGCGGTGTCCGCATGAGCACGTTGAAGGTTGCCGTCGTCCAGCCCCGGTTGAAGGTCGGGGAGGTCGAGGCGAACATGGCCCGCTGCGAGGGCCTGGTCCGCTCCGCGGCCCGCGAGCACAATCCGGCGGTGATCCTGCTCCCCGAGGGCTTCACCTCGCCGAACATGTACGGCAACGCGATGAAGGGCGTCGCTCGGCCGGTCGACGGCGCGCCGTACCTGCTGCTGCAGAAGCTCGCCCGCGAGCTCGACGTCGTCGTCGGCGGCGGCTTCCAGGCGCGCCGCGGCGCGGACACCTACGGGACGTACCTGCTCGTCGAGCCGAACGGCGCCGCGCACCTGCACGACAAGGACATGCCGTCCCTGTGGGAGAACGCGTACTACCGGGGCGGGGACGACGACGGCATCTCGACGCTGCCGTTCGGCACCGTCGGGATGGCCAACGGGTTCGAGTGGGACCGCTCCGCAACCGCGCGTCGCGCTCGCGGCAAGGTTGTCGCGATGCTCGGCGGTTCGTGCTGGTGGTCCTTCCCGGACTGGCTGCCGGTCCGGCGCTGGTTCGCCCGCGACCACCAGTACAACATCGCCGTCGCGCGCGAGATGCCCGCGCGCATGGCCCGCGCCGTCGGTGCTCCGGTGGCGATCTCGCAGCACGTCGGGGACTACCGCTCCGCGTCCCCGCTGATGCCGAAGGTGCCCTACGACACCCTGGCGGTGGGGGAGAGTCAGATCGTCGAGCGCGACGGCCGGATCCTCGCCCGGATGTCCTACGCGGACGGCGAAGGGCACGTCGCGGCCGACGTTGCGATCGCGCCGCCGGAGCCGCTGGACCCGATCCCCGCGGGGTTCTGGATGGCGCCGCAGACGTTCGCGGTCCACGCCGTCTGGCACCTCTACAACCGCGCCGGCCAGGCCGAGTACCAGATCAACAAGCGCCTGGGCCGCCACCGCTGGCAGGGCGGCGCCGGCACGGACCTCCCGGACTACGTCCCCCCGCGCGAGGCCCCTGTCGCCGAACCCCCGCGTATCGCCGCCGTCGGCTGACACCCCGTCTTCTGCACCGTTTCGCACCCTTCAGCCCGCCGGATAGGGCGCGAAACGGTGCAGTAGTTGCGTGTCTGGTAGCGAGGAGCCGGCTGGACTTCCTCGGGACCGTCTAACCCGGCGTGCCCTCGACTCCGACCATCCAGGAGACTCCCCACCTGTCGACGCACGAGCCGAAGGCGGGGGACCAGAACGTCGCGGCGACCGGCATCTGGACCTCGCCGCCCTCGGCCAGGGCGTCGAAGACGCGCTTGGTCTCGGCGGCGTCCGGGGCGCTGTAGCTGACCGCCACGCCCTTCTTCGGCCCGCCGTCGCCCGTCGGGTCGTCGGAGGCCATGAGCAGGCCGCCGCCGACCGTCAGCGCCGCGTGGGCGATCAGGTGTTCGTTGCCCGCCGTCGAGACGCAGCCGTCCCCTTCCTCGGCGGGAACGTCGGACATCGGCAGCAGGTGCAGTTCCCCGCCGAAGATCTCCTGGTAGCGGGTGAAGGCCTCGCGGCAGTCGCCGCTGAAGAACAGGTACGCGTGGAAGCTCATCCGGGGGTCTCCGCTCGGTGCCGGTGGACGATTCGAACGCTACGACTGCGCCGGCGGAGCAAACTCACCGGTCCGCGGCGAAGCGTTCGATCTGGGTGGTGCGGCCGAACACGAAGATGACGTCGCCGTCCTCGAGGACGGACTCCTGGGTGGCGTAGGTGAAGTCGCCGTGCGGGTGCTTCACGGCGACCACCGAGATGCCGTACTTCGCGCGCAGCCCGGACTCGCGCAGCGGTTTGCCGACGAGGTCCTTCGGCGCCTTGGCCTTGATCATCGCGAAGTCGTCGTCCATCTCGATCCAGTCGAGCATCTTGCCCTGCACGGTGTGCGCGATGCGCTCGCCCATCTCGTGTTCTGGGAAGACGACCTGGTGTGCGCCGACGCGTCCGAGGATTTTGCCGTGCTGCTCGGTCATCGCCTTCGCCCAAATGTGCGGGATGGCCAGTTCGGCGAGCAGCGAGGTGGTGAGGATCGAGGCCTGCATGTCCGACCCGATCGCCACGACGGCACGGCGGAACTCGTTGACGCCGAGTTCGCGCAGCGCCTCGATGTCGGTGGAGTCCGCGGCGACGACGTGCGTGAGCTTGCCGGCCATGCGCTGCACCGTTTCGGCACGTGCGTCGATCGCGAGCACGTCTACGCCCTCGCGGACGAGTTCGAGTGCCAGCGCGCTGCCGAAGCGGCCCAGGCCGATGACCACGACTGCGTCGTTCCTAGCCAACGATCGTCCTCTCCTCGGGCAGTTCGAAGCGTCGGGTGCGTTCGCGCAGCGCCAACGCGGAGGCGAAGGTCAGCGGACCGATCCGGCCGACGAACATCATCGCAACGACGACCAGCTGGCCGTCGCGGCCCAGGTCTGCGGTGATGCCGGTGGACAGGCCGCACGTGGCGAACGCAGACGTTGCCTCGAACAGGACGCTGTCCAGGTCGTGTTCGGTGAGGCCGAGCAGCAGCAGCGTTCCGGCCATGACGATGCCGATACCCATCAGGGCGATGGCCAGTGCCTGGCGCTGGTTCGCCTCGGGCACTCGTCGTCGCCCGACGTGCACGTGGCTTTCGCCGCGCATCTCCGCCCAGATGACGAACGCGAGCAGGCCGAACGTCGTCACCTTGATGCCGCCGGCGGTGCTGGCCGAGCCGCCGCCGATGAACATCAGGATGTCGGTGGTCAGCAGGCTCTCCGGAGTCAGCGCGGAGTAGTCGATGCTGTTCAGGCCGCCGGAGCGCGGCATCACCGAGGCGAAGAAGCCCGCGACGAGTTTGTCGCCGGTCGAGAGCGGGCCGAGGGTGGACCGGTTGCTCCACTCGGCGGCGGTGAAGATCGCCGTGCCGAGCACCAGCAACGCGCCGGAGGCGGCGAGGGTGATGCGGGTGAGCACCGACCAGTCGCGCGGGCGGCGCCACTCCCGGACAAGTTCGAACACGACCGGGAAGCCCAGGCCGCCGAGGATCACGGCCGCGCACACCGTCAGGCTCACGACCGGGTCGGCGACGTAGCGCACCATGCTGTCGCCGTAGAGGGACAGGCCGCCGGAGTTGAACGACGAGATGGAGTGGAACACGCCGCTGTAGAGCGCCTCGCCCCACGGCTCGTCGTAGCGCGTGGCGAAACGGATCGTCAGAATCGTCGCGACGATCGCCTCGGTGGCGAAGCTGAAGGCGGCGATGCCCAGGAGCAGCTTGCGGAGGTCGCGTAGCTGCAGGGACTTGGTCTCGGCCTGCAGCACCAGGCGGGTGCGCAGCCCGAGGCGGCGGGAGAGCAGCAGCGCGAGCAGGGTGGCCATGGTCATGATGCCCAGGCCGCCGACCTGCATCAGCGCCATGATCACGACCTCGCCGAAGGTCGACCAGTGATCGCCGGTGTCGACGACGGCCAGGCCCGTCACGCACGCCGCGGACGTCGCGGTGAACAGCGCGTCGACGAAGTGCGCGTGCTCGCCGTCCGTGGTCGCGACCGGCAGCCAGAGCAGGACCGTGCCGATCGAGATCACGGTCCCGAACGCGGTCGCGATGACGCGGGCCGGATGCTGCAGCAGGGAGCCCGGCGCACGGCCGCGGCGCCCGCCCGTGGGCAGGTCTCCGATCACGCGCGCCTCCCCTCCACCGTCCGACCAATCGTGGCCTATGGGTCACGTTCGGTCGGACGCAAGAGGTTAGCGACGCAGGAACAGGTGGCCAGCGGCCAGGACGGCGCGGTCCCACGGCGTGTGGGCCTGCAGGCTCTCCGCCTGGGCGATCTCGTGCTGGACCTGCCAGGGCAACGGGTTCTCTTCGCGCTTCACGGGGAGCCTCCCTGTCGTTGGGCAGACCGCCGCCGCGCCGGGAGACGGCGCGGCACGGCCTGCCACGGCGCCGCGTCCCGCGAGGGGTTGCAGGTGGCGCCATAGGAGGCATCGGCGTCGCCGCACCACGACTTGACCCCCAAGTTCTTTGGGTTGGGCCGGCACGATGGGCGAGTGGCGGGAACGGTGGTGTTGGTCGCGGAGGACGAGCCGGCCATCGCGGACCTGCTGGAGCTCTACCTGGCCCGCGACGGGTACGCGGTGCACGTCGTGCGCGACGGCGCGGAGGTCGTCGCAGCGGTCGGGCGGCTGCGGCCCGCGGCGCTGGTCATGGACATCGGGCTGCCGAACGTCGACGGCATCAGCGTGTGTCGAAGCCTGCGCGAGGCGGGGGACTGGACGCCGGTGCTGTTCGTGACCGCGCGCGACGACGAGGTGGACCGCATCGTCGGCCTGGAGATCGGCGCGGACGACTACATCGTGAAGCCGTTCAGCCCGCGCGAGGTCGTGAGCCGCGTGAAGGCGGTGCTGCGGAGGGCGGCCCTCGCCGAGCCGGAGGGCAGGGTGCTCGAGGCGGGCGGGGTGCGGCTGGACCCCGGCCGGCGTTCGGTGCACGCCGACGGCGCCGAGGTGGCCTTGACGGCCACGGAGTTCGATCTGCTGGCGCAGCTGATGCGGCATCGGCGGCAGGTGCTGCGCCGCGAGCAGTTGCTCTCCGAGGTGTGGGGCTACGCGTCGGAGGTCACCACGCGGACGGTCGACGTCCACGTCGCCCAGGTCCGGGCGAAGCTCGGCGAGGCGAGCCCGATTCGCACGGTCCGCGGGGTCGGGTATGTCGTCGACTGACCGACGTTCCGGCTCGACCTCCGCCGCGTCTTCGGAAGCGAGCGGGCGGCCGGCAGCGGCCGATCGCGAAGGCGTGGAGCCGCACCGGGCGGCGCACCGAGCGAGTTTGGCGGCGCGATTCGCCGGCGCGACTGCGTTGGTGGCGCTGGTCGCGGTGCTCCTCGCGGGTGCCGTGGCGCTGCCGCTCGTCGGCCGGGCCGCCGAGGACCAGGCGCGCCGGCAGTTGGCCGCCTCGGCCGACCTGGTGGCCGGGACCGTCGACGGGCGTGCGCTCGGACAGGCCGTGGGTCTGGCGAAACTGCGACAGCTCCTCGCCCGGCAGGAGATCGATCTGCTGGTGCTGCGCCCCCGGGTCGCGGCGGCGTTGGATCCTGCCGACGTCGAGGCGGTGGCCGCGGGCGGCAGCGTGTCGGGCACCCGGACGGTGGACGGGCGGCGCAGCCTCGTCGAGGCGCGGCCGACGGCGGACGGTGTCGGGATTGCGCTGGTGCAGCCGCGCTCGGTGGTCGTGTCGCCGCGCAAGGAGGCCGCGCGGCGGCTGTTCGTGGCGCTCGCGGTGGGTCTCGCGGGTGGCGCGGCGGCGGGGTTCGGGTTGGCGTGGCGGTTGGCGCGTCCGCTGCGACGGGCGGCCGCGGCGGCGCAGGAGTTGGCGGCCGGCCGTCGCGACGTCCGCATTCCGCCGGACGGCCCGGCCGAGGTCGCGGCCGTAGCCGAGGCCATCAACGACCTGGCCGCGGCGCTGGCCGCCAGCGAGGCGGGGCAGCGGGAGTTCCTGCTCTCGATCTCGCACGAACTGCGCACGCCGCTGACCGCCGTGCGCGGCTACGCCGAGGCGCTCGCGGACGGCGTCGTGCCGCCCGAGCGCACCGCCGCGACCGGCGCGACCGTGCTGGCCGAGGCCGAACGGCTGCACCGCCTCGTCGAGGACCTGATGGACCTCGCCCGGCTGCGCGCCCGGAGCTTCCCGATCGACGCGTCCGACGTGGACCTGGGCGAGCTCCTGCGGGCCGCCGAGCAGGTCTGGCGCGATCGCGCCGCCGTGGTCGGGGCGACCGTGTCCACCGAGCTCCCGCCGGATCGCGGGGAGGCACGCTCGGACGTGGCGGCGGCGCCACTCGCGAGGGCGTCGACCACAATCCGGACCGATCCCGTGAGGGTGCGTCAGATCGTCGACGGATTGGCAGAGAACGCGCTGCGCGTCCTCGAGCCCGGCGGCACGCTGGTGTTGGCCCTGCGAGTCGAGCCGGACGCCGTGGTGCTCGAGGTCCGCGACTCCGGGCCCGGCCTGACCGACGCCGACCTCGCCGTGGCCTTCGAGCCGTCCGCCCTGCACGACCGGTACCGCGGCACCCGCCGCGTGGGCGCGGGCGTCGGGCTCGCGCTCATCGACGGCCTGGTCCGCCTGCTGGGCGGCACCGCGTCCGCCGGCCACGCGCCCGAGGGCGGCGCCAGTTTCACCGTCCGGCTGCCCCGCGACGCCGCCGCTGCAAGCACCGACCCGATTCTGCGCCGATAGTGCACTGCGGGCTCGCAGTTCGGCCCCAAAGCGTGCCCGAACTGCACTATCGGGAGTATCCGGGCACGGCGTCGGAGGCTCTTACACGATCCGAACATTTCCCTGATCCCCTCTCCACGCTGGACGCCCACAGTTGCTCTCGTCGGGAACTACGAGGAGGGGCAAGAACATGGGCTTTGGAAACGTGCGGCGGGTGGGCACGGCGGCGGCCGGGTGGGGCGTCGCGGGCGTCCTGGCGGTCGCGACGGCCGGCGGCGTCGCGGTGGCGAACACCGGGGCGTCGGACACCGGCGAGGCGAAGGTCGCGGAGAAGGTCGTCGGCAAGGACGGTGCGAAGTTCGCGGGCGCACTGCGCACGTGGGGCAAGCGCGTCGAACACGCCGAGGCCGTCGTGCGGACCAAGGACGGCACGAAGTCGGTGCTGATCCAGCGCGGCAGCATCACCGCGCTGAACGGCGACGTGATGACCGTGCGCAGCGCGGACGGCTGGCAGGGCACGTGGACCCTGACCGAGAAGACCCGCATCCGTTCCGAGCGCGCCAAGGGCGACCGCGGGGACCTCGCCGTCGGCGACGTCGTCGCGGTGGCGGGCCAGGGATCCGACAACACCGGCACCGCGGGCATCGTCCGCGAGAAGCCGGACGGCGCCGCGGCTTCCTAGGCGGCCGACGCCGTGGGGTCCGGCGCTCCCGGGCCCCACAGGCCGGAACGGTGGCGGTGGGCCTCGCCGGCGTTCGGCCACAGCGCGTCGAGCGGAGGGCCGTCCAGCACGCGAACGGTCACCACGCCGAGACTCCGTAGTCCTTGAGGAAGCAGCCGTAGAGATCCTCGCCGGCCTCGCCGCGGACGATCGGGTCGTAGACGCGCGCGGCGCCGTCGACGAGGTCGAGCGGGGCGTGGAAGCCCTCCTCGTGGAGGCGGGCCTTGGTGTAGTGCGGGCGCTCGTCGGTGATCCAGCCGGTGTCGACGGCCGTCATGAGGATCCGGTCGGTTTCGAACATCTCCTGCGCGCTGGTGCGGGTGAGCATGTTCAGCGCGGCCTTCGCCATGTTCGTGTGCGGGTGGCCGGGGCCCTTGTAGTTGCGGGCGAACTGGCCCTCCATCGCCGAGACGTTCACGACGTACTTGCGCCGGGCCGGGGCCTTGGCCATCGCTGCGCGCAGCCGCGAGACGAGCACGAACGGCGCGGTCATGTTGCAGAGCTGGACTTCGAGCATCTCCAGCGGATCGACGTCCTGCACGGCCTGGGTCCAGCTGTTGACCGTCGCGAGGTCGGGGACGAGGCCGCCCGCGTCGATGGCCGTGCCCTGCTCGACGCGTTCCAGCGAGGCGGCGCCGGCCTTGAGCGACAGGGCCGTCAGGACGTCGGGGGACAGGGCGTGCGTGGTCAGCGCGGTCAGTTCCTGCGGGTGCGCGCCGACGCCCTTGGACAGCGCGATGACGTCGGGCAGCGGACCGTCGGGCAGCGGCGCGGACTCGGCGGCGACGAGGTGCGCGTAGGCGCCGGGGCTGCGTTTCACGGTCTGCGCGGCGTTGTTGATCAGGATGTCGAGCGGGCCCGCGGCGGCGACTTCGTCCGCCAGGGCGAGAACCTGGGCCGGATCGCGCAGGTCGATCCCCACGATCCGCAGGCGGTGCAGCCAGTCTGCGCTGTCCGGAAGGCCGGCGTAGCGCCGGACGGCGTCGCTGGGAAAGCGCGTGGTGATCGTGAGGTGGGCGCCGTCGCGCAGCAGTCGCAGCGCGATGTGCATCCCGATCTTCGCCCGGCCGCCGGTGAGCAGGGCCGTGCGGCCGGTCAGGTCGGTGCGGGCGTCCCGGCGGGCGTGGCTGAACGCCGCGCAGCTCGGGCAGAGCTGGTGGTAGAACGCGTCGACCTCCACGTAGCGCTGTTTGCACAGGTAGCAGGACCGCGCCTTTTTCAGGACGCCGGCCAGGGGCGTCTCGGTCGCCGTGGTCAGGTGCAGGCCCTCGGTCTCGTCGTCGATCCGCCCCGGCGCGCCGGTGGCGGTGGCGGCGGTGACGGCGTCGTCGTGCGCCTTCTCCTCGGCGCGGCGGGCCTTGCGCCGGTCCACCTTCAGCCACTTGAAGAACCCACCGACGGCCCGTTTGACCGTCTCGACGTCCGGGTGGTCCGGCGGCAGTTCCTCGACCTCGCGCAGCACCCTGAGGCACTCCGCGAGCCGCTCGGGATCGATCCGGTCCATGGGCAAAGTCTGGCCGCCGTCGCGCCGTTGCCGCGAATCGGCCCCGGCGGGCGAGGATGGACCCCATGAAGGTCCTTGGGATCCTGGCGCTCGGCGTCGCGCTGTCGGTCGTGCTCATGGCGCGCACCCAGCGCGGGACCGTCCCGGACCGGAAGCGTCAGGCTCGCGGGCAGAAGAAGTTCTCCATCGGACTGATCCTGCTCGCCGGAGCCTTCGCCCTGACCGTCGCCCAGGCCGAGCGCGTCCTGGTCGGTGCCTGCTACATCCTCGGCCTCGCCCTGGTGGTGAACGGCTACCTGGAGGGACGTTTCGCCCGCAAGCGTCGGAGGTGACACGCGGGTTACGGCGCGCGAGGGGTAGCGGCCTGCGAGCACCCCGCCCGATGGGATATGGTCCTACCTGCGCCGCCGGGGGTCACGAGCTTCCAGCGGGTCGCGCGGACGTGGCTCAGTTGGTAGAGCATCACCTTGCCAAGGTGAGGGTCGCGGGTTCGAATCCCGTCGTCCGCTCGAAGAAACTTCGAGGCAGCGCAGCGGGGGCTGCCGGCAACACCGGCCCACCTCGCTCGCAGGGCGGGTTGGCCGAGTGGCTTAGGCAAGGGCCTGCAAAGCCCTGTACGCGGGTTCGATTCCCGCACCCGCCTCGTAGTTCCATCCCGGGCGTTTAGCTCAGCGGGAGAGCGCTTCCCTGACACGGAAGAGGTCACTGGTTCAATCCCAGTAACGCCCACCAGGCTCGGGCGAGCCGTGTCTGCGGAAAGCGCAGACCGGCTCGCCTGGTGTGTTTTGGGCGCCTTCGGCGCCGGCGGGGGCTTCGCCACCCGCACCCCCAACTCCGCGGTGTCGGTGATCGAGCAGGGTCGCGCCCGAAGTGACGACGATCTGACTCGGCAGGCTGGGGCCGAGTCCCAGGAGTCGCAGCCCTGCGGGTTCACCTGCGAGTTCTGGGTCGGGGACGGCGGTCGGGGGACCGACCGCATCGAGTGCGACTAGATCGCCCAGCGCTACTTCTTCGCGGTCCAGCTCGTCGCCGGTTCACCGTTCGCGCCCGTGTAGTTGACCGCCGCTCAGTGCACCGAGACCCTGATAGACGATCATCGAGGAGGGCCCGCAGTGAACGAACCCCGCGTCCAGGCCAGCGAGGCGCAGCCATGGTGGCGGCGGCACCCCTACCAGGCCGGATGGCTCGCGCTGCTGCCCGTGCTCTTCGTCCTCGCCGCGGTGACCGACGGGTTCGTCGGCATCTGGGCCGCCCCACTGATGCTCCCCGGCATGTGGTTCGGGGTGCTCCGGGTGTACGCGATGCTGAACCCGACCGAGACCTTCGACCACAACGGACGCATGCGGTAGGCCGGCGGCATCTCGACGGACGACCGAGCGTCCCGCAAGGCTTGGGCCGCTACTAGCGCACGCTGGCCTGTCTCCAGGGCTGTCGTGGCCTTGGCGCACGGAGCGCAGACGAAGGCCACGTTCGCGTAGCTGTCTCGGCGGTCGGCCCAGAGCGGAATCAGGTGCTCCATGATCCAGTGGTCCGAGCGACGAACGACTTTCTGGCAGGGACCACAAGGCGCGGTCTAGCCAGGGGCCTTCTCTGCTCCGTGATAGACGGCCGCCCCGATAGCGAGGGTCCGGCGGCGTGGAAACTCGAGTTTGTCGGTGGGTCCGACTACCGTTCCGGGCAAGTCGTGGAATGGGGCGCACGTGCGGATCGCTGGATTGTTCGCTGGAATCGGCGGTATCGAGCAGGGTTTTCACCGTGCGCTGGGCGATTCCGTTCAGACCGAGTTGCTCTGCGAGTGGTGGCAGCCCGCGCAGGACGTGCTCCGGGCGCGCTTCTCCGGTGTCGAGCTTCACCCCGACGTTCGTGAACTCACCAAGTTGCCGAAGGGTCTCGACCTCCTGTCGGCGGGCTTTCCCTGCACCGACCTGTCGCAGGCGGGCCGGATGGCCGGCATCACCGGCGACGCATCGGGCCTGGTTTCCCATGCGTTCGAGGCGCTTCGGTTGACGGCCAAAGAAGAGCGCCGGCTGCCTTGGTTGATGATCGAGAACGTTCCGAACATGCTCAGTCTCGATGCTGGCAAGGCGATGGCCTACCTAGTGGCCGAGATCGAGGCGCTCGGTTACCGCTGGGCCTACCGAGTCGTGGATTCGCGATTCACTGGCGTCCCGCAGCGGCGTCGGCGGGTGATCCTCCTCGCGTCGGCCGTCGAGGACCCGCGCCGCGTCCTGTTCGCCGACGACGCCGGCCAGCGGCCCGAGACGGACCTCAAGGCCGACGCGTTCGGCTTCTATTGGACTGAGGGCAGGGGCGGCCTCGGCTGGGCGCAGGACGCCGTTCCAACGCTCAAGGGCGGTTCGACGGTGGGCATCCCGTCGCCGCCGGCGATTTGGGTTCCCGGTGCTCCTGAGCACCGCCTGTTCGTGACGCCCTCGGTGGAGGACGCCGAAGCGATGCAGGGCTTCGACCGGGGTTGGACCGATGTCGCTACCAACGGCAGGAAGAACGGCCCCCGGTGGAAGCTCGTCGGGAACGCCGTTACGACTCGGGTCGCCGAATGGGTCGCCGGCCGCATTGCCAATCCGGGCAACGTCGTGGCGGATCTCGACGGCCCGGAGATCGCCCAGCGTTGGCCCAACGCGGCGTGGGGTGAGCGCGGCCAGGCTCACGCGGTGGAGGTCTCGGAGTTTCCCGAGCTTGCGCCCTACGAACACCTGTCGGCCGTGGTGGACCTGAACAATGCGGCGCCGCTCAGCGCCAGGGCCATCAACGGATTCCGTAACCGTCTCCAGCGGGGGAACCTCGGAAACTACGACGGGTTCCGCGACGACGTGGACCGCTACACCAAGCTCGCTCTTGCAGCGGCGGTCCCACAGATGGCGCTCGATCTGAGCTAGCGTCAGCGACCGTGGACGCTCCGGGGATCATGGCCGCCTCGATGGCGGTGCCCAGGGACACCGGGGTGTCCCTGGGTCTGGCAGTACCACTCACGGAGTGACGTCCACTCGAACGTCTCCTGCTGGGGCGTCCTCTTCGATCTTCTCCAGGCGAGCGCAGTCCTGCGTGGTCACATTGCCGAGGGCAAGGTCGCTTTCGGCATGCGCCACGCACTCAAGGACTTCGGTCAGAACAAGACGAAGAAGCTCGACCTGGTGCTCTGCACGCCGGGTTCCGAGGTGGAGACGAAGAACCGGGCGCCGTTCTCGTTCGTCGATCTGGCGACGCACTGGGGCGTGGTCCTGACCGCCGACCAGCGGGACCGACTGCAAGCACTGCCGTCACTGGTCGAGTCGCCGGTCGGTGCCGTCCTGGTCGCGCTGGAGGCGAAGGCGTGCATGACCAAGCACTCCGGGTCGGCGCCCCGTCTTTATGACGAACTGAACTCGTCGCACCAGATCGTGCACGGGGCGTCCAACAACGCGCTCTCCATCGGCTTGGTGACCATCAACGCCGCCGAGGAGTTCATCAGCTTCGACTCGAACAAGTTCAGGGATCCGGCCATGCGGACCAAAGTGAGCAAGCACAAGATGCCGGGCGCGCTCCAGAAGTCGATCGACACGATCGAGGGTCTACCGCGGCGCACATCGTCCAACCGGTCCGGTTACGACGGGCTCGGGATCGTCGTGGTGAAGTTCCGCAACGACCTCGGTCCGGTGGAGATCGTGACCGCGAAGCCGGCGCCGCAGCCCGGCGACATCTTCCACTACGACTCGATGGTCAACCGCATGGCGAACGAGTACAACGCAACGTTCTCCAGACTCTGAACGACCGCTCACGGCGCGAGCTTGATGGACCGACGCACATCCTCAGCCCACAGCCCCGTAACCACTTCGCGCCGACGTTCGCCCTGACCAGTCTCGTACTGCTGGAGCACCCGCGTGCCACCGGAGCCCGAAGAAGCTCCACACGCTTAGGCCTTTAGCCAGCGCCGGTCAAGACCGATCCAAGGTCTAGCACCACATCCGGACCAAGGGAGCGGGGATGAACTTCCTCAACGAGGCGCAACGCACGAAGCACGGCGAGATCGCGACTCGCCTCCGGGCCAACTGCCCGCACCTTACCGAGGAGACCGTCCAGCGGATGGCCCTGGTCGAGGTGCTCAACGAACGAGGTCTAGCAAGCCCGGAGCCCCTGACGGAGCGGTTGAAGGGCTGGGGCGCGATGGCGGTGCTGGCCGCGATCGTCATGGCGATCGTCGGCGGGATCTCCGCAGCCAACAGTTCCGGCGAGGACGAATCGACCTACACCCCGCCCTCCTCCACCTCCAGTTACTCGGAATGCGTCGCCGCCGGGCAGAAGCTCGATCAGGCACTAGCCAACGAGGGGTACGTCATCGTCGATCAGGCGCAGCACACCCGCGCGATGCAGGAGATCCGCGACCTGTGCCGAAAGGGCTGAGCCATGGGTACCTTCCGTGACGATTGCCGACGCGATCGGGCACGCCAGAAGCAGATCCGACAGACGAAACAGGCAGCCAAGATTGCCGAGTCGGCCGCGAGTGGCAGGCCAAGACCTCCGAGCAGAAGCGCCACAGCAACATCTTGTGGGCCGTGTTCGGGGGCGGGGGGCTCGTGCTGGTTCTCGCGCTGATCATCGGCGGCCTGATCGACGAGGCGACCTCCCCGCCGTCGGCGCAGGAGGTCTGCTACGCGAACCAGTCGTGGAAGCAGACCTTCACCAACGACCAGTGCTCCAACCGCTAGTACGGGAATTACACGACCCTGATTTATGCGAACATCCTTCATCTTGTGGACAGGGATGCCAGCCTTGTAACTCCCCACCGTGGATCGAGGAGACCGGAGCATGACCAAGCACGAACTGAAGGCGCGCGCCAAGAAAGTCGCGCCCTATGCGGCAGCCGTCGGCGGCGTAGTGGTAGGCAGCGCTGCAGTGCTCGGTTGGCGACACTTCGCCGCCGCTTCGACCGCGGTGGCAGCCGCCGCACCGGTTGTCGCCAAGATCGCGCCCGCGACCGCCCCGATGGCCGAGAAGCTCGTGCTCGCGGCGAACCAAGCGATCTGCAAGGACGGCTGGATCACCAACGCCGTCGGGCGCCAAGGCGCCGGTTCGTACCACGGCGGCATTGACTGGGAGCGGATGGCGGAGATCTCCCACCTGAACTAGCTCCGCACCGAGGACCCGAGAACTCTTCTAAGGAGATCTATTCGACGTCTTGTGACTTGAAGGCGCAGGCTCCGTGCGCGCTGGTGCCAGCGTGCCGGAGTCTGCGCTGGCGGAAACGAAAGCGGCGCTGAGCACGTCCAACTGACATGCTGGCGAAGTGGTACGTGGTGCCGATCGAGTTGCGGCTAGCGGCGTGCATGGCGCTGTTCGCCGCCTGGGTCGGCGCGCTAGTCATCTTCGACGACGTCGACGCGGGGACGGTTAAACCTGTGCGGTCCTCGGTGGTGCCTTCGGTGCAGCAGCTAGCACCGACCGTGCCTCCGGCGCCGACCATTACCTGGCAGTTCGGTGGCATCGGATGCGCCGACGGCTGGAACAGCCCGAGCATCGGACGACGGGGTGCCTGCAGCCATCACGGTGTGGTCGTGACGCGCTGGACCGGTTCGGACGGTACCGAGCTGGCGTGCGGCTCCGGTCGTCCGCCCTCCGGCGCGGAGCAGTTGCGCCAGCGCGATCTCACGGGTCGAATCTTCTGCTCATGATGGCCGCCTCCTACTTCGGCTGAGTCAGGCGCGTCTCCGTGTGGTCGGGCCTGCTGCACGAATAGGTGACGTTTGATCTGTGGAGTCGAGCGGCTTCTCCAGCTCTTCCGGGGAGCGCGACAGCAGCGACCGTGTCTGCGGATCATCGAGCGCTGCGCCGTTCGTCATCAAAGGCGAGTCGGTAGGCGAGAGCGGGCATGTCGGTGTCCATCAGGGCGTCCGCGTCTACGTAGTCGCTACCCTGGATCGGGTTGCTCGGACGAGTTTGGAAGGGGCTGCGGATGAATCGCCGTACCGTCACCGTCGAGGCGATCAAGCGCTCGGTCGCCCGCTCCACCAAGGGCTCCGCCGCAATCGAAGGCCGCACCGTGCCCGAGGGCTTCGTGCGGTCCGCTGCCGCCCAGGAGCTGATCAACGGCCGGCAACCGCGCGCCTGAAGTCCCTCGTTCCGGAGTACGGACAAACACCGGTTCCGGAGGAAGACCAAGAGGCGTTCGCGCCGTAGGCCCGCGACGTGCTCGGGCTCTCTCGCACAAGGCCGATCTCTGCGACCCGGAGGCCGGTGTCCAAGAACGCGAAGCGCTTCGGCTCGTCGTCGACGTTCTCGCCGGCGGGCCGGTGCTGGACGCTCTCCTGTCCGACGCCTTCTTGTGGGAGCCGCATCGGCGCGGTACTCCGACATCTGGACCTCGGCCGGCCGGCACAAGAGGGCCATGGCCAACCTCGGGGTGTTTCGGGAACAGGTTCCCGAAAGAATTGCCCGGGCTATCGGCGTCAGTGCAAGGGCCGCCGCCGCGGTGACGAGGAGCCGATAGGGCAGCGTTGACGGAACTCCGCTCAGCGGTCGCGGGCGGTCAGTGCGCGAAGTTGCTCGGCGTCAAGCACCTCGCCCCGGGCGATGTCGTCCCTGGACTCGTGAAGGCGGTGCATCGTGTCCGGATCGGACAGGACGTCCAACGTCTCCTCCAAGGCGGCGAGATCGGCCGGGCTGATGAGCACGGCCGCGGGAACACCGTTCCGGGTGATGACCACGCGTTCGTGCGTGCTTTCCACCCGATCGACCACGGCCGGCAGCGTGTTCTGCACCGTCGCCAGCGGCAGGACCGTCATGGCCAGAATTGTTGACTCGAGGTGTCACTGGTTAAATCCCCGCCAACGGGGTGGTGCAGTCTCGATCGGCGGCTCGCGGAGGGATGCGCAGATGAGAGTGGCGGTGTTCGGCGCCGGGGGCGTCGGCGGCTATCTCGCGGCCAAGTTGGGGGCGGCGGGCGGCTGCGAGGTCGCGGTCGTGGCCCGCGGAGCGCACCTCGACGCCATCCGGTCGGACGGACTGCACCTGAGCAGCGTCGACGGCGACGCGCACGCGCGCGTCGCGGCCGAGGACGACACCGCGAAGATCGGGCCGGTCGACGTCGTGCTGTTCACCGTGAAGACCCCGCAGGGCGCCGCGGCGCTCGAGGCGTTGCCGGCGTTGCTCGGGCCCGACACCGTCGTGGTCACCCTGCAGAACGGCGTCGACGGGCCGGGGATCGTCTCTCGCGTCGTTCCCGCGGAACGGGTACTGCCGGGTCTGGTCTACGTCGTCAGTTCCATCGAGGCGCCGGGCCGAATCTTCCACCCCACGGTGCCGGCGCGTTTCTTCGTCGGCGAGTCCGACGGCCGGGACACCGGGCGCGCCAAGGACGTCGGCGAGCTGCTCGTCGGCGCCGGGATCGACGTCACCGTCAGCCCGGCCATCGAGGTCGAGGTGTGGCGCAAGTTCGTCCTCATCGCCGCCATGGCCGGCGCCACCGCCGGCGCGCGGGCCCAGGTCGCCGACCTCTGGGCAGACGCGCCCACCGCCGCCGTGGTCGAGGCCCTGGCCACCGAGGCGGCCGCCGTCGGCCGAGCGACCGGCGTCGACCTCCCCGATGATCTGGTCCCGACCGTTCTCGCGATGCTTCGCACGATCGCCCCCGGCTCGACCTCGTCGCTGCACCGCGACCTCGAAGCAGGCCGTCCGAGCGAGCTCGACTCCCTGTCCGGCGCGATCGCGCGCCTGGGCGCCGAGCACGGCGTCCCGACTCCCGTGACCAGCACGGTCTACGGCCTGCTGCTGGCGTGGGAGCGCCGCAACGCCTACGCGTAGAGCGCCTCGATCTGTTCGGCGTACTTGGCCGCGACGCCGCGACGCTTGAGCTTCATCGTCGGGGTGAGTTCGTCGCCGTCGGGGAGCCAGTCGTTGGCGAGCACCGCGAACTTCTTGATCTGCTCGACGCGGCTCATGCGCGCGTTGGCCGTCTCCACCGCCTCGTCGATCTGCTTCAGGACGCCGGGGTCGGTGCACAGCACCGCCGGGTCGGCGGCGAGGCCGTGGGCCTTCGCGTAGGCGGCGGTGCCGTCCGGATCCAGCACGAGCAGCGCGACGTTGTACGGCCGCGCGTCGCCGATCACGCACGCCTGCCCGATCAGCGGGCTCGACGCCTTGAGCTTCTGCTCGATGTTCGCCGGGGACATGTTCTTGCCGGCCGCGTTGATGATCAGTTCCTTCTTGCGGTCGACGATCGTGACGTAGCCGTCGGCGTCGATCTCGGCGATGTCGCCGGTGTGCAGCCAGCCGTCGCGCAACACCGCCTCCGTAGCCTGGGGGTCATTGTAGTAGCCGGAAAACATCGAGGGGCTGCGGAAAATCAGCTCGCCGTCTTCGGCCAGGCGGATTTCCACGCCGTCCAGCGCCTTGCCGATGCTGCCGGACTTGCAGCGGCCGATTGGATTCAACGCCACGATCCCGCCCTCAGTCAGCCCGTAACCTTCATGCAGAGGCATGCCGATGGCGGCGTAGAAATCGGCAAGGTCCTTGCC
>JBQTKD010000069.1:0-10261 GCA_052386455.1 Sporichthyaceae bacterium
GGGTCGGTCCAGAAGTACGGGCTGATGTAGCCCTTGTCGAAGCGCATGCCCTCGGTGAGCTCGAGCTCGAGGCCGAAGGTGTTGGACTCCTCGACGGTGATGACGCCTTCCTTGCCGACCTTGTCCATGGCCTCGGCGATCATCTCGCCGATGACGGGGTCGGCGGCCGAGATGGAGGCGGTGGCAGCGATCTGCTCCTTGGTCTCCACCGGCTTGGCCATGTTGGTGAGCTCTTCGCACACGCGCTCGACCGCGGCCTCGATGCCCTTCTTCAGGGACATCGGGTTCGCGCCGGCGGCGACGTTGCGCAGACCCTCGCGGACCAGCGCCTGCGCCAGCACCGTGGCGGTGGTGGTGCCGTCACCGGCGACGTCGTCGGTCTTCTTCGCGACCTCCTTGACCAGCTCGGCCCCGATCTTCTCCCACGGGTCCTCGAGCTCGATCTCCTTCGCGATGGAGACACCGTCGTTGGTGATCGTCGGCGCACCCCACTTCTTCTCCAGGACGACGTTGCGGCCCTTCGGGCCCAACGTGACCTTTACGGCGTCCGCGAGCACGTTCATACCGCGCTCGAGACCGCGCCGTGCCTCCTCGTCGAAGGCAATGATCTTGGCCATGCTTCGGGTCCTCCCGACAGTTCTTCCTGGCGTGGTCGGCGGTGCCCGCGACGGACGACCGAGGCTGGGCGGACCATGTCTCCGCCCGAGCGCCCGGCCTCACCGGCCGACCTGTGCTGTCACTCCACACATGAGAGTGCTAACCCAAGTCTTAGCACTCGACCCTGGAGAGTGCAAGCGAGCTCCTGCCCAGCACACGGGCATTCAGTCGCGAACCGGGGTCACCGAGAGCCAGCCGCCTTCGGAGGTGCGCAGGGCGCGGCCGTCGGTCAGCAGGCGGAGCTGCCCGTCGACGATCTCGACGGGCATCCGCCGCCAGCCGGTCGCCCACTGCCCGCCGTCCGGTGCGGGGATGAACGTGTTGATCACCAGGGCACTGCGGTCCGGCGAGGTGCGGTAGGGAACGTCCGGGAGCAGCGGGGGCAGCGACTCTCCCGAGCAGCCCTCGACGGCCGCTTCGGTGAGGGTCAGAACCAGGACGCCGGCGGTGCCAGGGCAGGCGGTGGTCCGGCCGTCGTAGGAGACCACGAAGGTCTGGCCGGCCATCGGCTTCCCGGTGCGTTCCACGCGCAGCACGACTTCTCGTCCCTGCGTCAGATGCTGCTCGCGGAGTTCGTACGGGGGCCGGGCGTTCGCCCGGTACGGGAAGCCGGCGATCACCAGCGACCGCCACGGCCCGGTGCCCGGCAGCGCCGAGGGCGGGGTGTGGGCGGCGAGCGCGACGTCGTCGCCGCCGACACCCGTCACCGGGAAGTAGAGGTAGGGCGGATCGCCGTCGAGCAGGGTCGTCGTGCCCGGCTGGAGGGTGGACAGGATCTCGTCGGTGATGCGCTCGTGGTGGCGCACCTCGGCCAGTGCGTCGCCGGCGGTCAGCACGGACGGGACGGACGTCAGCGCCAATGCGGCGGCCAGAGCCCGCGTTCCGAGCGGTACGGTCAACGCCGCGAACACCAGCGGCGTCGCCGGCGCCAGGCTGTAGAAGGGCCCGAAGGCGTCCGTGCCCCGCCAGATCGTCGAGGCCTGGTACGGGCCCCAGAAGAAGAAGTAGCCCGTCAGCGTCGCGGCGGAACTGGCCAGCAGCAGACGATGGCGCGCGCGGGCGCTTCCTCCGGGGCGGGCGGCCCACACGGCGAGCAGCGCGAGGACCACGAAGCCCGGGTACCACCGGGCGGGCTCGAGCCAGAAGTGGTTCCACCAGCCGGTGACCGCCTGGTCCAGTCCGAAGTCGAGGTAGAAGTCCTCGGGGAACAGCCGCCGCTCGCCGAAGCCGAGCTTGTCCGACGGGTCGATCAACGCGAATGGCAACCGGAGCGGGCTGCCCGTCACGTGCGCGTCGTAGGCCGCCATGGCCGCCGCCACCGGCAGCGCTCCGAACACGACCGCCGGACCCCGCTGCCGCCACGCCAGCCACACCATGGCCGGGCCGCACATCAGCAGTCCGTCGAGGGGACGCGCGCACCCCGCGAGTGCGCCGACGAACCCGGCGGCCAGCGCCCAACGACCCCGGTGCGCCGTGGCGTCGTCGGCCCGGAAGACCAGCAGCCAGCACCCGAGCATCAGCACGAGGAACGGCAGGTAGGACAACACCAGCCCGGTCTGCACGAGGACGCCGGGCGAAAGGCCGAGCAGAACCGCGGCGGCCGCGGAGCGCCCCGCGGACAGGTCCAGGCGCCGGGCGAGCAGGTACGCGAGCACCGGAACCGCGGCGGCCAACGCCATCAGCACGGGAATCGCCGAGCCGAACGGCCCGACCCCAAGCGCGTAGACGGCCGCGACCACCGGCAGGTACTTCGCCACGTACCGGCCGTCGTGGATCGCGAACAGCCACGGCTGGTGCGCCTCGGGGTTCGCCGGGAGCGGCAGCGAGAGCCGGCCCTGCGTCAGCGCCTCGGCCTGCAGCAGATACACGCCCTCGTCGTTGTTCGCGCTGCCGTGCGGAAAGACCCGCCACTTCAGATACACGGCGGTCGCAGCGGCGAGTACCGAGACGACGGCAACCACCACGACGGGCGCCGGCACGCGGCGGGCGGGATTGGCGGTCGCGAAGGACGGTAGGGACTCGACGGCCACCGCAGTGACACTAACCGGGCTCGTCGCCGCGCAAACGGCGGGACGCCCTACGGCACAATCGTCGGGCCGTCGGCAGCGAAGGAGCGGACCACCAGTGCGAGCCACGGGCGAACCACGCAGCCCCGTCCGGCTCGCGGCGGGGCTCGCGGCGGTTCAGCTCGTGTTCCTGTCCGTGTACGGCATTGCGTTCCACGCCCTGTGGCGCGACGAAGCGCAGGCGTGGCTGATCGCGCGCGACAACAGCCTGTGGGGCCTGTTCGAGGCGCTTCGCTACGAGGGCCACCCGGGCCTGTGGCACCTGCTGCTCTTCGTTCCCGCGCACCTCGGTCTGCCCGTGCAGAGCATGCAGGTGATCACGGCGGGCATCGCCGCCGCCTGCACCTTCGTCTTCGTGCGGTGGGCGCCGTTCCCGACGCCGTTGAAGGTGCTGTTCCCGTTCGGGTACCTCGTCAGCTTCGAGTACGGGCTCATCTCCCGGAACTACGGCCTCGGCGTGCTCGGCGTTCTGGTCGCGTGCGCCCTGCTGTCGGCCGCGCGGCCCCGCTGGGGCGCGATCGCGGCCGTGTTCGTCGTGATCTGCCAGACGAGCGTGCACGCCTCGACCCTGGTGCCAGGCCTCGCCCTCTACGCCCTGTGGCGCGCGCACCGGGAACGATCGGCGGGCGATCCGGTCGACCGCCGCCGGCTGGCGATGCTCGCGGGTGCGGGCCCCCTTGGGTTGGCGATCGCCTACCTGCAGGCGCGACCGCAGGACGACACCAAGCCGCTGATGCGCGTTCCCAACGGCTGGGAGCAGATCTGCACCCAGCTGTTCAACGCACTCGTCCCGTTCCAGAAGGGCCGGCCGTCGTTCTGGGACACCCAAGGTCTGCCGATCCCCCTCGGTGTCGAGGTCCTCGGCTTCCTCGTGGTGGGGCTCGGGATGGTCTGGCTGCTGCGGGACACCCCGGTGCTGGCGCTCGGGCACACGCTCGGGTTCGTGGCGCTGTGCACGATCTTCTTCCAGATGTACCAGGGGTACCCGCGCCACTACGGCTTTCTGATCGTCAACGTGGTGGCGTTTCTGTGGCTGCGTCAGGCGCGGGAGGCGCCACGGAAACTGCGGCAGTCGCTGCGCGCGACGCCGGTGTTGGCCGCCGCCACCGCGGTGCTCGCGCTGCAGGCCGTCGGCGGCGTCCGATCGCTGGCGCTCGCGAGCCAGTACGACTGGTCCAACTCGCAGAACGCGGCCGACCTCATCGAGAGCCTCGGCTACGAAGACCGTGCGCTTCTGCTCCACGGAGACAACCGGACCTCGCCGATCCTCGCCTACCTGGACCGGACCGCGACCTACACGAACTCGAGTCAGCAGTCCTGGATCCGCTGGGACACCGCGCGCCTGCGCACTCCCACGACCGAGGAGATCGTCGAGCAGGCGAGCGCACTCGCGGCGTCGAGCGGCCGGCAGGTTCTGGTCGTCTCCGACGTCGAACTGACGCACCCTCGCCTTCGCGACGCCGGGTCGGCGGCGGGCCCGAACACCCTCGGCGACGAGCGGTACTGGTTCTACTCGCTCGCGGACTCCCGTGCGGCGGTCACGCCGAAGTAGTCCCCGCCCTTGCGCTTCATGTCGTCGGTGCCCCAGTCCACCTGCTTGTCCATCCGCGCCAACAGCGGGATGTGCTTCGAGCAGTGGATGTACGCCTCGTGGACCTCGACCTGGACCCAGCGCTCGGGGCGACGACCGCCCTGCCGGGTCAGCGCCTCGAGCAGTTCGATGGTGACGCGCGGGTCGGCGAGGAGCTCCTCGTGCTCCAGGACGCCGGCGCGGCCGTTGACGTGCAGGCCGATCAGGTCGACGAAGAAGTCGATGAACAGCAGCCCGATGTGCGGGTTCTCGGCGATGTTGCCGAGGCTGGCGTAGACGCCGTTGCCCCGCAGTTCCGGGTAGAGCAGCGTCCGCTCGTCGAGCGAGACGACGAACCCGGGCTCGCCGGCGCGGAAGGAGCTGTCGCACTCGCCCTTGCCGTCCGCGGTCGAGATGAACACCATCTGCTGACGCGCGAGGAACTCGCGCATCGCGGGGTTCAGGTAGTCGATGACCTGACGGTCGTAGAAGGTGCGGGCTCGGTCGACCGAGTCCCACTTCTCCTGCATCTCGTGCTCGCCCGCGCAGCCGGGCAGCACCGTCGTCTCGTCGGACACGGAACGAGACTAACCGTGTACGCAACGCTTTGGGCGGAAACGCACGAAGGCCGGACGTCGCGGCAGCGAAGTCCGGCCTAGGTGGTGCGAAGAGCCACGTTTTCTTGGGTGGGGGTTCAGACCGGACGAACGACGTCGGCCTGCGGGCC
Source organism: Sporichthyaceae bacterium (assembly GCA_052386455.1). Taxonomy (GTDB): domain Bacteria; phylum Actinomycetota; class Actinomycetes; order Sporichthyales; family Sporichthyaceae; genus JBQTKD01. The sequence continues at coordinate 5,021 of JBQTKD010000069.1, forward strand.
CTTCTGTCCCTGCGTAATTTCGAATTCGACGCGCTGCCCCTCGTCGAGAGAGCGGTAGCCGTCGGCCTGGATTGCCGAATAGTGCACGAACACGTCCGCGCCACCGTCGACCGCGATGAAGCCGTAGCCCTTCTCCGCGTTGAACCACTTGACGGTGCCCTGAGGCATGGCCACTCCTATTTTCACTGTTCCGAACTTCCGAGCGTCGGGCCCGCACCGCGCGGGCCCGGGTCGGAGGTGCTTTTGCAAGTACCGTGCCCGAGTGCTGTGACGCGCGCAACGTGCCGACCAACGCCGAGCGTACTGACCCTGTGTGTTTGGCAACAGATGGCGCGTCAGTTTCTCTCGGACGGTTCGCCCGGGGTATAGGCAGGGGTGCCCTAGAAACCCGCCTCGCGGTACGCCTTGACGGTCGGCGCGATGGTCGCGGTCGGCCCAACGTGAGCGGCGATCGCGTCCAGAGTCTTGAGGCCGTCGCCGGTGTTGAAGACGACGGTCTCCGCGTCCGGGTCCAGGTCGCCGTTCTTCAGCAGCTTGCACAGCGTCGCGATCGTGACGCCGCCGGCCGTCTCGCCGAAGATGCCCTCGGTACGGGCGAGCAGCCGCATGCCCTCGATGACCTCGTCGTCGCTCACGTCCTCGACCGCGCCGCCGGTGCGCTTGGCGACGTCCAGCACGTACGGGCCGTCCGCCGGGTTGCCGATGGCGAGGGACTTGGCGATGGTGTTCGGCCGGACCGGAGCGACGAAGTCCCGCCCGTCCTTCCAGGCGGCGGCGACCGGGGAGCAGCCCGTGGCCTGCGCGCCGAAGATCTTGTACGGCGTGGCCTCGACCAGGCCTAGCTTGCCGAACTCGGTGTAGGCCTTGTCCACCTTGGTCAGCTGCGAGCCCGACGCGATCGGGATGACCGTCTGCGGCGGGATGCGCCAACCGAGCTGCTCGCACACCTCGTAGCCAAGCGTCTTGGAGCCCTCGGCGTAGTACGGGCGGACGTTGACGTTCACGAACGCCCAGTCCTCCTCCTCGCCGGCGAGCTCGGAGGCGAGACGGTTCACGTCGTCGTAGTTGCCCTCGACGGCGATCAGCGTGCCCGCGTACACCGCGGTGGTGAGGATCTTCTGCTGCTCGAGGTCGGACGGGATCAGCACGACCGAGCGGATGCCGGCGCACGCCGCCGCGGCGGCGACGGCGTTGGCGAGGTTGCCCGTGGAGGGGCAGGCCAGCACCGTGAAACCGAGCTCGCGGGCGGCGGCCAGCGCGACGGCGACCACGCGGTCCTTGAAGGAGTGCGTGGGGTTGCCGCTGTCGTCCTTGATCCACAGGGAGCGCATGCCGAGCTCGGCGGCGAGGTTCTCGGCCTTGACCAGCTTGGTCATGCCGGGCTCGAGGTTCTTGGTGCTCGCGACGTGCGCGGGGACGGGCAGCAGGTCCTTGTACCGCCAGATGTTCTGCGGGCCGGCCGCGATCGTCTCGCGGGTGACGGCCGGGAAGTCGTAGGCGACCTCGAGCGGGCCGAAGCACTCGCCGCAGGCGTAGATGGGGCCGATCTCGTAGGCCTGGCCGCACTCGCGACAGGAGAGGCCGGTGGCCGAACCCAGCAGGCGCGGGGTGGCGGGGGCAGACGTCATCGCGGGATTCCTCCTCATCTTTCCCGCGAACGCCGTGTTCACGGGCGGAGTTGGCACCGTCTCCCGCACGCCGGCCATCGGGCCGGGGAGTTGCGCGGGTGGTTGCCGGGACGTCGTAGGGCCGTTCCCTCAGTCCCTCTGGATGAGCTGTTTCAGTTGTTGAGCAGTCCCGATTCTACGGCAACCCGCCCGAGACGCCGAACGGCGCCGAGGTGATCCTCGACGCCGTTCACGGTGTGCCGACGAACTAGTTGGGAGCGCCCGGGTCGCTCGGGTCGACCGCGGCGGGGTCGTCCGAACCGTTCGGAACTGCACCCGAGTTGGGTCCAGGAGAGTTTCCCGGGCTCTGCGCCGGGACGGTGGTCGACGGCGCCCGGTTGGTGGCCGGCGGCTCGGCGGGGGCCTGCGGGGCCTCGTTGGCGGGCTCGGCAGGGTCCTGCTCGACGGTCGGCGAGTCCTCGGAACCTTCGCCCTGCGTCCCCTCGGTCGGGGTGCTCGGCGTGGACGGAGTGCCGCCCGACGGGGTCGAGCCGCTGGGCGCCTGGCCGGGGGCGGTGCCGGGGTAGGTGCCGTGCGAGCCGCCGCCGATCTCCTCGGCGTCGGAGTCCCGGCCCATGCGGTCCCGGTTGTCGCGGCGGTTCTCCCGGCTGTCGCGGTCGCGACGCCACGAGGGGCTCGAGCTCCGTTCGTCGCGAGAGGACCACTCCATGGAGCCCGAGGAGCCGCCCGACTTGGGCGACGAGCCCTTGGACGAGCCCTTCGAGCCGGAGTCCGACGAGCCCTTCGAGCCCTTGCTCTCGGACTTCTTCGACTCGGACCTCTGCTTGGCGTCCTTGGCGTCCTTGGCGTCCTTGGCGTCCCTCGCGGACTCCGCGGCCTTGTCGTCCTTCGCCGTTTCCTTGGCCGGAGCCTGCTTCGCCTCGGCGGACTGCTTGGGAGCCGCCTTCTCAGCGGCGGCCGGGGCCTGCTCGCGGGCGACCGGAGCCGCCTGGGCGAAGGGCTCGGCCGGGGCCGCCGCGGCCAACTCCGGGAACGGCAGGGTCTCGGTCGGGGCGACGGCGGCGGGCGCCGGCTGCGGGGCGGGCGCGGCCTGGTCGATCGGCTGCTGCGCCGGAGCCTCCTGCTCGACCTCGGCCGGAGCGGCGCTGACCACGCCCTCGTGCGCCGGCGGCGCGGAGAGCATGTTCACGATCGCCCACGCCGGCACGGTGGCGGCGACGACGATCGCGGTGGTCAGGGCCGCCGCCTTGCGGCGCGCGGCGTCGCGCTGGATGCGCGCGGCGACCAGGGCGGCCGGGTCCGCGGCGGCATCGGCTCGCGCCCGCGAGAGCTCGCGGCGGCGCTGCAGATCGCGCATCGAACCGGCGACGGCCTGCGCCCACAGCGAGGCTTCGTACTTCATGTCGGACACCGAACGGCCCTTGCCCATGGTGGCCCACCTCCACGTGTGTGCAAGCCGGCGACCAGTCGGGTCACCGCTTTCGGAGGCTAAGTCGCTTCCGTCCCGCGCCGCTGGGCCTTTGCCGTAATTCGTACATCTCTCACAACGCAGCCGTTTGGTTACGTCACGTGACAGATGTGCTGAAAGAATGCCGCCATGCGTGCAAACCTCACGGTCAAGGCCCTGGCGGCCTCCCTCGGTGCCGTCGTACTCGCCGCCTGCGGAAACGGGACGATCGAGGCGAACACGGCACCGACGGTGTTGCTCGCCTCATCCACCACCACCCCACCCGAGACGCCGACGACGGCCGCCGAGCCGGTGGCCGAGGCCGCCGGGCGCACCGCTCGGCTCGTCGTGACCGGCCCCCAGTACGACGCTCCCGGCGCCCGCGTCCCGATCATCGTGACGCTCTACGACGGGCCCGCGAAGCTCGCGGCGACCGCACTCGACGCGACCACGGGCAGCGGCGGACGCATCGAGGAGTGCGGCGAGTCCTGGCGCAACCCGCAGGACCGCAGCCTGTCCCGCCTGTGTCACCTCGTCCTGCCGACGACGCTCGGGAAGGTTCCCCTCACGGGGCGGGCGAACTGGCGCACGCCGTCGGGCGAGAAGCAGTCCCTGCGTTCGGAGACCAAGAGCATCGAGGCGAAGGGCGTGCGGTCCAGTGCCGTCGGCGTCGCGGAGGCCGCGGCGATCGCCCGCTGCGGCAACACGACCGATCTCGTGTGGCTCACCTTCGACGACGCGATCCCGTCGCTCGAGGTCGCGAAGGCGATGCTGGCGACGCTGGAGCGGAACAAGGCACGCGGCCGTTTCTTCCTCAACCGCATCGAACCGCGGGTCCGCACGCTGCTGGAGAAGGCGGGGCACGTCGTCACCAACCACACCCGCGACCACCTCGCGCTGACCGACCTGTCCAATGCCGAGATCGCCAAGCAGATCGAGACCGGCCCGGCGACCACGCCCGGCAACGCCCGCCTGGTCCGCCCGCCGTACGGTGCCGGCTCCTGGTCCACGCGAGTGGTCGAGGCGATCACGGCGAGCGGCCACACCACCTGCCGGTGGACCGTGGACACCCGCGACTGGACGGGACGGCCCGCGGCCGAGATGGGGGCGGCGGTCCGGTGGGGCGACTTGGCCACCCCGCCGGTCCACGCCGGCGGCAACGTTCTCATGCACGCCACCGTGTTCTCCGACGCCAAGCTGCAGGCCGTGATCGACGCGGTGAAGGCGCGTGGCCTCGTGATCGAGCCCATCCCCGGAAGGGGTTAGACCACCTTCGGTGCTCGGTGTTCGCTCCGCTCAACAGGCTCAATCGGCTCGGAAGATTCGAGCGCTCGTTCCTCGCCGTTGCTCGATGCCGTTGCTCGATCTTCGCTCGCCTCAATCGCCTGTGGCGTTCCCCCATGGCCCACACCGCGCCCAAGGTGCTGGTCGCCTCCAACCGCGGACCGCTGAGCTTCGCCGTCGCCTCCGACGGCTCGTTGCAAGGCCCGCCGCGGCGCCGGCGGCCTCGTCAGCGGCTTCGCCGCGGCCGGCCTGACCGAGAACACCAGTTGGGTCTGCGCCGCCATCATGGACGCGGACCGGACCGCCGCGCTCGCCGCGCCGGGTGGCCGGTTGGACCTCGACGGGTACGACGTGCAGGGCCGGGTCCGGATGGTGCCCGTGGGCAGAGGCGTGTTCGCCCGCGCGTACAACGGGATCGCGAACTCGGTGTTGTGGTTCGTGCACCATCTGCTCTTCGACGTCGCCACGCGGCCCACCTTCGACCACGCCTTCGCCCGCGAGATCGACGACGAGTTCGGCACCGAGAGTTGGCGGCCGACCTCGACACGGCCCTGCGCCTGACCACGGAGGAACGTCGAGACCGGTTCGAGCAACTCGCCTCGGCCGCCGCGAACTGTACGCCGGCCGCGTGGTCCTGGACCAACTCCACGCCATGGCTGCCATCTGACGAACCGTCAACCTTTGCGCCTGGTGCCCATGACGCCTCTCATCGCGATCAGGACCTCGTTTTGAGCTGGCCGCCGCAGACGTCGTCGGGGTCTGTCTGAAACTTTGTGTTTCTGGGTGGCGTGAGGTCCCGGGCTTCGGCTCGGGCCGGAAGGATCATCACGCTCATGACAGACGAGGGTATGGCCGGCTCTCTGGTGTCGGCGGGATCTATCG
>JBQTKD010000070.1:0-3487 GCA_052386455.1 Sporichthyaceae bacterium
GTCGCCGAGACGCTGCACGGGGCCGCGCGCGTGCTGGTGGCTCAGGCGTAGGAGTACGCGGTGATCGAGACCGCCGTGTAGTGCACGATCCAGCCGATCACCGTGCACAGGTGGAACACCTCGTGGAAGCCGAACCACCGCGGCGAGGGGTTCGGCCACTTCGTGCCGTAGATGACTCCGCCGAGGGAGTAGAAGACCCCGCCGACGACGAGCAGCACGAACGCGGCGACGCCCGCGTTGCGGATCAGGTCCGGGACGAAAAACACGGCGGTCCAGCCCAGCGCCAGGTACACCGGGGTGGAGAGCCAGCGCGGGGCGCCGACCCAGACGGTCTTCAGCGTCACCCCGAGGGCGGCGCCGGTCCAGACGATCCAGAGCATCATCGCGCCGCGGTCGTCGCTCAGGTCGAGCATCGCGAACGGCGTGTACGACCCGGCGATGATCAAGAAGATGTTGGCGTGGTCCAGGCGCTTGAGCGCACGCTCGACGCGTGGGCTCCACGTGCCGCGGTGGTAGAGCGCGCTGACGCCGAACAGCAGCGAGGCGCTGACCGCGAAGATCGCGCAGGCGACCGTGGCACGCGTGTTGGGTGCGAGCGACACCAGCACGATGCCCGCGACCACCGAGGTCGGGAACGCGCCGAGGTGGAGCCAGCCGCGCAGTTTCGGCTTGATGACGGTTGCCAGGTGTTCGGCTCGATCGGCCAGCGAATGCACCGGTCCCGCCGCGTCCGGCCGCTGGTGTTCCGCCGTCGTCATGCCCTGCCCTTTCCGCTTTGACGCAAGGTTACGCCACCGTAGGTTTCTAGGCGGCGAATTCGCCGCGGCGACCCCGGTATCGTCTCCGTCCGTGGCCGATCCGCTGCCCCGCCCGGTCCTCGTCGCGCGTCAGCGTGCCCGCGCCCGGGTCAAGGAAGTCCTGTACCGGGCCTACGAAAGGCGCCTCGCCGGACGCCTTGCGCGCGAGCGTTCCCCGCGGCACGTGGGCGTCATCCTCGACGGCAACCGACGGTGGGCCAAGGCCACCGGCGGCCGGCCCGAGCAGGGCCACCAGGCCGGCGCGGACAAGATCCACGAGCTGCTGCACTGGTGCGCCGACGCTCGCGTCGAGGTCGTCACCCTGTGGCTGTTGTCCACCGACAACCTCTCGCGCCCGGCCGAGGAGCTCACGCCCCTGCTGCGAATTATCGAGCGGACCGTTTCCGAGCTCGTCGCCGCGGGTTGGCGCGTCAATCCGGTCGGAGCCGTGGACCTGCTGCCGCCGGAGACCGCTCGCGTCCTGAAGGCCGCTGCGGACGACACGCACGGCCGGCCGGGCCTCGTCGTCAACGTCGCGGTGGGCTACGGCGGGCGCCGGGAGATCGCCGACGCAGTCCGTTCGCTGCTGCACGAGCAGGCGGCGCTCGGCCGCTCCATCGAGGACCTGGCCGAGGTGCTCGACGTCGAGCACAGCGCCGAGCACCTCTACACCCGCGGGCAACCGGACCCGGATCTGGTGATCCGCACGTCCGGAGAACAACGATTGTCCGGATTTCTGCTCTGGCAGAGCGCACACTCGGAGTTCCACTTCTGCGAGGCATACTGGCCGGACTTCCGCCGGATCGATTTCCTGCGGGCCCTGCGCGAGTACGCGCGGCGGGATCGACGCTTCGGAGGCTGACGTGCGGCGCAGTGCAACAGTGGCGGCGTTCGCCCTGGTCCTGGCGGTGGCGACCCCCCATTCGGGGTCCGCGGCCAACGGATTTTTCGTCTACACCGATGGCGAGACGGGCGTTCCGCGGCAGCTGCTGACGACCGAGAACGAGACCGGCATCGTGTTCCCGCCGAACGAGAAGTGCTTCGACACCTTCGGGGCGGTGTCGGCCAAGAACTACACCGACTCCGACGCGGTCCTGGCCGGCGACGGCGTGTGTTCGCAGCTGGTGATCGTCTTGAAGCCCGGCGAGAGCTACGAGGGGAAGTTCGGCTCGGTCGGGTTCACCCCGCCCGGCGCAACAGGCGATTGAGGCGAGGGGAGCGAGAGCACGCTTTTCGCTCTCGATCCCGAGCCGATTGAAGCCTGTTGACGAGCGAAGCGAGGAACACAGACGAATAACCGTTCACCCTCTCGATACAACGCCGACTCTCCGGAGTCGATGGGCGACGCGATAGTAACGAGAGTGACCGGTGGTGCACCGGTCGCGTTTGTCCCGAAATGTAGGTCAGCCGAAAGGTTGGAACTGCGTGTTCCGGCCCTCTTTCGGTGCTCGCCCGTCGTACCTTCGAAGACATCGGACGACAATCCTGTCGGCCCGACCGGGAGGCCCTCGTTGCCCACAAAGCAGCGGCTTTCAACTCGATCTTCGAGTTCGAAAGGGGGGCCGGTACCGGGCCCTCGTGGCCAGGTCCGGCTCACCGCGAGACTTATGCGAGACGGTGGTACCGCGTCCTCGCTCGGAGCGCATCGTGGCCAACGCCAGTCGTCGTCGCCCGCCCAGGACCAGCCGCCGCACCTACGTCCTGGACACCAGCGTTCTGCTCTCCGACCCCCGGGCGATGACCCGGTTCGCTGAGCACGAGGTCGTCATCCCGATCGTCGTCATCACCGAACTCGAGGCCAAGCGCCACCACCCCGAACTGGGCTACTTCGCCCGCTCCGCGCTGCGGATGCTCGACGAGCTGCGCATGGAGCACGGCCGGCTCGACTCGCCGCTGCAGATCAACGACGAGGGCGGCACGCTCATCGTCGAGCTCAACCACACCGAGGTCGAGGTCCTCCCGCAGGGCTTCCGGTTGGGAGACAACGACACCCGCATCCTCGCCGTGGCGCGCAACTTCGCCGCCGAGGGCCGCGAGGTCACGTTGGTCTCCAAGGACCTGCCGATGCGCGTGAAGGCCTCCGCCGTCGGCCTGTTCGCCGAGGAGTACCACGCAGACCTGCCGGTCGAGGCCGGCTGGACGGGCATCGTCGAGATGCCGGTGCCGGCCACGGCTCTCGACGCGCTCTACGACGGCGAGCCCATCGAACTTGACGAGTCGTCAGATTTGCCCTGTCACACGGGTCTGGTGCTGCTCTCCGACCGCGGCAGTGCGTTGGGCCGCGTGATGCCGGACAAGTCGATCCGCCTGATCAAGGGCGACCGGGACGCCTTCGGCCTGCGCGGTCGCAGCGCCGAGCAGCGCATCGCGCTCGACCTGCTGCTCGACCCGGAGATCGGCATCGTCTCGATCGGCGGTCGCGCCGGCACCGGCAAGTCCGCGCTGGCGATGTGCGCCGGGCTCGAGGCCGTGATGGAGCGCCGCCAGCACCGCAAGGTCGTGGTGTTCCGCCCGCTCTACGCCGTCGGCGGCCAGGAGCTCGGCTACCTGCCGGGCTCCGAGGCCGAGAAGATGGGCCCCTGGGCGCAGGCCGTGTTCGACACCCTCGGCGCCCTCGTGGCTCCGGAGGTCGTCGAGGAGATCATGGCGCGCGGGATGCTGGAAGTCCTTCCGCTGACGCACATCCGCGG
>JBQTKD010000071.1:0-38437 GCA_052386455.1 Sporichthyaceae bacterium
TCGGACACCGTCGAGGCCTTCCGGACTGGTTGCTTGGTCGCTACCGATCCTTGAAGGCCTCGTCCCGTTTCCGGCTCAAGCTGCGCTACTCGGCGAGTCCCGCCCCCACCTCAGCTCTGAAGAGCCACCAATGCGTTGACGCCGGTACCCGTGCGGAGAATTATGGGCAGCCCCGACTGAAGGAACGCCCCCTGATGTCGCCGACGAATCAACCCCATCGCCAACGCCATTGGATCTGCGCGCTGCAGATCGCCGAGCGGAGGCGCAGCCTCGGGCTCACGCAACAGGACGTGGTGGACCGACTGGCCGAGTTCAACGTCTCGGCCACGAACCGGACACTGTCGGCCATGGAACACGGTCAGGGCATCGACGTAGGCCGGCTGCCGGAGATGGCGATGGCCCTGAACTGCACGGTCACGTTCCTGCTCGGGCTCACCGAGGACCCGCTCAGTTGGGTTCCCGACGCCGTGGCGCAGGAGGGGTCGACCGGCGGGCGGCACTCACCCGTCGCCGTCCCCCAGGTCACCGCCAACTCCCGGCCCAACCTGATGCGCTTCGCGGGGATCGAGCCGGTAGCGGCCCGGCCGGCACGGCCGCGAGCGACCAGCCGTGCATGAACTGGCCCTCTGCGCGGCGATCGCGGACATCGCCGGGCGCAGGGCCGGCGACCGCCGCGTCGAGGTCGTCCACCTGAAGGTGGGGCAACTGCGCCAGGTGGTGCCCGACGCCCTGACGTTCTGCTGGTCGATGCTCGTGGAGGACACCGACCTGGCCGGGGCCGCCCTCGACCTCGATCGCATCGACGCGGTGCTGGAGTGCCGGACCTGCGGCGCACGCACCGGCGTCGGCTTCCCGCCCACCTTGGCCTGCGGGCGGTGCGCCGGATTCGACATTGCCGTCCTCGCCGGCGAGGAGTTCGAGGTCACGGCCCTGGACCTGGCGCCGGTGTAGGCCTGCGTCACGCGCACGTCGTCGTACGAGGAGGCACCGTCGTGGGCCGATTCCACCGGCAGGACCAAGGCGAGCACGGTCACGGCCACGGCCATGGCCATGGCCACGGCCATTCGCACGACCACGGGGACTTCTCGGGGTACGGCACGGGGCCGGAACGAATCTCGGTGCTCGAGCGCATCTTCGACGAGAACGACCGGGTGGCCGCGGCCAATCGCGCCGACCTGGCCGCCGCCGGATGTTGGTCCATCAACCTGATGTCCGCCCCCGGCGCGGGCAAGACGACGCTGCTGGCGCGCACGCTGCGAGCGGTCGCGAGCCGTTGGCGCGTCGGGGTGATCGAGGGCGACATCGAAACCTCGCTCGACGCGGACCGTCTGGCCGGCCTCGGCGCCGTCGTGGAGTTGGTGAACACCGGAAACGGGTTCGGCGGCGAGTGCCACCTCGACGCCCCGATGGTGCGATCGGCGCTGGCCCGCCTCCCGCTGGCCAGCCTAGATCTGGTCGTGGTGGAGAACGTGGGCAATCTGGTCTGCCCGGCGGAGTTCGACGTGGGCGCCCACTCTCGCGTCATGGTGCACGCGATCACCGAGGGCGAAGAGAAGCCGCTCAAGTACCCGGTGATGTTCCGCGCCGCCGACTTGGTCCTGGTGAACAAGATCGATCTACTGCCACATCTGGACGTCCGACTCGAGGACTTCTACGCCAACCTGCACCGCGTGCACCCGGGCGTCCCCACGCTCGAGGTGAGCGCACGCACCGGGGCCGGACTGGACGCGTGGTGCGAGTGGCTGACCGCGCGCGGCGCGCGCTCGGCCGCGCCGATCGGCTAGGCGCCCAGCCGCGCAGCTCCCGCCGCGATTCGCTCGTCCGTGGCGGTCAGCGCGACGCGCACGTGCCGCTGCCCCGCCGCGCCGTAGAACTCCCCGGGCGCCACCAGAATCCCGCGCGCGGCGAGCCAGTCCACGCCGGCCCAGCAGTCCTCGTCCCGCGTCGCCCAGAGGTAGAGCCCGGCGTTGGAGTGCTCGATGCGAAACCCCGCTCGCTCCAGCGCGGGCCGCAGCAGTTCGCGCCGCGCGTGATACCGCTTGCGCTGCTCCTGCACGTGCAGGTCGTCGCCCAGCGCCGCGATCGTCGCGGCCTGCACCGGCGCGGGCACCATCATCCCGGCGTGCTTGCGAATCTCCAGGAGCTCGGCGATCACCCGGGCGTCGCCGGCGACGAACGCGGCGCGGTACCCGGCCAGGTTGGATCGCTTGGACAGCGAGTACACCGACAGCACGCCGTCCAGGCTTCCGCCGCATACGTCCGCGTGCAGCACCGAGACCGGGTCGAGGTCCCAGCCGAACTCGGCGTAGCACTCGTCCGACACAAGCAGCGCGTCGTGCTCGCGGGCCCAGGCCACGAGGGCCGCGATCTGCTCCGGGGTCTGCACCCGCCCCGAGGGGTTGGCCGGGGAGTTGACCCACACCAGCTTGACCGGGCAAGGCGCCCGGTCGAGCTCGGCCGGGTCGTCCGCACAGAACGGCGTCGCCCCGCACAGCCGGGCTCCGACGTCGTACGTTGGGTAGGCCAGCGGCGGGTGGGCAACCACGTCTCCCGGACCCAGGCCGAGCAGCCACGGCAGCGTCGCGACCAGTTCCTTCGAACCGATCGTCGGCAGCACATTGGCCGGCCCGACCGCGTGCGCGCCGAACCGTGCGGTCAGGAACGACGCGATCGCCGCACGGAGCGCGGGCGTGCCGGATGTCGGCGGGTACCCGGGGGCGTCGGCAGCCGCCGCGAGGGCGTCCTGAACCACCTTGGGGGCCGGGTCGACGGGCGTGCCGACCGAGAGGTCCACCAAGCCGCCGGGGTGCGCGCTCGCGCGTTCCTTGGCCGGGATCAGGCGGTCCCAGGGAAACTCGGGGACCCTCACGTCAGTGGTCGTGCTCCTGCGGCGGCAGGCCGACGACGAACGCGTGGTCGCGCCCGGTATTGCCGAGCTTGGCGGCGCCGCCGGGCGAGCCGAGGTCGTCGAAGAACTCGACGTTCGCCTTGTAGAAGTCCTTCCACTGATCGGGGACGTCGTCCTCGTAGTAGATGGCCTCGACCGGGCACACCGGCTCGCAGGCGCCACAGTCGACGCACTCGTCCGGGTGGATGTAGAGCATCCGCCCGCCCTCGTAGATGCAGTCGACCGGACACTCCTCGATACAGGCCTTGTCCTTGAGGTCGACGCAGGGCTGAGCGATCACATAGGTCACGGGTGGGTTCCTCCTTGCAGGCACCGGGCCGTTCCGGCGGTGCGACGCCGGAGAGCCACTCACTGCCTAGTATCGCCAGCAGGCAGCGAGGTCACGACAAACGGGGGGGCAAACGTGTTGTGGCGTCTTGCTCACTCCATCACGCCGGAGGACGTTGGCGCCCGGGTTTCCGTGCGCCGGATGCTTCCGGAAGGCGGGATGGCGGACGCCGTCGGAGTGCTCCTGCGCTGGTCCGAGGGCGTGCTGGCGGTGCAGCGCCGAGACGGGACGGTGGTCGAGATCGCCCAGGACACCCTGGTGGCGGGCAAGCGGGTACCACCGCGCCCGGCGATCGCGCGCTCCCATTCGCAGGTCTCGGTGCGGGACCTCCAGGAGGTCGCCGCCGCCGGCTGGCCCGCGCCGGAGACGCATTCGCTGGGCGACTGGCTGCTCCGCGCCGGCGGGGGCTGGACCATGCGGGCGAACTCCGTACTCGCCCTCGGCGATCCCGGCTGCGGCCTCGCCGAAGCGCTGGCGCAGGTCCGCGCCTGGTACGCCGAGCGGAGCCTGCCGGCCCGGTTCTGCCTGCCGCTGCCCCTGGTGGCGGAGCTGGACGCCACGCTCGCCGAGCACGGCTGGACCGGCCCCCCGGACAACCACGAGGTGCTCCTGCTGACCGGGGACACCGCCGCGCTCGACGGCCCCTCCCCCGAGCGTCCCCCGGTGCGCCTGACCGCATCGCCCAGTCCCGAGTGGCTCGTCGCGTGCTCCGCCAACGGTCCCGTCCCGGACGTCGGCGTGCAGGTGCTGACCGCTCCGGAGTCGGCGGTCTTCGGCGAGGTGCACCAGGACGGCGCGGTCGTGGCGATCGGCCGGGCCACGGTGGAGCGGGGCTGGGTCGGCATCACCACCGTCGAGGTGCGTCCGGACGCCCGCCGGCGCGGCCTGGCTCGGCAGGTAGTCGCCGCCCTGGTGGCGCACGGGCGGGCGCAGGGCGCCCGGCACGCGTACCTGCAGGTCTCCTCGTCCAACACCCCGGCACGGGCGCTGTACGACGCCATGGGCCTGACGGTGCATCACGTCTACCGGTATCGGGTGGCGCCGTGACCCCGGCATCGACCGCTTGCGTCCGAACGAACGGTTGCCATAGCGCCCGCTTCTTCGGACGTTGCGCACTTCCGGGCTCGCGATGATCGCGGAGCGCCGAGCGCTGTTCGCCGCGGCGGCCGCCGACACGGCCGGCCCGCTGGACCTGCCCTGCCTCCTTCTGGGTGCCGAGGTGGACGCGGAACTCGACGTCCCCGGCCTGCGGGCACGGCTGGACGGACTGGCCGAGATCGTCGGCGCCGGGCTGCCGGGAGACGCGAGCCCGTCGGCGATCGGCCGGCACCTGCGCGCCACGCTCGGTGGGGACGTGGGCTTTGCCGGCTCCCCGGCGGACTACGACGATCTGCGCTCCTCGCTGCTGCACGAGGTCCTCGGCCGCCGGCGGGGGCTGCCGATCCTGCTCTCGGTGGTGTGGCTGGAGGTGGCTCGCCGCCTCGGCGTTCCCGCCCACGGCATCGGCCTGCCGGGGCACTTCGTCGTCGGCATCGGAGACGAGGAGGCTGCCCGCACCATCGCCGAACCCCATGCGTCGGACCGGGCGCCGTTCGTGCTCGTCGACCCCTTCGCCGGCGGCACGCCCTTCCCGGTCGCGGCCGTCTACCGCGCGGTCGGGCATTCCCCGACGGCACGCGATCTGCGCCCGTGGGACACTTCTCGGACGATGTTCCGCATTCTGACCAACATCCGGAACTGGGCCGGCGGCGCGGACCGGGTGCGCACCCGCCTCTGGGCGCTGGAACTCTCGCTCCTGCTGCCGAACTGCCCGGACGAACTCCGCCGCGAGCACGGCGAAACCCTTGCCCGAGCCGGGGAGTTCGCCGCCGCGGCCAACGCCCTGGAAACCTTCGCGGAACGCGTCGAAGCCGAACAGCCCCTCGTCGCCAAGACCGCCCGCCAGGACGCCCGCACCGCCCGCTCCAGGCTGAACTAGGGCCGGAGCGCCTCGGCGAGGGTGTCGACGGCCCAGTCGAGCTCGGGCTTGGTGATGGTCAGCGGCGGGGCGAGGCGGATCGTGGCGCCGTGGGTGTCCTTGGCGAGCAGGCCGCGGTCGAGCAGGCGCAGGCAGATCTCCCGACCGGTTGCGAGCGCCGGGTCGATGTCGACGCCGGCCCACAGCCCACGGCCGCGGACGGCGGTGACGCCGAGTGGGGCCAGTTCGCGGAGGCGGCCGTGCAGGTGCTCACCCAGCGTCGCGGCGCGGGCCTGGAACTCGCCGGTGGACAGCAGCCGCACGACGGCCCGGCCGACGGCGCACGCGAGCGGGTTGCCCCCGAAGGTGGAGCCGTGCTGGCCGGGCTTCAGGACGCCGAGGACGGCGGCGTCGGCGACGACGGCGGAGACCGGCACGATGCCGCCGCCGAGCGCCTTGCCGAGCAGGTACATGTCTGGGACGACCTGCTCGTGGTCGCAGGCGAACGTGGCGCCGGTGCGGCCGAGGCCGGACTGGATCTCGTCGGCGGCGAACAGGACGTTGTGCCGGGTGCAGAGGTCGCGGACCGCGCGCAGGTACCCGGTGGGCGGCACGAGCACGCCTGCCTCGCCCTGGATCGGCTCGAGCAAGACCGCGACGGTGGTGGCGTCGATCGCGGCCTCGAGCGCCGCCGCGTCCCCGTAGGGGACGATCCGGAAGCCGGGCGTGAACGGGCCGAAGTCGCCGCGGGCGTCGTCGTCGGTGGAGAAGGACACGACGGTCGTGGTGCGGCCGTGGAAGTTGCCGTCGGCGACGACGATCGTCGCCTGCCCGGCCGGCACCCCCTTCACGGTGTAGCCCCATTTGCGGGCCACCTTGATCGCGGTTTCGACGGCCTCGGCGCCGGTGTTCATCGGCAGCACCATCTGCTTGCCGGCGAGGTCGCCGAGTTCGGCGCAGAACTCGTAGAGGCCGTCGTGGTCGAAGGCGCGGCTGGTCAGCGTGAGGCGGTCGAGCTGCTCGCGGGCGGCGGCCAGCAGCTCCGGGTGGCCGTGGCCGAAGTTGAGCGCCGAGTACGCCGACAGGCAGTCCAGGAACCGACGCCCCGTCACATCCTCTACCCAGCAGCCTTCCGCGCTGGTGACGACCACCGGGAGCGGGTGGTAGTTGTGGGCGCAGCGGTCAACGAGCGAGTGCGACGAGCGAGGAACGAGTGAGGAGCCCGAGCGATTGACGACACCGAGCGATGGCGACATGGTCATGGGCGCAGCTCCAGGGTGCAGCACTTCGGTCCGCCGCCGGACTTGCGGAACTCGGACATGTCCACCGCCACGGGCTCGTAGCCACGGGCACGCAGCCCGACGACCATCTCGCGGGCCTGCACCGGCACCGCGACGTTGCGTCCGTCGGAGACGCTGTTCAGCCCGAAGGCGGCGGCGTCGGCCTCGGTGGCCAGCAGCGCGTCCGGGAACATCCGACGCAGGACCGCCCGACTGCCGGGCGAGAACGCGGGCGGGAAGTAGGCGATGTCGTGGTCGCCGAGGACGGTCAGGGCGGTGTCCAGGTGGTAGTACCGCGGGTCGACGAGAGTCAGCGAGACCACCGGCTTGCCGAGGTACTCCTGGGCCTCGGCGTGTGCGGCGCGGGCAGTCCGAAATCCTGTGCCGGCCAGGACGAACTCGCCGACGTCGAGGAAGTCACCCTCGCCCTCGTTGTCCGCTTCCGTGTCCGCGAACTCGACGACCGAGTCGTCGGCGCGAAGCCACTCGGAGTACGCCGGGCCCTCGGGCTGACGCTGCGGCTTCGCGAAGCGTGCGCCGAGCGCCTTGCCGTCCACGACCAAGCCACCGTTGGCCGCGAAGACCATGTCAGGCAAGCCGGGCAGCGGATCGATGAAGCTGACGGTGTGCCCGAGCGCGCGGTACACGTCGCGCAGGTTCTCCCACTGTCGCATCGCCAGCGCCCGGTCCACGGGGACCTGCGGGTCCATCCACGGGTTGATCGTGTACTCGACCCCGAAGTACTCGGGGCGGCACATCAAATAGTGCCGAGGGCGCGCGACCCGTGGGGTCGGCAGCGCGGTGACGGTGGCGGATGGGCCGGTGCTCGGCGCAACGCCGGGCCGGCCGGCGGGCTGGGTCAGCGTCATGGCCTCACGCTAGAAACGATCACCTGTGCGCGTGCGCGAAAACGTTGCGCGTTGGCGGCGCTTCGTTGCGGATTTCGACGTTCTTCGGCGCAACGCTGCGGGCAGTATGGAGCAATGGCTCGAATCGCGCTTTTCCACTCCGTTCTCGGCCTGCGGCCGGGCATCGTCGACGCCGCACGCCGGTTCACCGAGGCCGGGCACGAGGTGCTCGTGGTCGACCTCTTCGACGGCGAGGTCTTCGACGACTACGACGATGCGATCGCCTTCGCCCACGACGAGATCGGCCAGGGCGAACTGATCGGTCGCGCGGTACGGGCCACCGAGGCCGTCCGCGACGGGTTCGTTGTTGCCGGGTGGTCGCTGGGTACCGTCATGGCCGAGTACTTGGTGCTCACCCGCGGCGTTCGTGGCGCGCTGCTCTACGGGGGCGCGGTGAATCCAGAAGAGTTGAACGCTGGGACTTGGCCCGCAGGCGTTCCGGCCCAGATCCACTGCACGGCCTCCGATCCGTGGCGCGAGCAGGATCAGATCGACCTGTGCGTGTCGGCCGTGGGCGCCGCCGGCGGGGAGGTCGAGGTCTTCGACTACCCCGGCAAGGGCCACCTGTTCACCGACGCGTCGCTGGCGTTGGAGTACGACGAGGCCGCCGCCGAGCTGTGCTGGGCACGGTCGCTGGAGTTCTGCTCCCGGCTCTAGGGAGTGGCCCGCCGCAGCAGGGCGGACATCACGATCAGCGACTTGGTCCGTGCCACGAAGCGCTCTGCACCGATCTGCTCGACGACCCGTTCGAGGTGCGTCACGTCGGCGGCCAGCAGGTGCAGCACGGCGTCCGGTTCGCCGCTGACCGTGGACGCCGAGACGACCTCCGGGTAGCGCGCGAGGGCGGCGCGGATGGTTGCCGGGGTGGTGCGGTCCACGCAGTACAGCTCGACGAACGCCTCGGTCCCCCAGCCCAGCGCGCCGGGGTCGACCACGGCGGTGAATCCGCGGATCGCGCCGGAGGCGAGCAGCCGGTCGACCCGGCGCTTCACGGCCGGGGCGGACAATGCCACGTCCTCGCCGATCTCGGCGAAGCTGGCACGGGCGTTGGCACGCAGGAGCGCCACGATGCGGGCGTCCAGCGCGTCGAGGGTCACTCCAGCCGGCCCGGCGCGCGCCGCCGTCCTGCACCACCCGGGGCCGAACCGGACGAGCGCGGCGGAGTCGAGGCTGGCGTGTCGTTCGGCGGCGCGGGGCTGGGCGCCGGGCCGACGATCGACGGCGCGACGTCGCCTGCGCCGCCGCCACCGCCGCCCGGTTCGGGGATCTCCTCGGACGCGTCCGCGGACCCGCTCTCGGATCCGTCCTCGGACGGGCTCGGCGAAGCCGAGGGCTCCGCAGACCCGCTGGGCGACGGGCTGGCGGCGGGGTCCGGCTTCGGCTTGTCCTTGGTGCAGAGGATCTTGTCGGTGGCGGCGTAGACGGTGTTGAAGCTCTCCCGCTTCACCTCGACGCCGCCCTTGATGAAGGCCCGGGTGACGGTGATGTCGAAGCCCTCGGCGGGCAGTTGCGCCAGGCACTTCGGGTCGGGGTTCTCGACCGTCTTCCACGCTCGGATGTTGCGCCGCGGCGAGGAGTACGACTCGATCTTGTCCCACACCTTGGTGCCCCAGAACGTCACCGTGATCGAACCGACCTGGTGTTCGGCCTGAATCAGCACGCCGTGCCCGGAGTCGTTTTCGAAGCGCAGGTCCTTCGCGGGCCACGCCACGGTGGCCTCGCGGCCGGCCGGGTATCGGGCGATGTACAGGCTGTGCGGGTGGTGTTCGACGTCCTTGAGCCCGGCGAAGAAGGCGGCGTTGAACGTCGTGGTGGCGGACTGCGAGACGCCGCCGCCGAGATCCTCGGCGAACTCACCGCCCCGGATGATGAAGCCCTTGACGAAGCCGTTCGCGGCGGTGCGCTGACCGACTCGCTTGTTCAGGCTCCACGTGTCGCCCGGCTTGACCAGCGAACCGTTGATCAGCTTCGCGGCTCGGCCGATGTTGGTGACGCGATAGGACGCGTACGGGTAGTTCGTGCGGAACGTCGAGAGCTTCTCCGTGATTCCGAGCGCCTCGGCGTCCGCGGTGGTGAACTTCGGGTCGGCGACGGTGACCTCGGCGACGACCTCGCGCGGCGCGGGCGCCGTGAGGACCGCGAGGACCGAGCCGCCGAGCTTTGCCGGGTCGATCGTCGTTCCGGCCCGGCTCGGCACGATCTTCGGCTTGCCGTTCTTGAATGTGAACTTCGCGTCTCGCGCGGTGGTCCCGAGGTCCGGAGCGGACTCGAGGAGCTCCGCCGCCAGGCCCTCGCCGTCGAGAACCGGCTGCAGGGAACCGTCCTGCGCCGTCGTGGTCAGGTACTTGCCCAACTGCCCGGCGCTCACCTCGACCGAGGTCTCGCCCACGCGCACCATCACCGGGGCGGACATCGCCTTCGTGCCGAAGTCCGCCAGTGCGCGGGCGACTGCTTCGGAGTTCGCGGCGGGCTCGTCCACCGCCATCGTGCCCTGGACCTGAACCCGCCCATCGCGCCACGCGGACTGGACGGCGGGGATCGTCGCGCCGACGTCGAGTAGGCGCCCCGGCGTCGGTTCGACGGCGCTGGCTACACCATCGAGGAAGACGAGGCCGCCCTCGACCTTCTCCGTCCGGACCATCGCACCGATTTCGTCCAGCACGGCGGTGAGCCGGCCGACGTCGGCGACGACCACCGGATCGACCTCGCGGTCTCTGCCGAACAGCGCCCGCAAAGCGACCGCGGGCGATTTCGTGTTCCCCTGCGCGGCCTTCGCGGTGGCCGCGGCGTCGATCGAGAGGCCCGACTGCGCGGGGACGATGTCGAAGGTCCGGTCTGCGGCGGCCAGGCTGAGCTTGCTCGGCATCGTGCCGGGCACCGAGCCGGCGATCTTGGCCTGTGCAGCGGTGCGCGACATGCCGCCGATGTCGACTCCGGCGACCCGCGTTCCCTTGGGAACGTCGGATCCAACCAGCACGATCGCGAGCACGTAGAGGCCGAGTACGACGCCGCACGCGCCACCGACGACGAGGGCGGCAAAGCGAAGGGGACGACGCGGGCCATTCACGCGCTCAGTACAACAGAACGACCTTTGCTGGACCGGCGAATCGGCCTCGACCCGCCGCCCTCCGCGTCACCCACCGCCTCCTGTGTCCGACTTCCCCACCGAACGGGGGTTGGGCAGCCGGTGGTACGGCAGCAGCGAGAGACCGACGAGCGCGATCACGCCCACCCCGAAGTAGGCGACGCCCGCCAGGTCGCCGCTGACGACGAGGTCGCCCTCGGGCCGGGGCGAGCCGAAAACCGCCGCGGTGACCATCCATCCAAACGTCGCCGCGGCGGCTGCCGTGCGGCTGCGGAACACCACGCCCGCGGCACCGACGAGAGCTGCCTCCGCAGCCAACGTCACGGGCAGGCCCACGATGATTCCGCCCGCACGTTGAGCGTGTGCGAAGGAAGTGAAGAGCCCCAGCAGTGCGCCGAGCGCGGCGATTCCCAGGCAGGCGACGAAGCCCATCCAGCGTGGCTGCACGTTCTTCGGCCACCGCGGCGCGGCGGCCGGTGTGGGCTGCGCCTGCTTGGGCGGCGCCGCCGTCTTCGGTTTCCCCACTACAGCCCCGCAAACAAGTCGGTCTCGGGCTCGCCGGGGCCGAGCGGGCCGTGCACGAGCTGGAAGCACTCGACACCCCAGATCTGGCGCCCGACGTGGTTGGACAGGGCGAAGAACGGGCCGTCGACGGCGATCTGGGTGGCGTGCGCGGTCATGGCGGCCATCTTCGCGCCGGCGAAGGAGTTTGCGCTCACCACCGTGGTGACCGTGTCGTCCGGGACGCCGAACCCGAGGTCCTCGGCGCGCTCGGCGCCGCCGAAGAACTCCGTCTCCCCCGCGGCGTTCATCGCGTCGATTCCAGCCTGCAGCATCGAATGCGGGACCACGCAGTAGTAGATCTTCGCGACGTCCCACGGTTCGCCGAGGTCCGGCCGGAAACCGGTCTCGCGGGCCAGCTCCACCGCTCGATGCGCGACGCGGTTCGCCTGGATGTGGTCCGGGTGGCCGTAGCCCCCGTTCTCGTCGTAGGTGATCAGCACCTGCGGGCGAACCTCGCGCAACACCTCGACGAGGTCCGCGGCGGCCGTGTCCAGGTCCGCTCGCCAGAAGCAGTCGGCGCGCTCGTTGGGCGGCGTGCCGATCATCCCCGAGTCCCGGTACCGGCCCGGCCCGCCGAGGATGCGGTGGTCGGACACGCCCAGCGCGTCCATCGCCGCCGCCAGTTCGCCCAGCCGGTGCGGACCGAGCGCGTCCTCCCGGTCGGCGGCCAGGTGTGCCAGTTCGGGCACGAGGATCTCGCCCTCTTCGCCCAGCGTGCAGGTCACCAGCGTCACGTGCGCCCCAGCGGCGGCGTAGTACGCCATGGTCGCGCCGGTGTTGATCGTCTCGTCGTCCGGGTGCGCATGGACCAGCACCATGCGGCGCGAGATGTCGATCACCCCAAGAATCTAGTCGAGCCACGCCGCTCCCATCAGTCCGGGCAGGCACATCGGCAGTGGGACGATGTGACGCGACGTCATCGGCGGAAGAGGGTGCGGTGCTTCGGTCGCCCTGGGCTCGGTTGGGGCTGTTCGCGGCGCTGCTCGCGATCGCCGCGATCGTCGTCGCCTTCGTCGGGGTGCCCACTCCGGACGAGGTGGAACGGCGCGCCGACGAGGCCGGTGCAGCGGCGCCGATCGTCTTCGGGATCGCCTTCGCCCTCCTGGGTTTCCTTCCGGTTCCGCTGGCGCCGCTGTCCATCGCGGCGGGCGCGCTGTTCGGCTTCTGGCAGGGGCTGGCGACGGTGCTCCTGGCCGGGATCGTCTCGGCGGCCGCCACGTTCGGGATCTCGAAGGCGCTCGGGCGCCCCGCGGTGGCCTCGGTCAGCGGAGACCGCGTGGCGAAGTTGGACGCCCGACTGCACGAGCGCGGCCTGATGACCGTCGTTGCCCTGCGCCTGGTGCCGATCATGCCGTTCACGATCTGCAACTACGCGTGCGGGCTGACGGCGATCCCGTTCCGGACGTACCTGATCGGCACCGCCATCGGGATCGTGCCCGGATCGGGCGCGTACGTGGGCGTGGGCGCCTTCGGCGGCGAGCCGGGCTCGCTGGAGTTCCTCGTGGCGATCGGTGGGCTGGCGCTGCTGACCGTCGTCGGCATCACGATGTCTCGGCGGCACGTCCCGGCTCGCGATCGCCTTTGAACTCCCCGGGTCGGGGAGCATGGGCCGGCCGCACCCGGGAAGATCCGTCCACGGTCTAGACCTGCGAGGACGCGTGAGCGACAGCTACCCCCGGTTGTCCGCCCGCACCCAGCGCTTCACGCTCGGTGCGCCGCGGAACGTCTCGGCGTCCGGCGACGGCACCCGAGTGGTCTTTCTGCGCTCCCGATCCGGGACGGATCGCGCGAACGTGCTGTGGGTGGCCTCCGTGGAGCCCGGGGGGCTGAGCGAACGGATCGTGGCCGACCCGGCCGCGTTTGCCGCCGCGCCGGAGGAACTTTCGGCGACCGAACGCGCCCGCCGGGAGCGCAGCCGCGAAGGCGCCGGCGGCATCGTGGGCTACACGACCGACGGCGAAACGAAGCTGGCCGCGTTCACCTGGTCGGGGCGGCTGTTCGTCGTGGACCTGACCGACCCGAACGCGGCGGTCCGCGAACTCCCGGCGACCAGCCCCGTGGTGGATCCGCGGCTGGACCCGACGGGGCGTCAGATCGCCTACGTGTCGGCCGGAACTCTGCGGCTGGTGGCCGTGGACGGCTCCGTGGACCGCGCGGTCGCCGCCCCCGACGGGCCAGAGGTCGCCTGGGGTCTCGCGGAGTTCGTCGCGGCCGAGGAGATGGGCCGCCACCGCGGGTACTGGTGGGCGCCGGACGGCTCGGCACTGCTCGCGGCGCGCGTGGACAACGCCCCCGTGGCACGGTGGCACATCGCCGACCCGGCGCATCCGTCGCGGCCGCCCGTCGAAATCAAGTACCCGGCCGCGGGCACGGCCAACGCCGACGTGTCGCTGCACCTGTTCCGCCTTTCCGGCGGCGGCTGCGAGGTGACATGGGACCGGGCGGCGTTCGAGTACCTCGCCGCCGTGCACTGGTCCAAGCACGGCGAGCCGCTGCTGCACGTGCTCTCCCGCGACCAGCGCCACAGCCAGGTTCGCGGCGTGGACGTCGCCACCGGCGCCACCGCCCTGGTCCGCTCGTTCGAAGAGGACGTCTGGATCGACCTGGTCGACGGGGTCCCGTGCTGGCGCGAGCCCGGCAAGCTCCTCACGGTGCAGATCGTCGACGGCCAGCGCAGCCTCCTGCTCGAGGACGAGGTGCTGTCCGGCCCGCTGTACTTCCGCACGCTGTTGGGCCTCGGCGCGAACGGCCGGATCCTGTTCACGGCCTCGGACCCGAGCGCTCCCGAGCAGGTGCACGTCTGGCGGTACAGCCCCGGCGGCCTGACCCGCCTCTCCACCGGCCCCGGGGTCCACACCGCGACCGGCGCGGGCCAGCTCAGCGTGCTGACCTCGACCGGCCTCGAGTTCGCCGGCCGCCGTACCGTGGTGACCTACGACGACGAGTTCCGGGGCGAGATTCCCTCGCACGCGGTGGCGCCGCCCGTGCTGCCCGCGCCCACACTGATCTCCGCCGAGCCACGCGGCGTGCGCACCGCCGTCCTGCTGCCCGCCGATCACGTGCCGGGCCGTTCGCTTCCGGTGCTGATGGACCCGTACGGGGGCCCACACGCCCAACGCGTGCTGTCCGCGCGCAACGCCTTCGGCGAGGCGCAGTGGTGGGCGGACCAAGGCTTCGCGGTCGTGGTCGCGGACGGCCGGGGCACTCCGGGCCGGGACCAAACCTGGGAGTGGGCCGTCTCCGGGGATCTCGCCGGCCCCGTCCTCGCCGACCAGATCGATGCCCTGCACGCCGCGGCGGCCGCATGCCCGGACCTCGACCTCGCCCGGGTCGGCATCCGCGGCTGGTCCTTCGGCGGCTACCTCGCGGCGCTTGCGGTCCTCTCGCGTCCCGACGTGTTCCACGCCGGCATCGCCGGCGCACCGGTGACCGACTGGGCGCTGTACGACACCCACTACACCGAGCGGTACCTCGGCACGCCCGCCGGCAACCCCGACGCCTACGCCCGCTCGTCGCTGATCACCGACGGCGAGCTCACGCCGGCGATCGCCAAAGTCGTCGCCGACGCCGCGTCAGATCCGTTGCGCCCGCTGCTGATCGTGCACGGCCTCGCCGACGACAACGTCGTCGCCGCCCACACCCTGCAGTTGTCCGCGGCCCTCCTCGCGGCCGGCCGGCCCCACCAGGTCCTGCCCCTGTCCGGCGTCACGCACATGACGCCGCAGGAGGTCGTCGCGGAGAACCTGCTGCTCCTGCAGCTGGACTTCCTGCGCCGCTCCCTGGCCCGCTGACCAGAGCGGCGCGGACCTCGGCCGGGGTGGCACTGCGGCCGCCGGCCTTCTCGATGCGCGCCACCGCGTCGCGGACCAGTTCGGCGTTCGTCTCGGTGCAGCCGAACGGCGCGTCCTCGAGCCCGACGCGTACGTGCCCGCCGAGCTCGACGGCGTCCGCGATGAGCGGCCGGACGTCGACATCCAGTCCAGCGATCATCCACGGCGCTGCGGGTGCCGTCTCTTCCAGCAGACTGCGATGCGCCTCGAGCGCGTAACGCCGCGGCGGGAAGCCGTACCGCAGACCGTCGGAGAACATGAAGCGGTAGACCGGCGCGGGCAGGTCCTCGCACTCCGCGGCCAGCGCTGCGCCGAGGCGGGTGAAGCCGGGTTCGTAGCACGCGTAGGCCGGGTGGATCCGGTTCGCCGCGTACAGGGCGAGACCGTGCCGGACGTGGGCGTCCGGATTCAGGTACACGAACCCCTCCTCCGGCGCAGACCGGTGGTTGAGGTTCACCGAACCGGGATCGACGACGCCCCACTCCATCAGGCCCCGCCGCGCGAGTTCGGCCACGGCGGCGAAGCGCTGATCCGCCGTCAGACGGGTTTCGGGGCTCTCGAACGGCAGGGTCGGATAGACGATCGCGTCGGTCTCCGCCCGGATGCCGCGCAGGATCGGTTCGTAGATGTCTGGGTCGTCGCGCTGGAGTCCGGTCGCCTCGTCGTACGGATGCACGTGGACGATCGCCGCGCCGGCCCGCACGCAGGCGATGCCGTCGGCGACGATCTCGTCGATCGCGATCGGAATCCCCGGCTGGCGAGCACGCGTGAACGGCCCGTTCACCGCCGCCTCGACCCACACCGCCCGCATCCCCCCATCCTCCCCCAGCGCGCACCGCTAACGGATGACGTCCCCTCGCGCTCCCTGTCGTGCGCCCGGCGGTACGACAGGCGGGCCTGACGACCGACAGTCCTGCGCCTGTGCCTGCGTCGATGCCCACCCTGCGAACGGATGACATCCCGTAGCGGTGCATGTCGCGCCTATGGCCGAACGACAAGCTCGGTTCCCGAGCGACAAGCGGTCGTCCACAGGGCCCCCGACCCCCCGGTTATCCACAGAACTGGAACCGAGGCTGGTCGATCGACGCCGCCAGGAGCACGCTCCGGCCATGGAATTCGAACTGTTCGAACTGATGGGCACTCAGGGCGACGCGTTCACCGCGCGTCAGGCGGCACGGCACGGCCTCGACTACGACGAGGTCCAGGCCCGCATCGCCCGGGGCGATCTGGTGCGAGTGCGCCGCAGTGTGTACTCGACGAAGGCGCATTGGGGCCGCTCGGACGAGGCCCAACGACATCGCATCGAGGTCGCCGCCGCGTTGCTCGTGCGCGGATGGCAGCCGCCTGTCCCCTTCCCGCTGGCCGGGGCGTTCGAAAGCGCCCGCTGCGTCTGGCGCCTACCCGGGCTCGACGTTCCGCCGCTACCGCCGGGCGCCGCGCCGGGATCGCACTGGAAGCCGACGGAGGTAGCTCTGGTCAGCGCATCCCGCTGCCAGCGTTCCTACCGCGGCGGGGTCCACGTCCATCCAGCCGCGCTTCCCGTCGAACACCTCGCGCTGGTCGACGGAGTCCCCTTCACGTCCCTCGCTCGAACGGCCGTGGACCTCAGCCGTCAGGGCCACTGGTGGGACGCCGTCATCGTCGGCGACGCGGTTCTGCGCGCGGGCGTGGACCCGGAGGAACTGCGCCGCGTAGCGAGATTCAGCGCGTGCTGGCCGGGCGGACGTCAGGCGATGCGGATGGCGGAGTTCGCGAGAGCCGAGGCCGAAACGGCGCTGGAGTCGATCGCCCGGGCGGTGTGCGACGAGCAGGGACTACCCGAGCCCGAACTCCAAGTCCGACTGCGCGGCACCTGCGGCCAGACGTATCGCGTCGACATGTTCTTTCGCCGCTTCCGGACGATCTTCGAGCCGGATGGCTTCGGCAAGTACGACCAACCGGGCATCGATCCGATGGAAATCTTGAAGCGTGAGAAGCGACGCGAGGACTCGTTGCGCGACGCGGGCAACGAAGTCGTTCGCGCCACCTACGACCAGGTGACCCGGCAACCTCAGTTGGTCGCCGCCCGACTACGGGCCGCGTTCGGCCGGTCTCAACGCGCGGGCTGATGCGCTTGTCGTCCGCGCCAGGTGCTTGTCGCACCGCCAGAGGTGCGACAAGCGCCCCTAGAGGACGTCATCCGATAACCGACCCCGCCCGCTCCTGCGCTTGTCGTACCGCAGCCACCCTTGTCGTCCCCCCACAGGTACGACAAGTGGGCGTAGGGGATGTCATCCGGTAGCGAAACGGCGGGCACGCCACCCGCGGCTAGCCCTGCGGGTACTGCGCAGCCTTGTTCGCGCGGCCGCGGGTGCGCTCGCGGGTCTTGGCGTCCAGTTCGACCTTGCGCATCCGCACGGCGGCGGGGGTCACCTCGATGCACTCGTCCTCGCGGCAGAACTCCAGTGCCTGCTCGAGGGAGAGGATGCGGGCCGGCACCAGGCGCTCGAGTTCGTCGCTGGTGGACTTGCGCATGTTGGTGAGCTGCTTTTCCTTGCAGATGTTCACGTCCATGTCCTCGGAGCGAGCGTTCTCCCCGACGATCATTCCCTCGTAGACGTCGGTACCGGGCGCCACGAACATCGCGCCGCGCTCCTGCAGGTTGAACATCGCGAACGAGGTCGCGACACCGGTGCGGTCGGCGACCAGCGCGCCCGACGGGCGGGTGCGCAGCTCGCCGTGCCACGGCTCGTAGCGGTCGAAGACGTGGTGCAGCAGACCAGTTCCCCGAGTCTCCGTCAGAAACTCGGTACGGAAGCCGATCAGGCCGCGTGCGGGCACCCGGTACTCCATGCGCACCCAACCGGTGCCGTGGTTGACCATCTGCTCCATGCGGCCCTTGCGCAGCCCGAGCAGCTGGGTCACCACGCCGACGTAGTCCTCGGGCACGTCGATGGTCATGTGCTCCATCGGCTCGCAGAGCTTGCCGTCGATCTCCTTGGTGACGACGCGCGGCTTGCCCACCGTCAGCTCGAAGCTCTCGCGGCGCATCAGTTCGACGAGTACCGCCAGCTGCAGTTCGCCACGGCCCTGGACCTCCCAGGTGTCCGGGCGGTCGGTGTTCAGCACCCGGATCGAGACGTTGCCGACGAGTTCGGCGTCGAGACGGTTCTTCACCAGCCGGGCCGTCATCTTCTTGCCGGACTTGCCGGCGAGCGGCGAGGTGTTGATGCCGATCGTCATGGAGATCGACGGCTCGTCGACGGTGATCAGCGGCAGCGGCACGGGGTTCTCGAGATCGGCCAGGGTCTCGCCGATCGTGATGTCCGGGATGCCGGCGATCGCGATGATGTCGCCGGCCCAGGCGCGCTCGGCGGGGACTCGCTCGAGGGCGTCGGTGAGGAACAGCTCGGTGATCTTCACCCGCTCGATGGAGCCGTCGGTGCGGCACCACGCCACCTGCTGTCCCTTGCGGATCTCGCCCTCGTACACCCGGCACAGCGCGAGGCGGCCGAGGTAGGGCGAGGAGTCGAGGTTGGTGACGTGGGCCTGCAGCGGCGCGCCCTCGGTGTAGGTGGGCGCCGGGATCGTGTCCATGATCGTCTTCATCAGCGGGCGCAGGTCGGTCGAGTCCGGCATCGTGCCGTCCGCGGGCCGGGTCAGCGAGGCGAGGCCGGCCTTGGCCGAGGCGTAGACGATCGGGAACTCGATCTGGTGCTCGTCGGCGTCGAGGTCGAGGAACAGTTCGTACACCTCGTTGACGACCTCCGCGATGCGGGCGTCGGGGCGGTCGACCTTGTTGATGCAGAGCACGACGGGCAGCTTCTTCTCCAGCGCCTTGCGCAGCACGAAGCGAGTGCCGGGCAGGGCGCCCTCGGACGCGTCCACCAGCAGCACGACGCCGTGGATCATCTCCAGGCCGCGCGCGACCTCGCCGCCGAAGTCGGCGTGGCCGGGGGTGTCGATGATGTTGACGGTCAGCGGAGTGCCGTCGTCCGCGACCCACTGCACGGCCGTGTTCTTGGCCAGGATCGTGATGCCCTTTTCGCGCTCGAGGTCCATCGAGTCCATGACGCGGTTGTTGACGTCTTGACCCTCGCGGAAGGCGCCCGCCTGCCAGAGCATCTTGTCGACGAGCGTGGTCTTGCCGTGGTCGACGTGGGCGACGATCGCGACGTTGCGCAGATCGGAACGAACAGGCACCGATGAACTCCTGACAGGCGGGGCAAGACTCTCGATTGTCCCCCACCGAGCCGGCCCACCCGACACGCGCGGCCCGCCACAGGGCTGGGACGGTGACGCACCACACATTCGCCAGGCCCGAAACATGCCTGCAACGCACCGTTATGTCGCGGCGCGTGCATATCGCGGGGCGATATACCCGACGCGCCGATACGGGTGCAGATGCAGTTACGTCACCGTCATACGCGCAGCCCAGGCGCCCCTTTGTTGCGGCCCTCTCAACAGCGGAGGGCACGTGGGTGCATCGCAGGACAACTTCAGGAAACACGTTCCTGATCCCGCCGCAACGACGCGCTGCCACGGTGACCGGCATCAACGCAGCGACTGCTCGGGAGCTCCCTTGAACAACGTCGACGACGCCCCGTCGGTTCCGATCGTCAAGAACCACCGCATCACGCACTGGGATCCCGAGGACGAGTACTTCTGGGCCAATGGCGGCTCCAAGATCGCCAAGCGGAACATGATCTGCTCGGTCATCGTCGAGCACTTCGGATTCGCGGTCTGGACCATGTGGTCCTCGCTGATCCTTTTCCTCGGGCCGCAGTACGGGCTGACGCCGGATCAGAAGTTCCTGCTCGTCTCCGTCCCCGCGGCCGTCGGCGGCGTACTGCGCATCCCCTACTCGATGGCCGTCGCCAAGTTCGGCGGACGGGACTGGACGATCGTCTCGGCCGCCCTGCTCCTGCTGCCGACGATCACCGCGTTCTTCCTCCTCAAGCCAGGCGTCGACTTCGGAGTCCTGCTGATGCTGGTGGCCCTCGCCGGCGTCGGCGGCGGCAACTTCGCCTCGTCGATGTCCAACATCAACGCCTTCTACCCCGAGCGGTCCAAGGGCTTCGCCCTCGGCATCAACGCCGCCGCCGGCAACCTCGGCGTCGCCGTGGCGCAGTTGCTCGGCCTGTTCGTCCTCGTCCAGTTCGGCGTCGGGCACCCGCGAATCCTGGTGGGCATCTACATCCCGGTCGTCGTCGTGATCACGCTGATCGCCGCGCTGTACATGGACAACCTGGTCCACCAGGTCAACGACTCCGGCGCGGTCCGCGAGGCCTGCCGCGAGCCGCACACCTGGATCATCTCCCTGCTCTACATCGGCACCTTCGGCTCGTTCATCGGCTTCAGCTTCGCCTTCGGCCAGGTGCTCCTGGTCCAGTTCCCCGAGCACTTCAGCAAGGTCGTCACGATCGCCGGCGTCACCAAGACCGTGCCCGACCCGGTGCAGGCGGCCTACCTGACCTTCCTCGGCCCGCTGATCGGTTCGGTGGCCCGCCCGTTCGGCGGCTGGCTGGCCGACCGCAAGGGCGGCTCGGTCGTCACCTTCTGGGCCTTCATCGCCATGACCGGCGGGGCGCTGGTCGTGCTGTCGGCATCGCTGGCAGGCTCGCTGCCGCTGTTCATCGTCGGCTTCACGCTGCTGTTCGTCATCGCCGGCCTGGCCAACGGCTCCTGCTACAAGATGATTCCCGTCCTGTTCCGCGGCCGAGCGGCTGCGGCGATCGACTCGGGTACCGACCCGAAGCTCGCCCTGGCCCACGCCCGGCGCCGCACCGGAGCCGTGATCGGCATCGCCGGCGCCATCGGCGCCTTCGGCGGCCTGGGCGTGAACATCGCGCTGCGGCAGTCGTTCCTCCACAACAAGAACGGCAACGCCGCGTACGTCATCTTCATCGGCTTCTACGTACTGTGCGCCCTGATCACGTGGGCGGTCTACCTGCGCACCCGACGCACGACCGTCGAGGACACTCCATCGATGGCCGTCGTGCGGCCCGCACGGATTGCCACGCTCGTCGACTGACGCAGCGTCGCCTCTGCCCCTATCACTCGGGCTCCTCGCTCGTCGCGCTCGCTCGGCTAGCGGCCGGTATCGCCAAGCCACCTGGCGAGCCGGCCGCTGCGGTGCACGGCGCGGATCCGCTGCTCGACTTCCAGGCGGTGCTCCGGATCGGTGAAGAACAGCAGGGCGTCGCCGGTGAGCAGTTGCGTCGTCGGCTCAACCGGCGCGGTCTGCCCCTCTCGGACCAAGGCGCCCAACACCGAGCCGGGGGGCAGCCGCAGCTCCGCCACGTGCACGCCGTGCAGGCGCGATCCCGGCACCACCCGGATCTGCAGCAGGTCCGTCCCTAGCTCGTACATCGACGGGGGTCCGACCACGAGATCCATGGCCGGGGTCTGCACGTAGCTCGACGGCCAGGGCAGCAGCCGGCCGGGCAGCAGACGCGAGAGTCGCACCGAGCTCGCCACCGCCACCGGACCGATCAGGGCGAGCACGAGCACGTACCCGGCGGCGAAGGGCCCGAGGCGTGGATCGAGTCCCGCGCCGAGCGCGAGCGCGGCGAGCACCAGCGAGAACTCGCCCCGGGTGAGCACGGTGAGGCCGATGTTCGCGGCCTCGACGCGGCCGAACCGATGGACTCGGGCGGCGACGACGCCGGCCGAGACCGCGAGGACGATCGTCGCCGCGACGGCTATCGCCACCTCGGGTGCGACCTGCTTCACCGCTGCGGGTTCGATGGTGAGACCGAAGTGGAAGAAGAAGATCGCGCCGAAGGCGTCGCGCAACGGGTGGGTCAGATCCCGCAGCCGATCGGCCTTCGTGGAGGCGCCGAGGATCAGGCCGATCATGAAGGCGCCGATCGCGTCGGAGACGCCGAGCTTCTCCGACAGGCCGGCGGTGAGGATCGCCAGCCCGACAAACGTGACGATCACGATCTCCTCGTCCTTCGCGCCCGTGAACGCGTTGACGACGCGCGCCCCGTAGCGGGCGACGACACCGAGGACGACGAGGAACCCGAAGGCGGTGACGATGCCGATCGCGGCGTCGAGCACCCCGGACGCACCGCCGAGCACCGGCTGCAGGAGCGCGAGATAGAGCGCGAGGAACACGTCCTCGATCACGATGATCCCGAGAATCACCCGGGTCTCCGGGTTCCCCAACCGCCGGGTCTCGATGAGCAGCTTGGTCACGATCGCCGAGGACGAGATCCCGACGACGCCGGCGATCACCAGCGTTTCGGCGCCGCCCCAACCCATCCACGCGCCGAGCGCGAGCCCGCCGCCGATGTTCAGCAGCAGGTAGACCCCGGCCGCCTTGGCCAGCGGCCGGCCGCCGGAGGTCAGCTGGTCCAGGGAGAACTCGAGACCGAGGTAGAAGAGCAGGAAGATCAGCCCGAGCCGCGCAACGAGCTCGAGGTCGGCCGGGTCGGTGATCAGGTCGAGGCCCGGCGTGTGCGGTCCGAGGACGATTCCCGCGACCATGAACAGCGGGATCGTCGGTACCCCGATGCGCACGCCCGCGCGTGCGATCAGACCGCAGGCGAGGAAGGCTCCGCCGAGCACGACGATCGCCTCCGCCACCTGCGGGCTGCCTCCACCCGCCGCGACGATCACAGCTCAAGCTTCGTCGCCCCGAACCTCGGAAACCATCGGGTCCACCACCCATCAATTGCCTGCCCGGCCGTGTCAACCGACTCCCGCGCTCGCGCGTCTTTCCCTTCAACCGGACGGTTTGTCCGGCCACTGCCAGGGAGGGAACCCCGATGACTGCACGACTTTCGCGCTTCCGCCGGACCATCGCCGCGGGCGCCGGCCTGACGGTCGCCGCGGGCGTCCTCGCCGTCGTGGCGACGCCCGCCGGCGCCACTGCGTACACGCTGCCGAACGTCACCAACCTGCGCGCCGGCGGCAACGTCGGCTACGACCGCGTCGTGGTCGACCTGACCAAGTCCGGCGCGAAGATCCGCACCCAGTGGGTGAGCGGGGCCTACAACTGCGCGAGCGGCGACAAGCTCTACGTGCCCGGCAAGAAGTTCCTCGAGATCTACGTGGAGCCGGCGCGCGGCTACAACGACGCGGGCACGTCCACCTACGTCGGCCCCGGCCGCCTGAAGTCCGCCTCGTTCGGCCTGAAGAACCTCAAGGGCGTGCGGATGACGTGCGACTTCGAGGGTCAGGTCAGCTTCGTGCTCGGCTTCGACCACAAGGCCGCGGTGAGCACCGGCACGTTGACCGGCCCGCACCGCCTCTACGTCGACGTCAAGCACTGATGGACCGGCGGGCCGTCCCGATCGCCTCGATCGCGGTGGCGACGTCCGCCGGCGAGTTGGCGGCGTAGCCGAGCACCAGGCCCGGTGGCCCGGGGCGCTGGGCGTACCAGGACAGCGGGTGCGCCTTGACCCCGCGCTCGCCGGCCGCGGCGGCCAGCGACGTGTCGTCGAACTCGGCCGCGAAGGTGACCGTGAGGTGCAGACCTGCGGCGGCGCCGTGTACGACGGCGTCGGGCAGGTGCGCGCGCAGCGCCTCGAGCATCGCGTCTCGGCGCGCGACGTGGCGGCGGCGAAGCATCCGCAGATGCCTCTCCAACGCCCCGGAGTTCATCAGGTGAGCCAGCGTCAGCTGCGGAAGCGTGGGATTGCCCAAATCGTCGAAACGCTTGGAACCGACCATCGCGGAGTGCATTCGACGCGGCAGGACCATCCAACCGATCCGGAGGGCCGGGGCCAGCAGCTTCGAGACACTGCCCACGTGACAGACCTGGTCTGGAAGCATCGCGTACAGCGCCGGGGCGGGCGCCCGGTCGTAGCGGTGTTCCGCGTCGTAGTCGTCCTCGACGATCAGCCCGCCCCATTCCCGCAGTGCCCTGCGACGCTGCGGATCGAGCACCACGCCCGTCGGGAACTGGTGGGCCGGAGTGAGCAGCACCGCTCGGTGCTCGCCCAGCGCCTCGACGTCGATGCCACCCGCGTCGACCGGCACCGGTGGTGTGGTCAACCCCCAGTGCTGCAGGTGCAGGCGCGCGCCGAGCGGGCCGGGGTCCTCGACCGCCACGGATTCGATCCCGCTTGCACGCAGAATCGGCGCCAGGAGTGCGAAAACCTGCGCCACACCGCTGATCACGACGACGTCGCCTGGATCGACCACGATTCCCCGCAGCCGCGCCAACCACTGGGCCACCGCGGCGCGCAGGGCGGGCGCGCCGCGCGGATCGCCGTAGCCCAGGTCCCGAGCTGACAGCTCGGCGAGGATTCGCCGTTCGGCAGCCAGCCACGCGCCGCGCGGAAACGCACCGAGGTCGGGCAGGCCCGGAGAAAGGTCGTAGCGCGCGGAAATTCCCCGCGCCAGATGGATCAACTCCGGCGAAATCGGAAGCGCGAACAGTTCCGGCAACGTCGGCGGCCCGGTCGGAGCCGCCGGCGCCGGGCCCGCTGCGGCACGCGGCACCGCGACCACCACCGTGCCCAGCGTGCCGCGCCCTGCGAGGTAGCCGTCGTCGCACAGCCGCCGGTAGGCCTCGGCGACGGTGCCGCGGGAGATCCCCAGCTCCGTCGCGAGCACCCGAGTCGCGGGCAGGACCGATCCCGGCGGCAGCCGCCCGTCGAGCAAGGCGCCGAGCAGCCGATCAACGAGCCAGTCGGTCCGGCCGCGATCGGGGGCCTGCCCGATGCTCAACTGCAGAAAGTCCGAGCCGTTCTTGGACCAGTCCTTCGGTGCCACCTTGGCCCTCCTCGCGGGCCATTGTGCAGGCATCGTCGTAACCGGAAGGGCCCTGCCAGAAAGGCATCTGACGCCGCGAAGGGCCCGTTTCCGCCTGCCCGAGGGCGCTCGGAGGAGACCCCGAGCGCTCAGCTTGCCGAGAGCGTGCGCCGCACGAGAGCGGCGTAGTCCTCGATGTCGCCAGGGAGGATTCGAAGGTGCACGACCTGTCCGGCGGATTTCGACACGATGTCCACAACTTCGACCACAGCGGGAGCGTCGGCGTCTCCGGCAACGATGATCGCGCCCGGCACGACGACACTCGGGTCCCTGGCCTCGTCGAGGAAGGTCCACACGAACCCGGTTTCGTCCTCGTCGTTGAGGTCGGCCGCAATGTCCACGATGATCGTCACCGCTGTCCCCTCAACCTCGCCGTTTGGCCACATGGTAAGGGTTCGTCGAGCCGGGCCCCAGCGCAACGGCAAGCGCAGAAATCGACCGCGCCGACGCATCACGCATGAGCAGCGTGTAACGGGGTCGCGCGAAAGTAGGAAGCAAGCCGATTCCGCTCGCGCGAACCTGGGCGACGTTGGTCAGATGCACGATCCGGTAGGTGCGCATCCTGTCGGCGAGGATGCGCTCGGCCGAGGCCGAGCCGGCGTCGTCGAGAGCCAGGAACACGCTCACGCCCCACAGCTGGTGGCCGTCGAGGAGGAAGGCCCGGTTGGTTCGTGCCGCGTGCTGCGCGAGTTTCTCCAGAGAGTCGGGCCCGCCGCGGACGATCACGGTCGCATCGTCTGGCAGGACCTCGTCGCGGACATGCGAGCGGATCTCGTCAGGCATTGATCGATCCCGAGCTGTTCTTGGACCAGTCCTTCGGTGCCACCTTGGCCCTCCTCGCGGGCCATTCTGCACGGCATCGTCGTGGGCGGAAGGGCCCTGCCGAACGGCTATCTGACGCCGTGAAGGGTCTACCTGTGCCTACTCATCCTCCGAAGGGACCCCTCGATGCCCATTCGCTCGCCTCGGACGCGCACGCTCGCTGCCGGCGCTGCCGTGCTGATTCTCGTCGGCCCGTGGGCTGCAACAAACGGGGCGCAGGCGGCTCGGGCCACGAAGTGCACGGCCGCGATCGGCACGATCGTGCTCGACCCCGGGCTTGCGGCGACCAAGAGGACGAAGAACACCTACCGCAGCCCAGCCGCCGGCACGATCACCTGCGACGGACCGGTCCTGGGCAAAAAGCCGACCGGTCCGGGCGTCTTCACTCGCAACGTGGGGTCCTTCGTGGGCAGCTGCACCGACGGCGGCAAGGGGAGCTTCAACAACACCTTCGAGTTCCCCACCGCCGGCGGCACGCTGACGCTCGTCGTCAAGGGCCCGTTCACCTTCGGGGTCCTCAAGGGTGGCGCGGTCGGCGGGCAGGCCCGCGGCGACAAGGCGGACGGCACCTTCTCCGTCGTCCCGAGCAAGGGCGACTGCGTGACCTCCCCGGTGACCGAGGTCAAGGTCGCGTCCTACGAGCTGACGCTCAAACGCTGATGCGCTCGCGACGGGCTCCGCGTTGGGCGGTGGCCGTGATCTCTGCTGCCCTTGGCCTGGCCACTCCCGCCGTCGCGGCTCCGAGCGCAGGCGCGCCGTATGCCTCGCCGGACCGTCCAGGGCCGCGCTTGGACGTCCCGCCGCCGAGTTGGACGCCGCCCTGCGGTGTTCCGCCAACCTGACGTTGGCCGACCGCGAGCCGGTGCTGTTGGTGCCTGGCACGGCCCTGACCGTCGCCGAGCACTACGGCTGGAACTATCGGCGAGCGTTGGAGTCGTTGGGTCGGCCGTACTGTGGGATCGACCTGCCCGAGCGCGCGGTCGGGGACATGCAGGTGTCCGCGCAGTACGTCGTGCACGCCATCCGCTCGATGCACGAAGGCAGCCGACACAAGGTCGTGGTGCTCGGCGGCAGCCAGGGCGCCACCCTGCCGCGGTGGGCGTTGCGGTTTTGGCCGGAGGTGCGCCCGATGGTGGCCTCCCAGATCGGACTGGCCGGTCCAAACCGGGGCGGCTTCGGGCTGCGCGCGCTGTGCCTGCCGGACAGCGCCGTGCCCACCGGTGCGGGATGCCTTCCGGCGATGTGGCAGTTGCAGCCCGGTTCGGCGTTCGTTGGCGCGCTGAACTTCGACGGCGAGACGTTCCCCGGCATCGCCTACACGCAGATCGCCAGCCACCTCGACGCAGCCGTACCCCCGGCCGATGCGTTCCTCGCCGGGTCGTCCCGGCACGTCGCAAACCTCGCCGTCGACGAGGTGTGTCCCGGCCGCGTGGCCGATCATCTTGCGGTTGTCACCTTCGACGCGGTCGCTTTCGCGCTCGCGCTGGACGCAGTCGAGCATCCGGGCCGGCCCGCAGATCCGAGCCGGCTGCCCGCGGGCGTGTGTGCGCGTGTCCTCCCCCCGGAGCTGGACCCGGCCCAGGTCTCGGCCGGCTACGTCCGGGTGGTTGCCGCCATCGCCGAGGCGGCCTCGACCGCGCGCCGTGTGCCCGCCGAACCGCCCCTGCGCTGCTACGCAGTCGAGAACTGCCGCCAACCGCTAGCTTGACCGCATGGCGGTCGGGCATCCGGGCGAGGCGCACTCGCCCAAGCTCGCCTCGCGGCTGAACCAGCTCCGGGCGGCGGTGCTCGGTGCCAACGACGGCATCGTCTCCGAGGCCGGTCTGGTGATCGGCGTCGCGGGAGCCACCACGGCTCGCGCGCCGCTGATCACCGCCGGCGTCGCGGGGCTCGCCGCCGGCGCGGTCTCGATGGCGCTCGGGGAATACGTGTCCGTCAGCAGCCAGCGCGACGCCGAACGGGCGCAGCTGGCCCTGGAGCGGCGCGAGCTCGCCGAAGACCCGGCAGGCGAACTCAAGGAGCTGGTGGAGCTCTACCGCGAGAAGGGGTTGAGCGAAGCGACGGCCCGGCGGGTCGCCGAGGAGCTCACGGCTCGCGACGCCCTCGCCGCGCACGCGGAGACCGAACTGCACATCGACCCGACGGACTTGGTCGATCCGCTCCGGGCCGGCATCGCCTCGGCCATCGCGTTCTGCCTGGGCGCACTGCTCCCGCTGCTGGCAATCGTCCTGCCCCCGCGGGACTGGCGGGTTCCGGTGACCGTCGTCGTCGTCCTCGCCGCGCTCGCTCTCACGGGCGCGTGGAGCGCCCACACGGGCGGCGCCAATCCCCGTCGTGCAGTCGTGCGCGTCCTCGTCGGTGGCTCGATCGGTCTGGCCGCGGTCTACGGCATCGGTCAACTCGTCGGCACCGCTGTCGGCTAGTTCGACTCGCTCGCCGGCCCTCAGGCGAATACGTCGGCCGCCGTCACCGCACGGACGTCTTCGGGTAGATCGACAACCCGCTCTCGGGCGCACACCACCACCTGCAGGTCCGGCGCCGCGTCGGGCAGCGCCTCGGCCTTGCGCAGCAGCCCCGCGACGATCCGCGGTGCGGACACCTGACGCGCCCACTTCGCCTCGCCCACCAGGACGGGCGTTCGTGCTCGTCCCGCCAACGCCACCACGTCGATTTCGTTGCGGCCGTCGGCAGTCCAGAACGGGCCGACGGCCACGATCTTCTCTCCGAAGTCGCCCGCCGCGGCGGCCCGCCGCACGTGCGCGCGGACTGCGGACTCCCACCGGCCGCCCTGATGATCGTCCAACGACTCGACGAGAACCGGAACGATGCGCGATCCCAACCCGGCGTCGATCTCGGTGCGATGGCGGGCCAAGACGTCGAGATAGAAGGCGAGGAAGTTGTCGGCGATCCGATAGACGCGGCGACGGGTACGCCCGGTCTCGGTGACCGGCAGGACGCGTTCGACCAACCGCAGCCCCACCAGGCGGTCGAGCACCCTCGTCGGGTCGGCGCGGATCGCCTGCTCGATCTCGTTGTGACGAGTGGCTCCGGCGGCGATCGCGTGCAGCGCCGCACGGGCCAGCCCGCCGGTGTCGGCCTCGACCGACAGCAGCAGCTCGCCCTCGGTCAACAGGCGCCCGGCAGGCGACGCGGCGAGTTCGACGAGGTTTTCCTCGATCGACGCGTTCTGCTCCCACCACCGCAGGTACAGCGGGGTACCGCCGACGATGCCGTACACGGCGGCGCGCTCGGCCGGCGCAAGGTCGCGCAGAACCAGCGCTGCCTCCCACGGACGGAACGGGTGGACCTGCATGCTCAGATCTGCTCGGCCGTAGAGCGGGTTGCGCTGTTCGGTCAGCTGCTCCATGTAGCGCACCGCGGATCCGCACACGAGCACCCGGAGTTTGGACTTCTCCCCCACCCGGTCGAACAGCGCGCGCAGCAGATTGGGCAGCTCCGGGGTAGTCGCGGCAAGCTCCGGGAACTCGTCGAGGACCAACAGCAGCGGCTCTCGGGCCGCCGCGGCGGCGAGGCGA
Organism: Sporichthyaceae bacterium; assembly: GCA_052386455.1. Taxonomy (GTDB): domain Bacteria; phylum Actinomycetota; class Actinomycetes; order Sporichthyales; family Sporichthyaceae; genus JBQTKD01. The sequence continues at coordinate 28,966 of JBQTKD010000071.1, forward strand.
TCGAACGCCTCGTCCCAGTCGCGAAAACCTCGCTCGGCAGCTGTGCCGAGCACCGGCCGCGCCGCCCCGGCGAGCATCCCCAACTCCGCGGCTGCCGCTCGGCCCGCCCCGGTGTGCACCACCGAGCGGCGGGTGTCGGCAAAGTGCCGCACCAGCGCCGTCTTCCCGACCCGACGCCGCCCCCACACCACCGCGAGCGGCTGAGCACGCCGTCGCCACCAGCGCTCCAGCTCCGCCAACTCGTCCGTTCGATTGACAAACATGTATCAAGCCTAACCGACGTACAACGTCGGTTACGCACTACGTCGGCAACAAAACAAGTCGCCATACTGGATGCCTGGTACGCAGCAGTGGGGCCGACTACCGTCCGCCTGTGCCTACGTCGACGCGGGTTGCTCGCAGCAGGAGACCGCGGCGCGGATGTTCCTGCACGCCAAGATCATCGAGTGCCGACTCGTCCAGATCGAGAAGCTCACCGGCCTGGACCTGACGGACCATCACGCCAGGATGCAGGTGGACATCGCCGTGCGTGCCGCAGAGCTGTTCGGCTGTCAGCACCAAGCGTCGGCTCGCTAGCGTTGGAGGATGTCGACCAACGGGTCAGCGATCGGGCGCGATGCGGCAGCTCGGCTGCCAGGCGCTCGGGACGTAGAAATCACTCCTGGCTTGACGGACCCGGAGATCGCGCTGGCGGAGGCGAGGCACGGCTTTCAGTTCGCAGACGACCACCGAGCGTTCCTTCAGCACAGTCTGCCGCGGGGCAAAGGTTGGCCCGACTGGAGAAACCCGGGGGCGTCAGAGCTGGCGGCTGCCCTGGCCTGGCCAGCGGAGGGGGTGCTTTTCGACGTCGAGCACGGCGTTTGGTTCGATCACTGGGGTGCCCGGCCGTCGAGCATGGCTGCTGCACTCTCGGCGGCGAAGAAGCTCTTGGGGGCCGCGCATCCGATGATTCCGGTCTACGCGCACCGATACCTCCCAGCGGGACGAGGAACGTGTGGGCACCCAGTGCTCTCGATCTACCAGACCGACGTCGTCTACTACGGGGCCGATTTGGCGGACTACATCAGCCGAGAGTTCCACGGCGGTGGAAGATCGCCCGACGTATACCCGGACGCAACCGTGGCCTTCTGGCGCGACCTGCTCTGGCGAAGGCAGCAACGGCGTGTGGGTATTGGATCCACGAATCGCATCCACAAGCCCCGAACGACGCGGCCGCGACACATAGGTCCGACTGGCGTCTCGCAACACTTTCTGGGCCTCGGCCGCCGCAGTAGATTCCGCCCCAGCACTGCCGAAACAGGAGGATCGAGTGGACGAGTTCGACTTCATCGTGGTGGGTGCCGGCTCGTCGGGCGCGGTGATTGCGGCTCGGCTGTCCGAGGACCCGTCGGTGCGCGTTCTCCTCTTGGAGGCGGGCGGCACGCCGCCGCCGCACGAGGCGGTGCCCGGCGCGGTTCCTGCGCTGCAGTTAGACCCGAGCACGGACTGGATGTTCACCGCCGACCCGGGCAAGGCCGGCCTCGGCCTGATCGGACGCCGCATGCACGTGCCCCGCGGCAAGATGCTCGGCGGCACCTCCGGCATCAACTACATGGCCTACGTGCGCGGGCACCCGGGCGACTACGACCTGTGGGCGAGCAAGGGCAACGACGGCTGGTCCTACGAAGAGGTACTGCCGTACTTCCGCAAGAGCGAGGGCCTGACCCCGAGCGACGACATCGAGATCGACCCCGAGGCGCACCGCCACGACGGCCCCGTGGGCGTCTCGGTTCGCGCGCCGGTCCTTCCGGCCGCCGCGCAGTTCGTCGAGGCTGCCGTTGCGGCGGGTATTCCCCGCGGCGACTACAACGGTCGCGACCGCGGTGGCCCGACCGGCGTTGCGTCGCTGTTCCAGACCACGACGCGCAACGGTCTGCGTTCCAGCACGTACCACGCGTTCCTCGAGCCCATCGCGGATCGCGGAAATCTGACGGTGCGTACCGACGTCGAGGTCGCGCGCATTCTCCTGCGGGACGGCAGGGCGGTCGGGGTCGAGTACCGCAACGCCGCCGGCGAACTCGAGCAGGTCGAAGCGCAGCGCGAGATCGTCGTGAGCGCCGGCACGATCGGCTCGCCGCACCTGCTGCTGCGCTCGGGCATCGGCCCGGCCGCCGAACTCGCCGCCGCGGGCGTGGAGTGCCTCGTCGACTCGCCGCACGTCGGCAAGCACCTCAAGGACCACCTTTTCGCGCCGCTGCTGTTTTCCGCACCGGGTGTCGGCGTACCCGCGCTCGACGTCGGGCTGGGCTTGGGTCCCGACGCGCTGCGCGCTCCGGCCGGTCCGCTGCCCGCGGACCCGGCCGACGACGCCGCGCTGCCGCCGGAACTCGCCGCCCTGAAGGCCGAGGCCGAACGCCGCTTCGCCGACTACCTGGCCACCGGCGCGGGCATGGCGTCCTCGTCGCTGGTCGACGCCTCGGTGTGGTTCTCCACCGGACTGTCCGAGACCCACTCGCACGACGCGCAGATCATGGTGCTGCCCTGCGGCATCACTCCGGATTTCTGGCGCCACCACCTGCGCATCGACCCCGCAGACTGGTTCGCCGATCCCGACGAGGCGCTGTCCCCCGTCGCGGAGAACGTCATCATCGCCGCGAACCCCGTGCTGCCGCGCAGCGAGGGCGAGATCCGCCTCGATCTCGATCCGATGGCGGCCCCCGACATTCGCTACAACTACTTCGACGAACCGCTCGATCTCGAGGTCATGGTCGCCGTGATTCGCAAGGGCTTGGACATCGCTGCCCACTGGCCCGGCGCGGGCCTCGGCCCGCTGTTCGTTCCACCGCACCTGGCGACCGCCCACGGGCACACGCCCGGTGCCGAGCCGAGCGACGAACTGCTCGCGGATCTCGCCCTGCACTACTCCCTGACGGTGTATCACCCGGTGGGCAGCTGTCAGATGGGCACCGTCGTGGACGCGAAGCTCAAGGTGCTCGGCCTCCCCGGGCTGCGGATCGCCGACGCCTCGGTGATGCCGGACATCGTCAGCGGGAACACCAACGCCCCTGCATCATGATCGGCGAGAAGGCCGCCGAGCTCATCGCCCACGAGCACGGCGTGAAGTTGGCCGAGTTCGTCGGACTGTCGTGAACGACCCGTTCGGCGCCACAACGGAAACTGCCCGGCGCGCAGCCTGGGACGAGTGGGCCGCCAACGGCCCCGTGGCCAAGGGCGCGCTGCCGGGCGGCATCCCGGCCTGGATCGTCACCGGATACGCCGAAGCGCGCGCGGCGTTGAGCGATCCGCGTCTTGCCAAGGCCGGGTTCGACGCCGAGTCCGTACTGTCGCGGCGGCGCCCGGACCTGGTCGCTCCGCTGTTCCTGCACATGCTGCGGCGAGACGGAGCCGACCATCAACGGCTGCGGCGCCTGATCAACGCCGCGTTCACTCGGCGGCCGATGGAGGCGCTCGAGTCGAGGATCGGCGAGATCGCCCGGGAGTTGCTCGACGAGCTGCCCAAGCACGCCGGCCCGGACGGGGTGGTGGACCTGGTGGCCCACTTCGCCTATCCCCTGCCGATGACGGTGATCTGCGACCTGTTGGGCGTCCCCGGCGAGTATCGCGAGCCGTTCCACGAGCTGCTGCAACCGCTCAACGCCGGCACGTTCTCGAACGAAGACGAGTTCGTCCGGGCGGCCGAGGGCCTGGCGGAACTCCTACGGGGACTCGTTGCGCTCAAGCGCGACGCGCCGGCCGAGGACCTGATCACCGCCCTGGTCGCCGCCCGCGACGGCACCGATCGCCTGTCCGAGGACGACGTGACGGCGATGATCCTGCTGCTCGTCGCCGCCGGGCACGAGACCACCGTGAACCTGCTGGCCAGCGGCGTACTGGCGCTGTGCTCCCACCCCGAGCAGCTGGCCCGGCTGAAGGCGGACCCGGCGCTGATCGGCACCTGCGTCGAGGAGCTGCTGCGCTTCACCTCGCCGGTCCAGGCCACGTTCCCGATGATCGCCAAGGAAGAGTTCGAACTGGGCGGCGTGGTCGTTCCCGCCGGCGAGATCGTCGCCCCGATCCCGATGGCCGCCAACCGCGACCCGTCCCGGATCGAGCATCCGAACTCGCTCGACATCGGACGCGAGCACAACCCGCACGTGTCCTTCGGCCACGGGCCGCACCACTGCGTGGGCGCTCCGCTCGCGCGGCTGGAGGCGAAGATCGCGCTGGCCGCGCTGTTCGAGCGATTCCCGGACCTGGCCGTGGCCGGTCGGGCGGATCAACTCGCGTGGCAGCCCAGCTTCCTGTTCAACGCCCTGGTGAAGCTCCCGGTTCGGTTGGCATAAATCGCACTGATCTGCCCAACGACTGTGCGAACTCCCTACGTTTGGCCCTACCCTGGCTGGTGACGGTCGTCTATCGGCCAGTAACGGACTGTGACGCCGGGGGGCTCGCACGGTGGAGGGAAGCATCGCCACTGCGGTTCCGCACGGTCACCGCGCGGGTCCCGTCGACGTGGCTCAGGCCGAGGGCTTCCTGCGCGAGGCGTACGCGGAGAACCCCGAGTTTGGCGACCTCGCGGAACGGCTGCGCGCGGTCCGCATCGAGATCGAGTACACCGGCACCTACCGGCACACGACCGACGAGCTGACCTACGGTGCCCGCGTCGCCTGGCGAAATGCCGCACGCTGCATCGGCCGGCTCTACTGGCGCAGCCTCGTGGTGCGCGACGCCCGCCACGTCGAGGATCCCGATCTCGTCGCGGCCGAGTGCATCGCGCACCTGCGCCAGGCCACGAACGGCGGCAAGATCCGCCCCGTCATCACGGTCTTCGCACCCGACGCGCCCAACCGCCCCGCGCCTCGGATCCGCAACGACCAGCTCGTTCGCTACGCCGGCTACAAGGCTCCGGACGGTCGCGTCGTCGGCGACCCGCTGACCGTCCCGCTCACCGACCTCGCCCGCAAGCTCGGGTGGCGCAGCTGCGGTGGCCGCTTCGACATCCTGCCGCTGATCCTCGACGTTCCGGGCCGCGCGCCGAGCTTCCACCCGGTCCCCGAGGACGCGGTGCTGCGTGTGCCGATCGTGCACCCGTCCGCGCAGTTCTACTGGTTCGAATCGCTGCACCTGCAGTGGTACGCGGTGCCGGCGATCTCGAACATGGACCTGCACATCGGCGGCGTCACCTACGGAATGTCGCCGTTCAACGGCTGGTACATGGGCACCGAGATCGGCGCGCGCAACTTCGCCGACGCGGACCGGTACGACCTGCTGCCGACCATCGCGAAGAAGATGCGCCTGGACACGAGCAGCGAGCGCACCCTGTGGCGGGATCGCGCCCTCGTCGAGCTCAACGTCGCGGTGCTGCACTCGTTCGCCCAGGCCGGCGTCACCATGACGGACCATCACACCGAGTCGGCGCGCTTCGTGACGCACCTCGAACGCGAGGAGCGCGCCGGGCGGGAGACGCCGGGCGACTGGTCGTGGCTGGTGCCGCCGATCTCCGGCGCGGCCTCGCCGCTGTACCACCGCTACTACGACACCACCGAGCGCTGCCCGGCCTACGTGCCACGCGACGCGGGCTGCCCCGCGCACCGCGCGGAGTAGCTCTCGTCGGTCGGCCCTACGCTGAGCCCGTGGATCCCGCCGACTTCAGCGGCCTTGGCGCCGCCGCCGTGAAGTCCCTGGCCGCCAAGGCCGACGCGGACGCCATGGCCGCGCAGGTGACGGCGGAGATCGCCGCTCGGGTCTGGCCACAGCACACGCGGGACCCGGACTTCCTCGAGGCCCTGAGCCTGTCCGTGCGGGACAACGTGCTCGCGATCGTCGCGCTGCTCTCCGGGGAGCTGAAGCTCGAGGAGACCAACCCGGAGGGCGCGTTCGGGTTCGCCGACCTGACGGCGGAGCTCGGCATCCCGGTCAGCGAACTCGAGCACGCGTACTGGGTGGGCGTGCAGTCGCTCTGGCGGCTGTGGTTCGTGCAGGCCCACGCCGAGGCGAACCGCCGCGGCCGGCTCGACGAACTGATCGGTCCGCCCACCTACCTGATCTTCGAGTACATCATTCACATCCTCGGCGCGGTGGTCGCGCGGTACGACGCGGTGCGCGCGGAGATCCTGCGCAACCGGGAGGACCGGCGGCGAGCGGCGCTGAACTCGATCCTCGACGGCTCCGACACCGTCATCACCCACGAGCTCGAGGCCATGCTCGGGTACCGCCTTCGCGGCGCACACCTCAGCCTCGCCTTCGAGGTGGACGAGCGCGCCCGCGCCGAGCGCGCCCTCGCCGATCTCGTGGCTCGCGGCCGCGCGCAGGGCTCGCTGCTGCTGCTGCACGGTCCCGGCACCTGGGCCACGTGGCTCGGATTCGCCGGGCCGCCCGGTCCTTCCCAGCTGGCGTTGGTGCGTCAGGTTGCCGAGAACGCCGGCTTTCCGATCGGCATCGGCCTGGTCGGCACCGGCCTGGAAGGACTGCGCCGAACCTGCGCGCAGGCGGTGGACGCGCTGCGGCTGCGGCGCCGCTACTCGGCGACCCTCGCTGCCGGCAGCCCCGAGGTCGTCGAGTTCGCCGACGTCCGGCTCGAGCTGCTGATGCTGAGCGACGAGACGACGGCCTGTCAGTTCGTGGCGGACGAGCTCGGGGATCTCGCCGCCGAGGACGACCGTGCCGCCCGCACCCGCGAGACCCTGCTGGCCTGGCTGTCCACCGGCTCGCAGGCGGCTGCCGCCGCCCGGCTCGGGGTCCACGAGAACACCGTCCGCCTGCGCATCCGCCACGCAGAAGAGGTGCTCGAGGACGCCCTCGCGCAGCGCCGCGGCGAGATCCTCGCCGCCCTGCGGTTGCGTCAACTGCTCGGCCCTCGCTAGCGCTTTCCCACTGCCGACGGCTCTGGCCCCGCTCATTCGATCTGCACGCGCGCATAGAACTGTGGGTATCCCACAGGCCGTTCCTGTGGATTCGGGACAATTCCCCATGGAGCGTGGCGTAGGTCACGCCTAGTGTCGTGGGATACCGACGTGGACGTTGCGTATCTCGTCGGTCTGGCGACCCCGGTGGAGGACGAGGCGCAATGATCGACTGCACGATCGGCAGCCTGCTCGAACGCGCAGCTCAGGCCTACGGTCCGCGCACGGCCATCGTTTCCGGCGACCGCCGGATCTCGTACTCCGAGACCATCGAAGAGATCCGCAGGGCCGGCCGAGCGCTCCTCGGCGAGGGCCTCGTTCCGGGCGACCGCGTCGCGCTCCTGATGCCCGACCGCCCCGAGGTGCTCTTCGCCTACTACGGCGCCCTCTGGGCCGGCCTTGCGGTTGTCCCGATCAACGCCCGCCTCGGCGCCGAGGACCAGCAGTACATCCTCGGCGACTCGGGCGCGAAGGTCGTCGTGCACGACCAGGCGTACGCCGAGCGGCTGAGAACGATCCTCCCCCAGCTCGACCCGCCGGTCCGGCCGTTCTCGGTCGACGAGGCCGCGGTGCTCGAGGGGGGCACCTCGCTCGCTCGCCTGAGCGCCGAGCAGGACGGGTCCCCCGGTACCCTCACGACCAAGCCCGACGACCTGTTCGGCATCTACTACACCGGCGGCACCACCGGACGCCCGAAGGGCGTCGAGCACACCCATCGCTCCTTCACCTCGGCGCTGTTCAGCGAGCTGCTCGAGCTCGGCCTCGGCGAGGCCGACGTCTTCGCGCACTGCGCGCCCCTCACCCACGCCAGCGGCGCGTTCGTCCTGCCGGTCTGGATGCGCGGCGGCACCAACGTCGTGCTCGGCGGGTTCGACCCGGACAAGCTGCTCGCGGCGATCGAAACGGAGAAGGTCACCGCGACGCTGCTCGTGCCCACGATGATCTACGTCCTGCTCGACCACCCCGCGACCGCGACTGCGGACACCTCCAGCCTGAAGACCATCGTCTACGGCGCCGCTCCGATGGGCACCGAGCGCCTGATCGATGCCCTGTTGCGCTTCGGCCCGGTGTTCTCCCAGCTCTACGGCCAGACCGAGGCGCCCAACCAGGTCACCGTGCTGCGCAAGGACGACCACGCCGAGGCCCTTCGCACCGGCGACTACGCCCCGCTCTCCTCCTGCGGACGCCCGGTCGCGATCGCGACCGTCGCCCTGCTGGACGACGACCTCAACGAGGTGCCGCACGGCGCCGAGGGCGAGATCTGCGTCAAGGGCCCCCACGTGATGAAGGGGTACTGGAACCGTCCCGAGGAGACGGCCGCGACCCTGCGCGACGGCTGGCTCTGCACCGGCGACGTGGCTCGCGCCGACGACCGCGGCTACCTGTACATCGTCGACCGCAAGAAGGACATGATCATTTCCGGCGGCTACAACGTGTACCCGAAAGAGGTCGAAGCCGCCCTCTTCACTCACCCCGCCATTCGCGACGCCTGCGTCATCGGCGTTCCGGACGACAAGTGGGGCGAGTCCGTGAAGGCAGTCGTCGTGGTCGATCCGACGGTGCCGGTCCAGGCCGACGAACTCATCGAATGGGTGAAGGCCGCCAAGGGTTCGGTGAACGCACCGAAGACCGTCGACTTCGTCGACGCCATTCCACTGACCGCCGTTGGAAAACACGACAAGCCCACCTTGCGCAAGCAGTACTGGGGCGGCAAGTCCCGCGCCGTCAACTAATCCACTGACGAATTCAGCCTGGCCAATCGCTGTATAGAGGAGCCCCCTTAATGAATTTCAAGCGCAAAACCCTTTCGACGGTCCCGATCGCGTTGAGTGCGGCGCTGGTGCTCACCGCCTGTGGCAGCAGTGACGACGATCAGGCGACTGCGGCCCAGCAACAGCAGTCCGAGGCTGCGGCACCGGCCGCCGAGGACGCCGCGGCACCCGAGGCCGCAGCCGAGGCCCCCGCCGCGGAGGAGGCCGCCGAGGCCCCCGCCAAGGCTGCGACCAAGAAGGCCACCGCGGCCAAGCCCGCCACCGCTGCCAAGGCTCCCGAGGCTCCCGAGGCCAAGGCAGCCACGAAGGCCAAGGCCGCCGCACCCAGCAAGGACGCCGGCGCCAAGAAGGCCGCGGCCGACGACTCGACCGACGTGAAGAGCACGGAGTCTGCGGACGAGAAGGCTGCGAACCAGAGGATCTACGACGAGAAGAACGGCGCGACCGACGTCGGCGTCAGCAAGGACGGGATCAAGCTCGGTTCGATCAACATGCACGGCATGGCGTTGGGCAACCTGATCACCGCTCCGCAGGTCCGCGGCAACCTCGCGACCATCAGTGCCCTCAACGACCGCGGCGGCATCCTCGGCCGTCGGCTGTCGATCGTGGACTGCGACGACGGCCCGGGCGAGGTCTCGCGCGCGAAGGCGTGCATCAAGAAGATGGTCGCCCAGGACAAGATCTTCTCCCTGGTCACCGGCATCGACTGGGCCACGGCCTCGATCCACGACGACCTGAAGCAGAACAAGCTGCCCTACATCGGCGCCTGGGCCTACTCCCAGACCGAGTGGCAGGACCCGTACATGTTCCCGAGCCACA
>JBQTKD010000072.1:0-45346 GCA_052386455.1 Sporichthyaceae bacterium
GATCAACGGCCTCATCGAACTGCACCGGCGCATCGCCCGCGGCTTCCGCAACCGCGACAACTACCGACTACGCATGCTGCTCATCGGCGGCGGACTGACCAGCCCCCACCTCAAGTAGGAAGAGCCGGTAAACGGCGGTTTCGAGCGGTTGCGGGCGGACGAACGCCGCCGGCCTTCAGGCCTCTGACCTGCGGAAATGAGGCAATCCCGGTCGTCTGCGGATTCTGTCGGACAAGCCCCGATCGGAGTTCAAGTCCCCTCTCCCGCACCGGGTTCAGCCGCGCGTCCGCGCAGCGGTAGAACCGCAACGGATGGTGCGCGAAATCCGGCTGGAGAACCCGCTCGCGTTGCAGTTCTACCGCGCGGCGTGCGGTGGCGCGGTCGGTCGGTCGACGACGACCACGAGGTCCGTCCACTGGTCGTGCCAGCCGCGGCGGGTGCGGTCGTCGAAGAACGGGGAGAGGGCCGAGAACGGCACGCAGGCGTAGATGAGCTCGCGGGCCGCGGCCTTGCCCCAGCCGAGCGGGACGATCCAGTGCTTAGGGTCGGGCGGGTAGTTCCACTGCCACGACGGGTCGGGCATCGGGATCTCGCGGAGGCCGGCGTAGCGCTTGCCGATCGTCTGGCCGTTCTTGGCCAGCATCGCGATCGGGTAGAGCAGTCCGCCGGCCATCCAGACGAGGTAGCCGAGCAGCGCGCCGCCGATCGCGATCTCCGGGCTCACCGAGCCGTTCGCGAGGCCGAACACCCCGATGACTAGCCCCGCGACGAGGAGCCCGGCGCCCAACGCCAGGAGTCCGTCGATCAGGCGGGCGAGGAAGCGTTCGCCCATCCCGCCGGGTTCCAGACCGGGTGGCAGTCCGCTCGGGACGGGTGGCGGATAGGGGTACCCAGGCTGCGCAACCGTCGGGAAGCCGTAGGGGTACTGGGGCGGCCCGTAGGGGTAGTACGGCTGGCCGTAGGGCGGCTGCGGTCCGTCGGTCACCGCTCAGTCCTCCGGGGCGAACCAGGTGTCGAGCAGGGAGCGCAGGTCGGAGGCGACCCACCGGGTGCGGCCGTCGGCTGCGGACCAGAGGTAGATGTCGGTGCCGTCGGGGCGGTAGGCGAACAGGTCCTCGGTGCCGGTGTCGCCGAAGAAGGTCAGATCCGCGTCGGCGTCGGCGACGGGCCCGAGCCGGGCCTGGTTCTCCTCGCCGATGCGCTCCACGGGCCACACCGGTTCGGCGCCGGCGTCGTCGACGAGGCCGTCGGTTTCGGCGAGCAGCGTGCGCAGATCCTCGGGGAGCGGAACGCCGAGCCGGGCCTCGATCTCCGCGAGGACCTCGGGCGAAGCGGGTTCGGACAGCACGACGGCGCCGTCGTCACCGATGGCGCGCAGCCAGGCCGTCCACACGATGGCACCCTAACGAGAGTGGCTACCCGGCAAGCCGACGGAACGCCGGCAACAGTGCCCGCAGTGCCTGGCCGCGGTGGCTGATGGCGTCCTTTTCGGTCGCGCTCATTTCCGCGGTGGTTCGCTCGTACCCGTCGGGCTGGAAGATCGGGTCGTACCCGAAGCCGTTCGCGCCCCGCCGTTCGCGGAGCAGGACGCCGACGATGCGACCCTCGACGACCTCGGCCGCGCCGTCGGGCAGCGCGAGGGCGGCGGCGCAGGCGAAGTGCGCGCCGCGGCGACCGTCCGGGATGTCGGCGAGCTGGCCGAGGACGAGATCGAGGTTCGCCTCGTCGACGCCGTGCCTGCCCGCCCACCGTGCCGAGAGGATGCCCGGCATGCCGTTGAGGGCGTCGACGCACAGCCCGGAGTCGTCGGCGACGGCGGGCAGGCCGGTGGCCGCTGCGACGGCGCGGGCCTTGAGCAGGGCGTTCTCGGCGAAGGTCGCGCCGATCTCGGCGACCTCGGGGACGTCCGCGAAGTCGCCCACGCTGCGCAGGCGCACGGCGAGACCCGCGCCTTGGAGGATCCGGGCCAGTTCTTCCAGCTTGGCCGCGTTGCGCGTGGCCAGGACGACGTCGGTCACCGCAGCGGTGTAGCCAGCGCGGCCGCCTGGATCCGCGTCAGGTCGGCGCAGCCGCCGACGGCCAGGTCGAGCAGGTCGTTGAGCAACGCCCGGTCGAAGGGGGCGCCCTCCGCGGTGCCCTGGACCTCGACGAACGCGCCGGTGTCGGTGCAGACGACGTTCATGTCGGTGTCTGCGGCGACGTCCTCGACGTACTCGAGATCGATAACCGGGGCGCCGTTGCAGACGCCGACGCTCACGGCGGCGACGGACCCGGTGAGCGGCTCGGCACCGGCCAGCGAGCCGCGTTCGCGCAGCCAGGAGACGGCGTCGGCCAGCGCGACGTACGCACCGGTGATGGCGGCCGTGCGCGTGCCGCCGTCGGCCTGCAGGACGTCGCAGTCCAGCACGATCGTGTTCTCGCCGAGCGCCTTGTAGTCGATGACCGCGCGCAGGCTGCGGCCGATCAGGCGGGAGATCTCGTGGGTGCGGCCGCCGATGCGGCCCTTGACCGACTCGCGGTCGCCGCGGGTGTTGGTGGCGCGGGGCAGCATCGCGTACTCGGCGGTGACCCAGCCGAGCCCGGAGCCCTTCCGCCAGCGGGGCACGCCCTCGGTGACGCTGGCCGCGCACAGCACGCGCGTGCGGCCGAACTCGACGAGCACGGACCCCTCGGCGTGGTCGAGCCAGCCGCGGGTGATGGTGACGGGGCGGAGCTGGTCGGCCGCGCGGCCTTCGGGACGTGACATGCCCGCGAGCGTACCGAGGCCGCCCCCGCGCTCAGATCGTGAAGGTGGCGCCCGGCTGCGCGAGGTGGAGTGGACCGTCGAAGATCTGGGCCTCGGCGAGGGTGATCGCGCCGTCGTTCCACGGCGGGACGTGGGTGAGGACCAGGTGCCCGACGCCGGCGCGGGTGGCGTGTTCGGCGGCCTCGCGGCCGGTGAGGTGGACCTCGGGGGCGTCGTCGCGGCCCTCGACGAACGAGGCCTCGCACAGGAACAGGTCCGAGTCCTTGGCCAGGCGCACCAGCGGGTCGCAGATGCCGGAGTCTCCGGAGTAGGTCAGCACGCGACCGTTGTGCTCGAGCCGGATGCCGTAGGCCTCGATCGGGTGCACGGTGCGGTCCACATAGGCCCGGAACGGCCCGATCTCGAACGACATCTCGGGCCGCAGCGTCTTGAAGTCGAACTCCTCGCCCATGCCGGGATCGGTGGGCAGGCCGTACGCGGTCGCCAGACGGTGCGGGGTGTCGGCCGGGCCCCAGACCGGGATCCGCGGCGCCGCACCCTCCGGCCGATACTTGCGCGCGACGTAGTACCCGCACATGTCGATGCAGTGGTCCGGGTGCAGGTGCGAGAGCACCATCGCGTCCACGCCGTAGATGTCGGTGTAGTTCGCGAGCGCGCCCACGGCCCCGGAGCCGAGGTCCAGCAGCAGCCGGAAGCCGTCGGCCTCGACGAGGTAGCAGGAGGCGGGCGACGACGGTCCGGCGAACGACCCGGAGCACCCCACCACGGTGAGCTTCACGCGATGGCTCCCATGACGCCGACCTCGCCGAGGGTCTCCACGACGCCGATGTCCGGGCCGAGGAAGCGGCGCCCGAGGGCCGCGAACGGCTGCCGATCCCCGGTGGCCAGGAAGCGGTGCCGCGGCTGCGGCAGCCCGGCGGGGCGCACCAGCCCACCGTCGACGAGCACGCGGTACACGTCCTTCGCGGTCTCCTCCGCACTGGACACCAGCGTGACCTCGGGGCCGAGCACGTGCGAAATGGGTCCGGCGAGCAGGGGGTAGTGCGTGCACCCGAGCACGACGGTGTCCACGCCCGCGGCCTGCAGCGGCGCGAGGTACTCCGCAGCGGTCTCGAGGACCTCGGGGCCGGAGGTCAGCCCGCGCTCGGCGAACTGGACGAACTTCGGGCACGCGGCGACGGTGAGCTCGACGTTCGGGGCCGCGGTGAACGCGTCTTCGTACGCCTGCGAACGCTTCGTGGCCTGCGTGCAGATCACGCCGACGCGACCGGAGCGAGTCGCCTGGATGGCACGGCGGGTGGCCGGGCGGATGACCTCGACGACCGGGACCTCGTACCGCTCGCGCGCGTCGCGCAGCATCGCCGCCGAGGCCGTGTTGCAGGCGACGACCAGCACCTTGACGCCCTGGTCGACGAGCTGGTCCAGGACGTTCAGCGAGAGGGCGCGGACCTCCGCGATGGGCCGGGGTCCGTACGGGGCGTTGCGGGTGTCTCCGACGTAGACCACCGGCTCGGCCGGCAGAAGGTCGAGCACCGCTCGAGCCACCGTCAGACCTCCGACACCGCTGTCGAAGATCCCAATGGGTGCATCAGACATGACTTCTCGAAGGTACGGCGGACGGCGGGTGAACTGCAGTGGTGGAACGGTGTTCTGTTGATCAGAGTACGGCTATGTGTCGCCTCGACTACGCATGGATCGCCCATCTGCAGCGATCACTGTTTCGCAAGCCGCCGTTGCCTTCCCGCGGTCCCCGAAAAGTGGGCAACCAACGGTGCGGGACACGGGCGACCCAACAGAGGAGCGCGGCAATGGACGAGGCGAAGCTCGAACAGTTCATGGGCGGAATGGTCGGGAACATGACCGGGGCGATGCTCTGCTTCGGGGTGTGGCTCGGCGACGAGGTCGGGTTCTACGCGGCGATGAACGGCGCCGGGCCGCTGACCGCGGACGCGGTGGCCGAGCGCGCCGGAACCAACGCGCGCCTCACCCGCGAGTGGCTGGACGGCCAGGCGGCGGGCGGACTCCTCGAGCACGACGCGGCCGCCGGCACCTACACGCTCTCCGAGGAGGCCGTGGCCGTCCTGGCCGACGAGAACTCGCCGGTGTTCCTGGCCCGGGCACTGTGCCTGCTCGGATCGCTGTTCAACGACATCGACAAGATCGCGGGCGCATTCAAGGGCGACGGCAAGCTGAGCTGGGGCGATCACCACCCGCACCTGTTCCGCGGCACCGAGTGGTTCTTCCGCACCGGGTACCGGGCCATGCTGACCACCGAGTGGATCCCCGCGCTCGACGGCGTCGTCGAGAAGCTCGAAGCGGGCGCGGCGGTGGCCGACGTCGGCTGCGGCCACGGCGCCTCGGTGGTCGTGCTGGCCGAGGCGTACCCGAACTCCCGCATCTCCGGCTTCGACTTCCACGAGCCCTCGATCGCCACCGCGGGCAAGCGCGCCGCGGAGGCCGGGATCGCGGACCGCGTCCTCCTGCAGACCGCGTCGGCGACGGAGTACCCCGGCACCTACGACCTGATCTGCTTCTTCGACTGTCTGCACGACATGGGCGACCCGGTCGGCATCGCCCGCTACGCCCGCGAGCACCTCAACCCGGGCGGGTCGCTGCTGATGGTCGAACCGTTCGCCCTCGACGGCCGGGAGAACCTGACCGCCAACCCGATGGCGGCGCTGTTCTACGGAGCCTCCTCGGCGATCTGCACGCCGAACTCGCTGTCCCAGGACGTGGGGCTGGGTCTCGGAGCGCAGGCCGGACCGGCACGACTTACCGACGTGCTGTCCCGGGCGGGGTTCGGCGACGTGCAGGTAGTGGCGTCCTCGCCGGTGAACCTGATCTTCCAGGCCCGCGTCTGACGGTCCGTCAGGGTCGCGTGCCGGCGTAGGCGCCGCGGAGGATTTCGAGCACTCCCTCCGCGCTGACCGGCCGCGGGTTCCACCAGTCGCCCGTGGCGGTGAACCCGGCCGCCTCGGCCAGCTTGGCCTCGTCCATGCCGAGGTCGGCCAGGCTGGTCGGGGCGCCGACCGCAACCGCAAGGTCCCAGAGCCCGCCGGGCGCGTCCGCTGCACCGAGGGCGGCGGCGATCCGCCGCACGGCCTCGGGTGCCGCTGGCGCGTTGTACGCCACGACGTGCGGGAGCAGCGCCGAGTGGGTCGGCGCGTGCGGAAGGTTGTAGGAGCCGCCGACCACGTGGGCCAGCTTGTGGTGCAGGGCGATGGTGGTCGTGCCCAGCACGGCGCCGGCCAGGTACGCCCCGTAGAGCGCGTCGGAGCGGGCGTCGAGGTCGCCGCCGTCCGCCACCGATCCGGGGATGCCGCGGGCAAGCGCCCGGATGGCCTCCTCGGCCAACAGGCTCGAGATGGGGCTCGCGTCGCGCGCCCACAGTGCCTCGACGCAGTGCGCCAGCGCGTTCATTCCACTGGCCGCGGTGACCGGTGCGCGGAGCGGAACGGTCAGCACCGGGTCGTAGACGACGACTGCCGGCAGCACGCGCAGGTCCCGCCGGGTGCGCTTGTGACCGCCTTCGGTGACGCCGTAGTACGCGGTGAGTTCGGAGCCGGAGTACGTGGTGGGCACCGCGACGATCGGCACTGCGAGCGTGGCGGCGAGCGCCTTGGCCAGGCCGATGGCCGAGCCGCCGCCGATCGCCACGAGGGAGTCGATCTCCTGCCCGGCGATCAGGTCCAACGCAGCCGCGACGTCCTCGGCCGGGACGTGCTGCCGCACCTCGGCGATCCGGAGCACGGCCCGAGCGCCGAGGCGTTCGGCCGCCTCGTCCCCCACCGCCTTGCCGCGAGCCTCGGTGACGAGCAGCGCCCGGGCGCAGCCCAGCCGGTCCAGCTCCTCGGGCAGGCTCGCCACGGAGCCGACGCCGAAGACCACCCGGCCGGGCAGCGCCTCGTGCACGAAGGGGTGCACCTAGAGCACCTGCATCCCGTACATGCCGCCGAGGTCGTCGGAGATCAGTTCGATCCGTGCGCCGTCCGGGTCGTTGAAGTACATCGACGTCTTGCTGTGGATGACGTACTCGACGCCGGCCGCCTCGAGCTTGCCTCGCAGGTACGTCCACTTTTCCGGCGGCACCGAGATCGCCAAGTGGTGCAGTCCGCCGAGCACTTCGGAGTACGGGCCGAGGTCCAG
This sequence comes from Sporichthyaceae bacterium, assembly GCA_052386455.1. Taxonomy (GTDB): domain Bacteria; phylum Actinomycetota; class Actinomycetes; order Sporichthyales; family Sporichthyaceae; genus JBQTKD01. The sequence continues at coordinate 6,893 of JBQTKD010000072.1, forward strand.
GCCCGGGAAGTCGAAGAACGCCAGCAGGTTGCCGTGGCCGATGTCGAAGAAGAAGTGGTTGGACCCCTGGTAGTCCCGGTTCTCGAAGATCTCGGTGAGCGGAAACTCCAGCAGGCCTTGGTAGAACTCGATGGTGCGGCGCACGTCGAAGGACAGCAGCGCGATGTGGTGCACGCCGCGGGCACTGCTGGGCGGCCGCTCCCCCGCCGGTTTCAGGTACGCCGCCGCGATCAGGTCACGGTCGGCGTCGATCGCCGCGATGTCGATGGTCATGACGATCCCTCAGATGGCGAAGAACAGCGAATTGAACCTGTCCGCGACGCTCTGGTCGCCCTTGACGGTGCCGCCCTTGATGCGGCCGTAGGAGGTGAGGACGAGTTCGTCCGCCTCGAATTCGATCACGGTGGGCAGGTCGTCCACCGGGCCGGGCTCGTAGGCCAGGCCCTCCTTGGCGGCGGTGTAGCGCCAGGTGCCTGCGTTGGCGCCGGTGGTGTTGCGGATGCCGATCGAGAACGGCTCGTCGACGTTGTCCGTCTCTGCGGTGATTTGGTAGACGATCAGCGCCAGGGGGGCCAGCAGGTCGGCGGTGTCGTTGGCGAGCTTGTGGGTGTCGCCGCGGCCCTCGCGGATGTCCCAGGCGTGGACGCCGTAGTCGACGAGCTGGAACCACGGGTAGAACGCGGCGGGCAGTGGGCCGGCGTAGGGGTGGTAGACCATCGTGCCCATCCAGTCGGTCTCGGACAGGCCCTCGTAGATGCCCATCGCCTTGCCGTAGTCCTGGCGCAGGCGGTTCATGACCTCGGCCTGCGAGGCCTCGCGGAAGGCGCGGGCGCGGACGTCGAGGCGCTCGGCCATCGGCTTGAGGCCGATGGGGGTGTCGGTGGACTCCTGGCCGGCACGGGCCAGTTCGAAGCCGGGGAAGTATCCCTCGGTGGCGTCGATCATGTGTCCGGCCATGTCGCGCACCTGCCACGCGTCGCACGCCGTCGGCGCCTCCCACCGGGTCAGTTCGTCGGTGAGGACCATGAAGTCGGTGGCCTCGCGCTCCAGCACGGTCAGCAGGGTGCTCTTCGAGGCGGGATCGAACACGTTGTACGACATGGCAGTCTCCTCGGGCTAGGTGGCAAACAGGGGGGCAATGTCCATGAAGATTCGGTAGTCCGCGATCCGGTCCCCCACGAGCCGGATCGTGGTGACGACGGGGATCGCCTCGGTGCGGCTGCCGTCCAGGCGGGTGTAGGTCACCGTCGCCTCCACGCTGCGCACGTCGCCGCCCTCCCAGTGGCCGGACCACACGGCGACGATGTCGTGGCTCAGCCCGGCGATCGACGCGAAGAAGCCCGCGGCGGCGACCTCCACCGCCTCGCGGCCGACCACGGGTGCGCCGTTGCCGAAGCGGAAGCGGCCGTCGTCGGTGAACGCCTCCGCGAACGCCGTGGCGTCCCTGGCGTCGACGGTACGAAAGAATTCCACCAGCCACTGGTCGAGCGCGGTCGCGTTCATTTGTAGGCGATCGCTGCCGATGCGGGGCCGGCGAGGTGGACGACCTCGACGGAGGAGAAGCCGGCTTCTTCGCACCAGCTGCGGAAGTCCGCGCCGGTGAAGTCGAAGGCGTCGCCGAACTCGATGAGCATGTTCAGCGACATCATCAGACCGAAGACGTTCTCGCGGCGGTCGTCGTCGATGAGGTTCTCGACGATGATGAGCGCGCCGCCGGAGGGCAGGGCGTCGTAGGCCTGACGGATCAGGTGCTTCTTACGGTCCAGGTTCCAGTCGTGCAGGATCATGCCCATCGTGATCACGTCCGCTGTGGGCAGGGGGTTGGCGAAGAAATCGCCGCCGACGGCCTCGACGCGGTCGGTCAGCTTCGCCTCGGCGATGGTGCGTTCGGCGATGGGCACGACGATCGGCAGGTCGAAGCTCTGGCAGTGCAGGTGCGCGTGGTGCTGCGCGAGGATGATCGAGAGCTGACCGGTGGCGCCGCCCACGTCGCAGACGGTGTTCCACTGCGAGAAGTCGACCTTCTGCGCCAGGGCGTGGAAGTTGCCCGCGGAGATGCCTGCCATGGCGCGCATGAACTGTTCGAGGCGGGCCGGGTCGGAGTAGAGCTCTTCGAACATCGAGGTGCCCGTGTGCTTGACCTCGTTCTGCGGCTGGCCGGTCTGCAGGGCCTCGCCGAGCCCGCCCCAGAAGGGGTACAGGCGAGCGTTCGCCATCTCGAGGATGCCGCCGACCCACGCCGGGGACTTGGCGTCGAGGAACGTGCCGGTGTCCAGGGTGTTCGAGTAGATGCCGGTCGTGCCCGAACCCTCGCGCTCGAGCAGCCCGAGGGCGACCAGACCGTCGAGCCAGTCGTAGGTGGCGCGCGAGCCGAGCCCCAGCCGCTCTTCGATCTGAGGGCCCGTCAGTGCACCTTCGGCGAGCACGGTGAACAGGCCGAGTTCGACGGCGGCGAGCAGAGTCTTGGCGGGCCAGAACCCGAAGCCGATCTGCAGGATGTGGGCGGGATTCGGCTGCTCGGTCATGGGAACTCCGCCTTCGTGGAGGGCGTTCGAGTGGAGATGCAGCGAAAGCTACGACCTGTAGCCATAGCTGTCAATCGAAACATTTGCTAACATCTACGGGATGACAGCGCCCGTGGAGATTGGCGATCGCCGAGCCCGGCGCCGCGAGGAGACCATCGAGGAGATCCTCGACATCGCCGAGGCGGTGATGCGCGACGAGGGCGTGACCGGGCTGAGCCTGTCGGAGGTGGCGCGTCGCCTCGGCGTTCGCCCACCCTCGCTGTACAAGTACTTCCCCTCGCTCAACGCCGTCTACGACGCGCTGTTCGAGCGCGGCCAACGCGAACACTGCACGATGCTGCAGGCCGCCATGGAGGCAGCGCAGCCCGGACTCGACGCGCTCGTGACGGGGCTGGAGGCCACCGGCCGGTGGGGACTGGAGCACCAGGCGATGGCGCAGCTGATGTTCTGGCGCCCGGTGCCTGGCTTCGAGCCGTCGGAGGCGGCGTTGGCGCCCAGCCACGCAGAGCTCGCCCTCCGCAAAGGCGCCCTGGCCGAGGCGGTGCGCCGAGGCGAACTCGGCCCCGGCGCGGACTCCGACGAGGCGCTGTACCTGGCGATCACTCTGATCGCCGGCGTCTTCGTGACCGCAGTGTCGAACGAGCCCGACCTGCCGTGGGGCGAGGGCCGGTTCACTCCCCGGCTCGCGCAGCTCGTCCAAGTGCTTCCGACGGTCTATCCACCGGCCAAGAAGTCCCGCAGCCGCTCGTAGGTCTCCCCCGGCACCTCCTCGGGGAGGAAGTGCGCCGAGTCGACGGCGAACCCGCGCACGTCGCGGGCGCGGGCACGCCAGCTCGCCAGTGGGTCGTAGCGCTTGCCGACGAAGCCCTTTGCGCCCCACAGCACGAGGACCGGGCACTCGAGGGGGGCGTCGAGGTCGGCCTCGTCGTGTTCGAGGTCGATGCTCGCTCCGGCCCGGTAGTCCTCGCACGCCGCGTGGACGGTAGCGGGGTCGGACCACGCGCGGACGTAGTCGGCCATCGCGTCGGGTTCGTAGCAGTCCGGGTCCGCGGTCCAGGCGTCGAGGCAGAAGCGGAGGTAGTACTCCGGGTCCCCGCCGATCAGCGTCTCGGGCATTGGGGCGGGCTGGGCCAGGAAGAACCAGTGGTAGTAGACCCGGGCCAGCGCCTCGTCGGTGGTGCGGAAGACCTCGAGGGTCGGGACGATGTCGAGCACGGCGAGACGCTCGACGCGGTCGCGGTGGTCCAGCGCGAGACGGTGCCCGACCCGGCCGCCGCGGTCGTGTCCGACGACCGCGAAGCGGTCGAAGCCGAGTGCGTCCATGACCGCGACCTGGTCGGCGGCCATCGCACGCTTCGAGTACTCGACGTGCGAGTCGCTCCCCCGCGGCTTGGAGCTGGAGCCGTAGCCGCGCAGGTCGGTCAGCACCACGGTGTAGTCGGCGGCCAGCCGCTCGGCGACGCGAAGCCACATCGCATGCGTCTGCGGGAAGCCGTGCAACAGCAGGACGGGCGGCCCAGAGCCGCCCGTCCAGGTTGCTATCTCTACCTCGCCACAGGAGATGTGACGGTGTGTGAAGGTCATCCAGGCATCCAAGCACCTAGCCGTCGCGCAGCGACTCCCACATGCGCGGGGTCGGAAGGCTCGGCCGGGGGTCGGGCCGCTCGGGCGCCGACGGCTTCGCGAAGTCGCTGAACATGCCCGGGTGCACCGCGCACAGCGGCATCATCCCGTTCTCCATACGCGCCTCGCGCAGGCGGGCGTCGTGCTCCAGGCGCGCCCGGCGGACGTAGAGCATCGCGTTCTGCGCGTAGCACGGGTCGACCATCGGGTCGTCCCACAGACGGATGCGCAGGCAGTCCACCATGCGGAAGTCGAACGCCCCGAACAGCGCCTCCCAGTACGTCGGCCACTGCTCGTTGCGGTGCCCGAAGCCGCCCTGACCGGGGATGGCCGACGAGAAGAGCACGACGTCGGCGGTGTCGCAGAGGGCCTCGACCATCTGCACGGCGTGGGTCTCGTTGAGACGGCTCGCGACCTCCAGGCACATGGCGAGGTCGAACGGGCCGGGAAGTTCTCCGAGCGCCGACATGGTGGCGGTGTCGAATTCCTCGGCGGACAGGCGCAACCGGTCGGACTGGGCCTCGTCGACTCCGAAGATGCGCTCTGCGCCGAGGCGCCGTGCCATGGTCAGCCAGGCGCCGTCGCCACAGCCGATCTCGAGGACGCTGGCGGGGTGCACCAGGTCGAAAACCAGAGGCAGGACGCGCTCCGCGGAGCGCATCGACTCGTCGCCCTGCATGGGGACGAAGGCCTCACCGAACGTCGTGTACGTCATCGCGATCCTCTGAGTCATCGGGTGCGGATTCGCGAATACTGATTGCTCCAACCGGGTGACGCGAGGGTCGGAGATCGAACCGGTGACAGATTCACACCCCCACATGAGGGGTGGGGGATTCGCGGGGAGCCGGCGGGATGCATCGCAAGGCGGAGGAGGAAGCCGATCCCGCCCGCTCCTGAGGGGCACTGCGGATCGGCGACGACGACAACGCAGCGAGGCGCCCGTCGGGCCCCGCGAATCAGGCCCAGAGTTGGCCTTCGAGCCTTTCCTCGGCCTCGGCGATCGTGCCGGTGTACGCGCCTGTGGAGAGGTACTTCCAGCCGCCGTCGCAGACGACGAAGGCGATGTCCGCCCGCTCGCCGGCGGCCACGGACTTGGCGGCCTGGGCCAGTGCTGCGTGCAGGATCGCGCCGGTGGAGATGCCGGCGAAGATGCCCTCCTCCTCGATCAGCTGGCGGGTGCGGCGCACCGCGTCCCGCGGGCCGACGGAGAACCGGGCGTCGATCAGCGAGGGGTCGTAGAGCTCCGGAACGAAGCCCTCGTCCATGTTCCGCAGGCCGTAGACCAGCTCCCCGTACCGGGGCTCGGCGGCGACGATCACGACGTCCGGCTTGTGGTCCTTGAAGTACCGGCTGACGCCCATCAGCGTGCCGGTGGTGCCGAGCCCGGCCACGAAGTGGGTGATGCTCGGCAGGTCTTCGAACAGTTCCGGGGCGGTGCCCTCGTAGTGCGCCTGCGCGTTGGCCGGGTTGCCGTACTGGTAGAGCATCACCCAGTCCGGGTGCTCCTCGGCCAGACGCTTGGCGACGCGGACCGCCTCGTTGGAGCCGCCGGCGGCCGGGGAGGACACGATCTCCGCGCCCCACATGGCGAGGATCTGCCGCCGCTCCTCGGAGGTGTTCTCCGGCATCACGCAGACGATCCGGTAGCCCTTCATCTTCGCGGCCATCGCCAACGAGATGCCGGTGTTGCCGCTGGTCGGCTCGAGGATGGTGCAGCCGGGCCGCAGCCGGCCCTCCTTCTCCGCCTCGACGACCATCTTCAGCGCCGCGCGGTCCTTGATCGAACCGGTGGGGTTCTGGTCCTCGAGCTTGGCCCACAGCCGGACGTCCGCAGACGGCGAAAGCCGCGGCAGGCCCACCAGCGGGGTCCTGCCGACGGAGTCCAGCAGCGAGTCGTACCGCATGAAGTGGTCAGCCGCCTACAGCGTCTGGCCGGCTCCCGCCGGCGACGGCGGGCAGGACGGTCACACTGTCCCCGTCCTTGAGCTCGGTCTTCAGGCCGCCGAGGAAGCGGACGTCCTCGTCGTTCAGGTAGACGTTCACGAACCGGCGCAGGCCGTTCTCGTCGACGAGGCGGGCGCGCAGGCCGGTGTGGCGGGACTCGAGGTCGTCGAAGAGCTCGTCCAGGGTGGCGCCGGCGCCTTCGACGGCCTTCTCGCCGTCGGTGTACTGGCGCAGGATCGTCGGGATGCGGACCTCGATGGCCATCGAATGAACTCCAGTGCTCGTCTCGTGCGTGCGTTGCAGGTCGTCGGGTCAACCGCGTGGTACCGGCCGATGTTCCCAGGTCAGGCCGCCGAGGTGACCTCTACCGGCTCTTCGGTGATCACTCCGTCGACGATCCGGAACGACCGGAATTCGACCACGTCCGGGTCCTTGGTGGACACCAGAACGTAGTGCACGTCGGGTTCGGAGGCGTAGGAGACGTCCGTGCGCGACGGGTAGGCCTCCGTGGCGGTGTGCGAGTGGTACACGACCACGGGGACCTCGTCGCGGTCGTCCATGTCGCGGTACAGCTTCAGCAGGTCCATCGAGTCGAACTCGTAGAACGTGGTCGAACGGGCCGCGTTCGCCATGGGCACGAACCGCGTGGGGGTGTCCGAACCGACTGGCCCGGCAACGACTCCGCACGCCTCGTCGGGGTGGTCCCGGCGGGCGTGGGCGACGATCGCGTCGTGAATGGCCTGGTCGATCCGTAGCACGGGGGTCGAGTTTACCGTCAGGCGCGCTGCGTACCGACCAGCATCTCCTGGAAGCCGGTAAGCCACTCGTAGAGCGCGAAGGCGGGCATCCGCGGGTCCTCCTCGTCGAGGCTTTCGACCAGCTCGTCGTAGTCCTCGACAATCTCCAGCCGGGTGCCCAGCGCGAGGCGCAGGTCGTTGATCGCGAGCAGCCAGGCCAGAACCGCGTCCTCGTCGAGGCGGACCGACCCGCCCTCCTCGGCCTGCGCGATGCCGGCGAGCAGGATCGCGATGTTGGCGCGCTTTCGGGCGATCAAGTCGCCCTCGGTGAACCGGCGGTACTCCGCCGCGGCCTCCGGGTCGTCCGGGTAGGCGTCCGGGAACAGCCGCAGCAGCGCCTCGTCCTCGGGTGGCTCGTCGTTGCCGGGGGCGCCGAAGGGGTTCGGGACGCCTGGCGCGATCTCTTCGGCCTCGCCCTCCGGGGCGCGCTCGTCGAGCAGCTCGAGCAGGTCGCCGAAGGCGGCGCGGATGACCTCGGCCTCGCCCGGTGCGAAGGCGACGATCACCGAACCGCCGCGCTCCCTGCGCATCCGACCGGTCATTTGTCCTGCTGGAGGGTGGCCCAGAGGCCGTAGCCGTGCATGGCGTTGCAGTCCCGTTCCATCTCCTCGCGGCTGCCGTTGGAGACCACGGCGCGGCCGGCCTGGTGCACGTCCATCATCAACTTGGTGGCGTGCTCCTTGGAGTACCCGAAGTAGCTCTGGAAGACGTAGGTCACGTACGACATCAGGTTGATCGGATCGTTCCAGACGATCGTCACCCAGGGGACGTCGAACTTGAGCAGGACGTCGCCCTGCGGCTGCTCGACCTCGGTCGGGGAGACGGACACGGGTACATCGTTCCACCATCGGACGAGGTCTCAATCAACCCACCCGGGCCGGGACGTGTCGACTCACTCGTCACACCGGTCACGACCTCGGGCGGCAGCGGGTGCGCCGTCTCAACTGTGACCGTCTTCGGCTCGGCAAGCCTCGCCGAAACTGTCGGAGGTCCCGCCTAACGTCGCAGCCATGCGATTGCTGCACAGCTCGGACTGGCATCTCGGCCGCAGCCTGCACCGGGCGGATCTGCTCGGCGCCCAGGCCGCCTTCGTCGACCACCTCGTCGAGTTGGTTGCGTCCGAACGAATCGACGTGGTGCTCGTCGCCGGGGACGTGTACGACCGGGCGCTGCCGCCGGTGGACGCCGTCGACCTCTACGACGAGGCCATGTTCCGGCTGACCTCGGCCGGGGCGAAGGTCGTGGTCATCAGCGGCAACCACGACTCGGCGACCCGGCTCGGGGTGAACTCGCGCGTCCTCGAAGGCGGCGGCCTGTACCTGCGCACGCGGCCGGAGAAGGCGGGCGAGCCCGTACTGCTCGGGGACGAGCACGGCCCGGTCGCGCTGTACCCGATTCCGTACCTGGAGCCCGCCGCCGTGGCCACCGGCGCGGGCGTGGACCGCACGCACGTCGCGGTCCTGGGCGCGGCGGCGAATGCGGCGCGGGCGGATCTCGCCACTCGGCCGGGGCTGCGCTCGGTCGCCCTGGCGCACGGCTGGGTGAACGGGGGCGCCGCCTCGGCGTCGGAGCGCGACGTGTCGGTCGGTGGAGTCGCGGCGGTGCCCACCTCGCTGTTCGACGGCTTCGACTACGTGGCCCTCGGCCATCTCCACGGCCCGCAGACCCTGGCGCCGCACCTGCGGTACAGCGGATCTCCCCTGCCGTACTCCTTCTCCGAGGCGGGGCACACCAAGGCCAGCTGGCTGGTCGAGCTCGACGCCACGGGCCTGTGCCGCGTGGAGTCCGTGCCCGCACCGGTGTTCCGCCGGCTCGGCACGCTGCGCGGCACGCTCGCCGAGCTGCTCGCCGACCCGGCCCACGCCGGGCTCGAGAACGACTTCGTGGCCGCCACCGTCACCGACGCCGTCCGGCCCGAGGCGCCGATGGACCGGCTGCGCGCCCGCTTCCCGCACGCGTTGACCTTGACGTTCGAGCCGGAGGGCGTGGCCACGGACGAGCGGAGCTACGCCGAGCGCGTGCGCGGTCGCAGCGATCTGGACCTCGCGCTGGACTTCGTGACGCTGGTCCGCGGCGCCGCGGCCGAGGCGGCCGAGGCTGCCCTGCTCGGCCAGGCCTTCGAGTGCGTGCGCATCGCCGAGGACCAGGACCCGCTCGCGGCCACGGTCGGTGCCGCATGAGCGAGCGAAGCGAGCGCAGCAAACAGAGCGCCATCTGGCCTCGTGCGCGCGCCGAGCGAAGCGAGGCCCGCGCATGAGGCCCCACTTCCTGAAGGTCACGGCGTTCGGCGCGTTCGCCGAGACGGTGCGCGTCGACTTCGACGACCTCGCCGCAGGCGGGCTGTTCCTCCTGCACGGCGAGACGGGCGCGGGCAAGACAACCCTCCTGGACGCGCTCGGCTTCGCGCTCTACGGACGTGTGCCCGGCACCCGCTGGGAAGCCAAACGGCTGCGCTCGGACCACGCGGCCGCAGCCGCCGCCACGTCCGTCTGCCTGGAGGCCACCCTCGGCGGGCAGCGGCTGCGCATCACTCGCCGCCCGGCGCAGGAGCGTGCCAAGAAGCACGGCGGCGGTACCACCACCGAGCAGGCGAGCGTCCTGCTCGAGCGGTGGAACGGCACCGCCTGGGAGACCCTCTCGTCGCGGGTGGCCGAGGCGGACCTGGAGATCGCCGACCGCGTCGGCATGACGGCGGATCAGTTTTTTCAGGTGATCATGCTTCCGCAGGGAAAGTTCGCGGATTTCCTCCGGGCGGACTCGAAGGACCGCGCCGAGCTGCTGAAGAAGCTCTTCGGCACCCAGCGCTTCGCGGACGTGGAACGCTGGCTTGCCGAGCGTGCGCGGCGTACCGGCACCGAGCTGAGCGCCCACCTGACCGAGATCGACAAGGCCGCCGCCCTCGTCGCGCAGCACGCCGAGGTCGAGGCACCCGCCGGTGTCCCGGAAGCCGTGTGGGCCACCGACCTGTTGATGCAGCACGAGGCCGGCGTAACGGCCGCCAGGCGCTATCTCGAAACCGCGACCGCGGCGCTGACCACGGCGCGCGCCAGCGCCGAGGCGACACGCACGCTTGCGTCCCGGCAGGAAAAGCGGCGTACGGCCGAGGCACACCGGCGGGAGCTGACGGCGGCGGCCGGCCCGATCGACGCGCTCGCCCTGGTGGCCGACGCGGCCGCCCGGGCCGCGGAGGTCGCGCCCGCCCTGCGTGCCGTCGGCGAGGCGGCGGCCGCCCTGGACACGTCCCGCAACGCTGCGGCCCTCGCGGTGAAGCACGCGGCCGATCTGATCGCGGCGGCCACGGCGCCGGAGGCGCCCGCAGCCACCACGCCCGCCGCACTGCGGCAGGTCGCCAAGGACCAGGACAGACACCGCGGTGCGTTGGAGCAGCTCAAGTCGCTCGCCGGCGAGGCGGACGCGGAAGACCTCGCCGCAGAGCGGGCGCTCGCCGCGGCCGCGGCCGCCCGCGCCTCGGCGAACGCCGCCGGGGTCCGCCGGGAAGAGCTCGCGGCGCAACGGGAGGGACTGGTGGCACGGCGCGAGGCGGCAGTCGCGGCCGCTGCGGCCTGGACCGCCGCGGATCAACGTGCCCGCGCCCTGGCCGCAGCCGCCGAGGTCCGTCCCCAGCTGGCGCGCGCAGAGCACGGGTGCATCGATCTGACACGGCGTCAGCAGGAAGCCAAGGAGCTCGAACTCCAGCGCCGCGGCGAGTACCTGACCGTGCGCGAGGCTCGAATCGACGCCATGCGCGTCGAGTTGGCTGCGCTTCTAGTGGACGACGCCCCCTGCCTGGTGTGCGGCTCGCTTGACCACCCCGACGTACCGCAGATGTCCGCCGAACAGGTGGGCATGGACGTCGAGGACGCGGCAGCCGACCGGTTCCGGGAGGCGGAGAAGATCGCCACAGGACTCGCCGGCGATCTGAAGGCGGCGAGCGAAGCCCTCGGATCGCTCCAGACGCGCTGGGCGGCGGTCGTGGCCGAACTCGCCGAGTTCGAACTCGAACCCGATGTCGTCGGCACGACGGTGGCGGCGAAGCAGGCCAAGGAACAGGCCGCCGTCCTGAAGCGGACGGCTGCGACCCTGGGCGAAGCCGACGCCGACCTGACCGCGCTAGACACCAAACTGATCGCGCTTGCCGCCGCAATCGCCAGTACCGAGGCGGACGCGGCCGCACACGACCGCGAAGCCCGAGCCGCACGCGATCGCGCCGGCGCACGCCGTGCCGAGCTCCTGACCCAACTGGGCGAGAGTCCGGATCTCGCCACTGCGGTGGACCGTGCGGGCCGCCTCGCGGAAGCGGCCGAGGCGGCGGCCGCGGCGCTCGAGAACGTCGAGCGGGCCGGGCGCACATTGACCGCAGCCGAACTCGAGGCGCGCCGTGCGAGTGCCGCAGCGGGCTTCTGCACGACCCCCGGTTCCGACGGCGCCGACGCGTGCGGGGACGTCGCCGCGGCCGGGGCGGCGTTGCGGGAGGCGGGGTGGCGCGCGGACGCGGCGGAGCGGATCGCCGCGCACCGGGATGCCTGCGCGGGAAACTCCGCGTTGCTCGCCGACCCAGAACTGTCCGTCGATCTGTCGCGCCCGGCGGACGCCGCGGCCGCCGAACTCGTGGAGCGGGCCGCCCACGCCGAGCACGAGGCCGCGCTTCTCGCCCAGGGCCGCGCCGAACGCCAGGTCCAGGGGCTTTCCCGGACGGTGCCCGCACTCACCGCGCTGCTCGAGCGCCTGCCAGAACTGCAGCACCGGGCCCACACTGCCAAGTCGGTATCGGATCTGACGGCCGGTCAGGGAGCGAACTCGAAGCGCATGGCACTCTCCGCGTTCGTCCTCGCCGCGCGTCTCGAGGAGATCGCGCAGGTCGCGAGCGGACATCTGAGTCGAATGAGCGAAGGCAGGTACTCGCTCATCCACACGGACGAAGGTCGGGACGCCCGCAAGAAGGCGGGTCTCGGTCTACTGGTTCTGGACAACTGGACCGGCAAGCACCGGGATACCGCGACCCTGTCCGGAGGGGAGACCTTCGAGGCGAGCCTGGCGTTGGCGTTGGCGTTGGCGGACGTCGTGTGCGGCGAGGCCGGCGGCACCCGCCTGGAATCGCTGTTTGTCGACGAAGGCTTCGGCTCGCTCGATGAAACCACCCTCGACCGGGTCATGGACGTCCTCGACGGTCTGCGCGCCGGCGGGCGCGCAGTCGGCATCGTGAGCCACGTATCGGAACTGAAGCAGCGCATCCCGAACCGCCTGCACGTGATCAAGCGGGAGACCGGGAGCACGGTCGCGGTATCGGCATGACCGTCGACTCTGATACCGAGTTAGGTATCGTTCATGTATGACAAAGGCGATGACCGTTCGGTTGGACGCGGACACCGACCGCATGCTCGACGAGCTGTCCGTAGGGCAGCGCAGCAGGTCGGCGGCCGTTCAGGATGCGATCCGACAGGCCTGGGATCGCCTACAGGAGGAGAAGTTGGCTACCGCGTACCGGGGAGCCGTCGCGGACAACCCGCACTACCCGTACGAGTCCGCCGAGGAAGCAGCGTCCCTGCGTGCCCGACGGCGCCGGCGCGCTGCAGTCGAATCCGAGACCGGATTCGCGTGAGCGGGCCGGTTGCGCGCGGTCAGGTCTACTGGGCCGACCTGGGCTACGGGCCCAAGCCGTGGTTGGTGGTGTCCAACAACGGTCGCAATCGCGTCCTCTCGGAGATCGTCGCCGTGCGGATCACCACGACCGCTCGCGACCTGCCGACGTGGGTCGAGCTCGGATCGGCCGATCCGCTGGTCGGCCACGTGAACGCCGACTGCATCGAGCAGTTGCACAAGGACGAGTTGGCCGACCTGCTCGGATCGTTGAGCCGCACCACCATGCACCGGGTCGACCAGGCGCTTCGTCTCGCGCTCGCTCTCTGACATTCGGCACTGCGCCGGACACCCGGCGGCGGCGTACCCTCGGCGTGATCCACACCGTGGGAAGGCTGCCGTGGGCACGACCGCCGAGCGCAAGCGGCGCCGCGCCACGCCCGCGGACGCGGCCGTAGCCGTTGGGGCGGACCGGGCGACGTGGAACTGCGACTACACCTACCGTGCCGACGTCGCGGTGGACGGCTAGACCGACCGGGTCTACCCTCTGCGACACACGGGGCCGCCTCCACGAGGAGATGGCAATGAGCGCTGCGCGCAGGACGTCGCACACGATCCACCGGTCGCCCGAACCGCGGCTTCAACTCGCGGTTCGCCGGTTCGACGTGATCGAACTCGCCGGGGCCGCGGTCGTTGTCCTGCTGATGGTCGCGGTCGCCCTGCTGCTGGTGCACGAGGCAGCGTCGGACCGACCGGAAGAAAACTTCCCGCCGCTGCCGTTCTCGGGCGGGACCCTCGAACAGCCGCTGCCCTAGAGGTTGCCGCGCAGGTCCTGTTCGCGCTCGATGGCCTCGAACAGGGCCTTGAAGTTGCCCTTGCCGAAGCCGGCGGAGCCGTGCCGCTCGATGAGTTCGAAGAAGACCGTCGGGCGGTCCTGGGCGGGGCGGGTGAAGATCTGCAGGAGGTATCCGTCTTCGTCGCGGTCGACGAGGATGCCGCGGGACTTCAGCTCCTCGACCGGCACGCGGATGGCGCCGATGCGGGCGCACAGCTCCGGATCGTCGTAGTAGCTCGCCGGGGTGGCGAGGAACTCCACGCCCGCCGCGCGCATCTCGTCGACCGCGGCCAGGATGTCCTCGGTCGCCAGCGCGACGTGCTGCACGCCGGGGCCGCCGTAGAACTCGAGGAACTCGTCGATCTGCGAGCGCTTCTTGCCCGCTGCCGGCTCGTTGAGCGGGAACTTCACCTTGCGGGCGCCGTCGGCCACGACCTTGGACATCAGCGCCGAGTACTCGGTGGCGATGTCCTCGCCGACGAACTCGGCAATGTTCGTGAAGCCCATGACCCGGTTGTAGAAGCCGACCCACTCGTCCATGCGGCCCAGCTCGACGTTGCCGACGACGTGGTCGACGCCGACGAACACCCGGGGGCCGGGGCGGCCGATCGGCGCGTGTGCAACGAAGCCGGGCAGGAACGGGCCGCGGTAGTCGGAGCGGTCGATCAGCGTGTGCCGGGTGGCGCCGTAGGTGGCGATCGCCGCGGTGACGACGCGTCCGTGCTCGTCCTCGACCACGGTCGGCGGCGTCAGGCCCCGAGCGCCGCGGGAGCACGCCAGCGCGTAGGCGTCCCAGACGTCGGGGACCTCCAGGGCGATGTCGCGGACGCCGTCGCCGTGGTCGGCGACGTGCCAGGCGACGTCGGTGCCGCGGCGCACGGCGCCCGCGATCACGAATCGGGCGCTGCCGGACTCGAGGACGTACTCGACCACGTCGCGGTAGCCCTGCTCGGGACCGCGGTACGCGACGACGGTCATCCCGTAGGCGGTCGAGTAGAAGTACGCGGCCTGCCGGGCGTTGCCCACCTCGAACCGCAGGTGGTCGATCCCGAGCAGCTCGAACGGCTCGGGGGCGCAACCGGTGTGCAGCGTGACGACCGGGTCGAGCGGCGGGCGGGCCTTCATCGTGGCGACCTCCGAGTCGGACGTCGCCCAACGATGACGGCGTCGGGCATTGTGCGCAATCGAACCCTAGATGGCTGGTCATTTTGCACAGCAAATGCTGCGCTACGGTGGACAGAGTGCGCACAATGCTTGGGTGACCGTCGACGACCTGGACGCACAACTCGTGGACCTGCTCGCCACCGAGCCCCGCATTGGGGTGTTGGAGGCCTCGCGCCGGCTCGGCGTCGCCCGCGGCACCGTGCAGGCGCGCCTGGACCGACTCGCCCGCGAAGGCGTCGTCACCGGGTACGGCCCGGACCTCGACCCGGCGGCCCTCGGGTACGGCGTCACCGCGTTCGTGACCCTGCAGATCGCCCAAGGCGCCGGGCACGACGCGGTCGCCGCCCACCTCTCGGCAATCCCCGAGGTCCTCGAGGCGCACACGATCTCCGGCGACATGGACGTCATGTGCCGCGTCGTCGCCCGCTCGAACGCGGACCTGCAGCGCGTCCTCGACCTCGTCCTCGCGGATCCGGCGATCCGCCGCAGCGCAACGACGATCGCGCTGGCGGCGCAGATCCCGCATCGGACCCTGCCCCTGCTGCAGGCGGCAGCCCAGCGGCGTTGACCGGCCGATCTCACCCATCTGTCGACAACCCGACACATCCCGGGACATCTCAGCCTTAAGACGGACGATCCCGGGCCCCGGCGGGCGCAGAGTCTTCCCCACAGGCACGAAGAGCAGCCCGGGAGGTCGACAGTGTTGCGAACATCCATCGGCGGAGCGGCCGTTGCGCTCGGAACGGTGCTGGCGACGGGCGTGGCGTTGGCCACGCCGCCGCACGGCGTCGCGACGTTCGACAACGTCGCCCGCGGACCCGCCGTGGGCGCGGCAACGGCGAGCGTCGCGCCGGGAACCGGCGCCTACATGGGGACCTACACGCTGACCCCCGGCTCGAGCACGGGATGGCGCACCCAACCTGGCATGACGGTGCTCGCGGTCACCTCGGGGACGGTGAAGGTCGTTTCCGCCGCCGGCTGCGCGGCTCGCGAGTACGCCGCTCCCGAGGTCGCCGTGCTGCCGGCGGGCACCCTGCACGTCAGCAACACCGCGAGTTCCAACGCCGCGCTGATCGGCTACTTCGACGGCCTCGGCACGACGACCGGCCGCCCCCTGCTGGAGGGGAAGGCGGCCAAGGCACCCGCAGGCTGCGCGAGCGGCTCGCACCGGGCGGCTGCCGCAGGCGTGAGCGCCACCGACCTCGGCCAGGGCCTGTGGGGGAAGATCGGGACGGGTCCGGCCCATTCGCACATCGCAGCGGCGCGGTCCAAGGTCCCCGACGGCGCAGACGTCCTGATCGTGAACATCGACAACGTCCTGCCGGGTACCTCCACCGGCTGGTACCGGCACTCCCCCGGCATCGCGTTCCAGCTCAAGGGCACGAGCGAGACCTACGTCGCGACCGACACTGGCTGCGCCAAGGTCGAGGAGAACGTCGCGGGCGACGCCGTGTCCCACGTCCACCACGACCTGCACCTGGTGCGCGTCCCCGAGAACTCCGAGCCCGCCACGTTCCTGACCATGTACTGGGGCATGGGCGCCGACCGCACCGGCAAGCCGGGGCTGCTCAACTTCGCCGAGGCGAACGACTTCACCCCGTTCCTGCCGCCCGGCTGCACGGTCTTCTAGCGGCCCCGAGGATCCCATGACCGAGGAACTGCCCCGGCGCACGGTGCTGCGCACCGCCGGCCTGCTCGGCCTCGCCGCCGGCGTCGGGACGGCAGTGTCCGGCGCGGGGCCGAGCAGCGACCGGAGCGAGGAAGCGGCACCTCGCACGGTCGAGATCCCCGTGGGCGGGGGAAAGGTCTTCGCCAAGGAGAACCTGGTGATCACCCAACCCGCCCCCGGGGAGTTTCGCGGCTTCGAGGCCGCCTGCACGCACAGTGGCTGCACCGTCGGGGCGGTGGTGGACGGAGCGATCCACTGCTACTGCCACGGCAGCCGCTTCCGGATCGCCGACGGCTCGGTGCAGACCGGCCCGGCCCTGCTCCCGCTGCCACCGGTCCCGGTGGTCGTGGAGAAGGGCCGGGTCAGGCGGGCTCGCTGAGCCGGCTGCGCGGGTGGCCGACGCGCTTGCAGCCGGAGGAAATTGCCACGCCGGGGGCGGGCAGCTTCGGCACACTGTCCGGGTGCTGCTAACCCTGTCCACGACCATGCCCCAGGCCGCCGACCTCGGCTACCTGGTGCACAAGCACCCCGACAGGGCACAGGCCTTCGACACCGCGGCCGGCACCGCGCACGTGTTCTGGCCCGAGGCGAGCGCGGAGCGGGCGACCGTCGCGCTGCTGCTCGAAGTGGACCCGATCGCGCTGGTGCGCGGCAAAGGCGGACGCGACCAGGGCTTCGCGCTGGCGCAGTACGTCAACGACCGCCCCTACGCCGCGTCGTCGATGCTGTCGGTCGCCCTGAGCAAGGTGTTCCGCACCGCCATGACCGGCCGGTGCGACGCCCGCCCGGAGCTGGCCGCCATTCCGATCCCGTTGGAGGTTCGCCTCCCGGCCCTGCCAAGCCGCGGGGGATCGGACCTCGTCGAGCGCCTGTTCGCCCCGCTCGGCTGGACCGTCGAGGCGACGCGCCTGGCCCTCGACCCGGAGGTCCCGGAGTGGGGCCCGTCCCGGTATGCCGACGTGCTGCTGCGCGGCGAACTGCGCGTCGCCGAGGCGCTGAGTCACCTGTACGTGCTGATGCCGGTGCTCGACGACGGCAAGCACTACTGGGTGAGCCAGGACGAGATCGAGAAGCTGATGCGCACCGCCGGTGCATGGCTGCCCGCGCATCCGGAGCGCGAGCTGATCACCCGCCGGTACCTGAGCCACCAGAAGGACCTGTGGCAGTCCGCCATCGCGCGCCTGGCGGAGGTCGACGACGCGGCGCCGGAATCCCTCGACAACGCCGTGCCGGTCGAGGCCGACGAAGACGCCGAGGAGAAGCGGACCCCGCTCGCCCAGTTGCGCGCGGGCGCAGTCGTTGCGGCGCTGCGCTCGGAGGGCGCGCGGTCGGTCGTCGACCTCGGGTGTGGGGAGGGCGCGCTGTTGCGGGCGCTGATCGCGGACCCGACGTTCGTCGAGATCCTCGGCGTGGAGGTCTCGCACCGCGCGCTGGCGATTGCGCACCGGCGGCTGAACTTCGACCGGATGCCGGACGGCAAGCGCGCCCGCATCGAGCTGATCCAGTCCTCGGCGACCTATCGCGACGATCGACTCGCGGGGAAGGACGCCGTAGTGCTGATGGAGGTGATCGAGCACGTCGACCTGCCGCGGCTGCCCGCGCTCGTACGGGCGGTGTTCGCGCACGCCCGTCCGAGGACGGTCGTCGTCACCACGCCGAACGTGGAGCACAACGTGCGCTACGAGTTCCTTGCCCCCGGCGCGATGCGCCATCCGGACCACCGGTTCGAGTGGACCCGAGCGGAGTTCCGCACGTGGTCCGAGGAGGTCGCGGCCGGGCACGGGTACGGCGTGCGGTACCTGCCGGTCGGCGAGGACGACCCCGAGGTCGGCCCGCCGACGCAGCTGGCCGTGTTCCGGAGGTCCACATGAACGCACTGGCCATCCCGGAGTTGTCGCTGGTCTGTCTGATCGGGGTCAGCGGGTCGGGCAAGTCGACGTTCGCGGCCACGCACTTCGGCCGCTTCGAGGTGATCTCGAGCGACTTCTGTCGCGGTCTGGTCAGCGACGACGAGAACAACCAGGCGGCCAGCAACACCGCCTTCGACGTCCTGCACTACATCGCGGGCAAGCGCCTCGACGCGGGGAAGCTGACCGTGGTCGACGCGACCAACGTCCAGCCAGAGGGTCGCCGGCAGCTGGTCGCGCTCGCCCGCGCGCACGACGTGCTGCCGGTCGCGATCGTGCTCGACCTGCCCGAGGCGGTCTGCGTCGCGCGCACGCAGGCCCGTCCGGACCGCGACTTCGGGCCCGCCGTGGTGCGCCGGCAGCGCGACCAGCTGCGGCGCTCCGTCAAGGCGCTCGGCAAGGAGGGCTTCCGCACAATCCACGTCCTGCGCAGCGAGGAGGAGGTCGCCGCCGCGACGATCGTTCGGGAGAAGCTGCTCAACGACTTCAGGGACGAGCGCGGGCCCTTCGATGTGGTCGGCGACGTCCACGGATGCCGCGCCGAGCTCGAAGAACTGCTGACCACGCTGGGCTACGGCCTCGTCCGCGACGAACTGGGCCGGCCGGTCGACGCGATCCCGCCGGCCGGGCGCAAGGCGGTATTCGTCGGCGACCTCGTCGACCGCGGCCCGGACTCCCCCGGCGTGCTGCGCCTGGTGATGGGCATGGTCGACACGGGCAACGCGTTCTGCGTACCGGGCAACCACGAGAACAAGCTCGTCCGCGCGCTCGACGGCGCCAACGTGCAGGTGACCCACGGCCTGGCGGAGACTCTCGAGCAGCTCGGCGCCGAGGACCCCGCGTTCAAGGCGCAGGCGCGGGCGTTCTGCTACGGCCTCGTCTCGCACCTCGTCCTCGACGGCGGTCGGCTCGTCGTCGCGCACGCCGGCCTCAAGGAGGCGTATCACGGCCGTGCGTCGTCGCGGGTGCGCAGCTTCGCGCTCTACGGGGACACCACCGGGGAAACCGACGAGTTCGGGCTGCCGGTGCGCTATCCGTGGGCCGACGACTACCGAGGCCGGGCGATGGTGCTCTACGGGCACACGCCCACGCCAGAGCCGGAGTGGATCAACAACACGATGTGCCTGGACACCGGCGCCGTGTTTGGCGGCAAGCTCACCGCGCTGCGGTACCCGGAGAAGGAGATCGTCTCCGTTCCCGCGCAGCAGGTCTGGTACCAGCCGAGCAAGCCGTTCCCGGCCACGGCTGCGGGCACGCCGGTGCGGGCGCCGGAGGAGCTGTCGATCGCCGACGTGCTCGGCAAGCGCGGCGTCGAGACCCGGCTCGCCGGCCGGGTCACCGTCCGCGAGGAGAACGCTGCGGGCGCCCTGGAGGTGATGAGCCGCTTCGCGATCGAGCCACGGTGGCTGCTCTATCTGCCGCCGACGATGTCGCCGTGCGCGACCGCGCCCGCGGGCGACCTGCTCGAGCACCCGAGCGCCGCCTTCGACTACTTCCGCTCCAGCGGCGTCGCCGAGGTGCTGTGCGAGGAGAAGCACATGGGCTCGCGCGCGGTCGCGTTGGTGTGCCGCCACGAGGCCATCGCTCGCGCACGCTTCGGCGCGACGGACGGTTCGACCGGTGCGGTCCACACCCGCACCGGCCGCTCGTTCTTCCCGCCGGCGCTGACCGAAGAGCTGCTCGCGCGGCTGCGCGAGGCGATCGGCGCGGCGGGGCTGTGGGACGAGCTCGACACCGACTGGCTGCTGCTGGACGCCGAGCTGCTGCCGTGGTCTGCAAAGGCCGAGGACCTGCTGCGCAACCAGTACGCGGCGGTCGGCGCCGCGGCCCGCGCCGCCGCACCGCTCGCGGTCTCCGCGCTGCAGGCCGCAGCCGAACGCGGCGTCGACGTCGCCGACCTGTTGACACGTGCCCGGGCTCGCGCCGACAACGCCGAGGCGTTCACGGCCGCCTACCGCCGGTACGTGTGGCCCACCGCGGGACTCGACGGCGTGCAGATCGCGCCGTTCCAGGTGCTCGCGACGGAGGGGAAGGCCTGGTCCGATCGCGACCACGCGTGGCATCTGGCGATCGCGGACAGGCTCGTCGACGTGGCGCCTTCCCTCGTACGTCGGACGGAGCGTCTCGCCGTCGACACCACCGACGAGGCGTCGGTCGCCGCCGGCGTCGCGTGGTGGACCGAGCTGACCGCCGCAGGCGGCGAGGGCATGGTGGTCAAGCCGCTGGCCAACGTCGTCCGCGGGCAGAAGGGCTGGGTCCAGCCGGGCATCAAGGTCCGCGGACGCGAGTACCTGCGGATCATCTACGGCCCGGACTACACCGAGCCCGCGAACCTGGAGCGCCTGCGCACCCGAGGCCTCGGCCACAAGCGCTCCCTGGCCGCCCGCGAGTTCGCCCTCGGCGTCGAGTCCCTCGAACGCGTCGCCCGCGGCGAGCCGCTCTGGCGCGTGCACGAAGCCGTCTTCGCCATCCTCGCCCTGGAGTCCGAACCGGTCGACCCCCGCCTCTAGGGTCGGCCCGTACCGGATGACATCCCCTACGAGGGCTTGTCGTCCAACTGGGCGTACGACAGGGGCGGCTGGCGGATGACATCCGGCACCGGAACCGGGCGCCGCCCAGTGCTTGTCGTTCCATAACCGTGCTTGTCGCACCACCAGGCGTACGACAAGCACGGCTACCGGATGTCATCCGATAGCCGGACGGGGCTCACGCGGGTTCGGCGAGCCGGCGGCGGAGGTGGTCGATGCGCTTGCGGAGGTCGTCGACGCCCGCGCTCGCGACGGCCGGCCCACCGGTCACGCGCCGCAGTTCGGCGTGAATGCTCCCGTAGCCGGTCCCGGTCTTGTGGTGCAGCGCCCCGACGAGGGTCTGCAGTTCGCGGCGCAGTTCCGAGCGCTGCTGGTGCGTGGCCACCGGCCGAGACTCGGCCGGAGTCAGCGGTAGGCCGGAGTCCTTGCGGCGCTTGGCGTGGCGCAGTTGATCGGCCTGGCGCTTGCGGAGCACCTCGACGACCTGGTCGGCGTCGAGCAGGCCGGGCAGGCCGAGGTAGTCGAGCTCCTCCTGACTGCCGGGCATCGCGGGCAGGCCGAACTCGGCGCCGTTGTACATGACGCGGTCGAAGGTGGCCTCCGAGCCGAGCGCGGTGAACTCGCCCATGCCGTCGGCTCCGTCGTTGGCCTTGTTGGCTTCCTCCAGCAGCTTGTCCTCGGGCGCGAAGAGGTCTTCTTCCTCGGCCGCCTTCGGGTTGCCGAGAATATGATCCCGCGTCAGTTCCATCTGGGCGGCGTGGCCGAGCAGCGGTGCGACCGTCGGGAGGAACACCGACGCGATCTCGCCCTTGCGTCGGGCTCGGACGAAGCGGCCGACGGCCTGGGCGAAGAACAGCGGCGTCGAGGCGTTGGTGGCATAGACCCCCACGGCCAGGCGCGGAATGTCGACACCCTCGGACACCATCCGGACCGCGACGAGCCAGCGGTCCTCGGACTCGGCGAACTGGGTGATCTTCGCCGTCGCGCCCTTGTCGTCGGACAGCACGACGGTCGGCGCAGTGCCGGTCGTCTCGCGCAACAGTTTCGCGTAGGCGCGGGCCGCGGTCTGGTCCGACGCGATCACCATCGCGCCCGCATCGGGGACGTGGCGGCGCACCTCGGTCAGCCGACGATCCGCCGCATTGAGGACCGAGGGAATCCAGTCCCCGCCCGCGTCGAGCGCGGTGCGCCAGGCCTGGGCGGTGAGGTCGTTCGTCAACGGGTCGCCCAGGGTCGCGGCAAGTTCGTCGCCCGCGCGGGTACGCCAGCGCATCTGCCCCGCGTAGGCGAGGAACACGACCGGGCGGACGACCTCGTCGGCCAAGGCCTGCCCGTAGCCGTAGACGTGGTCGGGGACGCTGCGCGGAATCCCGTCCGGGCCGGGCGCGTAGGTGACGAACGGGATCGGGTTCACGTCCGAGCGGAACGGGGTCCCGGTCAACGCGAGTCGGCGCTTCGCGGGCGCGAACGCCTCGAACACCGCCTCCCCCCAGGAGCGGCTGTCCCCGGCGTGGTGCACCTCGTCGAGGATCACCAGCGTGGGCCGGGCCTCGGTGCGGTTGCGGTGCAGCATCGGGTGCGCCGCGACGCCCGCGTAGGTGACCGCGACGCCGTTGAAGCCCTTCGGGGTCTTGCCCTGCGCGTTGACGAACTGCGCGTCGATCCGGATGCCGACCCGCTCGGCGGCCACGGCCCACTGGGTCTTGAGATGCTCGGTCGGCGCGACGATCGTGACGGCCCGGACGATCTTTGCGTGCAGGAGTTCGGCGGCCACGCGCAGCGCGAAGGTGGTCTTGCCGGCGCCCGGTGTCGCGACCGCGAGGAAGTCCTTGCGGGGGTTGTCCAGGTAGGACGTCAGGGCCTCGGCCTGCCACGCCCGCAGTCGATCCGCCGTGCCTCGCGGTGCGCGCCCCGGAAAGGCCGGAGAGAGATTGGTCGCCGCGAACACGCCAACGCGTTCGCTCACGTCGCGACCAGGTGCCAGGAGCGGACGGGAGTCTCGGCGACGGTGGCGCCGGTGGCGTTGCGGATCGCAGCCAGGACGGCGGCGGCCGCCGGGCCCGTCGAGACGTCCCAGACGCCCTTCACGCCGAGCCACGAGCCGTCCTGCGGAACCTCCAGCAGGTCGGCGACCGAGAGCCCGCCGAGGTCCTCGGTGGTCGGGTACCCGAACTGCCCGAGCAGCGCGAGCGCGACCCCGGACGTCGCGCCGCCCTCGAGCACGCCGAGCAACTGGGTCAGGTTGACGACCCTGCCGACGTCGAAGGCGCCGATCAGTTCCACGATCCGCACGACGCCGAGTTCCACGTCCACCTCGACCACCGCGCGGTGCGCGGCGCTGCCGTACCCGGCGAAGGCGGCGCCGGAACCCAGCGGGTCCAGGGACTGCGTGTGCGGCGGCGAGAACGTCGCGGTCTGCTCGAAGGAGCGGCCCGCGGCAACGTCGGCGAGCGCGAGGTCCACCAGCCCGTCGTAGGAGCGGATGCGACCGCCGCGCGCCGTCAGCAACTCCGTGGACATCCCCCGCTCCGCGCCGATCTCCGCGCACAGCTTCCTGGCGATCGCGGTGGCGGCCGCGTGCACCGCGCCCCCGGCCACCCACGTCAGCCGGCTGCCCCAGGCCGGGCCGGCCGGGAACGCGTCGGAGTCGGCGACGGTCAGCTCCACGCGCTCGGCTCCCAGCACCTCGCGCACGATCTGCATGCCGACGGTCAGGAAGCCCTGCCCGAGTTCGGCTGCGGCGCAGGAGAGGGTGGCGACGCCGTCCGCGTAGGCAACCGTCGCGGTTGCCGTGTAGTCCTGGCCCTCGCCCGGCAGAAGAGGCGTGAGGCCGAGTGCGTGCCCAACTCCGCGCACCAGCGTGCCCTGCGGCGGCGACAACCCGACCGAGCCCGGGAAGCGGTCCAGCGTTCCGGCTCGCCGCCGGCCGGGCAGCGGTGCGTTGGCGACGGTGAGCAGCAGCTCCCCGGCCTGACAGCCGCCGGGAATCACCTGCCCGATCGGCAGCGGGTCGTCGGCGGCCAGGAGATTCCGCCCGCGGACCTGCACGGGGTCGACGCCCTCGAGGCAGGCCGCAATGCGGTCGAGCTGGGCCTCGACGGCCACGCAGGCCGCAGCGGCCGCGCCGCGCTCGGGCGGTGGCGGCGGGTTGTCGGTGCGCAGCGCCAGCGCGGTGACGTGAGCGGCCGGAGTGCGGTACGGGCCGGCCGCGCTCGCGCACAGCGCGGCCAGGTCCGCTGCGGCGTGCTGCGCGTACGCACCGGCGTCCAACAGGATCTCGGCCTGCAGCGCGAGGATGTGGCCCTGCGCATCCACGTGATGGCGGTACTTCAGCCGCGCGGCCGGGCCAGCTCCCGGAGCGGTCCGCACTCCGCCGTCGAGCAGCCGAACCGGCCGGTTGGTGCGCAGCGCGAGCATCGTCGCGAGCACCGCCACGGTCAACTCGCCGTCCGGAACGCCGTCCGAACCGGCCGGCACGATCCGGATCCGATCGGGCGTCACGTTGAGGCACTGCGCGATCTGCTCGCGGTCCGCGTGCCACCAGGCGGAGTTCAGCACCACGGTGCAGAAGTCGACCCCGGGCGGTGCCTGGCCGGGTCGCACGCTCCCCGGCAGGGCGAGAACACCCGGCGCCGCGGCGGTTCCCGCCCGGCGGCCTATCGCGTACTCGCCGTCGACGACGTGCACCGCGCCGGGCACCGGGACGGGGCGGGCCCAGTCGGGCGCGGCGATCGCGCCGCGGGCGACGGTCAGTTCGCGGACGACGACGCCGTCCGGGTGCCACGGCTTGCCGGCAGCGGCCTCGGCGACGTCGAGCACCGGCAGGTGCGCGCGGTAGCGCACGTCCACCGCGGCGGCCGCCCGGGCCGCGACCACAGGATCCTCGGCGGCGACCACGAGCACCGGCTCGCCGAGGTGGCGCACGACCCCGCCCGCGAGGACGGGCCGGTCGGCTCGAGCAGGCCCGTAGAAGGCGTCGGGCGGCAGGTCGGCGGCGGTGAGGATGGCGACGACGCCGGGCATCTCCGCGGCGGCCGACACGTCGATCTCGAGGACCTCTGCCCGCGGATGCGTGGACCGGACAAGGACGGCGTGCAGCATTCCGTCGACGCGCAGGTCGGCGACGTACGGGAACGCGCCGACGGTCTTGCCCAGCGCGTCGGGCCGCATCGCGACGTCCCCGACGCCGCCGGGCACGAGATCGAGGCTCACGGGATGGCCTCCGCCGCGGACCTTGCCCTGGCCACGTCGCTACGCACTCGGGCTCCTCACTCGTCCCTCGCTCGTCGCGCTCGCGCGGTGTCGCTACGCACTCGGGCTCCTCACTCG
Organism: Sporichthyaceae bacterium; assembly: GCA_052386455.1. Lineage (GTDB taxonomy): Bacteria > Actinomycetota > Actinomycetes > Sporichthyales > Sporichthyaceae > JBQTKD01. The sequence goes on from JBQTKD010000072.1 coordinate 31,791, forward strand.
TCCCTCGCTCGTCGCGCTCGCGCGGCCGCACGAACCCCCGCCACCAGACGTCCGTACCCGCCACAGCGGCACACCACGCCGGCGAGCGCCTCGCGAATTGCCGCATCGGTGGGGTCCGGGTCGACGGCCAGCAGTGCGTAGGCGGTGACCACGGCGGCCGGCGTGCACGTGCCGCACTGCACGGCGCCGACCCGGGCCATCGCCTCCGCGACGTCGCCGACGCGGCCGCCGCCGACCCCCGCCGCGGTCAGCACGGTGCGGCCGCTCGCCTCCAGCGCAAGGGTGAGACAGGCGCGGCGGACCTCGCCGTCGAGCAGCAACGCGCACTCGCCGAAGCACTCCCCCGCCTCGCAGCCGCCCTTGACCGGCAGCACGCCGAGGCGCTCGCGGAGAACGAACAGCAGCGTCTCGGTGGCCTCCGCGCCGGCCACGGCGAGTTCCTGGCCGTCGACGTCGAGGAGGTACTCCGGCACGAGCAGACTCCGCGCCCCCGGCTGCTCGGACTGCGGCGTCGGCCCCCAGACAAAGCCCTCCGTCATGCGCCCTGAGCCTGCGTCAGAAGCCGCGCCGCGCAGACGGCCGCGGCGTGCCGGCGGTACGGGTCGCCGCCTGCGGCGTTGCCGACGAGCCGGGCGAACTCGCGGACCGTGGACTCGTCCGCCGGCCGCGGCAGTTCGGCACGGATCAACTGCTCCGCGTCCGGTACCCGCATGGGGACCCGCCCGCCGGCCTGCAGCGCAACGGCGATGGTGCGCTGCTCGGCGTCGAGAGCAAGCCCGAGGGAGACGGCGGCGCGGCCGGTGTTCGGATCCGCGAGGCGGGCGTAGCGCACCGTGGCCGGCACCGGGTCGATCAGGACGCCGGCGATCAGCTCGCCGGGCCGCAGGTACGGGTCCGTCCCGCCGACGGCGAGCGGCGCGAGAAACTCGGCGACCGTACAGTCCCGATACCCCACGGCGGCCTCCAGCCGGACCTTGCCGCCGACCGCCATGAGCAGGGCGAGCAGATCGCCGCCGTTCGCGCTGGCGAGGTTCCCGCCCACGGTGGCCGCGTTGCGGACCGGCCAGGACCCCACGGCGCCTGCGGCGTCGGCGAGGGCGGGCAACACCGATGCGATGCGCTGTGCCCGGCTGCACGTGAGCAGCGCCCCGAGCCACAGCCCGCCGTTTTCGGTGCGCCCGGCGCCGTCCAGATCCACGCAGCGGGTGAGGGACAGCACGGGGCGGGGCCTCGTGCGCCCTGCCCGCAGCGCGGGAAGGACGTCCGTGCCGCCGGCCACCACCAGGCGGTCCGGGTTCTCGGTCAACACCTCAAGCGCCTCGGAAACCGAGCCCGGTGCCTCGAAGTTCTCCCGCATCGACTCTCGAACCCGACGCTGGGTTAGGAGTTCTCGCCCCCGTCGTCGCCGCCCTTGGGGATGCCGTCGTAGATCTCCTTGCACTCCGGGCAGACGGGGTACCTGTTCGGGTCCCGGCTGGGCACCCAGACCTTGCCGCACAGCGCCTGGAGTGGGGTGCCCTCGACCATGGCACCCATCAGCTTGTTCTTCACGACATAGTGCGCGAAGCGCTCGTGGTCCCCGTCCCCCGTGGAGGGCAGAACGCGTTCCTCGATGATCGTGCTGGTGCCGCCTGCGGGCTCCATGGGCGTGGTCATCGAGCATCCTCCCGGTCGCGTGTGGAACGGGCCCCAGCCTAGTTGAGGGTGGGGTCGTCCGGCCGCGTCGACAGGAACGCCATCTCTCCCGGCTGCCGGCGCCAGACGCGGGCCCACAGGTGCTCCGGATCGGCGCAGAACATGTCCCCGGGCAGGGCCTCGACGACCAGCCAGGCGCCGGTGGACAGCTCCGCGTCCAGTTGACCCGCGCCCCAGCCCGAGTACCCGACGTACACCCGCAGGTCCCGCAGGGCGGATCCGAGCACGTCCGGGGCCGCGTCCAGATCCACCATGCCGATGTCCCCGACGACGCTGCGCCAACCCACCGGCTCCGCTCCCGCGTCCACCGGAACGGTCGACCGGGTGCCCAGCGCGAGGGCACCGTCCAGTCCGACGGGACCGCCCTTGAACAGCACGTCCGGGTGTCGCACGTACGGCGCCCACGGCTGCAGGACGTCGTCGACGCCGCGTTGGGTCGGCCGGTTGAGAACCACGCCGAGAGTGCCGGTGGAGTCGTGGTCGAGGAGCATCACGACGGTACGCGAGAAGTTGGGATCGCTGAGCCCCGCGGTGGCGATCAGAAGGCGCCCGGCGGCGGGCCCGAGGACCATGAGCGCGAGTGTCCCACCCTCCGCACCCGCGTAGGTTTCAAATGCGGTCACGACTTCGTTTGGCTCGGTACATGGCTCGGTCTGCGCCGGCGAGCAGGCCGGCCGCATCGAGCACCTCCGCGTCGCCAACTTCTTGCCCGACGCTGACTCGTACCGGAACGCTCGAGCCGTCCGGAGCGGTGAGCGGCGGCGGACCCTCCAGGCCCGCGGTCAACCGAGCGGCCATGGTGGCGGCGGTGCCAGGCGAGCGGACGGTGCACACCACGACGAACTCGTCCCCGCCGAACCGGGCGACGGTGTCTCCGCTGCGGACCTGGCCGACCAGGCGCTGCGCGACCGTGACGAGGATCCGGTCCCCGAAGGGATGGCCGTGGCGGTCGTTGATCGCCTTGAGCCCGTCGACGTCGCAGAAGAGGACCACCACGACCCCTCCGTCGCGGTCGCGCTGGGCGATGGCCTGGGCGAGGCGGTCGTCGAGCAGGGCCCGGTTGGCCAGCCCGGTCAACGGGTCGTGCAGGGCGAGGCGGGTGAGGCGGGCGTCCTCGCTGCGCCGCTCCCCGATGTCCTCGTAGGTGGCCACGACGTACTCGGGCAGCCCCGCGGCGTCGCGGACCAGGCTGGTGCGCCGCCGCACCCAGACGACGTGCCCGTCGCAGTGCCGGTAGCGCAGCTCGACGGTGACCGACGGGACTCCCGAGGCCAGTTCGCGGGCGGCCTGTTCGTCGGAGTCGAGGTCTTCGGGATGACGCAGGCCGGGTGGCGCTGCGGCGAGCAGTTCCTCGGGCGGGTGGCCCAGGATGCGGCCGAGGGCGGCGTTGACCCGAAACCAGCGCCCGGACAGGTCGAGGAGCGCCATGCCCGCGGGGGCGTGGTCGAAAGCTGCCTCGAAGAGGCTCTCGGGCTCGCTCATACGAGCCCTATTCTGCGCCCGGTTCGTCAGCCGACCAAGCCGGCGCGCACCTCGTCGAGCCGGCCGATGATCGTGGCGGTCACCTCGTCGATCGGCGCGGAGCCGTCGAAGTCCAGGACCGTCTCGCGCTCGGCGTAGTAGGCGAGCATCGGCCTGGTCAGCTGGTCGTAGACGTCGATGCGGTGCTCGATCACGGCCAGGTTGTCGTCGCTGCGCCCGGACTGGGCACCTCTGGCGAGCATGCGCCTGACCAGTTCGTCGCGTGGAACGGCCAGGTGAACGACCACCTGCACCGCCGAATCCAGTCTCTTGGCCACCTCGTACCCGGCCTGCGCCTGCCCCACGGTGCGCGGAAATCCGTCGAGGACGTACCCGCCCGTGGCACTCGCCGCGACGACCGGCTTGCGGAGGATGTCCAGCACGATCGCGTCCGGCACCAGGTCGCCGGCCGCCAGAGCGTCCCGAACCTGACGTCCGACGTTCGTCTCCTCGGCCACGTGTTTGCGCAGCAGATCGCCCGACGAGATGTGCACCAGGTCGAAGTGCGTGGCGATTCGAATGGCCTGCGTACCCTTGCCCGCGCCCGGCGGACCCACCATCAGGATCCGCATCGCCGGCCTTCCACTGGGTTACCCACGGGTACACCGTACCGGGCGCGTGCGGTGGCGCCGGCCTACGGTTCCTCCGGCTAGCGGGGTCGAAGCACGAGCTCGGCCACGACGGCGTGGTGGTCGCTGCCCGGGACGTTCCAGGTGCCGGCCGATCTCGCGCCGAAGTGACGGCTGATCAGAATATGGTCGAGCTGGATGGCCGCGGGCAGCCATTGCCAGAGATTCCACGTAGGCGTGTAGCCCGAGCCCGCGTATTCCGGGGCGTCGCGCCACCGGTCGCCCAGGAGGCGGCGGAACGCGGAGTGGTCGCGAGTGGCGTTGAAGTCGCCGAGGACGAGGGCCGGCGCGTCCTCGCCGATGCGGTCCATGCGGGCCTTCAGCAGGCGGTAGTCGGCGCGGTAGAGGTCGGAGTCGAACCTCGAGGTCCGGAACGGGTGCACCACCCGGATGGTCACCTCCTGTCCGTCGAGGCGGGCGGTGGCACCGGGCCATCGGTGGACTCCCCCCTCCCAGTCTGCGGCGCGAGTCAGCGGAAATCGGGCGTACAGACCGCTGCCGTGGGCGCGTTCGCCGGGGTCGAGGACCTTGTGCGGCAGTTCGGCGAGCAGACCCGCCTCCTCGAGGCCCGTCACCGCCTCGGGGGTGAGTTCGGTGAGCGCCAGTACGTCGACCCTGCGTTCGCGGACCTCCTGCACGACGGCCGGCACGTCGGCCCAGCCGTAAAGGAGGTTCGCGGTCATCGCGACGATCCGCTCGCCGCTGCGCGGCGGGTCGTCGGCGACGTACAGCGGCGCCAACCACAGCACGTTGAGGGCGACCGCCGCCGCGGCCACGCCGGCCCACAGGCGGCGGCGGGCGGCGAGCGCCAACACGCCCAGCAGCGCAAGCAGGAGGGCGGCGACTGGCACCCAGCAGACGAGCATGATCGCCCAAAAGACGTCGCGATCGCCGACGAGGCGGATCGCGCTGGGCACGCAGGCTCCGAGGACGGCAACCGGCAGGAGTCGCTTGGCGACCGCCACCGTGGTGGCGAGACGGTCCCGCACACCCGGAGCCGTTTCGCTCACACGTTCTTCCGGGGCGGGAGCGGGAAGAAGCCCGAGGTGCGCGCGACGTAGGCGTCGAAACCGGGCCGACCGGCCATGCGCTTCTCGGTGAGTGCAGCGCCGCTACCCTTGGTGAGGAAGAGGGTCATCGCGATCGGCGAGAGCACGGTGAGAGCGCCGACGCCCGTCTCTGCGGCGACGAGCCAGATCCCCCACCAGACGCACGCGTCGCCGAAGTAGTTGGGGTGGCGGGTGTAGCGCCACAGTCCACGGTCCATGATCCTGCCCTTGTTGGCCGGGTCCGCCTTGAACCGCTTGAGCTGCCAGTCCCCGAGCGCCTCGAACGCGAGACCGACCGCCCACAGCACCGCGCCGACAACGGCGACCGCGCCGACCTCGTCGGTGCTGTACTGCGCGACCTGCACGGGCAGCGAGATGAAGAGGATCAGCACGGCCTGCAGGCCGTAGATCATGCGCAGCGCGTAGCCGCGGCGCTTCTCCGGCGGCTTCTTCCCCAGCAGTGCCTCGTATCGCGGGTCCTCGCCGTGCCCGGCGTTGCGCCGCCCGATGTGCCAGGCCAGTCGCAGGCCCCAGAGCAGGACCATCGCCGTCACCAGGACGCGCCGGGTCTGGTCGCCCTCGGGGTTGGAGTACCAGCAGGTGATCGCCGCGACGACGCAGAAGCCCAGTCCCCACGCGACGTCGACGACGCTGTGTTTGCCCAGGCGTTCCGCGAGAGCGAACGTGGCGGCGAACAGGACGAGCAGGCCCGCGGCGCACGCCACCACGCCGAGGGCGAACGCGGACCCGTCGAAGCTCACCGGCTCAGCCTGCCATCCGAGCGTCCGAAGAACCGTGAACCCCGCATCACGGTTGTTCGGACGCTAGCGAACCGACAGGCCGAATCCGTCGTTGCGGACGGCGGCCATGTCGGCGCGTCCGGCCCGGTCCTTCTTCACCGCGAGGATCTGGTCCACGCCCATGCGGCCCTCCTCGAAGACGAGGGCACCGCCGACCATGTAGAGCCGCCAGACCCGGGCCACCTCTTCGCCGACGAGGGCGACGACGGCGTCCCAGTTCTTCTCCAGCGTCTCCAGCCAGGCGCGCACGGTCCACACGTAGTGCTCGCGCATGGCGTGGACGTCGCGGACCTCGAGGCCGGAGTCCTCGATGAGGGCGACGGTCTCGCCGACCGGGCGCATGTACATGTCCGGGGCGATGTACCGCTCGATGAACTCGCCGCCGCCTGGCCGGGTGCGCCGCGACATCTGCTGCACGAGGGCACGGCCGCCGGGACGCAGGACGCGCTCCAGCGTGGCGCAGAACGTCGGGTAGTTCTCCTTGCCGACGTGCTCGCCCATTTCGATCGACGACACCGCGTCGAAGCCTGTCTCGGCCCCCTCGAACGAGCTGAGTTCGCGGTAGTCCTGCAGACGGATCTGGACCTTGCCGGCGAGGCCGCGCTCGGCCACGCGGGCAAGCACGAAGTCCTGCTGTTCGCGGGAGAGGGTGATGCCGACGACCTCCGCGCCGTAGTGCTGAGCGGCGTGCAGGGACAGCGATCCCCAGCCGCAGCCGATGTCGAGGAACCTCGAGCCAGGGCCCAGGCCGAGCTTGCGGCAGACGAGATCGAGCTTGTCCCGCTGCGCGTCCTCGAGCGAGTACGCCGGGTCGGTCGAGGTGTAGTACGCGCACGAGTAGGCCATGTGCACGTCGTCGAGCAGGAGCGAATAGAACTCGTTCGACAGGTCGTAGTGGTGCGAGATCGCGGCCCGGTCGCGGACTCGGCTGTGCAGCACGCCGGTGAGCTTGGCCTCGGACGCGGGTGCGGCGGGCTTCGGGCCGATGGCGCCCAGCAGGGCCGCAGACTTCGCCGCAGTAGCAATCTGACGAGGCGTCAACTTCGGGACGGCGAGCTCGCGCTCCCGGATGGCGGCCCAGATCAGCTGGAAACCCTCGGTGAGGTCGCCCTCGACGTCGATCTCGCCGAGCGCGTAGGCCTGCGCGAGGCCGAGCTCGCCCGGGTTCCACAGCAGGCGGCGCAGCGCCTTGCGCGAGCGGATCAGGACGGCGGGCGCGTCGGCGGGGCCGACCTCGCTGCCGTCCCAGGCGCGGATGCGCACGGGAAGGGAGCCACCGAACAGCGGCTCCACCAACGCCGCGAGCTTGGGCGCGACCTTCACTTGGACTCCTTGGCGAACACGAACTGGTAGACGTCGAGGTAGCGGGAGCGGAACCCGGCCTCGGAGTAGGCGAGGTAGAACGTCCACATGCGACGGAAGGTCTCGTCGAAGCCGAGGGCGTCGACGGCCGTGGCCTGCTCGGTGAAGCGTTCGCGCCACAGCCGCAGCGTCTCGGCGTAGTGCAGGCCGAAGCCGTGGCGAGACACGACCTTGAGCGAGGTGTGGTCGGCGACGCACTGCTCGACGGAGGCGACCGACGGGAGCAGGCCGCCCGGGAACACGTACTTGTGGATCCAGGTGTAGGTGTCGCGCGAGGCGAGCATGCGGTCGTGCGGCATGGTGATCGCCTGGATGCCGACGCGGCCGCCCGGCGCGAGCACGCGGTCCAGGGTGCCGAAGTACGCGGGCCAGAAGTCGAAGCCGACGGCCTCGATCATCTCCACGGACACCACGGCGTCGTACTCCCCGGCGACCGCGCGGTAGTCGCACAGGTCGACCTCGACGCGGTCGGAAAGACCCGCCGCGGCGATGCGCGCCAGGGCGAGGGTGCGCTGCTCCTCGGAAAGCGTGATCGAGCGGACCTGGGCCCCGCGCGCGGCGGCGCGCATCGACAGCTCGCCCCAGCCGGTGCCGATCTCCAGCACCCGGCTGCCGGCGCCGACGCCGGTGGCGTCGAGCAGGCGGTCGATCTTGTGGCGCTGCGCGTCTGCGAGGTGGTCGAACCCGGCCGCCGCGGCGATCGCGACGGACCCGTCTCCCGGGCCGAACAGCGCCGAGGAGTACGTGAGGGTCTCGTCGAGGAACAGCGTGAACAGGTCGTTGGACAGGTCGTAGTGCCGGGAGATGTTGTGCTGGGCGTTGGCCTCGGTGCCGTGGTCGGTGTGCGGGTGCGAGTGCACGGCGATGTCGCGCAGTCGCTGCAGCGGCGGCGGGATGAGGGTAGACATGCGCTTGCAGAAGATCGTCAGCACTGCGGACAGGTCCGACGCGGTCCAGTCTTCGGCGAGGTACGCCTCCCCGAAGCCGATGAGGCCACCGTGCCCGAGGCGGCGGTAGAAGGCACCGGGCCGGGCCAGTTGCATGACCGGGGTGGCCGGGCCGCCGGCGCCGATGTTGCGGCCGTCGGGCAGCAGGATCTGCAGCGGCAGTTTGCCCGCAAGACGCTCGAACAGGCCGCGGGCGACGCGCGAACGCAGACCGCTGGGCGGAAGCGTGGCGACGTCGGGCCAGCGGGCGGCGTCGATGCCGCGCCGCGCGGGGTCCGTCGGTCGGGCGACCGGGGGCATCGTCTGGGCCATCTAGACCTCCGGTTGCCGAGGGTGGCTGGGGCGGGGTACGACGGGGAGCCGCCTGGCCCACAGCCGTAGACCCTGCATTCGGATCTGGGCGGCGACCGTAAGGGTCGCGAACGGCACCCGGGCCGCGGCGCGCAGCAGAGCGGCGCCGCCGGCCGCGCGCCGCCGGCCGCGGACGGTCGCCACGAACGGCTTCGCCTCGCCACGGTGCAGCTCGACGGACACCGCCAGGCGGTCGCCGGGCAGCGGCAGGCGCATCACGTAGTGCCCGTCGACCGGGTAGAACGGCGAGACGTAGAACTCCTTGCCGAACTCGGCACGGCCGTTCTCGTCCGGTCTGAGCAGGTAGCAGTGCCGCTCGCCGTAGGTGTTGTGGACCTCGGCGACGACGCAGACCTGTTTGCCGTTGCGATCGTGGCACCAGTAGATCGACAGCGGGTTGAACACGTGCCCGAGGACGGCCGCGTTGGCGAGCATGAGGATGCGTCCGCCGTCCAGCTCGACTCCGTTGGCGGCGAGGTACGCGTCGAGGTTCTCCCGCAGCGTGCGCTCGGGCTTGCCCAGGTGGTCCGCGGCGCGGAACGCGGCCAGCGCCCGAAGCGGCTTGGGCGGTTCGGGCAGGGCGTCGAGATCGACGAGCCAGGAGTAGCTGCGGTACTTGAACGCGTTGCGCAGCGGCGTGTGCCGAACGTGCGCCACGACGGTGTCGTAGATCGCCGCATTGCCCCAGCGGTTGGGCCTGGACATCCCCGATAGTGCAGTTGAGGTACGCAAAACCGCCTCGGAGCGTGCCTGCACTGCACTATCGGCGGAGGTGGGGCTCACCAGTCGCCGCCGAGGCGCTTGGCGGCCTTGAGGCCGGAGACGGCGCCGTCCTCGTGGAAGCCCCAGCCCTGGTACGCGCCGGCGAACGCGATCCGGCTGTCGTCCAGGCTCGAGAGGCTGAGTTGTGCCGTCACCGACGCCGGGGTGTAGATCGGGTGCTCGTACTCCATCGTCGCGAGGACCTTGGCCGCCTCGATGGGCTGTGGCGGGTTGAGGGTGACGACGTAGCGCTGCGAACCCGGCAGCCCCTGCAGCCGAGTGAGGTCGTAGCTGACCTGGACCGCGTTCGGGGTGGCGGCGCAGTCGGACATCAGGTAGTTCCACGACGCGGCGGCGCCACTGGCGCGCGGCAGCGAGGTCGTGTCCGTGTGCAGCACGGTGTGGTTGACGGAGTACTCCATGGCGCCGAGGACGCGCTTTTCCACGACGGTGGGCGAGGCGAGCAGGCGCAGCGCCTGGTCCGGGTGGGTGGCGACGACGGCGCCGTCGAACTCGGCGGCGTTGCCGGCGGCGTCGCGGACGGTGACGCCGTGCAGTTCGCGGGAGAGCGCGCGGACCGGGGTGGCGGTGTGGACGGCGCCGAGGTTCTTGGCGATCGCCTGCACGTAGGTCCGCGATCCGCCGACGACCGTCTTCCACTGCGGGGATCCGGTGACCTGGAGCATCCCGTGGTGGTCGAGGAAGCGGAACAGATACCGGGCGGGGTACTGCAGTGCCGTGCCGGGCGCGCAGGACCAGACGCAGGAGACAACCGGCACCAGGAAGTGCTGGACGAAGTAGTCCGAGTGCTTCTTCGACGCCGCCCAGTCCCCCAGGGTCGGCCCCGGGCCGTCGGACTGGGCGATCAGGGAGTGCGCCTGGCTGTGGAAGCGGGTGACCTCGGTGAGCATGCGCAGGTACTTCACCCGTCCCAGGTACCCGGCCTTGGGAAACAAACCGCGCAGGCCGCGGGCGCCCGCGTACTCCAGGCCGCAGCCGTCGCAGCGCACCGACATCGACATGTCCGAGTCGCGGGTCTGGACGCCGAGTTCGGCGAAGAGCTTCAGCAGTGTCGGATAGGTCTTCTCGTTGTGCACGATGAAGCCGGTGTCGATCGGCACCCCGCCGATCTCGTGGGTGTGCGCATGGCCGCCGAGGCGATCGTCGGCCTCGTAGAGGGTGACGTCGCAGGAACGCTGCAGCACCCAGGCCGCAGTCAGGCCGGACACTCCCGAGCCGATCACCGCGATGCGGCGACGCTGCGCTGCCGTGTTCAGTTTCCCGGCCTTCCCTCGGTGTCGGCTCCGGTGAGGTTCGGCCCGGATCCCGGTTCGGCTTGCCCGACGGTCGCCGTGACGAAGGTCGTCACGAACTCCCGCCAGGCGCGGCGCTTTCGAAGCATGAAGTGCCCCAGGCCCGGCATCGGCACCCACTGGGCCGGCGCGCCCGCGGCAACCGCGGCCTCCACGTACGCCCGCGACTCGGCCGGATCGGTCCAACGGTCCGCGGTCCCGTGCACCACGAGCAGCGGCCGAGAGCCCAGCGGCACCCGCGGCTCGCCCGGTGGAAGCCAGGGGGCCAGCGCGACGATCCCGGCGACGGCGGGATGGTTGGCCAGCCGCAGGGCGGTGCGGCCGCCCATGGAGTGCCCGACGAGGACGATCGGCAGGTCGCCAAGCTGTTCCGCGAGCTGGTCCAGCGCCCAACGAGCGTCCGCGACCGGGGATTCCTCGGCGCCGTTCCAGCCCCGAACTCGATAGCGCAGCGACGCGACGGCGACACCACGCGGTCCCTCGATGGCGTGGACGGCCCGGGCGAAGGGCGCGAGCCGAACAACGGAGAGGTGCCAGGGCCTGGTCGGCTCGTGGCTTTCCGCGCGTCCCCCGTGCAGCACCAGGACGGCTGCGCGCGGGGTGCCCTGCGCGGGCCGCACCACGAGGTCCAGACCGGCACTCATTCGTTCGTCGCTCCCGTCGCTCGCGTGCCGTCGTTGGCGGCCCCCAGATGGGTGTTCGGAGCCGACGCGCCGCCGGTTGTCCCCACCTCGCCGGGGCGAGCCTGCCAGGACTTTGTTTCCGCGGGGAAGCTCAGACGAGCCGGCTGGGGCGCAACCGCGCCGCGACGGTGCGCAGGTGCCAGACGATCGCGAGCACCGCTCCGACGCCGACGGCCAGGCCGATCGATCGAGTGAGGACGTGCCAGGGCAGCATCGACAGCGGTTCGGCCTGGGCATGCGCCGCATGGAGACCGCGCAGGGCGCCGAGCAGCCCGCCTGCGCAGACGGCGGCCCAGCACCAGGCGGCGACGCCACCGGAGGGCCCGACGGGCGCGATCGGTGCGCGCCGCCAGGTGCGAGCCAGCACGGCACCGATCAGCAGGAGCCCGCCCGCGCTGCCGCCGAGCTGCGCCCAGCTCCACACCGGCAGGCCCAGCCACTCGGTTCGCAGCGCCGGAAAGTGCGCCACCGGCATGCCCCACCCGTGGGTGAAGTTGTCCCAGACGACGTGGCTAAGCGCTCCGACGACGACGGCGAGCGGAACGAGCACGACATCGACCGGTCGCCGCAGCCGGACCCGCATTCCCAGCCGCAGGTGCGCGCACCGCGCTCGGACTGCGCCGGGTGCCGCTGCGAGCGCCGGTCTGGACAACAGACCGTGCCACAAGGCCCAGAGAACGAGCCCCAATACGAGATTAATTCCGATTCCATGCAGCAGCGAATGGGTATACGGCGGATACGCAACCACCGCACGCGGCACGTAGGCCGGACTGTCCGGCGCCATCGAACCCGCCACCAGGGCGGACATCGGCAGCGGCGAGCCCAAAAACGGCAGCACAGTCGCCGGATGGCTCCCCGTGAATGGCACCGAACCACGCTAGGAGCGAGGCCGAGTCGCGCCCACAGCAGAAAGACCAATTGCAGGCAAGAGGTGCGTCCGCACTGCTGACCGCCGAACGAGTGAAGCCAACTCCGGGTGACGAATCGGACAAATTACGCGTGTCGGACGTTTGAGACGCAGCGGACATTTCGCGATTTGCCATACCTAATACGCCCAGTTTCGGGGCGATGTCTCAATTTCTTTGCCATTCCGGCAGATCAAATTTCGACTTGCCCGGCGTATGGTCTGTCGGCCTGCAATCATTTCGACTGTAACGATCTTCCGCAGGCGATCACCCACGGCGGCCGAGTCCGGCGGTGGTCTGGCGGTACTTAGAAGTCCCCGCCCGAACTCGTGAGGACCAGTGAATCCATGACCATGAACCCCGGAGCCCCGGCGTTCGACACCGCGATGCGCGGCTACGAGCGGACCGCCGTCGACGCCAAGATCGCCGCTCTGGCAGCCGAGCGCGCCGCGTTCGAGCGTCGCGCCGCAGACCTCGAGCGCGAGATCGCCGGGATGCGCGGCTCGATGTCCCGCGGCGACAGCGCCCCGGCCTACGTCATCGTCTCCCGCAAGCTCGAGAGCATCCTCAAGGCCGCCCACGACGAGGCGATCGCGATCAACGAGAACGCCGTCGCCGCCGGCAACCACGAGCGCGAGATGGCCAACGCCGCGGCCGAGGCCGCACGCGCCGCGATGAACGCCGAGGCCGCCCGCCTCGAGGCCGTCGCCCGCGAGACCGGCGAGCGCATGCTCGAGGCCGCGCGCCGCGAGGCGGAGACCATCCGCGTCGAGGGCACCGACTCCGCCGCCAAGCTCGCCGCCACCGCCGGCGAGGTCGTCGAGTCCGCTCGCGCCGAAGGTGCGCAGACCGCCACCGAGACCGAGCACAAGATGAACGCGCAGCGCGAGCAGTTCGAGCGCGACGTCGTCACCCGTCAGGAGACCGCCGAGCGGCGCCTGACCGAGACCATCCAGATCGCCCAGCAGATGAAGGCCGAGGCGATCCAGATGACCGAGGACTCGCAGCGCGCCGCGCAGGCCCTGGTGGACGCCGCCAAGAACGCCTCGCACGAGCTGGTCACCGAGACCGCCCAGCGCGCCGAGCGCCTGCAGCAGGAGGCCGAGCGCGAGGTCGCCGCCCTGACCCACCGCCGCGACAGCATCAACGCGCAGCTCGCCACCGTGAAGGAGACGCTCGCCAGCCTCTCCGGCGCGGCCGCCCTCGCCGGCGTGATCAAGGCGAACGGCAACTAGCACGCACGCACACGAAGGGGCGGCGCCGGTCTGGCGCCGCCCCTTCGCCGTGTCGGACCCCCGCGCTACTGTGGAGGCGTACAACTCAACAGGGGGTGATCGGTTTCGACTGCGGATGTCGTTGCAGGAGAAGCGGGCCGAGGACGCGGGGATGATCTCGTTAACCATGCCTCGCAAAAAATAAGCGCCAAGGTTTCTAACCAGCGCGACCTCGCTCTTGCTGCCTAAGTAAGAGCCACATGAGGTCTGTCAGCCCGGGGAGTGCCTTCGACCCGGTGTCTGGCATCAGCTAGAGGGCTTACGT
>JBQTKD010000073.1:0-9594 GCA_052386455.1 Sporichthyaceae bacterium
GGGGGGGGGTTTTGGGGCCAATGGCGTAAAATTGGGGGCCGCGGCACGTGCGCACTGGGGCGCCCCCGCGGTTCGTCCGGTGCGTCTCCATCCAGAGCACCGGCCGATCGTGGACTACTTGACGAGCGCGCCGGCCAGCGAGTCGATGGCGCCGGCGGTGGTCGAGATGTGGATCCGCAGGTCGGCCGCGACGACCTTGGCGGGCAGCGTCCCGCCGCTGATCTTGTCGAAGAACTTGCCCGCCGCGTCGGCGTAGGCGTCGAGGTTGGCCAGAGAGTCCTTGGCGAGCTTCTCGTTCTTGGTGGCCTTGGCCTTCGCGTAGTTCACGAAGTCGCCGATGTGGGAGCGCCACTGGGCCAGGAAGATCTTCTCGTTGGCCTTGCCGGCGACCGAGCCGACGGCCTTGGCGATCTCCACGGAGTTGGCGTCCACCTCGCCCGCGGCCGCCTTGAACGCAGCGCCCTCGAGCCCGCCCTCGGCGGTGTAGGCGACGAACACGGCGATGCCCGCGCGGTAGACGTGGTCGACGAACATGCGGGTCAGTTCGGCGCGCAGCGCGGAGGCGGCGACGTCCGGGTTGCCGTTGATGTTCGCGGCCTTGTCGATGCCCTTGGCCAGCACTGCGGCGCTGCCGCTCATGTGACCGGCGGCCTTGCTCAGCTTCTTGAAGGCGTCTGCCTTGCCAGCAGCGAAGGAGTCCACGGCCGTGGCCAGGGACAGGATGTGGCCCATCAGGTCCTTCTCGACGGCCTTGGCCGGCAGTGCGCCGCCGCTGATCTTCTGGAAGAACACGCCCTGCTGCTTGGCGTACGCGGTGAGGTTCTTGACGGCCAGGCTCTTCATGGCCTTGCCCTTCTTGCCACCGGTCTTCGCACCCACGGCGTAGGTCACGAAGTCGCTGACGTGGGCGCGCCACGCGGCGAGGAAGGCCTTCTCCTCCTTGGGCGCGACGCTGCCGACCATCTTCGCGACGGCCACGGAGTTCACGTCGACCTCGGCGGCGGCGAGCTTGAACTCGGCGGAGGTCGGGCCCGCGTGGTAGGCGGTGGCGACCGCGATGCCGGCCAGGTACACGTGCTCGGTGAGCAGGTAGGTGAGGTCGGAGCGCAGGCCGGCGGCGGCGGTGTTGCTGTTGCCCTTGATCTTCGCGGCCTTGACGATGCCCGCGGCGGTGACCTTGGCGCTCATCGGCATGTGCTCCGCGGCGACGCGCGCGTCCTTGAACGGGTTGCCGGTCCCCTTGGACTTCAGGGCAGCCTCCATCGCCGCAGACTGCGAGGCGAGGGAGAAGTGGTGCAGCTGCTCGGACGCGGTGACGGAGGTGCCGCCGCCGATGGTGGTGAGGCCGACGAGCGCGAGGCCGGCCACGGAGGCGGCGACGGTGGAACGCAGAGGAAGACGCATGGCGGGTCCTTTGGAAATGGGCGCGGCGAACCGCGCAAAGCAAAAAAGGGGGGATCGGTGCACGCTTGGCCGAGACCGTTTCCGGTCCGCACCGCGCGTCCGTCTGAGCCCTATTCGATACCCCCAGGGGGTCGGACTGGGGGCGTTGCCTCCCCCATTTGTCTGCCCTCTGCAACCCGCTACGGTCTTCGCGATGAACACACGGGCTCAGGTCGCGTGCGTGTGGGCCGGCTTTCTCGGCATCGGCCTCACCCTCGTCGCGCTCATCACCGCCGATCTGCTCCCCGCGCCCGCTGCCGGGGACTCGGCCGAGCAGATCGCGGCCTGGTACCGGGACAACACCGATCGGATCCGGACGGGCGCCGTGCTCGGCGTCGTGTCGACCGCGGGCTGGGGCGCCCTGATCGCAGTCGCCTAGGTACAGCTCAAGGAGGGCGAGGGTCGCCGTCCGGTGCTGGCGGCCCTGCAGGCCGTCTCCGGCGCCGTCACCTACGTTGCGCTGATCATGACGTTCACGGTCCTGGGCGTCGCGTCCTTCCGGCCGGACCGGTCCCCGGACACCACGCAGGCCCTGCACGACCTCGCGTGGTTCTGCCTGCTCTTCACCGTCGTCGCGCCGGCCAGCCAGGCGATCTCGGCCGGGGCCGCGATCCTGTCCGATGCCCGCCCCGACGCGCCGTTCCCGCGGTGGCTCGGCTACCTCGGCATCTGGGCAGGGGTGCTCTTCGTCCCCGGCGTCCTGCTCGTCTTCTTCAAGGACGGGGTGTTCTCCTACGAGCACATCGTCCCGTACTGGATCCCGCTGGTCGCCTTCGGCGGCTGGGTGATCGCCCTGTCCTGGGGATGCCGCCGTGCTGCGCTGCTCGGCGCCGGCGGGGCGCCTTCGAGCTAGGTGGTGCCCTCGGCGCGATTCGAACGCGCGACTTCCCCTTTAGGAGAGGGGCGCTCTATCCCCTGAGCTACGAGGGCTACCCGTGCATCTTCCCACGCCCGTCGGGTCGGGTTGGTCAGGCGGGCACCGGCGTGCGCTCGCGCTCGACTGCGCGCTGGGCGTCGCGAAGGCGCGTGCGGCCGCGGTGGACGCGGGAGCGGACGGTGCCAAGCTTCACGCCCATGGTGGCGGCGATCTCCTCGTAGGGGAGGCCTTCGATGTCGCAGAGCACCACGGCGGCCCGGAACTCCGGGGGCAGCGAGTCCAGCGCGGCCTGCAGGTCGGCGTCGAGGTGCCGGTCGAGCAGTGCCTGCTCCGGCGACGGCTCCCGCCCGGTCCAGGTGTCCTCGGCGTAGTCCGGCAGCGCCTCGAAGCGGATCCTCGCCTGGCGGCGCACCGAGTCGAGGAACAGGTTCGTGGTGATGCGGTGCAGCCACCCGGAGAAGTTGCCCGGCTCGTAGGTGTGCAGCGAACGAAACACCCGCACGAACACGTCCTGGGTCAGGTCCTCCGCGTCGTGCCGGTTGCCCGTCAGCCGGTAGGCCAGGCGGTAGACCGAACCCGAGTGCTCGCGGACGATCTCCTCCCACGTCGGGCCGTTCATCGGGCAGCCACCTCTTCCTTGGCGGACTCGACCTGCGGGTGCCGCAGGCTCAGAACGATGGAGGCGGTCAGCACCACCACGACCACGCCGAGGCTGACCAGCGACGGGATCTCGGGCACCGAGTGACTGATCGTCTTGTGCGCCGCCTGCAGGATCAGCTTCACGCCGATGAAGCCGAGGATGAGCGCGAGGCCCTTGGACAGCAGGTGGAAGCGCGTGAGCAGGCCGGAGAGCAGGAAGTACAGGGCGCGGAGGCCGAGGATCGCGAACGCGTTGGACGAGTAGACGATGAACGGGTCGTCGCTGACGGCCAGCACGGCCGGCACGCTGTCGACGGCGAACACGAGGTCCGCAGCCTCGACCGCGACGAGCACGGCGAGCAGCGGGGTGGCGACCAGGCGGCCGCCCTCGCGGACGACGAACTTCGCGCCGACGTAGTCGTCGCGGACCGGCATCACGCGGCGCAGCAGCCGGACGCCGAGCGAGGTGGACGGGTCGAACTCGCCGTCCTCGTCGCGCATCAGCTTGTACGCGCTCCAGAGCAGGATCGCGGCGAACACGAACAGGATCGCGGCGAACTGGGAGACGACGGCGACGCCGGCGGAGAGCATGATGCCGCGGAAGACGAGCGCGCCGAGCACGCCGAGGAACAGCACGCGGTGCTGGTACTCGCGGGGGACGGCGAACCAGCCGAAGATCAGGGCGAAGACGAAGAGGTTGTCCACCGACAGGCTCTTCTCGAGCAGCCAGGCGGTCGTGTACTCGACGCCGGCGTCGCGGCCGAGCACGGCGAAGACGAGGCCGCCGAAGCCGATCGCGAGCGCGACCCACAGGGCGCTCCAGTAGGCGGCCTCGCGGAAGCCGACGACGTGGGCCTTGCGGTGGGCGAGCAGGTCGACGGCGAGGCCACCGGCGACGACGCCGGCGAGAACGAGCCACAACCAGAGGGGTACGTCGAGCACGTGCGGTCACTCCAAAGGGGGATGGTGCAGTCCCTCCAGAGTCCGCTGCGAACCCGGCGTCCGGCCGCAGTCGAAGTCGGACGACTTCTAGGGCTCGACATTGCCGGGTTCCGGCAATGTCGCGGGCCAGCCGGTGGCGCGTGCACCGAGAACTGCGGTCTGCAGGGCGAGGCGCTCCGCGGGGTCTGTCGGGTCCACGCCGAGCAGCGTCGCGACGCGCGTGAGGCGGTAGGTGACCGCGCGCACGGACAGGTGCAGCCGGCGAGCGGTCTCGCTCGCGTTGGCCCCGGTCGCGTAGTAGGCGTCCAGAGTTTCCAGCAGGCGCTCGGGCCCGCCGCGGTCGGCCCGTAGCGGCTCGAGACGCAGCCGGATCAGCGCGTCGAGGGCGGCGCGGTCGCGCAGGATCACCCGGTGCAGGGCGAGGTCGTCCGCCTCGACGACCGGGCCGGGCATGCCGAGGCGCGCGGCGATGTCGAGGGCCTCGCGGGCCTGGTCGTAGGACGCGCGCACGCCGTCCGGGCCGCCGGCGGCACCGCCCAGCGCGGCCCGCCACCCCGCGGCGGCGTGGGCGGTCAACACCTCTTCGACGCGCCGCGCGATGTAGCGGGCGGATCCCGCGTCGGGAGCGGCGGCAATGGTCACCAGGCGATCGTTCTTCAACGCCACCAGAGTTCCGGTGTCGCCGAACCGGCCCTGCAGCGCTGCTTCGACTCGGCGGGGAACGTCGGGCGCGAACTCGCCCTCGGCGACCAGGACGGCGTGCGGGGCGGTCAGGTCGATGCCGAGATCGGCCGCTCGGTGGAGCACGGCGAGCGCCTCCTGCCCGCCGGCCAGCAGGCCGTCGAACACCTCGCGGCGCGCCGACTCCTGACGGCGGGACAGGTCGTTGCGCGCAACCTGGAAACCCTCGGCGACCGCGGCCACGCCGTCGTCCGCGGCCCGCAACATCGCCAGGCCCGCCGCCCGCACCGCCGCCGCGTCGGAGCTCTGCGCCATCGGCAGCACCTCCCACAGCCGCCAGGCCGCGGACAGGTACAGGTCGATCAGTGCGCGCAGCGCCACCCCGGCCGCGGCAGCCTCCGCGCCCTTGTCCCGGTAGCGGGTCAGTTCGCTGCGGCGAAGCCGGCGGCCGGTGCCCGCGGCGTCGACGGCCACGACGAGGAAGTCCCCGAGCAGGGCGGGGTCCACCCCGCCCGTGTCGCGGGAGGCGCCGCGCGCGACCGAGTCGAGAAGATTGCCGTCCATCGGAAAAGGGTAGCCGTGCCGGCGTCGCCTCCTAGGCGGACGCTCCGAGGCTGCGGACGAGGTCGACGGCGCGGCCCAGGGTGGTGAGGCGGTCCGCGACGGTCTCGCCGGCGGGGTAGAGGCGGACGGTGTCCACGCCCGCGGCCTGCCAGACGCGCAGCCGTTCGCGGACCATCGGCTCGGTGCCGATGAGAGTGGTGGCCAGGACCATCTCGTCGGTGACGAGGGCCGCGGCGCCGTCGCGGTCGCCGGCCTGCCAGCGCTCGCGCACGGCGGCGGCCACGTCGGCCCAGCCCTGGCGGCCGTAGGCGCCGTTGTAGAAGTTCGTGGTGGCCGAGCCCATGCCGCCGAGGCTGAACGCGAGTTCCTTCTTGCGGCCGGCGACCATGGCGGTCAGGGCGTCCTCGTCGTCGGCGAAGGCGACCTCGGCGCCCTGGCAGACGTCGAGGTCGGAGCGCTTGCGCCCGGCCTTGGCCAGTCCGGCGTCGAGCGGGTCGAAGTAGGCCTGGGCGCCCTCCGGGACGAAGCTCGTGCCGAGCCAGCCGTCCGCGATCTCGCCGGTGAGTTCCAGGGTGCGCGGGGAAATCGTTGCGAGGTAGATCGGGATGTCGGGGTTGGCGTTCATGGAGATCCGCATCGGGCGGGTCTCGTCGGTCAGCGGGATGGTGTGCGCCTGCCCGCTGTACGCGACCTTCTCGCCGGCGAAGACCTGCCGGACGATCTCGACGGTCTCGCGAAGGCGGACCAGGGGCTTGGCGAACGGGACGCCGTGCAGGCCTTCGATCACCTGCGGGCCGGATGCGCCGAGGCCGAGGAGGAACCGGCCACCGGACATCTCGGCGAGCGTCATCGCGGCCTGGGCGATCGCTACGGGGGAGCGGGTCCCGATCTGGAACACCCCGGAGCCGAGCAGCATCCGCTCGGTCCGGGCGACGAAGTAGCCGAGAGCCGACGGTGCGTCAGATCCCCACGCCTCGGCGACAAAACACACGTCGAGGCCGAGCTTCTCCGCCTCGAGCACGAACGTGCGCGTGTCCGACCAACTGCCGCGGTTGGAGGCCTCGACCGTGGTCGCGGTGCGCATCAGAAGCTCTCGGCGAGCTTCTTGATCTCATCGAGGTTTCGGACCATCGCTTCGCCGTGAGCGGTCAATCGGGAGCGCACGATCTTCTCCTCCTTGTCCGGCCACTGCTCGATCGCGCGGCTCAGACCCGACCAGCCCGGGCCGAGCTGCGCCCACTGGCGCACCGTGGTACCCGTGCCGCAGGGCTCGAGGGTGAAGCGCCAACTGGCGGCGGGCAGATCGACGTTGCCAACGGCCCACCCGAAGATCCGCCCGGGCTCGCAGGCCACGACCGTCGAGGTGGTCTGCCACTCGCCGATGGCCTCGTGTTTGTTCCACCCGTGGAACTGCGCCCCCACCGCCGGGCCGGACGACCCGTCGGCCCACTCGGTGCGCTGAACCTCGCCGCTCACCCGCGGCGGCAACCCGATGTCCGAGACGAACTCCCACACGCGCTCGGGTGGAGCCTCGACGTAGGTCTCGACCTCTACCGTCGGGCCGTCCGCGTAGCGCGACCCGGTGAACTCCGCCATGTGCCGCTCCCCTCGGTTGAACTCATCGTGCCGCACGCCCGTCACGGTTCGACGGGCAGCACCAGTAGCGCCACGAGGCGATCCGCCTCGGCATCCGGATCGGCGGTGAGGCCGGTGTGCACCGGGCCCGGCTGCACGACCGTGCTGCGCGGTGCGGTCAGCCAGCGGAACCGGCGCAGCAGGTCCTCGTCGGCTGCGGGGCCGTAGCCGGCGCAGACGTCGGCGGCGGCTTCGAGCCCACGTTGGACGGCGACGGGGTCGGCGGCCGGATCGAGGGAGTGCAGGCGATCGGCGTCGAGATGGACACGCGCGCCGAGGTAGTTCAGGCCCTTGCAGTAGAGGAGCAGGCCCGCGTTCATCCGCTCGCCGCGCTCGACGCGGGGCACGACCTGCAGGGTCGCGTACTCGAAGACGTGACGGCGGGTCACCGGAGCGGTCCCTTCAGCCAGCCCGGCCGGTTGCTCGCCCGGGCCGACTCGTCGGGCACCGGCGCTTCGGCGGCGCAGGCCGCGAGTTGCGGCAGCCATTCCGCCTGCGCGGCCAGGCGCGCCTGAAGCCGTGCGACGTACGCGACGCGAAGCTCGGTGGGGGTCATGGTGTCGTCGATCAGCCAATCGTCCGGGACGTCGGTGACGGCGTCGGCGAGGAGCCGCTTGGTGATCAGCGGGGCCATCGCGGCCGCGGCCCCTTCCACGTCCGGGCGGAAGCGGATCAGCGCGTGCGCGGTGGCGTCGTAGGGCCGGGCGACGGAGGCGTCGGCCCGTGCCCAGTCGTGGTGGAAGACCAGGGCGGCACCGTGGTCGATCAGCGCGAGCTTCCCGTGCCAGTGCAGCATGTTCGGGTTGCGCCAGGAGCGGTCGACGTTCTGGACGAAGGCGTCGAACCACAGCACGCGCCCGGCCAGCCCCCGGTTGTCGTCGAAGCAGGCCGGGTCGAAGTCGAGCGCTCCCGGCAGGAAGTCGACGCCGAGGTTGCGCCCGGCGCTGCGTCGCAGCAGATCCTGGACTTCCTCGTCCGGCTCGGCGGGTGCGAGCAGCGGATCGAGGTCCACGACCGCCAGGTCCGGTACCGGCAACCCGAGTGCGCGGGCAATGCCGGTACAGATCACCTCGGCTACGAGGACCTTCACGCCCTGCCCCGCACCGCGGAACTTCACGACGTACGTCCCCAGGTCGTCGGCCTCCATCAGCCCGGGCAGGGACCCGCCCTCGCGCAGCGGCGTGATGTAGCGGGTGGCCGTGACGACGGGGAGCACGAGGCCCGAGCGTAGTCGCCGCGCAGCCGTCTGGAAGGTTGGGGCGGCAGCCGCCGAAGGGACTTTCCGTGATTCAGACCGACCGCCGGGACCGCGTCGCCGTGATTGCGCTGGACCGTCCGGACAAGCACAACGCACTGAACGCCGCGCTGTGCGACGCGGTGCGCGAGGCGGTCGAGGGGGCGGTGGCCGACGGTGCCCGGGCGATCGTGCTGACCGGGAACGGGCCGAGCTTCTGCGCGGGAGCGGACCTGAACGAGGTCTACAGCCCGGACCTTTTGCGCGCGCTGCGGGCGTTGCTCGATGCGTTGGTTGCCGCGCCGGTGCCGGTGGTCGCGGCGGTGAACGGGCCGGCCATTGGCGGCGGGACGCAGCTCGCGATCGCCTCGGACTTCCGGGTGATCGCGCCCACCGCGCGGTTCGGGGTCCCGACGGCGAAGCTGGGCCTGGCCGTGGACCCGTGGACGATTCGGCGCCTGACCATGTTCGGCGGCAACGGCGTTGCGCGGCGCCTGCTGGTGGCCTCCGACCAGCTCTCCGCGGACGAGGCGCTGGCGTGTGGGTTGGCCGACCGCGCGGGTTCGCTCGAGGACGCGCTGGAGTGGGCGACGTCGATGGTCGGTCTCGCGCCGCTGACGGTCGCGTACAACAAGGCGGTCTTGAACGACCCGGCCGGCGACGAGGCCCTGCAGTTCAAGGCGTTCCAGGCGATCTGGGCCAGCGAGGACCGCGAGGAGGGACGCGTGGCCCGGGCGGAGCGTCGCGCGCCCGAGTTCAAGGGGCGCTAGCTGTCCGCGGCGCGACTGTGGCCGAGGTAGGCGCCTATTGGAGGCCGTTGATGGGCGCGTACCTCCGCAGAGTGGAGACGTGCCGCACGCGCGGGGCTGTGGGCGCGGTCTGCTGTTGGGCCGCCGGCTCTGCCGTTGCTCATCTACGCGGAGGTCTCGGGGTGGCTGGAACCGGAGTCTTGGGTGGTCGCCCGGGTCCGGGGTCGTGGTGGCCGCTCGCCCTGCGCGGTCGGCTCGGCGGGGGTGCCAGTCGCCCGGCCGTGGTCGCCGTCTCAGATGGTGACGCCGTGTCAGAAGTGTTTGCAGGCCGGGAAATAGTCGAACATTTGTTCGTACAAGGGCTCGAAAATGTCGGTGGAGTTATCTAGAATTGAGGCATGAGCAGCGGACTGGTCGCAGACGTCGAGCGCGAGCTCGACAAGGCGCTGACCGGCGAGCTGTGGCAGTGCCTCGACGGGGAGGTCGCAGACCTCGCGAAGGCCGCGCACCGCCTGGCCGCCAAGGTCAAGGCGTTGGAGCTCAAGGCCGTCGCCGAACTCGACGCGCGCGGGTACGCGGTCGCGCAGGGCGCGCCCTCGACCGCGAACTGGCTGCGGCACACCCTCAACGTCGAACCCGGCGCCGCGAAGAGGGCCGTGACGATGGCCAAGGCCGTAACGGGCTCCCACTCCGCGGTCGGATCCGCGCTCGCGGCCGGTGCGGTGGACTGGGAGCAGGCCCAGGCGATCGTGAAGTCCATCGACGTCCTGCCCGACACCCTGTTCGGCGAGGACGTGGACTTCGCGCGCGAGGTCATGCTCGACGCCGCG
>JBQTKD010000074.1:0-33474 GCA_052386455.1 Sporichthyaceae bacterium
ACAGAACCCGGCTTACAGGCCGGCTCGTCGCCGCCGGTGTCCCAGATCCAGGGAATCTACACAGAATTGTGTATACTTTGTCGCATGAGCCTCGCTGAAGCCGAGCCGATGCCCATCGCCGAGGCAAGCAGGCGGGGGGTTTCCAGGCTCGTTGCCGACGCCGAGGGCGGACAGCCCACGATCTTGCGCAGGCACGCCGAGCCGGTGGCCGCCGTGATCAGCTTCCAGGAACTCCAGCGGCTCCAGGGTCTCGAGCGGGACCTTGTCGATCTCGCGCTCGTGCTGGCTCGTGCGGCGACCGACGACGGTGCCCGGACGTCCCTCGACGAGGTGATCGCTTCGCTCGGATTCACGCGCGATCAGCTCGCCTCGATGGACGATCCCGCGTAGCGCGTGCCACCGAAGGAGCAGGCCGAGCACGGCGGTCCGGCGGAGGTCTGGCTGACCGGCCCGGCCGTCGAAGACCTTCGCCGCTTGGACGGCGCCCCGCTCGTGTGGGCGCTGAAGAAGATGCTCCTGCTCGAGACGGACCCGCTCGCAGGTGAGCCGCTGGTCGGTCCACTGGTTGGCTACCGCAAGCTCGTGGTGGGCGATCGCGATTGGCGCATCGTTTGGCGGAGCGTGGTCGACGAGCGTGGAACGTTGACCATCGAGATTGCCGAGGTATGGGCGGTCGGTGCGCGGGCCGACGGCGAGGTGTACACGGAGATGGAGCGGCGCGTCGCCGCGCTGGGGGACACTCCTGTCCGCCGGTCGCTGGAGGCGGTCGTCGGCGAACTCGGCAAGGCGGCGCGGACGGTCCAGGTGCGTCCGGTCGCCGTGCCTCCGTCCGCTCCCGAACCATGGCTGGTCGACCGGTTGGTCCACACGGCGGGCATGGACCGCGCGGAGGTGCTGACGATGACCAGCGAAGAGGCTGTCGACGCGTGGACGGCCTTTGTCACTCGGGACGGAGCTATCGGCTTGGCTGGGTACGCGCGAATGCGTCGAGGACGCGGCGGTCGCGGGGGTAGGTGAGGCGCGCGCGGGCGGCGGGAACGGTGAGCCAGTCGAGCCGGTCGACCTCGCTGTTCGGGACGAAGCGCTCGGCTCCGGACACCGTGGCGGCCCAGTAGTCGACCTTCTTCAGCGTCCAGCCCTTGAAGTAGCGGGTGGCGGGGAGGCGCTTGCCGAGCACCGGGGTCATGCCGGTCTCCTCGAAGACTTCGCGTCGCGCCGTCTCGGCGGGAGTCTCGCCGGGCTCGGGCTTGCCCTTGGGGAAGCTCCAGTCGAGCTTCTTGGGGCGGTGGATCACCGCGACCTCGGGGCCGGTGGCTCCGGGGCGCCACAGGATCGCGCCGGCTGCGGTGATCAACGTTGCCCCTCCATCCCGGGTTGCCGTTGGATGCCTCTGCCCATTGTGGCGCGAGGTATGGGTCGCGCGACTCATCGGGCGAGCCAGCCGCCGTCGACGACGAGGACGTGACCGTTGACGTACCCGGCCGCGGGGGAGGCGAGGAATGCCACGGCCGCCGCGACGTCTTCGGGGTCGCCCCAGCGGCCTGCGGGGATGCGGGCGCGAATGGCCGCCTCGCGGTCGGGGTCCTCGCGCAGTGCCGCGGTGTTGTCGGTGACGAGGTAGCCGGGGGCGACGGCGTTGACCGTCACGCCGTGAGCGGCCCACTCGTTGGCCAGCGCCTTGGTCAGCCCCGCGAGGGCGTGCTTGCTGGCGCTGTACGCGGGCACGAGAATCCCGCCCTGGAACGACAGCAGCGAGGCCACGTTGACGATCCGGCCCCAGCCGTGCTCCAGCATCTGACGACCCACCAGATTCGACAGGACGAACGCGGCGTCGAGGTTGACGGTCAGGACGTCGCGCCAGTCGTCCAGCGGAGTCTCGACGGCGGGCGCGCGGTGAATCAGGCCTGCGTTGTTGACCAGGACGTCGACGCGATGCTCGGCGAGCAGACGTTCTGCCTCCGCGGCGGTCGCGTCGAGGTCGATCAGATCCACGCCCACGGCCCAGGCCTTGCGGCCCAGCGCCGCAACCTCGTCCACGGTGTCGCCGACGTCTCCGTCGCGGCCCCAGCACAGCACGTCGGCCCCGGACCCGGCCAACGCGAGCGCGCAGGCCCGCCCGATCCCACGCCGCGCCCCGGTGACCAGCGCCGTCCGCCCGGCCAGCCCGAAGTCCGGCGCGCTCACCGGCCTCCCATCCCACAACGTCCGAAGGAGTGGGCGCTATAGCGCCCACTTGTTCGGACGCAAGGGGGGTTTCTCATCGCAGGGTCGTGGTGTCGACGGGGTCCATGTCGTCCCAGGCCATGTTCTCGCCGGCGGTGGACCAGACGAAGGAGTAGTTGCGCGTGCCGGCGCCGAAGTGCACCGACCAGGACGGGGAGATCACCGCCTGTTCGTCGGCGACGACGATGCTGCGCGTCTCCTGCGGACGCCCGCACACGTGCAGCACGCGACCCTCGCCCAGGCCGAAGTACAGGTAGATCTCGGTGCGCCGGTCGTGGGTATGGCACGGCATCGTGTTCCACACGCTTCCCGGCGCCAGTTCGGTGATGCCGACGGTCAACTGGTCCGACGTCGCTCCCGCGGCGCCGACGTACTTGCGGATCGTGCGGACGTTTGCGCCCTCGCTGGTGCCGAGCAGCACCGCTTCCGCCTCCGCCCTGGTCACCAGCCGTGTCGGGTGCGAACCGTGCGACGGTGCGGAGAGCAGGTAGTACCGGGCGTTGCCGTGGAAGGTCACGTCGCCGGAGCCGCGGCCCACGTAGAGGACGTCGTCGCGGCCGACGTCGAACTTTTCGTCGCGGGCCTGCACCTGGCCGTCGCCGTCGATGCCGATCACGGCGAGTTCGCGGCGTTCGGTGAAGGACGCGGCGCGCAACTGGTCGGGCACCGGCAGGGGGAGCGATCCGCCGTCCGGACAGGCGCCGCCGAGCACCAGGCGGTCGTGATGGGTCAGTTCGAGGCGGACCTCGCCGGGAGCGAAGAGCGCCTCGGCGAGGAAGCGATCGCGCAGTGCGGCCGTGTCCAAACCGGGCAGCTCGTCCGGGTGGGTGGCGTGGCGAGTCCGCATGCAGGCGACGATTCCGGCCGTTGAGCGGAATTGCGGTCACGCCGCTCGAAAGAGCGGGTGACGGGCAGGCGAACTCGTGGCGTTGGGTGCTTCGCGGCGCCCCATCGGGCCTGGCCGGCGGCAATCATCCCGCCATGAGCGAGCGCGACGAGCGAGGGACGAGTGGGGAGCCCGAGCGATCGAGGGCTCTGACCACTGGGCGCACGGTGCACCGACTCGCGGACGACGGCACGGTCCGCGACTGGCTCGTCGCGCCGGTGTGGTCGCGGCCGTGCGACGGCCTCGACGCGCTCCTCGACGCCGACGGATCGCCTTGGGGGCCGGCCGGTCGCTGGGTCCTCACCAACGGACCGGACGTCGCGCCGTTGAAGCGTCGGCTCCACGAACGACACCCGCTGCGGACCGAGCAGGTACTGCCCGTCCTGCGCGAGGACGGGCCGATGCAGTGGCTCACGACTGCCGGGCCCCGCAGCGGCACGTGGGCACGCCGACACGTCGGGGCCGACGGTTTCGTCGACTGGAGCGCGTTCTGCTTCACCCCCGAGTACCGGGAGGCCGTGGCCGCGACCAGGCTCGAGGTGGATCAGGCCGAGGAACGCGTACTGGAGGTCGCGAGCACCGGCCCGTTTCGCTGCTGGGTCGGCGGCGAATTGATCCTGACCCACGACGAGTTCACCTACATGGAGCCGCTCGGCGCGACGGCACGGGTCCGACTGCCGTCGGGCACGACCGACGTCGTCGTCGCGACGTGGCAGGTCGCCCTCCGCGAGTGCCGGCACATCCTGCGCCTGCGCGTTCGCGGCCTGCCCGTTCGCGTCGTCGTCCCCAACCCCAACGCCGACGAGTACCGCAGCAGCGTTGCCGAGCGCATCCTCGCCGAGGTCGGCAGCACCCGCTGGGCCGCTGCCGTCGCCGCCGAACTGGTGGGCCCGCCCGGCACGGCGCTGCGCGTCGCCGTCGACCGCGCCGGTGCGCAGCGCCTGCGGCTCGGCGCCGACGGAACCGCACGGGTCCCGCTGGGCGACCTGCCGGCGGGGGAGTCGACGCTGACGGTACGCATCGACGACCCAGCAACCCCGGTGCAACGGCGGCTGACCTTCGCGCGCCTGCCGAGCGACTACCGGCCCGCGCCGGTCGGCGGCCCGGCCCAGTGGTGCGGCGAGCTGCTTGCCCACGTCGGGCAACAGCGCGGCACCGTCGCCTGCGCGCTGGCCCGCCAGGCGTCCGGCACCGCCATCGACGCCGACGACCTGCGCGTCGCGCTCGCCCGGATCGAAACCCGCGGCGACTGCGCCGACTTCGAGATCCTCGGCCTGCTGCACCTCTGGCATCGCCTGCCCGCCCCGGCCTGGCCGGTCGGTCTAAGCCAACGAGTGGAAGACGCCCTGGTCGCCGCCAAGTACTGGATCGACCAACCCGGCCTCGACGCCATGTGCTACTTCACCGAGAACCACCAACTCGTCTGGCACGTCGCGCAACGCCTGGCCGGGCTGGCCTGGCCGGAGCATCGGTTCTCGGTCGACGGCCGCCTGGGCGTCGAACACGCGGCCGAGGGCGCCGAGCGGGCCGGCGCGTGGATCGCCCGCAAGTTCGCGGGTGGGTTCAGCGAGTTCGACTCCAACGCCTACCTCGCGATCGACGCGCTCGCGCTCGTCTCGCTCGTCGAGTTCGACGACGATCCCGACCTGCGCGCGTCCGCGGAGGCCCTCCTGGACAAGACGTTGCTGAGCCTCGCGGCCAACTCCTGGCGCGGGGTACACGGCGCCGCCCACGGCCGGTCCTACGTGCGGACGCTGCGCAGCTCCCGCTTCGAAGAAACCGCGCCGATCCTCTGGCTGCTCGCCGGCGTGGGCTCCCTGAACGCCAACGGCCTGCCCGCGACCGCCCTGGCCACCGCCGAGTCCTACCGAGCCCCGGACCTGATCCGCGCTTTGGCCGGCGCCGAGCCGGAGCAGTGGTGGGGCCGGCAGGTCTACCGCGGTCGGTTCGCGTTCGAACGCGACCTGCTGAGCAGGCCCTACGGCTCCGACGTCCGGGTCTGGCGCACTCCGGGCGCGATGCTCAGCAGCGTCCAGGACTACCGCGCCGCCCTGCCGGGTCTGCAGGAACACGTGTGGGGCGCCACCCTGGGACCGGAGGTCCAGGTCTTCGCCACCCACCCCGCCAACGGCGACTCCAGCGGTGCGGCCCGCCCCAACGCCTGGGCCGGGCAACGCGTCCTCCCGCACGCCCGGCAGGACCGCGACGCTGTCCTGGTACTGCACGCCTTCCCAACTGACGATCCATCACCTCGCACGCACCTCTGGCTTCCGGTCGCGTGGTGCGACCAATGGGAGCAGCACGGCAGCTGGCTCGCCGCTCGCGTTGGAGACGGATACGTGGCCGTGGCCACGCCGGGCGGAGTGCGGCCGGTGCGCGCCGGCGACACGGCCTGGCAGGAGTGGACGCCGATCGGGTCGGGCACCGCGTGGGTGGCCACGGTCGGCTGGGCCGAAACCGACGGCGAGTTCGACGAATGGGTCGCCCGCCTCGCCGAACCGGTCGAGGCCGACGGGCGCCTGTCCTGGACCGCGCACGACGGCCGCATCCTCGAGCTCTCCTGGGACGGGACCTTCCTGCGCGACGGCGCCGCCGTCGACCTGAACGACGACGGCGTCCCCGAGCACCCGCCGCATCTGGACAACCCGGCGGTGCGCTGCGAGTTCGGCGCCCACCTGCTCGAGGCCAGGTGGGCGAACGAGGAGATGGTGCTCGACCAGGACGCGGCTCGGCGGCTCGAGCCGCCGAGCGGGATCGTCGCGGCGCAGCTTTCGGAGGTCGGCGTTGGCCGGTGAGGACCGCAGCTCGGCGCAGCTGTCGGCCCCGCCGCGGGAGCCGCTGGCGCGTCTGGACCGTGTCCAGCTCGAGACTCTCGCCGACGCGGTGTCCGACGCCACGTGGAAGATCGGGCTGCACGCCTGGTTCTGGGGAGAGGGCGTCTGCCTGCTCGGGCTGCTGCGCACCGCGGCGGCCCGCGGGATCCCGGTAGACGCGCCGGTTCTCGGGTACCTCCGCGCGCACGCGGCCGCGGGGATCTCGCTGGATCACGTCAACTCGCTGGCGCCGGCGGCAGCCGCCGCGATCGCCGCGGCCGAGGCGGGCCGCCGGGATCTGCGCGGGGTGGTGCTGGACTGCGTCGAGTGGCTGGAGCGGGAACCGTTCACCCGCGCCCGCAACGGAGCACTGGAGCACTGGCCCGGCGGCGTGTGGGCGGACACCGTGTTCATGGCGGGGTCGTTCCTGCTGCACGCCGGGCGCCTACTCGAACGCGAGGACCTCGTCGCGGAGGCGGTCTGGCAGTGGATCGCGCACGCCGAGGTGCTGCAGCATCCGGACACGGGCCTGTTCGCGCACGGCTCGCACCGCGACGAGCCCGTGTGGAGCTTCTGGGGCCGCGGGAACGCCTGGATGGCGCTGGCGGGAGTGGAACTCGTCGAACTGGCCGCCGGCGTGCCCGGCGTTCCCGAGGTCGTCGAGCGTCTCCGTTGCCAGCTGGGGACCCTGACGGAGTGTCAGCCCGAGCACGGCGTGTGGGACGTGTTGGTGGACGGTCAGCCGGAGAACCGCGGAATCCTGGAGACGTCGGCCGCCGCGGGCCTCGGAGCGGCCCTGCTCCGCGCAGCGCGTCTGCCGCTGCCGCCCGAGGAGGCCGCCACGCTGGAGCGCGCCGGGAGCCTCGCGGTGCGCGGCGCGTTGGCGTATGTGCGCGACGGCGTGCTGACTCGGGTCAGCGCGGGCACGGTCCTGCAACTGGTGCCGTTCGGGTACTCCGTCATCCGCGGCGACCGGCCGCAGCCGTGGGGGCAGGGACTCGCCCTGCACGCCTTGGCCGCCGCGATCGACGGGGCGGAC
Organism: Sporichthyaceae bacterium; assembly: GCA_052386455.1. Classification (GTDB taxonomy): domain Bacteria; phylum Actinomycetota; class Actinomycetes; order Sporichthyales; family Sporichthyaceae; genus JBQTKD01. The sequence continues at coordinate 6,962 of JBQTKD010000074.1, forward strand.
CGGTGACCGCGGTCGCGTGCGTCGGCGAACCGTTAATCTGCTTCGCCGCGCCGGGCCACGGCGATCCCGCCGCCCGTCGACGTGCTCGAGCCCGTCGGCGGCGGCGACGCGTTCGCCGCCGGCTACCTCTACGGCCGCCGCCTCGGGCGCCCGCCGGGCGTCGCCCTGGCCGCCGGCCACCGCCTGGCACGCGCCGCCCTGCAGTCCGGCGACGACCTCGGCGCCCCCGTTTCGCCCGCGGAACTCGAGGCGGCGATGCAGGCGTGAGCGAGGTCGATCGATGACCGTCGACGAGTTCGCCGCGCTGCTGTCCGGCGCCGTGCTGCTGCCGGTGCTTCGCGCCCCGGACGCCGCGGCCGCGCTGGAGCAGGTGTCGCGCTGTGTGGACGCTGGCCTGCCCGTCGTCGAACTGACCACCACCACGCCGGACTGGCTCGATCTCCTGGGCGAAGTGCGCGCGAGTTGGCCGTCGCTCGTCATGGGCGTCGGCACGGTGTTGGAGCCCGCCCAGGCGTGGGCGGCGCTCGAGGCGGGCGCGGGGTTCGTCGTCAGTCCGTGTCCCGTGCCCGACGTCCGCGCCGCGTTGGCCGGGCGCCTACCCCTGCTCGAAGGCGGCTTCACTCCGGCGGAACTGCTCGCCGCCGCCGCCCGTGGCGTCGCCAAGTTCTTCCCGGCCCACGTCGGCGGACCGGACATGCTCCGCTCGATCCTCGCCCTTCGCCCCGGCGCCCGGGTCGTCCCCACGGGCGGCATCGCACCGGCCCACGTGCCCGCCTGGCTCGGGGCTGGAGCGCTGGCCGTCGGCGTCGGCGCGGCCCTGTTCGACGAGCCGAACCTGCCCGCGTTGGTTGCGTCCCTGCGTCCCCGGTGACCGCTTCACTCGTCGCAGTACCGCTTCACTCGTCGTGAAACCAGTTTCCCGGCGCGTGAAGCGGCACCTCGGCGAGTGAAGCGCGGCCCCGGCAGTGGAGTCCGGGGTGGCAGCGGGTCGCGGGGTGGGCTGGGCCTAGCGGGTGCGGAGCGGGAAGTGGGTGTTGCCCGTGGCGGGGTCGCGGATGGGATCGCCGGCCGGGGTGTAGCCGTGGACGTGCGGCACCCTGGCGCGCGGATCGTCGTAGGGCCGGCCGGTCTCGCGGTCGACGTGGCCCTGGTCGAGGCGCAGACGCTGAACGTCGGTGTCCGGGTCGCGGAACTTGCGGTACTGCCCGGCGACGTCGGGGCGCCCGTGGCCTTCGAGCCCGTACCGAGCCGCGAGGACGCGGATCTCGCCCGGCGTGCGGCACCACAGGTCGGCGGCCGCGAGGCCGGCGCTGGAATCCCCCTCGAATCCCCGCGCCGGCCTCGGTGCCACGGGATGCGCTTCGCAGAAGGACGTGGCCGTCGCCGCCACGCCGTCGACGGCAAGGCCGCCGACGAGCGCGATGGTGAGGACTCCGGATGCGAGCGTGCCCCACGCCGCTCGAACCGCCATCGCCACTCGCACACTCCGCATCGCATCGGGCGTTTCGCCGCAATCGGCGAAACAGGTGATGAGACGCGCGAATCGGCCGTTCGGTTGCATCCGAATCGGCCGATCGCAGGAGGGCTATCGGGAGACGGGAACCTTGGGTCGGTGTACTCGGCCGAGCGCCGCGCGGGAGTGCGCCCGCATCGGCTCGGAGGTGGCGAGTTCGGGGAGCTTGCGCAGCGCCCAGACGCTGCCGTCCTTCACGAGCCAGCGCCACCACTGGGCGTAGGTGGGCGCGGTGGGCGGCGCGACCGGGACGACGGGAGCCGCGAGCCCGAGCACCCGCGAGGCCTGCCCGGCCAGCACGCGGTGCCCGAACACGGACGGGTGCAGCCGGTCTACCGACCACGAGCCCGGCAGCTCCAGGCCGCCGAGGTCGACCAGCTCCACGCGGCCGGATTCGGCGAGGGAGTCGAGCGCCGCGTTGACGGCTGCGACGTGCCGGGACACCACGCGGGCCATGCCCGACGGCAGGTTCACGAAGGTGGACGGGTCGTGCAGGCGGGCGGCCACCACCGCGGTGCCGCCCGCGTAGAGCGGATTCACCAGGTTCCGCAGGTGCGTCTCCGCCTGGTCCGGCGCGCCGCCGCTGCGCAGCAGATCGTTCAACCCGACGCACAGGCACGCGACGTCCGGCCGCAGACGCAGGGCGAGCGGAAGCTGCTCGCGCAGCGCGCCGGCCATCGGAGTGCCGCCCCTGGCCAGGCCGACGAACCGGGCGCCGGCCTGCGCCGCGACCAGTCGCGGCCACGTCTGCGTCGGCGGAACCCGCAGCCCGACGCCCTCGCCGGACGCGATGCTGTCCCCGAGCGAGACGAACAGGCTCATCGTGCACCGACCGGGTCGGGCAGCAGGCCGTGCGCTTCGAGGAAGCCGTTCACCGTGGCGTGCCAAGGGAACTCCTCGGCCCGAGCCCGGGCCGCCGCGCGAGTGGCTGCGCTCGGCAGCTCCAGCAGCGTCTCCACGGCGGCCGCGAACGACGAGGAGTTGCCGGGTACGGCGAGCCCGGCCGTGCCGATGACCTCGGGCAGCGCGCTGCCCTCGTCCACCACCACGGGTGTGCCGGACGAGAGAGCCTCCAGCGCCGCCAGCCCAAACGTCTCGATCGGGCCGGGTGCGATGACGACGTCGGCGCTGGCGAGTAGTCGTGCCAGTTCGCCGCGGCCGGACACGAAGCCGAGGAAGGAGATCGGCAGCCCGGCCGCCGCCCGCTGCAGCCGCGGCCGCAGCGGTCCGTCGCCGGCCACCACCATCCGAACCTTCCGCCCGCGCCGCTGCAGTTCCGCGACCGTCTCCACCAGGCGCATCGGCGCCTTCTCCGGCGAGAGCCGCACTGCGGAGACGAGCAGCGCCTCGCCGGAGTCGACGAGCCGGCTGCGCAGGCTCGCGTCGTGCCGCGCGGGGGTGAACACGTCCAGTTCCACACCCAGCGGGATGCGCCGCAGGTTCGGAGCCTTGAGCCGTACGAACTCCTCCGCGGCCCACTCGGTGGTGGCCACCACCGAGTCGAACCCGTCCGCCAGGCGCCGGTTGGAGACGTTGCACAGCGGCCGCAGGCCGGGCGCCGGCGGGAGCCAGCGCCGGACGAGGCGGTCGAGCCGCTCGTGGCTGATCACCATCGAGCCGACGCCGTTGCGCTGCGCCCAGCAGCCCAGCCCGCGCAGGGTCAGACGGTCGTGCACCTCGATGCGGTCGGGACCGATCCGCTCGAGCAGCTTCGTCACGAGCCGCGGATCGGTGATGACCCGGTAGCCCGTGCCGGGCATGGCGGGGGAGCGGACGTAGTGGATGGAGCCCCACACGGCCTCCTCCGTCCCGTCGCGCTCGCCCGGAACGATCTGCACCACGTGGTGCCCGGCGTCGGTGTAGCCGGTTGCCAGATGACGCATGGCGGTGCGCAGTCCGCCGGAGCGTGGGGTCACGAAGTTCGCGCACTGAACAATCTGACTGGACATCAGGCCGCCTGGAGGGAGAGGGAAGAGACCTGGGCGTAGTGGTTCACGAGCTCGTCGCCGATCGACGACCAGCTGCGGCTCTCCACCGAGGGGCGGGCGGCCGCGGCCATCGCGAAGCGACCCGCCGGGTCGTCGCGCAGTTCGAGCACCGCACGGTGCAGCGCTCGCGCGTTGTCCCGCCGGTAGAGCAGGCCGTTCCCGCCGTGGTCGACGAGGTCGAGCAGGCCGCCGGCCGCCGGAGCCACCACCGGAAGCCCGCTGGCGAGAGCTTCCTGTGCGGCCTGGCAGAACGTTTCGTGCGAGCCGGTGTGGACGAACACGTCGAGCGAGGCGAACACCTCGGCCAGGCGCGTGCCCTGCTGGAAGCCGAGGAACTCCGCTCGCGGCATCTTCCTGCGCAGCGCTTCGGTCTGGGGACCGGAGCCGACCAGTACGACGCGGATGCCCGGCTGGCGGTCCAGGCCGACGAGCAGGTCCACCTGCTTCTCGTTTGCGAGCCGTCCGACGTAGCCGACGATCAGCTCGCCGTTGGGCGCCAGGCGGGCCCGGAGGTCGTCGTCGCGGCGCGCCGGGTCGAACCGTTCCAGGTCCACCCCGCGGGCCCAGCGCTGAACGCGCGGCACACCGTGGCGTTCGAGTTCGGCGACCGCGTGCGTGCTCGGCGCGAGGGTGCGGTCGACGGAGGAGTGGATGCGGCGCAGCCAGCGCCACAGCATGGAACCGGCCGTCGAAAGCCCGTAGCGAGAGGCGAATCCGGCGAGGTCCGTCTGGTACACCGCGACGGTGGGAATGCCCAGGTCGCGAGCCAGGAACGCACCCTGCGCGCCCATCGTTGCGGGGGAGGCGAGATGCACGACGTCGGGTCGCCAGTCGCGAAGGAGGCCGGTCAGTTGGGGCGAGGGGAGACCGACCCGAAAGTCCGGGTAGCGGGGCAAACCGACGCTGGGCCCACGTAGCACCGTGGCGCCCGCGTAGGAGTCGATTTCGTGGCAGCCGTGGCCGCCGGGCGCGTACACGACGACCTCGTGGCCGCGGGTTTGCATCTGCTCGCAGACCCGAAGCACGCTGTTCGTGACGCCGTTGACGGTCGGAAGGAACGACTCGGTAATCACCGCGATTCTCATGGGTTCAACGATGTCCCGTGACGGTACGTCAGATTCCGACCTGCCGTGGGGTGTTCGATGAACTTGCGCCCAACGATCCAAGGATCGGTTGGGCGAACCATTCGGCGCTGTTCACCTTCGTCGTGCACACTGCGTCGGCCCGCAGTTTTCGCAGGGTTCACGGCGGCACGTGGAGTTGGCCATGACGTTGACGTTCGTTCTCGGTGGTGGTGGCGCCATGGGCGCCTTTCAGGCCGGAGCGCTGCTGGAGTGTGTCTACGCCGGGTTGATTCCCACCGCCATGGTCGGATGCAGCGTCGGGGCGCTGAACGCCGCGTTTCTAGCCGGGGATCCGTCTCCGGCACGGGCGCGGGAGCTGATCCGGTTCTGGCGAGACGAGCAGACGCACGCCGTCCTCTCGCCGTCCCCGATGGCGCGAATGAAGGCCTTTCCGGGCCTTTTGCGCTCCGGCGACGCTCTGCTGGACCGTCGTCCGCTGCAGGCGATGCTGACTCGCTGCGTCGACGCGCACGATCTCAGCGAACTGGCGATCCCGCTGACGGTGACCACCACGTGTCTGGACTGTGGCGTCGCGGTGTTCCACCGCAGCGGACCGCCGGCAGAGGTGCTGATGGCCAGCTGTGCGCTGCCCGGGCTGCTGCCGCCGGTGCGGCTCCAAGACGGCCACGACCACGTGGACGGCGGCATCGTCTGCGGGGTACCGCTCGCGCCGGCGGTGGAGGGCGAGGCGGATCTGATCCTGGTGCTCGACGCAGGCCTGGACCCGGTGACGGGCCTCCCGGGCAGCTGCGCAGCGATGCCGGACCCGGTCACCGCCTGCGGCCTGCCCGTCGAGGTCGAACAGCCGTACGTCCCGCACATGGAATCCGCGCCCAACAAGATGGTCGACGTCGTCCTGCGGTCCTTCACCGTCGCCCGCGCCGTTGCCAACCGCGCAGCAGTGGCCGCAGGCATGGCGGACCCGCGCGTCCGCGTTCTGCCGCACGTCGCGGACGCCTGGGCGGCCGGGCTGCTCCCGGCCCTGCCGAATGGGCCGCGGGACTTCGCCAAGACCGACGACCTGATCGACGCAGGCCGAGCCGCCGCCACTGGCTGGCTGGCGGCGGGCGGCCTGCAGACCCGGCCGGTGGCGCAGCAGTGGCGGGGCGCGCAGTCCTAGGCGGCCGCGTGGCAGAGGCTCGCCGAAGGGGCCGTTGGGTCTTCGGGAGCCGCGTCGGCGTCGAGTTGCGCCAGGGTCCGCCCGCAGTGCACGCACGCCCAGACGTAGAGCCAGTCGCCGTCGGAGCGCAGGCCGTCCCGGCGAATCTCCATGTGGTGGGTGCGACGACGCGTGCGCCCACCAACGGCTGTGGCCACGGCCTCGTTCGTCACGCTCACGGCTCTGGATCCTTACGATCGGCGCTGTCTGGCGATGCTGTCTGGCGACGGTCATACCCGCCCGTGCGCGTCTTCAATCCGCCCCGGGCGAGGATGACTCGCGTGTTGCTCCAGGCCCTGACCGACGCATCCGCGGCGGTGGCCGCGACCTCGTCGCGATCGGCGAAGGCCAAGGCCATCGCCACCTGCCTGCGGGAGGCCTCGCCCGGGGAGATCCCGATCGCGGTCGCCTACCTCGCCGGCGAGCTGCTCCAGCGCCGCACCGGGTTGGGCCCGGCGGCGCTGCGCGACCTGCCTGCGCCCGCGCCGGCGCCGACCCTGGACCTGGTGGAGGTCGACGCTGCGTTCGCGGCGCTGGCGGAGCTGTCCGGGGCCGGGTCGGCCACGGCCCGCCGCGAGGCCTTCGGGTCTCTGCTGGCCCGCGCCACGCACCCCGAGCAGCGTCTGTTGGCGGGGTTGGTGAGCGGCGAACTTCGGCAGGGTGCCCTGGACGGGGTCATGCTCGAGGCGGTCGCGCTGGCCGCCGAACTTCCCGCCGCCGACGTCCGGCGCGCGGTGATGTTCGCCGGAGCCGTCGGGCCCGTGGCCGCCGCGGCACTGGAGGGCGGAGTGGCGGGGCTGACGCAGTTTGTGCTGCAGGTGGGCCGCCCGGTACGCCCGATGCTGGCCCAGCCGGGCACCGACCTCGCCGACGCGCTGGAGCGCACCGGCCCGGCCGCAGTCGAGTGGAAGCTCGACGGCATCCGCGTGCAGGTCCACCGGGACGGCTCGGACGTCGCCGTGTTCACCCGGTCCCTCGACGACATCACCGGTCGCATGCCCGAGGTCGTGGCGGCCGTGCTCGCACTGCCGGTACGCGCCTGCGTCCTGGACGGCGAGTGCATCGCCCTGCGTCCCGACGGGCGCCCGCTGCCATTCCAGGAGACCGCCGCGCGGACCGCCCGCACCGCGGCGGGCGGCGTCGCGCTCTCGCCGTTCTTCTTCGACGTGCTGCACCTCGACGGAGCCGACCTGCTCGGCGAGGACTCGGCCGCTCGCCGGGCCGCGCTGGAGGCGGTGGCACCGGGGGAGTTGCTCGTGCCGCGCATCGCGGCGACCAGCCTCGAGGTCGCGGAGGAGTTCCAGGCTCAGGCGCTCGCCCGCGGGCACGAAGGCGTGGTGGTCAAGGCACTCGACGCCCCCTACGACGCCGGGCGGCGCGGGGGAGCCTGGGTGAAGGTCAAGCCCCGGCACACTCTCGACCTGGTCGTGCTCGCCGTGGAGTGGGGCAGCGGCCGGCGCAAGGGGCGGCTGTCCAACCTGCACCTTGGCGCCCGCGATCCGGTCGGCGGATTCGTCATGCTCGGCAAGACCTTCAAGGGCCTTACCGACGCGACCCTGCAGTGGCAGACCGAGCAGTTGCTCGCCCGCGCGGTTGGCCCCACCACGGGCTGGGTCGTGACGGTTCGTCCCGAACTCGTCGTCGAGATCGCCTTCGACGGCGTCCAGACCTCGCCGCGCTACCCGGGCGGCATGGCGCTGCGGTTCGCGCGCGTGCTGCGCTACCGCCCGGACAAGACCGCGGCGGAGGCCGACACGGTCGACACCGTGCGTGCCATCCACGCCAGATCGACTGGCTGACGCATCGTCAGGCGTGTTCCTCGCTTCGCTCGTCAACACTCAATCGCTCGCCTTGAGTGAACTCGCAGGCTCGCTCACTCCGGCTCGCTCAATCGTGTGCATGACCTCGTACGCGGGGACGGCGTCGACCTTGCCCCGCACAACCAGGGAGCCCAGGGCCCGGGTGGCGTAGACAGTGGGATCGGCGGAGTTGGCCAGGCAGTCCTCGGTGGTCACGATGCGGGCGCCGTGTTCCTTGCACAGCAGTTGCAGCCGCGCCGCGATGTTCACCGCGTCTGCGATCACGGTGGCGTCCATTCGCTGCTCCTCGCCGATCGTGCCGAGCACCAACGGCCCCGCGTGCACGCCGATGCCGACGTGGATCGGGTCCCCGCCCGGCGTCTGCTCGTTGAGCAGGTCGACTTGGCGCTGCAGGGCGATCGCGGCGCGCAGCGCGTCGTCCTGGCCGTCCGGGAAGATCGCGAGGATCGCGTCGCCGACGTACTTGTCGATGTACCCGCCGTGCGCCCGAATGATCGGGCCGGTTTGCGCGAGGTAGGAGTTCAGGAACCCGAAGACCTCGGCGGGGCTGAGCTGCTCCGAGCGTGTGGTGAACGCTCGGATGTCGGAGAACAGCACCGCCATCGTGCGCTCCACGTGGTCGCCGAGCTGGACCTCGGTGATGTCTCGGCGACCCAGCAGGGCCGTCATCTCCGAGGGTACGAAGCGCGCGAGCGCGGTGTTGAACTCGGAGATGTGCCGCAGGTCCCGGTGCGAGCGCAGCGAGGAGACCATCGTGGTGAACAGCCGGCCCGCGGTGAGCTCGGCCTTGTTCTTGTAGTCGTTGATGTCGTAGTCGACGACGACCTTCTGCTCGGGCGCGTGCCCGGGCTGCCCGGTCCGCAGGATGATCCGCACCATGCGATTGCCGAGTTCCCCGCGCACCCAGCGGACGAACTCCAGCCCCGCGTCGTCGGTCTCCATCACGACGTCGAGCAGGATCACCGCGGTGTCCGGATGCTCGGCGAGGATCTGGCGCGCCTCGATGCCCGAGTACGCGTTGACGATCTGCACGCGGCGTTCCTCGAACGCGAACCCGGATAGGGCCAGTTCGGTGACCTTGTGCACCTCGGGCTCGTCGTCGACGACGAGCAGCTTCCACCAGGTCGCCGGATCGCTCGCAGGAACGAGTTCGGGGTCCTCGTCCAGGAACTCGATCAGATCGTCGTCGAGCACGGGTTCAGACATCGGATCCCTCCGGATGGGTCGGCAGGTCCATGACGAAGGTGGTGCCGTGGCCGGGTTCGCTGTGCACGGCAATGGTTCCGGCGAGGCGTTGGGTGACCAGGTTGTGCACGATGTGCAGGCCCAGTCCGCTGCCGCCGGCACCGCGACGCGTGGTGAAAAACGCGTCGAAGATCCGCGGCAGATCCTCGGCGGGAACTCCGACGCCGTCGTCGGAGTAGGTCAGGCGAATCCCGGCGCCGTGGCGGGCGCCGCCGAAGCGAATGGTTCCGCCGGGGTGATCGGGCGGGTAGCCGTGCAGCAGCGAGTTCAACACCAGGTTGGTGGCTACCTGCGCCACCGCGCCGGGATACCCGACCAGGCGCAGGTCGGGGTCCAGATCGATCTCGACGCGGTGCGGGGTGTGCCGCAGCTTCGGCGTCAGGCTCGCCACGACGTCGGCCAGGTACGGGCCGAGGGCGAATTCGCGCCGCGCCTCGGCGGCCTGGTCCACGGCGACCTGCTTGAAGCTGGCGACCAGTCCGGCGGCGCGGTCGGCGTTGGAAAGGATGATCTCGGCGGCGTCGGCGGCGGTGCGCACGAAGTCGTCGAGTTCGCTGCGGCGCAGCTTGTCTCCGCTCCAGGCGGCTCGGAAGTCCGCCGTGCGGGCCACCAGGTGCGAGGACGCGGACAGCGCGACGCCGATGGGGTTGTTGATCTCGTGCGCGACTCCGGCGACGAGACCGCCGAGCGCCGCGAGCTTTTCGGACTGCACGATCTGGTCCTGCATGGCCGAGCGCTGCGTCATCGTGGCCTGCAGTGCTGCGGTACGGTCGGCGACCTTGGCCTCCAGGTCCGCGTAGAGCCGGGCGTTCTCCCACGAGATGCCGACCTGGGGAGCGAGCAGATCGAGGACCGTGCTTGCCTCGGGGCCGAACGCAGTGGCCCGATCCAGCACGAGCGTGCCGAGCAGTTCTCCCTTGTGCAGCAGGGGAAACTCCAGCGTTCCCGCCGGTACCGGCGCACCCGGCGAGACGAACGCGCCACCCGTCGCGCCGGTGGCGGCGATGGCGGCGGCGACGAACGCCGACACCACGCGATCGGGCGATACCTGCGCGGCGATCTCCTGCGAGGCCGCGAGCACGGCCGCCAGGTCCGGGCCCGCCGCCCCGTCCGTCGCCAGGTCGGGGAACTCCGCGTCGAGTGCCGCGACCTTCGCGCTCGCCCCGGCGCCGGCGTAGAGCGTGCGGGCCTCGATCAGGTGGGCGCGGCCGATGCGCCGGCCTCGATCGACGTGCACCCGGCCGAGGAACTCGGCGGCCCAGGCCGCGACCAGGGTGTTCCCGACCCGAAGCGCGTCCTGGCGCGCCGCCTCGAAGTGGGCCGCCGCGACGGCGGAGTCGCCCTGCGCCCGAGCGAGTGCGCCGTCGGCGATGCGCAGGTAGCAGACGTAGGGCCGCGGTTCGAGTTCGGCGAAGGGCCGGAACCGGTCCGCGGCGGCGTGGGCCTGCGCGAGCAGGTCCGCACGGTGGGCGAGGTCCGTCGTGCGCATCGCCAGGTGCGAGGCGCACACGGCTTCGCCGATCTCGGCTTCGATCATCCACGAGCCGGTCGGCGTGCCGCCGGAAGCGGCCAGGAGTTCGCGTGCCTGGACGGTCGCCCGAAGGCCCCATGCGTAGTCGCCGAGCAGCACGTCGGTCCCGAGGATGTGCCACAGGATGAGGGCGCCAAAGGTCGATCCGGCTGCCTCGTAGGCGGCCGCGGTCGCCTCGAGGGCGTCCCGGTCGAACGGCTCCCCGGAAAGCCGCCGCGTCGAGCGCACGATCAGCTCCAGCAGCGGCACCATCTGCGGGGCGAAGGTCCGGCCGTGTTCGGCGACTCGCTCCCAGGTCTCCACCATCGTGGGAACGTCCGCCTGATGGCTGCGGACGAAGCCCTCGCAGCAGACGGAGTAGTTGGCCATGATGAAGGCGCCGCTGTCCTGGCATCGTCGGAAATTGGCCCGGTACACGGCGACTTGTTCGGCGAGGTCCGCCGTCCACCCGAGCGTGTAGCACCACGCGAGGGTCTCCGCCGGACCACGCGCCAGGTCTCCCTGTTCGGCGACCAATTCCATCCCGGCCCGGGCGTAGTCCAGCGCCAGCCCGAGCTGACCGTTGCGGGCCATTTGCATGCCGACGTAGGCCAACGGAACTCCGGTGCCCGCGGTGACCCCCGAGGCCACCGTGTGCTCCACGCACTTCACCAGGCACTCGGACAGTTCGGGACGCCCGCCCACGTAGGCGGCGATCATCGCGGCGGCGAGCAGCCGGCCGACGACGCCGGCGTGTTCGTCGCCCGGCCCGGCCCGGCGCAGACCGTCGAGCATCGCCGGATCGAGCAGCGGCGCGAGGCCCTCCAGGTTCGCCGGCGCCCCGCCGATCGAGATGCCGAAGGCTTCGAGCCCGGCCCGCGCCGCCTCGTAGGCGCCGGGGATGTCGTTCACGGTGAAGCGAGCCTCGGACTGCGCGGCGCGCACGTTGCCGGCGGCATCGGCGTCGGGGGCTCGGCGCAACGCCAGCTCGAAGGCCCGCTCGGAGTCCTCGCGTCGGCCCAGCACCGAAAGCACCTCGGCCGCACTCAGCGCGACCTCGAAGCCCAACGCCTGGTCCTCGCCGCCCAGCAGTCGTTCCGCGGCGGCCAGGAAGCCGGCGGCGGCGTCGAATCCCGATCCGGCGCGGGCCGCCGCCGCGGCCTTCGCGTTCAGACCGGCCAGGTCGTGGCGATCGCCTCGCTCCGCGACGAGGTCGCCCGCCGCGTTGAGGTGGGCGACGACCGGGAAGAGCAGGGCCGGGTCCTCGGACAGGCGTGCCCGCAACAGGGTGCCGATCCGCAGGTGCAGGCGCGGCAGATCGCCGGCCGCGATGGTGGCGTAGGCGGCCTGTTGCACGCGGTCGTGGACGAAGCGGTACCGCTCCGGGCCGGCGTCGGCAGGCGAACTCAGCAGGCCCGCGGCGACTGCGGGCGCCAAGGCCCGGGCCGTCTGCTCGCCCGTCAGGCCGCGGGCGGTGGCGAGCAGGTCCAGAGTGAACAGGTTCCCGATTGGCGCGGCGACCTGCAGCGCCTGCCGAGTCTCCACCGGGAGGTCGGCAAGCCGGCCCAGCAGGAACTCCACAACGTCCCCGCTCACGTTCACTTCCGCTTCGACGGGATTGCCGTCGAGGATCAGCGAGCCGAGAACCTGACGCAGGAAGAATGGATTGCCCTCGGTGAGGGTGTGCAGTCGCCGAGCCAGTTCGGGCTCCGGCGCGCCAAGCGTGGCCGTCACGAGGTCGGCCGACGCTGCGGAGTCCAGCGCGCCCAGTTCGATGCGCAGCACGCGCTCGGGTTCGAGCCCCGCGACCATTCGAGCGAACGGGTGGGTTTCGTCGACCTCGCCGGGCCGGTAGGCGGCCAGGACGAGGTTGTTCCGGCAGCGGTCGGCGGCGAAGGTCGCCGTCATCAGATCCACGTTGCCCTGGTTCGCCCACTGCACGTCGTCGAGGAAGAAGACGAAAGGCGCTCCCGGTGCACCGAATGCGTCGAACAGCGTCGCGATCGCGCCGATCGTGCGCTGTTGCGATTCGGCCGGTCCCAGCGGGGCCGGCGGCGGTTGTTCGCCGACGATCCGGGCGAGGTCGGGCGCCAGGTCGACCAACACGGACAGCTGCCCGCCAACCAGGTCCTGTAGGCGTTTGCGCCACCACGCGATCACCTCGGCCGGCTCGCGCAGCAGCTGGCGCGCGACATGCTCGATGAGCGCGGTGGGCGGGTTGAAGCCCCGCGCGTACTGGTCGTACTTGCGGACGGCGAACCGGCCGTTGGCCGCGGCGATCGCCGGGGCCAGTTCGGCGACCAGAGCGCTCTTGCCGACACCAGGCCCGCCGGGGAGCCGAACCAGGCGGCCGCGGCCGGCCGCGGCCTCTCCGAGCGCCTCGGTCAGCACGGCGAGTTCGCCGTCGCGGCCGAAGAGGCGGTCCGGAACCCGCGCCCGAACGACTACGTCCGCTTCGCCCAGGGCAAAGTCCTCGACCTTTCCGGCGGCGGCCCATCCTTCGGCGGCTAGACGAAGGTCGTGCAGCACTCCGACCGCGCTTTGGTAGCGATCTTCGGGTTGCTTGGCCAGCAGGCGCAGGATCATGGCCGCGACGGGTTCGGGCAAGTCCGGGCGCAGGACGCGCGGGTCGGCCGGGGACGCCGCGAGATGGGCGTGAACGGTCTCCAATGCGCCGGCCATCTGGAACGGGAGCCGGCCGGTGGCGATCTGATACAACGTCACGCCGAAGGAGTACAGGTCGCTGCGGGCGTCCACGGTGCGGTTCATGCGCCCGGTCTGTTCCGGTGCCAGGTACGCCAGCGTGCCCACCGGCGACTCCGGCGCGGCGACCAGGGCGAGGCGAATGGCCAGGCCGAAGTCGGCGACGCGCACCCAGGAGAGGTCCGGATCTGCCAGCAGGTTGTCCGGCTTGAGGTCGCGGTGCAGCAGGCCGGCCGCGTGTACGGCGCCGACCGCTTCGGCGATCGAGCCGGCCACGCGCAGCAGCGTCGTCGTGTCGAAGCCGTCCGGGGGGATCAGGCTGGACAGCGCGACGCCGCCGTGGTCGGGCAGGACGAGGCCGACTCCGGCGCCGAACTCGGCGGTCCGCACCGGGCGCACGACGAACTCGTCCGGAAGGTCGGCGGCAACGGCGAGTTCGTGCCGCAGCCGAGCAACGTCGGCCGGCGTCGTGCGGTCGGCGGCGAGCACCTTGAGCACCACCGGCGTCCCGTCCGGGTCCACGGCGCGCAGCAGCATGCGCGAGTCCGAGGCGGCGAGGGTTTCGAGCACCCGGTAGCCCGCGACGGTGGTGGTCATGCCACAACCCTCGCGGAAGGGCGGAAATTCTGTCGGTACCGCCGCCTAGACTCGATTGCATGCGAACGGTCGTGGTCGGAGAACCGCCGGTGGAACTGCAGGCGCTGATCGAGAAGCGTCGCGCGTTGGGTCAGGACACCTTCGACGAGGTCTGGGAGGGGGAGTATCACGTGGTTCCGGCGCCCGACGGCGGGCACAGCCACCTCGACCAGTCGCTCGCCGAGGTGTTCGGGCCTTTGGCTCGCGCCGCCGGGTTGCACAGCAGTGGGCCGTTCAATGTGGGCCGCGTGGGCAACTTTCGAGTGCCCGACCGCGGTGTCCACCGTGTGAAGTCCACCGAGGTGTGGTTCGCCACCGCTGCGATCGTCGTCGAGATCCTCTCGCCCGGCGACCAGACGTTGGCGAAGTTCGACTTCTACGCCGCGCACGATGTCGACGAGATCTGCGTAGCCGACTCGCGGGAGCGCACCCTGCAATGGTTCGCCCGCCAGGGGGACGGATATCTGCAGACCGAACGCAGTAACGTGCTCGGCGTCTCGGTCGCCGATGTGGCCCAACAGATCGAGTGGCCCGCCTAGTCCGCCGACCGACTTAGACTCGCGGTCATGCGCCGGATGGTGATACTGGGCGAGCAGCCGCCCGAGGTTGTCGCACTCATCGAGAAGAGGCGGCGGCTGGGTCAGGACAAGTTCGACGAGGTGTGGGCCGGGGACTACCACATCGTGCCCTGCCCGCCGGGACTGCACGGCCGGGTCCACGCCCTGCTTCAACTCGTCCTCGGTCCCATCGCGGACGCCCTGGGTCTGTACCCGACTGGCCGCTTCAACCTCGGTCGGGCCGACGACTACCGCTGCCCGGATGGGGGCGTGCATCGGGAGATTCCCGAAGCGCTGTACTTCGAGACGGCGGCAATCGTGATCGAGGTGCTGGCGCCGGAGGACGAGACCTTGGAGAAGTTCGACTTCTACGCCGCGCACGGCGTCGAGGAACTCTGCCTCGCAGACCCGTGGGCCCGCACCCTGCAGTGGTTTGCCCGCACGGACGACGGCTACGTGGCGGTCGACCATAGCGACCTGCTCGACGTTTCGCTCGGCGAGGTGGCCGCGCGCATCGAGTGGCCGGCCTGAGACTGCGACGATCCTCATGGAGCCTCTGCCTCGGGGATCGTCAGCGCGAAGCGGGTGCCCTGGCCGGGAGTGCTGCGCACGGAGATGGTGCCACCGAGGCGCTGGGTCACCAGGTTGTGCACCACGTGCAGGCCGAGGCCCGAGCCGCCCTGGCCGCGCGCCGTGGTGAAGAAGGGCTCGAATATCCGGGGGAGCACGTCCGGGGCGATGCCGCGGCCGTCGTCGCAGAAGCTCAGCGCGACTCCGTCGGGCTCGGAGGCCACGCGGATGTCGATGCGGCCGCGGTCGTCGAACGCGTGCGCGAGCGCGTTCAGCACCAGGTTGGTGACCACCTGCGCCAAGGCGCCGGGGTAGCTGACCAGGTGCAGCTCGGGGGCGCATTCGATGTGCACCTCGACCTCGGCGCGGCGCAGGTTCGGCCGCAGGCTCGCGACGACGTCGTGCAGGTAGGGGCCGATCTCGAAGCGCCGGCAGGCCTCGCTGGACTGGTCCACGGCGACCTGCTTGAAGCTGCCGACGAGTGCGGTGGCGCGAGACAGGTTCGCGTGGATGAGCTCGCTGGACTCGGCGACGGTGCTCAGCCACTCGATCAACGTCGAGCGGCGCAGCGGCGCGGTCCCGTAGGCGGCGGTGAACTCGCGCGTGCGGTCGGCCAGGTGGGAAGCGGCGGTCACGGCCACGCCGACGGGCGTGTTGACCTCGTGCGCCACGCCGGCCACCAGGCTGCCGAGTGCGGCGAGCTTCTCGGACTCGACGATCTGAGCCTGCATCAGCTGCAGTTCGTGCACGGATGCGGCCAGCTCTCGGGTGCGTTCGGCGACGTCGGCTTCGAGGCCGGTGTAGAGCCGTGCGTTCTCCAACGAGATCGCGAGCTGGTCGCCAAGCAGCCGCAGCAGCTCCAGACGCCCCTGCGTGAACGCGCCGGCGAGCAGCCGGTTCTCCAGGTACAGCACGCCGAGGCGCCTCCCGGAGCGGGTGATCGGCAGCGCCGCGGCCGACCGGGGCCGGTGGCGCCGTACGTACTCCTCCGCGCCGAACGCCTCGTCGGCACCGAGGTCGGCCACCACCTGGGCCTCGCCGAGCCGCGCGACGTACCGCGCCAGCGCGGCCGGCGCGGCGCCGGGCGGCACCTGAACCTCGCCGTCGACGATCGGCAGGAACTCGCCTCGCTCGGCGCCGGCGTTCTCCACGGCGATCGCGACGAGGCGCTCGAGGACGGCCGCCGGATCGCGCTCGGAGGCGATGGCCTGCGAGGCCTTCACCACGGTCGCGAGGTCGAGCGAGGAACTGCCGTCCGCGGTGGACGTGGAACTCGTGGTTGAACCGAGCGAACGGGCGCCGCGGGCCGGCTTGGCCGGCGGGAACTCCTCGTCGAGGGCGGCGGTCTTGCCGTCGGCCGCGCACGCCAGGTAGAGCGCGCGCGCCTCGGCGAGATACCCGGCGCCCACCGACCGTCCCGTGGCGAGGTGTACCCGGCCCAGCAGTTCGGTGGCCCACGCTTCGACCAGCGTGTAGCCGTGCAGGGCCGAGTGGTCCATCGCCGCCAGGTAGTTGAGCTCCGCCGCAGCGACGTCGCCGGCTGCCAGGGCGAGTTCGGCGCGGACCACGGCCCGGTAGTGCGCCCAGTTGTCCGGCCACAGGTCCGCGACGGGATCGATCCAGGTTCCCAACGACATCGCGCGCTCCAGCAGTCGCACGCGTTCGGCGCTCTCGGCAGCGGCGGCCAAACGGGCGTAGGCCACGGCGCCGAAGACGTAGAACGGCGCGTTCCAGATGCCCGATCCCGTCGAGCCGGCACGCACGTACTGCTCGATTCGGTCGACGTACGCGGCGGCCTCGGCGTACTCGCCGAACAGCACCGCAATCCGGATGAGCTCGTGCTGGGCCTCGGCGTACTCGGTGAGGTTGGGGGCCGCCAACAGGTCGGCCAGCATCGCCTCGACGTCGATGGTCTCCGCCGGCTCGCACCCCACCAGCCGGGACAGTGCCACCGCACGGATCCGACTCTGCGTCAGAAAGTAGGCGCAGTACTTGTGGCCGTAGTCGATCGTGCGTTCCAGCACCGAGGCCGCGTGCGCACAGTCCCGTGCGGCCACCACGGCGGCGATGTAGCCCGACCAGATCGAGTACATCGCGTAGACGACGTTGCCCGCCTCGTGGCAGCCGAGAAACGACTCTTCGCACGCCTCTTCGTAGCGAGCGAACGGGTCGCGCCAGGACAGCGAGAGAAGCCAGCTCGCAGTCCCGAACCGAGACGACGCGTCGCGGGCGGCGCGGCCGATCTCCACCGCGCGGTCCCCGTAGGCCACGGCGAGCTCCGGCAGGCCGCTCATCATCGGGAGCATGGAGAACATGCCGAGCGAGAAGCCCGAGGCGTCCGTGAGCCCATGGTCGCGAACGTGGAGGGCAGCCGCGGCCATGACGAGCGGCAGGTCCTCGGGCTTGGTGGCGTAGGCGGACATGAAGCACCGGAAGTAGAGCCGCGCGGCCACGTGCGCCCGGCCGTCTCCGGCGGGAAGATCGGCGAACTCGTCGACGAACTCGGGGTTCAGCAACCGGCCGAGCGACTCGGCCTGCGCCCGTTCCCACGCCTCGGGCGTCTCGGGGAATCCGAGCCCGAGTCTGGCCAGCCCGATCCGCCCGACCCGGCCGCTGTCCACCAGCCGACCCGCGTTCTCCAGAGCCTCGCACCGCGCCTCGCATAGCTGCGCGAACTCGACGTCGTCGCCGACCGACGATTCGAGCGACGCGAACAGGACGTCGGCCTCGTCGATGCGGCCGAGGACGCCCAGCGAAGTGGCGCGCAGCAGACCCAGTTCGAAGGCGAGCCAGGCAATCTCGGATGGATCGGTGGGCAGCAGAGCGAGGCCGGCTTCGGTCAGCCGGTCCACGACGTCGAAGGCCGCGGCCGCCAACGTCTCGCGCGCCGCGCGCAGGTTCAGTTCGGCCAATCCGATGCGCTCTGCCCGGCCGTCGAGGAGATCGCCGGCGGCGTTGAGATGCTCCACTGCGGAGAACAGGTCGGCGTCGCCGGCTTGCAGGCGTCCGCGCAGGTGGCGCCCGAGGCGCAGATGCGCCCCGGCCACTTCACCGGAGGCCATGTCGGCGTGGGCGGCCTGCTGCACTCGGTCGTGGCGGAAGCGATATTCGGCGTTGGACGCGCCGTCCGCGCTGTGCGCGACGAGCTCGTGGCGGTCGTCGAGAGGCGTGATCAGGCCCGCGGCGATTGGGGCGTCGAGGGCGGCGGCCGCTTCGCGCGGATCGAGTCGAGCTCCGGCGGCGACCACGTCGATGTCGAAGCGGTTGCCGACGAGCGCCGCGATGTTCAGCACGTCCCGGGAGGCGGCGGGCAGCTCCGCGATGCGCCCTAGCAGGAACCCGACAACGTCGCCGCGAAGGCCTGCGGCGCGGATGGCGGCCAAGTCGACCCGACCCTCGCCGAGCAGGCCATCGGAGGCCAACGACTCGAGCACTTGGCCCAGGTGGAACGGATTGCCGCGGGTCAGGTCGTGCAGCCACTCTCCGAGGTCCGCGTCGGGTTCGCCGAGCGCTTCTGCGACGAGCTCGCGGGTTGCGCCCGACGCGATCGGGCCGAGGTCCAGCCGACGCACCCGGTTCTCGGGGATCCCGGCGACGATGGCCGGAAGTGCATGCGAGGTGGTGACCTCCTCCGGACGGTAGGCCCCGATCATCAGCAGGTGCCCGAGCTCCGGATCGCTCGCACACTCTGCGCCTAGCTTCATGTTGAACAGGGGCGCCCACTGCAGGTCGTCGAGGAAGACGACCACCGGCGAACCGGGACGTGCGAACACTCGGTTGAAGGCGAGGAAGGCGCGCGTGAAGCGGAACTCGCTTTCGGCGCTGCCCAGGGGGATCGGCGCCGGCTGCGGCCCAACGAGCAGTTCCACGCTCGGCGCCACGTCGATGAGCACGCCGAGGTCCGCCCCGACCACGTCCAGCAGTCGCGCCCTGATGTCGGCCAACCGCTCGGGTGATTCGCGCAGGGCGTGGGCCACCAGGCCGCCGATGATCTTCACCGGGTGGGAGATGCGGGCGTACTGGTCGTACTTGCGGCTGATGAAGATGCCGTGCGCAGCGGCGATGGCCGGGCCGATCTCGGCCACCAACGAGGTTTTCCCGATGCCGGCATGTCCGCCGATCAGGAACAGGCCCCCGCGGCCGGCGGCCGTCTCCTCGACTGCGTGGCGCAGCTGGTCCAGTTCTCGCTCTCGCCCGAACAAGCGCTCGGGGAGGGCGAAACCCGGTGCACGGTCGCGGGTCGCCAGCTCGAAGCGAGCGACGCTCCCGTGGCGCGCCAACTCCTCCCGAGCGAGACGGAGGTCGACCAGCAGCCCGGCCGCGCTCTGGTACCGGTCCTCGGGCTGCTTGGCCAGCAGGCGAAGCACGATCGCGGCGACGCCGGGGGGCAGGTCCGGCCGCAGCACCGTCGGGTCGGCCGGCTGTGCGGCGAGGTGGGCGTGGATCAACTCGAGCGGGCTGTCCGCCAGGAAAGGCACGCGGCCGGTGGCCATCTGATACAGCGTCACGCCGAGCGCGTAGAGATCTGCCCGGGCGTCGACCGAGCGGTTCATCCGGCCGGTCTGCTCCGGGGCGAGGTACGCGAGCGTCCCCTCCAGGCGCTCGGTCGCCTCGCCCGCCGTGCGGGTCAGCCGGGTGGCCAGTCCGAAGTCCACGAGACGCACTTCCGTCAGCGCGTCGTCCAGGACGAGGTTGGCGGGTTTGACGTCGCGGTGGACCAGGCCGGCCGCGTGCAACGCCTCGATCGCCTCGGCGGCGGCGATGGCCAGGTCGAGCAGGGTCGCACTGGGCAGGCCGTCGGGCGGGATGCGGCCGTCCAGCGCCGATCCGCCGACGTCCTCCGCGACCAGTCCGACGCGGCGGCCGAAGGTGCGCACCTCGAGCGGGCGCACGGCGTACCGGCCGGGAAGGTCGCGCGCCACCGCGAGCTCGTGCTCGAGACGGGCGCGCTGCTCGGGGGCGGGGTTCTCGGTGCGCAGCAGCTTGACGACGACGGGTGTGCCCGTGGCCAGGTCCTGCGCCCGCAGCAGGACGCGCGTGTCCGTCTCGGCAAGCACGCCGAGCACTCGGTGCCCGTCGAGTTCGAGCATGCACGCGCCTTCCGCCGGTGACCGAGGCGAGGCTATTGGTTTCCCTGGCACTGTTGTGTCGCCGAAACGACAGATGAACCCACCTCCACCGAACGGAGGAGGAGGAGCCGGCCGAACGTCTCGACCTTGTCCCGGAGTGCAACCGGCGGTGCGGCTGCGAGGTCGAAGGGTGCAAGAGATCGGGCAACTGGGACAAATCGCGCACATGGCGCGACGGACCCGACTCGTTGTTCAGGGGGCGGACGACATGGTTGGCGATCACTGGTTTGTGTACCCGGTCGAGAACGGCGTCGAGCTGGTGATCGACGGATGCGACGACACAACCTACGAGCGCGCCCTGGCCGCCTTCGTCGCAGAGTTCACCGACTACAACCTGCTGACCGAGTGGTCGACCCAGTCCGGCGAGGTCCTGCACTTCGTGCCGGCCATCGTGGACGAGGTGGAGCCGGTCGTGGAGAGCCCGGCGCCGGCCACGCAGGCCGTGCCCGCTCCCCGCGAGCGCACCGAGGCGGAGTCGCGCGCCGCGCATCCGGCCGGCAAGGGTCGGCGCATCCCGCGCCAGCCCGAGGTCTTCTAGGCAGCTCCGCGGCAGGCCATGGCAACGCGTAGGCAAAGCGCATGCCGGGCCGCCGTGGACCCCTTTCCTCCGTCCGGCGGGGACAGGCCCGGACCGATCGGACGAACGTCTCGAAACCCCTCGGTCGTTCGGCCAACGGTTGGCGAAATGCGCTACGGGTCGCCGGAATGCCCGGTGTCATTGAGCAGGTCTCCACTTACCTTTCGCGGCCACGAGATGGCGGCGAACTCCAGAGAAGGATGTCGATGTCGACCACCGAGACGGGCCGCCGCGGGCGGTACTCGGACGCGGATCTCGACGAGGCCCGGCCCGGCCGGGACCCGATGGCGCGGGCATCGATTTTCTTCGGCGTCGCGGCGTTCGCGACGATCTTCGTTCCCTCGGCCCGCATGTTCGGCGTCGCGTCCTGCGTGCTGGCTCTTGGCCTGGCGCTGCGCTCGCGTCGTCGGGCCCGTCGTCAGGGCTCCGAGATCCGCCCGGCCAGCCTGGTTCTCGCGATCTTCGCGGCCATCGGCCTTATCGCCTCGGTAACCGCCTTCGGGTCGGTGGAGAGCCCGACGCAGGGCACCCCGATCGTCAGCCCGACCTCGAGCCCGGATGGCAAGCCGGCGCCGGTGTCGGGGGTCGTTGGCGAGGACATCGACGTGGTCTTCGGCACTCCGCGCATCGAACTTGACGAGTTCGGTCTGCAGCGGCTGAGCGTTCCCATGACGATCACCAACAAGACCAAGAACGACGCATCCTTCGACTTCGACCTGGAGGCTCGTACGCCGTCCGGGGAACTGGTCACCACCGACACCGCCTACGTCCCGAATCTGGCGCCGGGTCAGTCCGCGCAGATCCGGGTCTTCAACTTCGTGAACGAGAAGCTCATCGAGAAGCTGGCGAAGGCCGAGTACTCGGTCGCGTCGGCGGTGAAGTACTGAGCCTCGGTCGCTTGGTCACGGACCGGCGCCCGTTGGGTCAAATCACGTTCAGGGCAATTGGAACGAACCAGTAGCCCAGAGCACTCTTAGTCAGTTGGGACAACAGAAGGGGGAGGCTGCCACCGCCATGGCGACCTCGGACGTTCGGGCTCGAGCCGATCGGGACGCAGCTTCGCGTACCTGGTACGGCCGCCGTCGCAAGCAGACGGCCCGCAAGGCCACCCCCAACGGCGGCTACGACCGGTACCGCGGGTACGACGCGCCGGAGGAGAAGCACGAGGTCCGCAAGGGCGTCGACCTCTCCGTGACCGCGTTCACCATGGGCTCCGCGGGATTCCTGCTGGCCTGGTGGCCGTACCTGAAGTTCGTCGGCATCGTGCTGGCGCTCGGCGCCATCGTGATCGCCACCCGTGAGCTGTCCCGGCACGATCCGGAGTCCCGGATCATGATGCGCGGCGCCGCGGCGCACGCCGAGCGCTTCGCCCGCACCGGCCGCACCGTCGCGCTGATCGCGCTGGTCGTGGTCGTGGGCAACGGCCTGTGGTCGATGAAGACCGCCCACGACGACCGTGTGAAGGCCTCCGGCGACGGCACCGCCATGGTGCTCGGCGACCTCGACGTTGCGTTCGCCCCGTTCCAGACCGGCCTCAACGGCGTCGGCCAGGCCATCCGCGCCCTGCCGATCACGGTCACGAACAAGACCGGCAGCACCTGCATGTACGCGGTGCAGATCGAGGCACTCGACGCACAGGGGCAGCGCGTCGCCGACCAGGAGCTCGTCGAGCCGAGCATGCGCCCGGGCGAGGCCCGCGTCCGCAACGTCTTCCAGTTCGTCGACGAGCCCACCACCGAGGCCCTCAAGACCGCGACCTTCCGCGTCGCCACCGCCTCCAAGCGCTGCTGATACATGGCGGCCTCCGGCCGCGTCACGCTCGCTGCGCTCGCCGCTCCGCTGCGGTCGTCCGCTTCTACGGTCGCTGCCTCGCTCGTACCTCGCTCGTCCTCGCTCCCTCCGGCGCTCCCGACCTCCGCTCTGCGGCGGCGCGCAGCTCGCCGGGACCGGTGGTCTCGGTACGAGGCGGGCAGCCGCGTCGCTGCTCGCGGAGCTTGTCGTGCCATCCGGAGGGATACACGAGCGATCGGGCGTGAGGCAGCGAGCTAAGGGAGCGTCAGGATTTCGGCGCCGTCGTCGGTGACGAGGATGGTGTGCTCGAACTGTGCGGAGCGGCGGCGGTCCTTGGTGACCACGGTCCAGCCGTCGTCCCACATGTCCCAGGCCGCCGAGCCCAGCGTGAGCATGGGCTCGATGGTGAAGGTCATGCCCGGCTCGATCGTCACCGCGTACTCGTCGGTGTCGTAGTGGGGGATGACGAGGCCGGAGTGGAACGGGGCGCCGATGCCGTGCCCGGTGAACTCCCGGACCACGCCGTACCCGAAGCGCTGCGCGTAGGCCTCGATCACCCGGCCGATCACGTTGATCTGCCGGCCAGGCTTCACCGCGCGGATGCCGCGGTGCATCGCCTCGTGGGTGCGCTCGAGCAGCAGCCGGGAGGTCTCGTCGATCTCGCCGACGGGGTAGGTGGCGTCGGTGTCGCCGTGGACGCCGTCGAGGAACGCGGTGATGTCCACGTTCACGATGTCGCCGTCCTCGAGCGCTCGCGAGTCCGGGATGCCGTGGCAGATGACCTCGTTGACCGAGGTGCACAGGGACTTCGGGAAGCCCTTGTAGCCCAGGGTCGACGGGTACGCGCCGTGGTCGAGCAGAAACTCGTGGCCGATGCGGTCGAGCTCGTCGGTCGTGACGCCGGGCGCGATGTGCTTGGAGACCTCGAGCAGGGCGCGGCCGGCGAGTTGGCCCGCGGCGCGCATGCGCTCGATGGTCTCGGCGTCCTTGACCTCCCCGCCGGTCCAGGGCGTGGGACCGGGACGGCCGACGTACTCCGGCCGCTCGATCGAGACGGGGACGGAGCGCATGGGGGAGACGGTTCCGGCGAGCAACGGCATGACTGGCAGTGTAGGTCGCCATGGATGAGCGCACGGCGACCGACGACACCGGCCGCTCCATCGACCTGCCGGACCAGGTGACCCGGATCGTTTCCCTGGTCCCGTCCCTCACCGAGGCGATCGCGGAGAGCGCGCCCGAGCGGCTGATCGGGGCGACCGACTGGTGCACGCACCCGGCTGACCTGGCCGTTCCTCGGCTCGGCGGGACGAAGAATCCGCACGTCGCCGCCGTGGTCGCGCTGGAGCCCGACGTGGTGTTGGTCGCGGTGGAGGAGAACCGCGCCGAAGACGTCGCCGCGCTGCGGGCGGCCGGGGTGACGGTCTGGACGACCGACATCCGGGACGTCGCCTCGGCGCTGGAATCTCTGGATCGCATGCTGTGGCGATTCGGAGTTCCGAAGCCCGGCTGGCTGGCGGCGGCGCAGGCCGCGTGGGCGGAGCCGCCGCCGGCGATCCGGCGGCGGGTGGCGGTGCCGATCTGGCGCCGGCCGTGGATGGTTGCGGGGGCGGACACGTTTACCACGGACGTGCTCGCGCGAATGGGCCTGGACAACGTCTTCGACGACCCGCCTGCGGACATGACCGAGCGGTATCCGAAGGCGACGCCGGCGGAGATGGTGGCGCGTGGCGCGGAGCTGGTGATCCTGCCCGACGAGCCGTACGTGTTCACCGCGTCCGACGGGCCGGAGTCCTTCGCGGGCCTGGACGTCGCGTTGGTGAGCGGGCGTCAGCTGACCTGGTACGGCCCGTCGATGGCGACGGCGCGCAGCGACCTTGCCGCCGCAATAGAGAACGCCCGCCCGGGCGAGGCCTGGGCGGGCGCCTGAAAGCTGCGCGGGTTACTTCTTGCGACCCTTGCCCGCCGGGTGGGCGGCGCGGGACTTCTCCTCCGCGACGCTGCGGGGGCTCCGCTGCGGCGGAACCGCGGCGGCCGGGACCAGCGCGACGACGTCGCCGGTGTCCAGCACCCACTCCTTGGCGATCAGGTAGTCAGGGTAGGTGGCGGCGATGTCGGCCATGGCCGCCTCGAGCACCAGTTCGTCCGTGGAGTCGACGACCAGCTCGAAGCCACCGGCGACCGGGAACACGAACCACTGCACTGGAATCACTCGCCTTCGTCGCCCGCCCGGTGACTCCGGGTCGTATGCGTGCTTCGACCCGCTCGGCGGCGATTCGGTTCCCGACAAATCGGACTATTTGCCCGCGTGCTTCTCGTGGAACTCCAGGTGCCCGCGGACCGCGGCGCCCTCGAGCGTCGAGAACCTCAGCCCGATGATGCTCAGCGTCGGTCCCATGAGCGTCGCGACCTCGCGGCCGTTCGCTCCCTCGACACTGGCGAAGTGGTGGTGCGCCCCGAGCAGGTGCCCGACCTCGTGCGCCATGGTCTTGCCGGCGACGTCCGTGACGGGGAAGGGCAGGATCGTTGGCGGGCTGTCCTTGGGCCGGTCCACCTCGCCGACGGCGAACGCGCGGTCGGCAAAACGGATCCCGCCGATGCAGTCGGCCAGCCCGGCGACGTTCCTTCCGGCCGGGCTCCCTTCGGCGGCGATGTCCTTGTTGGTCAGGGTGTAGACGACGTCGACGCCCTTGGGTCGCTTCCCGCCGTAGACCTTCTTCGACTGCTCGATGAGGTCGTTGGCGTCGGTGCCCTCGAACGTCGCCTTCGCGTAGCTCGGCACGACCTCGACGTTCAGCGGGTCGTACGCGGTGCGCATCGCGGCCACCGCGGCCTTGGCCTGCTTCTTCGTGGTCCCGTCCAGCAGGATCCGCAGCCTCAGGACGTGCGGCCGGTTCTCGAAGGACATCTCCTCCGGCACCAACTGGAGGCAGGCGAACTCCTGGTCCATCGCTGGCTCGGCCTCGACCGGCGCGGCCTGCGCGGTGCGCGGGGACGGGAGCGTGCACAGGACGAGGGCGCCGAGCAGGGCGGCGGCGGTGGGGCGGAGCATGAGGTCAGTATGCGTGCTCGTGGGACGGAAACTCCCCGCTTACGACATCCGTGGCAAATGCCCGGGCAGCCTCGGTCATGACGCCCCGCAGATCCGCGTACCGCTTCACGAACCGGGGGATCTGACCTTCCCGCAGGCCCATCATGTCCTGCCAGACGAGCACCTGGGCGTCGACGTCCGGCCCGGCGCCGATGCCGATCGTGGGAATGCGCAGCTCGGCGGTGACCTGCTTGGCGGTATCGGCGGGAACCATCTCGAGAACGACGGCGAACGCGCCCGCAGCTTCGACCGCGCGTGCGTCGGCGAGCACCTGCTCCGCCGCGGCGCCGCGCCCCTGGACGCGGTACCCGCCGAGGCCGTGCTCGCTCTGCGGCGTGAACCCGACGTGCGCCATGACCGGCACGCCCGCGTCGACGATGGCCTTGATCTGCGGCGCGACTCGCACCCCGCCCTCGAGCTTGACGGCGTGCACGCCGCCCTCCTTCATGAAGCGGATCGCCGTCTCCAGCGCCTGTTCCGGCGACACCTGGTACGACCCGAACGGCAGGTCCCCGACGACGAGCGCCCTCTTGCTCGCCGTCACGACCGCCCGGCACAGCGGCAGGAGCTCGTTCACCGTGACCGGCACGGTGGTCTCGTACCCGTACACGTTGTTCGCGGCGCTGTCCCCGACGAGCAGCACCGGAATCCCGGCGGCGTCGAAGATCTCGGCGGTGTACATGTCGTACGCGGTGAGCATCGGCCACCGCTCGCCGCGCTCCTTCATGGCCTGCAGCGCGGGGATGCGCACCCGCCGCGCGGGCGGCAGATTTCCGTAGACGGGCACGCTCTCGCTGGACGTCATCGACGACTCCCTCGTCTGCGCCTCGAGGCCTCCCACCGAGGTCCCCGTGCTCCAGCAAGCTTAACGCCGCCCCTCCGCCCCCCATTCCTCACTGGGTTGTCAAGAGTTCGGGCGCACGACAGCCGAAAGGGTTGCTACGGCGCCCGGTTTGTCCGGGTTTGTGGAGCCGTCTCAGCTGATGTGATGAAGGAGCGGGGCCTCCGCTCCTGGTGAGCCCCCGGCGGATGCTGGGGGTGCTCATCTCGACCGATCGAGGAGGCCCCTTGTGAGCGAACAGTACGCAGGACGGCAGTTCGTG
>JBQTKD010000075.1:0-13844 GCA_052386455.1 Sporichthyaceae bacterium
GCGGTTGCCGTACTCGACGTCGGCGAAACTGGGCTGCAAAGGGTCCATGGCCCCATCTTTTCGCGGCCCGCCGGGCCCAGCCCGCAGACACCCGGGCGCCCGAGAAAATCAGTGCTTCCCTAAGGCCCCGGTTGGCCCCGGGTCCCGCACGCCAGCGGGTCGCCCTGAACAGCTGAGCGCCCCGAACTGCCGGCTCCCGGGAGTTAGAAGGGCGGTACGTCCGGTGGCGTGTAGGCCCAGAGTCCGGAGTCTTGCCAGGGCTGGCCGAGGCTGTCGAGGTCTGGGTTGGGTTCGAAGTCCCAGTTCGCGTTGTCGGGGGTAGTGACGGAGTCGGGCAGTTGGCGCCATACGGGCCGGTCGGGAACGTCGTAGGTGTGGCCGAGACGGCTGGTCCAGCGGTGCCCGTGCTCGAAGCGGTCGAGTTTCCAGCCGCCCTTGTGCTTGCCGCGGTGGTCGCGGCGACACAGGGGCGCGTTGTTCTCGGCCGTGGTCTTGCCGCCCTTGGCGTGGTCGTACCGGTGGTCGAGATCCGAACGCCGTGCCGGCGCACGACACCCGACGCCGATGCAGCGTCCGTGCACCAACTGGACTTGCCGTCTCAGGTGGGCGCCGGCGAACCGCTTCTCGGAGTCGTCGGGCGGGGCGTACGGTTCGGCGGCGCGCTTGGCGATGTCGAGTAGGACTGTCCGCCATGCGTCCCAGACCTCGGGTTCGAGGAAGTCCGGGACCCCTCCGACCGCTTCGGCCTCGAGGCAGGCCTCGAGCAGTCCCACGTGCACGTGCAGGTTCACCACCGAGGAGCAGTCCGCCGATCGGGCCGAGAACCCGACCGGTCGAGCGGAAATCAGACCGGTGCCCATCAGGAAGTTGGTCGAGTCCAGCAACACCCAGCGCCACTGCGCGGCCCCGAGCTTCGACAGCACGGTCAGGGCGTGCGCGGTGTGGATGGGTCCGTGCCCGGCCAGGTCGGCGGGGTCGAGATCGAGACCGAGCGCGCCGTACATGGACAGGCTCAGTTCGATCCCGTCCAACGGCTTCTCTACCGGTGCCAACTCGGGATTCGGGTCGGGGCAGGAACGAGAGGCGCGCAGGGCGGCGAGGATCTCGGCGTCGTCCATGCCGGACCAGGTGCCCTCGGTCAGGCACAGGAAGATCTCCGCGCGCAGGTGGTCGATCGGGCGCGGGTCGCCGTCCTGTTTCGCCGCCTTCGCGAGCACGTCGATCCGCGCCGCCGCGGCCGCGACCCGCTCGGGCGGAAGCTGCCGGCCGGAAAGGTCCGAGGTCCCGTCCGCATTGCGCGACGCGACGACCTTCCGCTCGCGCACCCCGGCGTCGTACTGGTCTTTCTTCGCGTGCGGGTCCAACGCCAGCGACAGGTACGTCGCGTAGTCGGCCAACTGGCCGGTGGTCCACCGCTCGCCCGACAACGCCGCCAGCGGCAGCGTGTTCGCCAGCACCGCGGCTTGGACCGAGTCGGCCAGCCCGACGGTCAGCTCCAACAGCTTCCGCGCACGCGGCAGATCGAGCTCACCGGCGAGCATCGCCTCCCCGATCTCCGGCAGGAGCACCGTCGCGCCGATCGCCTCGTCGACGAGCCTGTCTCCGGACCATCGCGTCAGCCCCAGCGCGGCCTTCACCTCGTGCGCGGACCACTCGTCTGGCGATGCCATCCGCTGCCGTGCTGCCCGCCGTCGTGCCCGCACCGCGCCACGTGCGAGACCGACACGAGGAACTGCCCCTGCTCGTGCGCGAGCTGCCGGTAGCGAGCGTGCATGAACGACACTGCGTCGTGCCCACACAGGTCCGCCGGGTCGACGCTCCCGAGGACCGCGCCGAGCTCGAGCCCCGGCGTCAACGACGCAAGACAGTCGCCCAGCGACTGCGGCCCGAACTCCATGACCAATTCTACGACAAAACAGTTCTCTAGTCGAGTATTTGTTCGACTCTATTGGCCCATCGACCCGTCCGCCGACGGCAGCGCGAACCGGACTCACCGCCGATGCAGCCGGCGAGACCAAGCGCACGGTCGAGCGTCTGCACGCCGCGTACGCCGCCGCCGACCTGGAGTCCGTCGCGGAGTACAAGCTGAAGCGCAAGCGCTGACGAACGATCCGTTCGGCCTATCAAGTCCGGCCGAACGGACGAGGCACCGCACGCGGAGCAGAACGTCCAACGTGCACAAAGAGGACGGCGCTGCACAGGTGGAGTGCTGCATGAACCCGAAACGATCGGACGCGCGCCTGCCGCGCACCTGGGATCCCGCGCTGGACGCGATCCCGCTCGGCGCCCACCTCGTGTTCGTGCGCCGCACCTACGAACACCACGCGCTGTACGCCGGGGGCGGCATGGTCCTCGAGTACACCGACTCCGGCGGCGTACACGAGGCGCCCTTCGCCGAGGTGCGCCGGACCAGCCGGTACTGGGTCCTGTGCGACTCCGACCGCCGGCACCCGGCGCTGTTCACCGGCCCCGAGGCGCTCGAACGGGCTCGGGCACGGTGCGGCGAGCGGCTGTACAGCCGGGGCGAGAACAACTGCGAGCACCTCGTCAACTGGGCGCTGTCCGGCCACCACCACTGCGACCAGACCGACTCCGGCGTCGTGTACGTCGGGTTCGGCTTCGTCAGCTGGCTGCTGCACGTGCGCAAGGCCGCGTGGCATCGTGCCCGGCTCGCGAGCGCGTATCCCGCGGAGCAGCGGATCGCGGCACACCGCTATGCGTACTACCGCACGCTGCGCGACAAGGGGGTGGACCGGGCAACTGCCGCGGAGGCTACGCGGCGTCAGTTCGCGTCGGTACCGCTCGCTGCCTGACGCACCGTCAGCGAGCGTCGTCGACGCTCAGCTCGCGCGGTTTCCCCGCAACGGCGGGCTCCAGCGCGACGCCAAACCCCAGCTCCGCGCAGAACTGCGCGAGCGCCTCGGGCGTGCGCGGGTCGGCACCGGCGGTGAGCAGCGCCCGGGCCAGCAGGCCCTTCGTGGCCTTGTTGTGGTGCGAGACGACCTTGCCGTGCTGGGTGACCCGGACGGCGACGGTCCGTTCGGCGAGTGCGCCGGTGGGCCGCCACGCGTTGGCGTAGACGCCCGAGCGCAGATCGAGGACCAGGCCCTTCCCCGCGCGCTCCGGGAGCACGGCGTTCAGCGCTGGACGCCAGTGCCCCGCCAGCGCGCCGAGGGGCGGAAGGCTCACACCGCCCGAGAGCCGGTACGCCGGGATGCGGTCGTTCGGCGCCGTCATCCCCCACAGTCCACTCGCGATGAGCACGCTCCGGTTGGCCCGGCGCTTGGCGGCGGCGTCGAGGGTCTCCAGCCCGAGGTGCTCGAACAGGACGCCGGTGTACACCCGCGCCGCCGTCGCCGTCGGGGCGGCGGCCAGGCCGCGGTTGCGCTCGATCTCGCCGGCCAGGCCCGGCGGCAGGTCGAGAACCCGCGCCGCGTCCTCGACCGGGCCGCTGCACAGCGCCACCAGCGCGTCGATGACGGACTCGCGCGCCGCGCGCAGCGAATCGCCGAACGCGAGCGACGACAGGTCCAGTGCGGCCCCACGCTTCGGCGCGGCCTTCCCCTCCGACGGCGGCAGCAGGATCAGCACCGCGGCAATCTAGTCGACCGCCCCTCAGCTCTCGCCGGCCCCGAGACTCACGATCGGTCCGAAGGCTGCGACATAGGTCCCCCAACGCGCCGCCGATCGACGCACTGATCAGCCCAATGGCGATGTCGTCCAGCACGGCCGCAGCCTACGAGGTACGAGACGCCCGCCACGCGTCGAACGGTCCAGCACCTCGGACGCCATAGGGCGGTTGGCCCAGTCGGCCACGCGAGCTTTGGACCGTCCAGATAACCCCTCTCCCCGCGGCACCGTGCAGGATTTGGGTCCATGAGCGATGCGGTGCACGACCGGACGCCGGTGATTGTCGGCGTTGCGCAGCGGACGTGGAACGCCACTGCGGACGCGCTGGCGCCCGAACCGGTCCAACAGATGGTCGCCATGCTGAACGCCGCCGCCCTCGACGCCGAGCCGTCCACGAGGCTGCTCGGGCGAGCCACCGGGCTGTGGACGGTCGACGTCGCGAGCTGGCCGTACACCGACGTGCCCGCCGCGGTGGCGGAGAAGCTGGGCATCGCGCCGAACCAGCTGCTGACGTCGAAGCTGGGCGGAGAACAGCCGCAGGCCCTCTTCGGTCGAGCCGCCGACGCCATCGCGCGCGGCGAGCACGACGTCGTGCTGATCGCCGGGGCCGAGGCGTTTCGGACGCGGCGACTCTCCGGTCAGCCGTTGCCGAGCTTTGGCGGGCAGGGCGTCGACGTCGCCGCGCTCAAGGACGTGTTCAACGTCGATCGCGACCCGTCGCATCCCGCCGAGGCCGCGGCCGGGGCCCGGGTACCCATCGACTACTACCCGCTGTTCGACACCGCGCTGCGCGGCGGGGCCGGGCGCAGCATGGCCGAGCACCGCGAGCTGATCGGCGAACTGTGGGCCGGTCTCGCCAAGGTGGCCGCCGACAATCCGCACGCGACGCTGCGGTCCGCACCGAGCGCGGCGGAGATCCTCGAGGTGGGCCCGGGGAACCGGATGATCGCCTACCCGTACACCAAGCTGATGACCTCGAACATCTTCGTGGACATGGGCGCGGCGGTGATCCTCTGCTCCGCAGGCGTCGCGCGCGACCTCGGGATTCCGCGCGATCGTTGGGTGTTCCCGCTCACCACCTCGTGTGCGGACGACATCTGGTTCCCGTCGGACCGGGCACGGCTGGATCGCTCGCCGGCCATTCGCGCGAACGCCGCCGCGGCGTTCGAGGCGTCCGGCTACGGCATCGACGACATCGCGCACCTCGACCTCTACTCCTGCTTTCCCTCCGCGGTGCAGTTGGCGGCGATCGAACTGGGCCTGCCGATCGTCGGCGGCGACCGGGCGCTGTCCAGCACCGGCGGCCTGACGTTCTTCGGCGGCCCCGGCAGCAACTACTCGACGCACGGTCTGGTGTCCCTCGTCGAGAAGCTTCGCGAAGACGCCGGGTCGCTCGGTCTGCTGACGGGGCTGGGCATGTTCTTCACCAAGCACACCCTGGGCCTGTACTCGACGACCCCGCCCGCGCAGTTCGCGCACTCCGAGCTCGGCACGGTCTCCGACGGCGAACGCCCAACGCTCACCGACTACGCCGGCCCCGCCACCCTCGAGACGTACACCGTGCGCCACGGCGCCGACGGGCTCCCGGTCGACGCGATTCTCGTCGGGTTCACCGCCGCCGGCGAGCGCGTGTGGGGCAACACGAAGGACCCCGTGCTCCTGGATGCACTGGAGCGCGAGGACCTGCTGGGTACGTCCGTCGAGTTCTAGCCGCGCGGCAGGTTCAACAGTCGTTCGGCGATGATCGTCTTCTGGATCTGGTCGGTGCCGCCCGCGATGCCGAGGGCCGGGGCGAAGAGCACCGAGTAGGCCCAGATGCCGTCCTCCGGCTGCTCGGGGTCCCACGCGGCCGCACCGGGACCGGCGAGCTCGTAGGCCGTCTCCGTCGTGAGGCGAGCCAGTTGGGCGGCGCCGTACTTGCTGATCGAGGCGTATGGGCCAGGGTCTTCGCCGGGGCGCATGCTCGCGGTGATCTTCTTGCCGAGCAGGACCAGGCTGCGCTGCAGGAGGTAGACCTCGACGAGCTTCGCGCGGGCGGCGCGGTCCTCGGCGTGCGAGCTCGCGACGAGGTCGCGCAGGCGCGCGAAGTCGACGGGCGGGCTCATCGCGAGGGGGTCGCGGCCGATGGTGACGCGCTCGTTCATCAGCATGACCATCGCGGCCTGCCAGCCGGCGTCGACCGTGCCGATCACGGAGTCGGCCGGAAGGCGGAGCTCGTCGAGGAAGACCTCGTTGAACTCCGAGTCGCCGGTGATCTGACGCAGCGGACGAACGGTGATGCCGGCGGACTTCATGTCGACGACGAACATCGTGATGCCCTTGTGCTTGGGCACGTCGGGGTTGGTGCGGGCGAGCAGGATCGCGAAGTCCGCGTGCTGCGCGTAGGTGGTCCAGACCTTCTGTCCGCTGACGACCCAGCCGCCGTCCTCCGCCTGGAGCGCGCGGGTGCGCAGGCTCGCGAGGTCGGAGCCGGCATCGGGTTCGCTGAACAGCTGGCACCAGATCTCCTCGCCGCGCAGCAGCGGGGCGACGTAGCGGGCCTTCTGCTCCGGGGTGCCCAGGGTTAGCAGGACCGGCACGCACATGCCGGTGCCGATGCCGAAGACGTCCTCGAAGTTCTCGCGGCCCTGCGCGGCGGCGGAGACGATCTCCTCTTCCGTCGGGCCGAGCCCGGCGCCGCCGAACTCGGTGGGCACGGTGATCCCGGCCAGGCCCGCCGCGTGCAGGGCGCGACGGAACTCCTTGGCCTTCGCCAGGTGCGCGGCCTCGGTCGCCTCGTCGCCGCCGCGGCCGATGTTCGGCAGGCCGGTCTTCGTGGCGAACCACTCGCGAGTGGTGCGCGCGAACTCGGCCAGCGACGGATCGACGGTGTGCTCGGCGAGGTCGCCCGCCCCCTCGAGCAGCAGCCCGGCGAGGCGCTCGACGTGCTGCCCGGCGAGCGCGGCGTTGCCACGCGCCCGCCGGAAGTAGAGGTGGGCGTCGTGCTCCCAGGTGAAACCGATCCCGCCGAGGGCCTGGATGGCGCCGGTGGTCACGGCCAACGCGGCCCGGGTGCAGCCGACGAGCGCGGACGCGATGGCCGCGCGGCTGTCCGCGTCGTCCTCGCCGCGCGCCGCGACGACGGCCGCTGCGAGCAGCGCGTCGGCGAATTCCGAGCGCACGTAGAGGTCGGCGAGCAGGTGCTTGACGGCTTGGAACGAGCCGATCGCCTGGCCGAACTGTTGGCGGGTCTTGGCGTATTCGACTGCCACGCCGAGGATCCGCTCCGCGAGCCCGCACTGCTCCGCGGCGAGCAGGACGTGCGCGAGGCGGCGAGTCCCGGCGAGCGCCGCGGTGGCGTCGCCGCCCAAGCGGCGGCCGGGGGCGGCGTCCAGCTGCACGGTGGCCTGCGGCCGGCCGAGGTCGATGGTGCGCAGGCGACGTACCGTCACATCGCTGCCGGCGACCAGGTAGACGCCCTCGCCGGCAGCGACGAGCAGGTGGGTGGCAGCTGCGGCGTCGAGCGCGGTGACGGTGCCGGTGAGAACGTCTCCGTCGGCGACCACCGCGGTGGCCCCTTCGCCCAATGGGATGGCGCAGGCGACGGCCAGTTCGCCGCCGACGAGCTCCGGCAGCAGGTCGTGCTCGCCGAGGCGGAGCAGCAGGTCCGCCGCCAGCACCGTGGACAGGAACGGCACCGCGGCAACGGCGCCGCCCAGCTCGCGGGCGACCGCGGCGAGCGCACCGACGTCCGCACCGGCGCCGCCGAACTCCTCCGGCACCGCGAGCCCGGCCACCCCGAGCTGGCCGGCCAGATGCTTCCACGCGGTCTGGTGCACCGGCGTGGTGGGCTCGGCGCGCAGCTCGTCGAGCGGGCAGTGACGCTCGGTCAGACGCCTTACCTCAACGGCAAGTTCCGTTTCCTCGGCGCTGGGCCAACCCATCCTGGTCAGCCCATCCGCTCGATGATGGTGACGTTCGCCATGCCGCCGCCCTCGCACATGGTCTGCAGGCCGTACCGCCCGCCGGTGCGTTCGAGTTCGTGCAGCATCGTGGTCATGAGGCGCGCGCCGCTGGCGCCGATCGGGTGGCCGAGCGCGATCGCGCCGCCGTTGGGATTGACCTTCGCCGGGTCCGCGCCGAGTTCCTTCGTCCACGCCATGGTCACGCTGGCGAAGGCCTCGTTGCACTCGAACACGTCGATGTCGTCGATGCTCATCCCGGCGCGAGCCAACGCGCGCTTGGTGGCGGGGATCGGCGCGGAGAGCAGGATCGTCGGGTCGTCGCCCATCACGTCGAGGTGGTGGATGCGCGCCCGCGGCACGAGGTTGTGCGCCTTGAGGGCCTTGTCGTTCACGACGAGCAGTGCCGCGGCGCCGTCGGTGATCTGGCTGGACACGCCCGCGGTGATCAGGCCGCCGGGCGTGAGGGCCTTGAGCCCGGCGAGCTTGGCGAGGTCGGTGTCGGCGCGCGGGCCCTCGTCGGCGGAGAGCCCGGCGAGCGGGCGGATCTCGCGGTCGAAGTGGCCGTTCTTGGCGGCGAGGATCGCGCGCTCGTGGCTCTGCAGCGCGAACGCCTCCATCGCCTCGCGATCGATTCCCCAGCGCTGCGCGATCGTCTCCGCGCCGACGAACTGGCTGAGCAGGTCCGGCCCGTAGCGAGCCTCCCAGCCGGCCGATCCGGTCCACGGATCGGTGGCGCCGTACGGCTCGCCCGCCGCGAAGGAACAGAGGATGGGGTACCGGCTCATGTTCTGGATGCCGCCGGCGAGGACCACGTTCATGGTCCCGCTCATGACGGCCTGCGCCGCGAAGTGCACGGCCTGCTGCGAGGAGCCGCACTGCCGGTCGATGGTCACGCCGGGGACGATCTCGGGCAGGCCCGCGGCCAACGCCGCGGTACGGGCGATGTCGCCGGCCTGCGCGCCGATGTTGTCCAGACAGCCGACGACCACGTCGTCGATCGCCACCGGGTCGATCCCCGTGCCGTCCACGACCGCCGAGATGACGTGCGCACCCAGGTCCGCCGGGTGGACCCCGGCGAGGCCGCCGTTCCGCTTGCCGAGCGGCGTACGAACTGCGTCGACGATGTAGGCCTCGGGCACGCGCTCTCCTCGGGTTCAGGACGATTCGTCCGGACATACTGTCCGGTAACAAAGCCTACGCCGGCGACACCCTGTCGGACAATCTGTCCAGACAGTCTTTGGTTTCTCGCGTCACGCCGTGCACAATCGCCCCATGCCTTCGATTACCCGCAAGGCGGGGAGCACCCGCGCGCAGCGGCGCGACGACATCCGCGCGAAGCTGCTCGGTGCCATCGAGCAGATGCTCGGCGAGGGCGAGAGCTTCACCGAGCTGTCCGTCGAGCGTCTCGTCGCGGCCGCAGGGGTCGCCCGCTCCACGTTCTACGTGTACTTCGAGGACAAGGGCGAGCTGCTGCGCGCCTGGCTCGAGGACATCACCGGGGAGCTCGACACCAGCGCGAAGGGCTGGTGGAAGCTCGACGAGCAGGCCAAGTACGACGACCTGCGCGCGGCGCTGAGCGCCATCGTCGAGACGTACCGCCCGCACACGAACCTGATGGCCGCGGCCTTCGACGCCGCCGCGTACGACGCGGGCGTGCGCGAGGCGACGCAGGGCCTGATGACCCACAACGCCGCCGGGCTGCGCAAGCACATCCGCACCGGCCAGCAGAAGGGGTTCGTGGACCCGTACCTGCCACCGGCCGAGGTGGCGCAGTGGCTGACCTGGATGGCCGAGCGCGGTTTCCACCAACTGGTGCGCGGCGCCGACGACGGAGTCGTCGAGGCCCTGATCGACGGCTACACCGCGATCGTCTGGAACACCCTCTACGCCAACGCACCCTGCCGCCAGGCGTCGTGACGACACCCGCCCGCCAGGGCCGCGCGTACCAGCGTCCCGAGATCGAGGACCTGCTGCGCGTCGCACTGGCCGACGCGCTTCGGGGCGGGGCGAGTTTCCGCGAGGTCAGCGTCGAGCGGCTGTGCGTCGCGGCCGGCATCGCGCGGTCGACGTTCTACCTGTACTTCCCCGACAAGGCCGCGATGCTGCACGCGCTCAGCGCGGGCGCGATGCTGCGGCTCTACAAGACGCAGCGGAGCTGGTTGGCCAAGGGCGAAGACGCGACGTTCGCGGACGTACGGGCCTCGATGCGCGCGGTGTTCGCGGCGTTCCACGCGGACGAGGCCATCATGTTCGCCGTGGCCGAGGCGGCCGGGTACGAACCCAGCCTGCGCGAAGGCTACGAGGACGCCGTCAACGACTACGCGCGAGCGATCGAGCGGTACATCAAGGCGGGCCAGCAGGGCGGCTGGGTACGCGACTCGGCGACGGCCGCGACGGCAACGGTCCTTGCGTGGATGGTCGAGGGCACGGTGGCACACCTCGGGCGCTCGGCCACTCCGCACCGCATTCGTGCCAGCGCCGACGCGATGGCCGACGTGGTCTGGACGACGCTTCGCGAGTAGGCAATACTCCCGACCATCGGACAGGCTGTCCGAAGTCGGAGGGCAACGTGGCACTCGACCGTTCAGCACGACTCGATGCCCGCAACGAGATCGCCTGCGCCTGGTTCATGGTGGGCTGCCTGGTCGTCACCGTCGTCGGCTTCGTCGTGATCGCCGGCTACGTGCCGCCGCCGCGCGCCGACGACACGACCGAGGAGATCGTCGCGTTCTACCGCGACAACACCGAGCAGATCCGGCTCGGCCTGAGCCTCACGATCCTGTCCTGGGCCGGCTGGGGCGGGCTGGTGGCGGCGCTGTCCTCGCAGATGTCCCGGATCGAAGGCCGGGCGGGCGTCATGACGCTGCTGCAGGCGGTGAGCGGGGCGTGTTCGTGGGCGTGCCTGGTCGTTCCGGTGATCCTGCTGAGCGTCACGAGCTTCCGCCCCGAGCGGGATCCGGAACTGACCCACACCCTGCACGACCTCGGCTGGATCGCCAGCTTCATGCCGGTGGCGCCGTTCTGCGTGATGGCCGCGGCGATCGGCATCGCCACGCTCCAGGACGAGCGCCCGGATCCGGTCTATCCGCGCTGGTTCGGGTACGCGAACCTCTGGTTCTGCGTGCTGTTCGTCCCCGGCGCGGCGCTGCTGATGTTCAAGAGCGGCCTGCTCGCATACCACGGCCTGCTCGTGTTCTACATCCCGCTGTTCTTCTTCTTCGCCTGGATCCTGCTGCTGATCTGGGGCATCCGACGGGCCGCGCTCGCCCAGCTCAAGGCGCTTCCGCAATCCTCGGACACTCTGTCCGAACAAACTGTTGCATCGCCGGTCTGAGCGGGGAATACTCGCCCTATGTCGGACACGCTGTCCGAGGTGACCACTGCCCTCGCGCTCTACCCCGCCCTCGCGGAGGGAGACCGCGCCGCGCTCGACGCGCTGCTCTCCCCCGATTTCGTCGGCCGCACCACCGCCGCGCTCCCCCTGGGCCTCGGCGGCGAATACGTCGGCGCCAGGGCCATGCGGCGCGAGTTCTGGGGCCAGATCGCCAAGCACTACGAGATGCACGCCGACCCGGCCGAGGCCGAGTCGATCGGCTCCGGGCGGGTCGTCGTCCGCGGCACCTACCGCGGCATGGGGCGCGCGACCGGGAGAAAGCTCGAGGCGGAGTTCGTGCACACGGTGACCGTCGCCGACGGCCGGATCGTCGCGCTCGATCAGCTCACCGACAGCGCCGCCTGGGCCGCGGCGCTCGTCCCCGAAGCTCCGGCGATCTCGAGCGAGCGGCCGCCGTTGCGGTCGATCGAACTCGACCTGTCCGGCCCCGTCGGCCGGTTCCGTCTCGCCCGCCCGGAGGCGGGCAACGCCATCGATCCGGTTCTGGCGCAGGATTTGCTGACGGCGGCTCAGAACGTAGCCGCCGCGGGGAACCTGCGGGTCCTGGTGATCTCCGCGGACGGGCCGGCGTTCTCCCCCGGCGGCGACCTGGCGGCCCTGTCCTCGACCCCGCAGACCGAGCTCCCGGCCCTGCTCGACGAGATGCTGACCGCCTATCACCAGGCGCTGCGCATCCTCACCGACCTGCCCGTGCCGATCGTCGCCGCCGTCCACGGCTCCGCCGGTGGCGGGTCGCTCGGACTCCTGCACGTCGCGGACTTCGTCGTAGCCGGCGAGCGCGCCAAGTTCGCCGTCGGGTCCGGAGCGCTGGCCCTCGGGTCGGACGGCGGGAACACCTGGTTCCTCCCCCAGCTCGTCGGGCGCCGGGTCGCGGCGCAGATGTGCTACCTCAACCGCGTCCTCACCGCCGCCGAGGCCCTGGAACTCGGCCTGGTCACCGAGATCGCCGACGACGTCCCCGCCCGCGCCGCCGAGATCGCCGAGAAGCTCGCGGCCGGCTCCCGGCGCTCCAACGCCAAGCTCCGCGAACTCCTGCGGCCCGGCCGCACACTCTCCGACGCGCTCGACGCCGAGCGCGACGGCATGGTCACCCTCTCCGCCTCGCCCGACGTCGTCGAAGCGATGCACGCCTTTCTCGAACGACGACCTGCGAGGTTCGAAGATGTCTAGCCTGCTGCCCACCACCCCCGAGCACGACGCGCTGCGTGCGGCGGTACGTCAGATCGTCGACAAGTACGGGTTCCCCTACTTCCTCGAATGCGCGCGCGCACACAAGGAGCCGACCGAGCTGTACGAGGAACTCGGCGCCGCCGGCTTCCTCGGCATGCACCTGCCGGAGGAGTACGGCGGCGGCGGGGCGGGCCTGTCCGAGACCGTCGTGGCGCTCGAGGAAATCGCCGCCGGCGGCTGTCCGCTGCTGATGCTGGTCATCGCGCCGGCCATCTGCGGCTCGATCATCGCGGCGCACGGCTCGCACGAACTCAAGCAGCGATGGCTGCCCGGCCTCGCCGACGGCACCAGCACCATGGCCTTCGCCATCACCGAACCGGACGCGGGTTCCAACACCCACCGGCTCGCGGTGACCGCCCGCCGCGACGGCGACGACTACCTGATCAGCGGCACCAAGTACTGGACCTCCGGCGCGGACCAGGCCGACGCGATCCTCGTCGTCTGCCGCGACGCCGACGCTCCTACGGGCAAACACACGCCGATGTCGATGTTCGTCGTGCCCACCGACTCCGCAGGCCTGTCGATGACGCCCATCGAGGCCGAGCTCGTTCAGCCCGAAACCCAGTTCACCCTCTTCTTCGACGACGTCCGCGTACCGGCGGGCAACATCGTCGGCGAGGCGGGCAAGGGCTTCCGCGCGGTGTTCGCCGGCCTGAACCCCGAGCGAGTCACGGCCGCCGCCCTCGCGAACGGCATCTCTCGCTACGCCCTGGACAAGGCCGTCCGGTACGCGACGGAGCGTCAGGTCTTCAACGTGCCGATCGGCGCCCACCAGGGCCTCTCGCACCCGCTCGCGCAGTGCTACATCGACGTCGCACAGGCCCGCCTCACCACCCACCGTGCGGCCCAGCTCGCCGACGAGGGCGCCAACGCCGCCGAGGCCGTGAACATCGCGAAGCACGCCTCCTCCGAGGCCCTGCTGCGCGCGCTCGACCAGGCGATCCAGGTCCACGGCGGCAACGGCATCTCCACCGAGTACGGCCTCGCGCCGCTCTGGTTCGTCGCGCGCATGCTCCGCACCGCCCCGACCAGCCGCGAGATGGTGCTGAACTTCGTCGCCCAGCACAGCCTCGGCCTCCCGGAGTCGTACTCGTGACGACCGAGGTGGACGTTCTCGTCATCGGCGCCGGAGCCGGCGGGCTGTTCACCGCCGCCCGGCTGCAGCACGCGGGCTATCGCGTCATGGTCGTCGAGCGGCTCGACCGCGTCGGCGGCCGCGCTGCCACCCACGACATCGACGGCTTCAAGGTGAACGTCGGCGCGATCGTCATCGAGGTCGGCGGCATCACCGAGGAGACGTGCAACGAGGTCGGCGCCGCGTTCGACATCCGCGAGCCGAGCCCACCGATCCTCTACCGCGTGGGAGGCAAGGACGTCGACATCACCGGCGGCGGTTGGGGCTTGCTGCTCGGCAAGATGACCCGCTCCGCAGCGAAGGTGCTGCAGGGCATGGGCGCGGCTCGCAAGGACGAGGGCCTGCCGGAGCACGAGCTGTCGCTCGCGGACTGGCTGCGCAAGTACACGAAGAACGAATCCGTCCACGGCATGTTCCGGAACATGTGCGGATCGATTTTCGCGGTCTCGTCGGAGGAACTTCCGGCCCGCGTCTTCCTGACGTACATGACGCGCAAGAGCGCCTTCAAACG
>JBQTKD010000076.1:0-13212 GCA_052386455.1 Sporichthyaceae bacterium
ATGCCACCGTCCACATCTACCATTGGTTTCAGTGGAGCGGAGAGAACGTCCAGAGCCTGACCGTGAAGGGATCCGACGGCCAGACCGTGTGGGCGGGATCGCAGTCGGATCTTCCGAACGACCAGTACGGTCCGGACTCCGGTTCCCTGGTCGTCTACCGGGACCTGGGCTACAAGGACGATGTTTGGAGCGCCGGCATGAAGTTCACCGTCGACGTCGTCTTCAAGGACGGCGGCAAGCACAGCTACCTGAAGTCGATGACGGGCTGGAGCTGCAATTAAAGGGGGGGGCCTAACCCTCGCCGGCGGGGTACATCTTTTCTATCAGGCCGCCGAAT
This sequence comes from Sporichthyaceae bacterium, assembly GCA_052386455.1. Taxonomy (GTDB): domain Bacteria; phylum Actinomycetota; class Actinomycetes; order Sporichthyales; family Sporichthyaceae; genus JBQTKD01. Next base: position 338 of record JBQTKD010000076.1, read on the forward strand.
TTCTTTTCCAAGATCCGGCGCTTGAGCTTTAAAGTGGGTGTGATTTCGCCCCCATCGGCGGTCAGCTCGTGGGGGATGATCTCGAACTTCTTCACCTGCTCGTAGCGGGAAAGGTCCTTGTTCACGCCCTCGACGATCTTCTCAAACCTCTCCGCGACTTTCTTGTTCCGGCACAGCTCCTCGAAGTTCTTGGACGGGACGCCCAGGCTCTTGGCCAGGGCCGCCAGCTCCGCCTCGGCCGGAAAAATCAGGGCGGTGATATACTTGCGGTTGTTGCCGATCGCCATCGCGCTCGCTACCAAAGGCGATTGAGTCAGTCTATTCTCGATGGGTAGCGGGGCGACGTTCTTCCCGTTGCTCATGACGATGATCTCTTTGATGCGGTCCGTGATCTTGAGGTAGTTGTCCTCGTCGAAGACGCCCACGTCGCCGGTGTGCAGCCAGCCGTCCGCGTCGATCGTCTCGGCCGTCTTGTCCGGGTCGTTGCGGTAGCCCACCATGATGTTCACACCCCGGGTCAGCAGTTCGCCGTCCTCGGCGAGCTTGACCTCGACGCCGCCCATCGGCTTGCCGACCGTGCCCACGCGCATCGCGTCCACCGGATTGATGGTGCCGCCGCACGCGGTCTCCGACATCGCCCAGCCCTCGACGACCGGAAGACCGAGCGCCAGGAGGTACTCCAGCGTCTCCGGAGCGATCGGCGCGGCCCCGGAGAGCACCCAGTCCGCCTCGTCGAGGCCGAGCTGTGCACGCGTGGCCGCGCGCGCCGCCTCCGGCAGGACCGCCGGGTCGGTCAGCCCCTTCGCCTCCAACGCTGCCTTGAGCTTCTCCCAGACCCGCGGGACGGCGAGCCAACTGGTGGGACGGGCATCGGCCAGGGCGGCGAAAACCGTCTTTCCGTCGGCGACGTCGGTGATCGACGAGCCGGACACGATCCCGAGGTAGTGGGCGACGGTGCGGTCCGCGACGTGCGCGCACGGCAGGTAGGACACGAGCCGGCCGCCCTCGCGCACCGGCACGACGTGCTCGATGCCGGCCAGGGTCGCCATGAGGTTGCGGTGCGAGATCTGCACGCCCTTGGGCGGGCCGGTGGTGCCGGAGGTGTAGATCAGCGTGGCGAGGTCGTCCGGCTGGACCGCTCGCCACGTGGCCTCGAAGTCGGGGTGGTCCGCGTCCGGGAGCCCGTCCTCGAGCACGACGATCTCGACGTCGGCGCCGGCCGCCCGGAGCACGTCGACGAACTGGCGCTCGGTGACCACGAGACGGTTGCCCGCATTGCCGAACAGGTAGGCGATCTGCTCGGGCGAGGAGGTGTTGTAGATCGAGAACGGCGTCGCGCCCAGGTGCAGTGCGGCGACGTCGAGAAGGTGAAACTCCGGCCGGTTGACGAGCATCAGGCCGACCGTGTGGCCACGGCCCACCCCCCGCGCCGCCAGTCCGCCCGCGATCCGCTCGACGCGGGCGGCGTACTGCGCCCACGTGATCGGGTTCGGATCGCCCGGCGTCCGCAGCGCCACCGAGTCGGCGTGCCGGGCAGCCGTGAGCTGGAAGGCCTCGCACAGCGTCGCCGCGTCGAAGCTGGGGGAGTGCGGCCGGTTGCTCGACATACGCGTGCCCTTCGACAGAGTCGTCACGACGCGGGAACCGTAGTACGCAGTGCCCGGTTCCGCATCCCCGCGTCAGGGGCCGAGCGTGCGGACCACGATGCGGGCGGTGGGAACTGCGGCGGCCAGGCGGGCGATGTCGTCGGGGTCGGAGGTGAGAACGAGCCCGCCGCCGGTGGGCACGCACGCCGCGACCACGTGCGCGTCGACGAGGTCGGCGGTCGAGCCGCCGGAGGCGTGGAGGATCGCGCCGACCTGACGCGCAGTCACGAAATCGGTGTCGAGCAGTCGGAGCGCGGGGCGCTCGCCGCGCTCCCGTTCGTGCCGAGCGAGCGCGGACTCCACGGCGCGGGTGCGGGCCGCACCGCGGCAGACCTCGGCGCAGACGACCGAGGGCACCAGCACCTCGGCCTCGCGGCGGTGCGCCTCGGCGAGAAACGCGCGCAGGCGGGCAGGCGGGACGGGCCTGGCCAGCGCATCGAGCGCGGCGGCGTCCAGCACGAGCGGCGCAGTCACGCCGCTCCCGTACCCGGCGTCTCGAGTTCCGCGAAGGCCTCGCGGGCCGCCGCCTCGTCGACGGCGGACACCGGACCCTCCGCGGCCTCCCACTCGGCGAGCATGCGGCCGAGCGCCGCGTGGCGGGCGCGCCGGTCCACCTCGCGCGCGAGCGCCGCGTTGACGACGGCCGAGAGGGTGGCGTGCCCCTCGGCCCTGACGGCCTCGACTAGGTCCTCGTCGACGGTCACCGTGATCTTCTGTTTCGCCATACTTTTATACTACCCCGAGCGACCCGTGGCGCCGGGTGCGAGTGATGGACCGTCAGGGGCTCGTGCCCGAGTTGCGGCGGATTCACCCGCTAGGCCCAGTGGCTCCCGAGATCTCCGTCTTCGCCGTTAGCGTCGAAGATCGAGCACGGGGTGGGGGGATCGAGCGGATGAGGTCTGGGCGGCCGAAGATGGCGCGTGCGGCGGCGTTGATGGTCGTGGCAGGAACGCTGACGACCCTGGCCGGAACGTCGGCCGACGCTGCGATCCCGGGGCTGACCGAGCTGGTCAGCGCGAACCGTGCCGGGGTGGGCGCTGCGGGGCTGAGCAGCGTCGGCAGCGGGGCGGACCTCAGCGCGGACGGGCGGTACGTGGTCTTCGCCAGCGGAGCGTCCGACGTCGTGAAGCAGGCGAGCACCGGCAACGTGCACGTGTACCTGCGCGACCGGGACACCGCCAAGACGCTGCGCGTCGACCCGACGCCGAAGCGGGGGCGCGGCGACGCGTTGTCGCCGGCGATCAGCGCGAACGGACGGTTCGTCAGTTTCAGTGCGCGCGGCGCGCTGCTCCCCGAGGACACCAACGGCAAGTTCGACGTCTACGTCCGGGACCTGCTCGACGGAACGCTGACGCGAGCGAGCAATCGCCCCGACGGCGCGCAGACCGCCGAGCACTCGTTCAACGAAGACCTCAGCGCGGACGGGCGGTACCTGCTGATCCGCAGCGCCGACGTCGCGCTGACCGGGCCGGAGAGCGACAGCGGGCTGTTCGTCCTCGACCGCAGCACCGGCGTCTACTCGCGCATGGACGTCTCCACCGCCGGTGCCCCGGCGCAGGAGGACCTGCTCGCACCGATCGCGCTGCCCTCGGCGATCAGCCCCAACGGCCGGTTCGTCGCGTTCACCAGCACCGCGTTCAATCTCGTCGACGACGCTGCCAACCTGTGCCCGCGCCCGACCGAGAAGGCTCCGGATCAGACCGGCGTCTGCACCGAGGTGTTCCTCCGCGACCGCGACGCCGACACCGACGGAGTCTTCGACGAGCCCGGCGCCGTCGCCACGACCCTGGTCAGCAAGGGCTACACCGCCGATCCGGCGCTGCCGCCGATCCTCGGCGACAGCCGGATCGTGGGGCAGGGCTCGGTCGCCGACGACGGCAGCGTCGCGCTGCTGTCCAACGCTCGCGGCCTCGGCGCCGGCAAGAACCGCACCGACGCGTTCCTGGCGCCGCACAGCGGCGCGCAGCCCACCCTGCTCGGCGCCGCGGCCATCACGGCCGTCGTCTCCGGCGAGGGCCGCTTCGTGGCCTACTCCGCGGCCGCCGCCGACGGAGTGCAGGGCAAGGTCGGCAAGACCTACGCCGTGTGGATGCTCGACCGGATCACCGGGCTGCGCGAACGGGTCAGCGTCACCAGCTCCGGCGGCGGGCTCAAGGAGTCCTCGGCCGGCGGCGCGATCACGCCCGGCGGGCGCCACGTCCTGTTCTCCACGTTCGACAGGGCGATGCTGCGCGGCAACGCCAAGAAGTACCGCCAGGAGAACGTGTTCCTCCGCGACCGCGGCGTGCCGGACCTGCCCGCCGGCCAGCTCGACCGCCTCGTCCACGGCGGCGAGGTTCTCACCACCGACGCGAACAACGAGGGCGCGACCGAGGAAGCCCCGGTGCAGACCGAGATCGCCGTCCCCGAGGGCGTCCACGGCACCGTGCGCGTCGTCCCGAACCCGGTGGTGCGGGTCGCCCAGTACGACTACTTCGGCAAGCGCGTCTCGATCCTGGCCCCGCCGACCGCGCCGGCGAACCCGTACTCCCTGACCTTCACCGCGGACGCCGCCGCCCTGGCGGGCATGCCGCCGCAGGACGTGCAGGTCTTCCGCTACGGCACCCGGCTCGGCGCCTGCGCCACCGCGCAGGACAACCCGTGCATCGTCTCGGCCGGTTTCGCGCCGCGCGGGGACGGCGACGTCGTCGTGCAGGTCCGGACCAGTGAGATGGGGGACTGGACCCTCGGCCGCAACCGGGCCCCGGCGCTGTCGGCCGCAGCTCCGAGCCCGGCCGTCCTGGAGAACCCCGACGGCACCATGCGCTCCATCCGCATCCTCGGCGTTACCGACGCAGACGGGGACGCGGTGCGCATCACCGTCGTCGACGTCACCCAGGACGAGCCGGTCGGCGCGCTGTCCTTCGGCGAACCCGACGCGGTGCTCGGCCCCGCGGGCAGCGGGCGAGTCTCGCTGCGCGCGGAGCGGGCGACCCTCGGCGACGGGCGGGTCTACGTCGTCACCTTCGTGGCCACCGACAGCGCGGGCAAGTCCTCGACCGGCAGGGTGCGGGTGAGCGTGCCGCGGCCGATCACCGAACGGCCCGCCGTCGACTCCGGGCAGGGCTTCACCTCGCACTGATCCGCAGCGCACGCCGACACGTCACCGGCAGTTCGCCTGGCCTTCGAAATCCCGTGCTCCGATGCGCACCGAGGCGCGTTCACCTGGAGCATCGATGACCCACCTGGCCGATCCCCTAGCCGCTGCGGCAGTCGCCGACGGCCGCCGGCTGATCGACGTGTACGAACGTCTCGGCGGTGCCGCCTCGGCGGCGGCCTTCGCCGACGACCTCGAACGCCGGGCGGCCCGAGCGCAGGCCGAGCTCGTCGACATCGAACCCTGGGACGGGGCCGAGGAGGCGCAGTTCGTCGCCTACCGGAAGGAGCCCAACCGCTCCCGGTTCCGGCGCATGATCGACTTCGTGCCGCCGGGCACGTCGGTCTTCGAGATCGGCTGCGGACCCGGCTTCACCGCGGTCCTGCTCGCACGGCACACCGCGCTTGCCCGGTACCGCGGCGTGGACCTCGGCCCCAAGAAGATCGCCGCGTTCCAACGCGCGCTGGACGCGCTGGCACTGGACCCCGCGGTGTTCTCGTGCGAGCAGGGCGATCTGTACGCGCTCCTCCCGGAGGACATGGCCGGCGCGGACCTCCTTCTCTGCTGCGAGGTGCTCGAGCACCTGCCAGACCCGGACAAGGCGCTGTCGCACATTGCCGAGTCGATGCCGGAGAACGCGGACCTGCTCTTCACCGTGCCGCTGTACGGCCGACTCGAAGCCGTCTGGGGACACCGCAGCGTGTTCGACCTCGCGCGCCTCGACGAGATGTGCGCCGCCGCTGGCCTGACGGTGCATCACATCGAACCCCTGTCGAATACCTGGACCCTGATCGCCGCGTCCCGCAGCCCGCGCACCAGCGACCGCGTCGCCGCCGCGCGCACGGCTCCGGACATCGCGCCGCAGCACGTCGGTCGCTACGAGTTCGTCGACCTGGCGCCGACATCCTTCGACACCCTGGCCGGAACGGCCACGTCCTCGAGCCTCGTCGTCGAAGCCGGAGCCGCCGGAGTCCGCTGCACCGCCGTGGCGCTGCAGCGGCGGGTCGACGAGCACGTGGGCGGAGTCGGCTTCGACGTTCCCGCGCTGCTTGCCCTGCGCCTGGCGATCACGGGCCTGGAGGTCGAGGGCCTCGAGCGGTTCGACGTGGACCTGTGCGGCGGCGGCGAGGTAGTGGGGCGCTGGGCGTGGAACCCGAGCAAGCGCTGGCGGGCCGGGGGACACTCGCAGCGGCTCGCACTGCGCGCTCGCGAGTCCAGTGGGATGCTCCGCGAGACCGTGCCGCTGCGGGAAGGGCCGGTGGACCGCGTCGAACTGCGCGCGGTCCTGGCCGCCGGCGGCCGCGTCGACTTCAAGGTCCGCGCCGGTTTCCTCCCCGGTTCGCCGTTTCCGGGCCGCTGAGGGTCCACGCGATCGTCGCGATCGGCAAGGCCCTCGTAGCCCACCGGAAACGAACGGGCCTTACGTTGTACGGGCTGCACCGTACGTCCGACGCCCGTCATCTCGGAGGTGCCCGTGAGCCCGACGACGCTCGCCCCGCCCGTCGACAACCCGGTGATCGACCAGCAGTGGTACGCCGGAGAGATCTCGAGGCTGCAAGCCAAGCTCGCCGCCATGCATCCGACCGTTCCGGTCGACGTGATCGCCGCCGCGCTGGAGGTTGCCACCCAGCGCATCGCGCTGCCGGCGAAGATCCCGAACTATCTGCCCGTGCTGATCGAACGCGACGTTCGCGCCCAGGTGGCTGTCTACCTGCAGGGCTAGCCGCCAACGCCCCAACCGACCCACAGGCCTCGCCCGCACTCCTCCGCCGGCGGATGTCGTCCGGTGGAGCCGCTTGTCGGCCCGCGGGGCGTACGACAGGGGGCGCTGCGGGACGTCATCCGTTGCGGCGGCTCGTCGGACCGCGCGGCGTACGACAGGGGCCGCTACGGGATGTCATCCGATCCCGACGAGGGCCGGAACCGAGGCCGGTAGGTTCGGGCGCGTGCGCCTCGCCGAACCGCTCTTCGCCGCCGGTGGGCGCGTGGCGCGCGATCTGCGCGAGGTGACCGACGACCTCGGCGCGTTGGAGCGGCCGGGCTTCTGGGCCGTCCTCTTGGACTTCGAGGGCCGCGTGGTCTGCGCGCGCTTCGACGACGTGGCGCTCGCACCGCTGCCGGAGACCGGCCCCTGGCGCGGCCCGCAGCCGGAGGAGTGGACGTCCTCGCTGGACCGTGCGGCCTACGTGCGGGCGGTGGAGACCGTGCGCGGGCACATCGCCGACGGAACCGTCTACCAGGCCAACCTCTGCCGCGTCCTGCGCGCGCCCCTGCCGGCCGACGCCGACGTCCTCGCGCTCGCCGCCGCTCTGGACCGCGGCAACCCGGCCCCGCACGCGGGGGTGCTGCGGCTGCCCGAGGCCGGCGTGCACGTCGCGAGCGCGTCCCCGGAGCTGTACCTGCGCCGGACCGGGCGGACCGTCGAGTCCGGGCCGATCAAGGGCACGGCGGCGCCGGGTTGCGCACCGACCGAGAAGGATCGGGCCGAGAACGTGATGATCGTCGACCTGGTCCGCAACGACCTCGGCCGCGTCTGCGACGTGGGCTCGATCACGGTCCCCGAGCTGTGCGCACTGCAGGAGCACCCCGGGCTGGTGCACCTGGTCTCCACCGTCCGTGGCCGGCTGCGGCCCGACGCGGGTTGGGCGGATCTGATCGGGGCCACGTTCCCGCCGGGCTCGGTGACCGGGGCGCCGAAGCTGGCGGCACTCGACGTGATCGCGTCCCTTGAGCCCGAGGCCCGCGGCCCCTACTGCGGTGCGCTCGGCTGGGTGGATTCGCAGGCGGGCCTGGCCGAATTGGCCGTCGGAATCCGAACGTTTTGGTTCGACGGTGCCGATATCTGTTTCGGGACCGGCGCCGGCATCACCTGGGGTTCGGATCCAGCGACCGAATGGGACGAAACCGAGCTCAAGGCCGCCCGACTCCTGCGGGTGGCCACCGGAGCGGGCGTGGAGGCAGTTCGATGAACGTCTGGTTGGACGGCGGGCTGGTCCCGGCCGAGCAGGCGATGGTGCACGCCAGCGACCACGGTCTGACCGTCGGGGACGGCGTCTTCGAGACCGTCAAGGTCGAGCACGGCATCCCGTTTGCCGTCACCCGGCACCTCGCGCGCCTCGGCGAGTCCGCGCACGCGATGGACCTGACCGTCCCGGCCCACGTACGGGAGGCCGTCGCCGCGGTCTGTGCGGAGGTGGCCGACCACCCGACGGCCCGGCTGCGGATTACCGTCACCGGCGGCCCTGGGCCTGCCGGGTACACCCGGGGCCCCCGAACCACCCTGCTGGTCGTCGCGACCCCGTACACGGCCGCTACGGGCCCGGAAACGCTCGCCACGGCCCCGTGGCGGCGCAACGAGCACGGGGCGCTGGCCGGAGTGAAGAGCACCTCCTACGCCGAGAACGTCCGCGCCCTGGAGGCGGCCCGCCGCGCCGGCGCGGGGGAGGCGCTGCTGCTGAACACCGCGGGCGGAGTCTGCGAGGGCACCGGCACCAACGTGTTCGCGGTGATCGACGGCATCGCGGTCACCCCGCCGCTGTCGTCGGGCTGCCTCGCCGGGGTCACCCGCGCCCTGGTGCTCGCCTGGTGCCCGGAGGTCGTCGAGGGCGACCTGACGCCCGCCGACCTCGCCGGCGCCGCCGAGGTCTTCCTGACCTCGACCACCCGCGACGTCCAGGCAGTCGCCGCGCTCGACGGCGCCCCGTTCCCTGCCCCCGGCCCCGTCACCGCCCGCATCGCCGCCGCCTTCGCCGCAGCCGCCGCCGAGGACCCCGACCCCGCCTGAACCCCTCCACGCCCCCGTAGCGTCCGCTCATCCGTGTTGCGTCCGCTCATCGGAGGGTTATGGCCCACATCCGAGCGGACGCAACGCGTTTCGAGCGGACGCAAGCTGCGTGGATGTGGTGGACGAAACGGGCACAACAGGCCCGGTGTGGGGCCGTCACGTGCTGGAATCTGCGGATGCCCATTCGGACTCGCTCGGCGGCGTTGGCCGCCCTGGCCATCGGCGTGGCCATGTTGCCCGCAACGGCCGCCACGGCGCAGACGGCCGACGCCACCGCGTGCCAGTACCCGTTCGAGCCGAAGACGCCCGGCGGAAAGACCGCGCCGCTGCCGCCGAAGACGGCCGACGGCAAGACGTACTACGCGACCGTCGCCACCAACCACGGCGAGATCGCGATGGCGCTGAACGGCAAGGCGGCGCCGTGCACGGTGAACTCGTTCGTGCATCTGATCCGCGCGAAGTTCTACGACAGGACGCCGTGCCACCGGATGCTCAACTCGTCCAACGGCAAGCGCACCGCCGCGGTCCTGCAGTGCGGCGACCCTTCCGGCACGGGCACCGGCGGCCCCGGCTACAGCTTCGCCGACGAGAACCTGGCGGGTGCGACGTACGCCAAGGGCGTGGTGGCGATGGCCAACGCGGGCCCGAACACCAACGGCAGCCAGTTCTTCATGATGTTCAAGGACTCCGACTTCCCGCCGAGCTACACCCCGTTCGGCACGATCCTGCGCGGCGTCGAGGTGCTGGAGAAGATCGCCGCGGGCGGGCTGTTCCTCGGCCCGAGCGGCAACCCCGACGCCCCGCTCATGCGCACGGAGATCGAAAAGGTCGTCGTCTCGCCGAAGAAGCCGAAGCTCTAGGGACGACGAAGGCGGCGTAGGCCTGCGGGACGCAGACCGACGCCGCCTGTCGGCTGAAGCTTTGCTCTACTCCGCGATGAGTTGGGTGAGCGCGGTGTCGATGTCGAGGTGCAGGGACTCGTCGCCCGCGGGAACGGTGACGTAGGTCCGCTCGAGGAACGTCGAGAGCTCGGGGGCCGGAGCCTCCAGGAGCGCCTCGCCCTCCGGCGAGCTCAACGAGATGTAGACGACCTGCTCGCCGGCCTCGCTCGACGGCCAGACTCGTACGTCGCCCAGACCGGCGTCGTCCTTGAGGCCTGCAGCGAGCAGATCACGGGCGAACACCCACTCGACCGTGTCGCCGGCCGCGTGAAAGGTGGCATGGATGGCATACGGATCCGAGACGTCGTAGCGCAGTGCGGCCGGGACCGGCAGAGCAGCGTCACCAGCGACAAGAAGTCGCAGGCGCAGCTCGCAGGTGACCGAGGGCTCTGCCTTCATCGGCGTGCCGTACCTCTCTCGATGTTGCTCGGCGGTTTGCCCGGCCTCACGGGACGTGCACTTCGGCAGTGCGCCCGGGAGTCAAACCTTGCCGTGCTGGGCTCTTCAGGCTGTACAACGTCCGTCGGAAGCTCAGGTCACTGTGTAGCGGCATGATTCTTCCGACCGCAAGGCACGCGGGGCTTCGCAAACCGCAGGTCACGGCGCTCGATCAAGGCCCTGCGCAGCAGCGTGAGAGGCTCCCCCCAGGGGTGCGAAATGCCCCGTTTGACCGGCTTGTCCCGGCGAAACCGGGACGTCACAAGCCCGTATCGATTCCGACGCGGCTCCGCGCACCCCGCGGGCGCAACCTCGCGGGTCCGGCGTATTCGGACACTGCGCCCATTCGAAGTCGATCTTGGCTCAGCGATATTTGAACTCGACTTGGCGAGCGGCAGTCGACTGCATGGTCATGTGCGTCCGACCGGGAACCGAGCGTCCGGGGGCCCGAAGATCTCCTAGACCCCTCCCCGGGAGCACCACGGGGGAAACCCGGAGAGCGCCGTCCGCGTCATCCGGTAAGGTTCCCAACCGCATCCCGGGCGATTAGCTCAGCGGGAGAGCGCCCCGCTCACACCGGGGAGGTCACTGGTTCGAACCCAGTATCGCCCACGAGACTCGGCAACTCTCTGCTCGCGCGGAGCGCTCGCCGAGTCGTCTCGTTTCACACTGCGACGCTCCGCGTCGCGGCGGGGGCTCTGCCCCCGCAACCCCCGCCGACGGCTCGCTGGCGCTCGCCGGCGGAACCGTTCTGGAGGGGACTTCCGTGTCGGACATCAAGCTGGTCGTCGACGGCGAATCGCGTTCGGTGGCGGCCGGGACTACCGCCGCGGAGCTGTACGTCGAGAACCGGGCGGTCGTTGCCGCTCGGGTCGGTGGCACTTCGCGTGACCTGGCGCACGTCCTTGCCGACGGCGACGAGGTCGAGGCGATTCGCAACGACTCCGAGGAAGGGTTGGCGATCCTGCGCCACTCCTGCGCGCACGTGATGGCGCAGGCGGTGCAGGAGCTGTTCGCCGGCGCGAAGCTCGGGATCGGCCCGCCGGTCGAGAACGGCTTCTACTACGACTTCGACGTCGCCACTCCCTTCACCCCGGACGACCTCGGGCGCATCGAGAAGCGGATGCAGGAGATCGTGAAGGAGCGTCAGACCTTCTCCCGCCGCGAAATCTCCGACGACGACGCGCGCGTCGAGCTCGCGGCCGAGCCGTACAAGCTCGAGCTGATCGGGCTCAAAGGCTCCGACGGCATGGAAGCCGAGGGCGCGAACGTCGAGGTCGGTGCCGGGCAGCTCACCATCTACGACAACCACCGCAAGGACGGGTCGCTGGCCTGGAAGGACCTGTGCCGCGGCCCGCACGTCCCGACCACCGGGCACATCCCCGCGTTCAAGCTGCAGCGCTCCGCCGCCGCCTACTGGCGCGGGAGTGAGAAGAACCCGCAACTGCAGCGCCTCTACGGCACCGCCTGGGACACCCGCGACGCGCTGAAGGCGTACCAGACCCGCCTCGAAGAGGCGGCCAAGCGAGACCACCGCAAGCTCGGCGTCGAGTTGGACCTCTTCTCCTTCCCGGACGAGATCGGCTCCGGCCTGGCGGTGTTCCACCCCAAGGGCGGTACCGTCCGGCGCGTCCTGGAGGACTACTCGCGCAAGCGGCACGAGGAGTCCGGGTACGAGTTCGTGAACACCCCGCACATCACCAAGGGCGGCCTGTTCGAGCTCTCCGGGCATCTCGACTGGTACCGCGAGGGCATGTTCCCGCCGATGGAGCTCGAGGGCGCGGACTACTACCTCAAGCCGATGAACTGCCCGTTCCACAACCTGATCTTCCGTTCGCGGGGGCGCTCCTACCGCGAGCTGCCGCTGCGCCTGTTCGAGTTCGGCACCGTCTACCGGTACGAGAAGTCCGGCGTCGTGCACGGCCTCACCCGCGTCCGGGGCCTGACCCAGGACGACGCGCACATCTACTGCACCCGCGAGCAGATGCGCGAGGAGCTCACCACCACCCTGCGCTTCGTGCTGGACCTGCTGCGGGACTACGGCCTGAACGACTTCTACCTCGAGCTCTCGACCAAGGACCCGGTGAAGTTCGTCGGCACCGACGAGGACTGGGAAGAGGCCACCGAGACCCTCCGCGTGGTCGCCGAGTCCGAGGGCCTCGAGCTCGTCATGGACCCGGGCGGCGCCGCCTTCTACGGCCCGAAGATCTCCGTCCAGGCCCGCGACGCCATCGGCCGCACCTGGCAGATGTCCACCATCCAGTTGGACTTCAACCTGCCCGAGCGCTTCGAGCTGGAGTTCCAGTCCTCCGACGGCGGCCGCCAGCGCCCGGTGATGATCCACCGCGCGCTCTTCGGCTCGATCGAACGCTTCTTCGGCGTCCTCGTCGAGCACTACGCCGGCGCGTTCCCGCCCTGGCTCGCCCCCGTGCAGGTCGTCGGCATTCCGATCGGCGACGCGCACGTCTCCCATCTGCGCGAGGTGGCCGCCCAGCTGCGGGGGCACGGGATCCGCGTCGAGGTCGACGAGGCCGACGACCGTATGCAGAAGAAGATCCGCAACGCCCAGAAGCAGAAGATCCCGTTCATGCTGCTCGCCGGCGACGAGGACGTCGAAGCGGGTGCCGTCTCCTTCCGCTACCGCAACGGCGAGCAGAAGAACACCGTCCCCGTTGCCGAGGCGGTGGCCGAGATCGTCGCTGCCGTCCGCGACCGGATCCAGGTGTGATCCCACCTTCTTGCGTCCGAAGAGGCGGGCGCAATAGCGCCCGCTCCTTCGGACGTTGCGCGGAAACGGTGGGCGGATGAGACACCCTCTGTCAACCACCCCCTTAGGCGGCTCGCCCGAGGGCGCGGTTTCGGTTGGCGACGTGGGTCGCTTCGTCGTAGTGCATGCCTTTGACCAGGCAGTGCCACAGGATTTCGAGCCA